>NZ_JBHVPX010000005.1:0-587498 GCF_042887155.1 Streptomyces sp. NPDC057963
ATCGGCTCCGCGAGTGCTGTCTGCCATCCAGGCGCGCCGAAGGCGTCCGCGAAGCACTGCGTCTCGTGCACCACATGCCCGCGGGCACATTCCATGATGCTCACTGAGTAGGTGGGCACCCCGTCGTACGTGATGACGCACTCGCTCACCCACAGATTCCCGCTGCCAACGATCCGGTGGACAGTGAAGTGCAGCGACATCGACGTCATCGAGTTCCTGCGACGAGCCGGGCTTGATGACCCGGGTCCCCTTCTCGACGACCCCTCATGGGTCGTGCCGCACGCGGTCACCGCCGTGACCGGCCCCAGCGGTTCGGGCAAGACCACACTCCTGCTACTGCTGAGCCGGGGCACCGACCCCGACGACGGCACGATCAGCCTCGGGGACACCCCGTACCGGGACCTGCCGCTCGAATCGATGGCACGACGAGTGGCCACCGTCCCCCAGTTGCCCGGGGTCCTTCCGCGCAGCGTCCGCGAGAACCTGCTGCTCGCCCGCCCGCACGCCACCGACGAGGAACTACGCGCCGCGCTGGCGTCGGCCGCGCTGCCTGTCCCGCTCGACGCCCCGGCCGCGCCCCTCTCCGGCGGAGAACGCCAACGACTCGCCCTCGCCCTGCTGACCGGGGCCCCGGTGCTCGTGCTCGACGAACCCACCAGCGCCCTCGACCCCGACACGGCGCGGACCGTCATGGACACCCTGCTCGCCCTGCCCGCCCGCACCGTCGTGCTGGCCACCCACGACCACGCCCTCGCGGCGCGCGCCCACCACCGGATCGTCGTGGTCTCCGGCACGGCGCAGACCTTCGCCCAGCGGACGCTCGCCCGTACGGACGCACGCCGTCAAGCCGCCCGCACGGCCTCGGTCGAGGCGCTCCTGGAATTCTCCGAGCACCAGGAGCTGTACCGGTCCGTGACCGGAACCACCGGAGCGGTGCGTCGGCTGACCGACGCCTGGAACCACGAGCACGCCGCTCTGCGACGCCTCAACGACGTCAGCGCCCCCGCCACCTTCGTCTCGGCACTGGCCACAGCCCTGCCCACCGTCGGAATGCTTGCCCTGTGCGTCACCCTCGGCACCACCCCCCACGAGGCGTTCGCCGTGCTGCTGCTGACCCTGCGCGCCACCGCGCCGCTCGACGAACTCGTGCTCCTCGGGGTGACCCTCAGCGACACCCGGGCCGGGATCGACCAGTACGCCTCACTCGTGACCACACCGCCCCTGCCGGAATCGCCCCACCCCCGCCCGCTGCCGGAGGACACCGCCCTCCACATCGACCGCGTCACGCTCGCCCCGCCCTGCACGAAGTGTCGCTGACCGTGCCGGCCGGATCGACCACCGCCATCACCGGTCCCACCGGCAGCGGCAAGTCCACCCTGCTGAACCTCCTGCTGCGGGGCGACGACCCGGAGAGCGGCCGGATCACCCTGGGCGGCACCGACCTGTGCGATCTGGCCACCGCGGACCGGCTCGGCCGCTTCGCCATCCTCCACCAGGACCCCACCCCTCTTCGACGGGACGATCGCCGACAACATCCGCGTCGGCGACCCGCACGCCGACACCGACGCACTTGTCACGGCCACCGTCAACGGCCTCGACTGCACCCGGATCATCGACACCCACCGCGACCCCGCACGGTGGCGCCCCGACCAGATCGTCCACCTCGCCGACGGCCGCGCCACCGTGCCGGCACCGGGACGGACCCCGACCCCCTGACGGCGTTCCGTCGGCGCCTCGCCGGTCACCACCGGCGGCGTCGGCAGGGGGAGACCTTTCGCGAGGGGCGGGCCCGGGAGCCGGAGAGCCCGGGGCCCGACCACCTCCATCGGGCTGCGGCACGGACGGTTCCGGCGCCGGCGGGTAGCGGACCCGGCATGGCCCCGCGCGGCCAGACTTGCGGTCGTACGGCTGTACGCCTGTACGGGAACGGTGTGACGACGTGCTGGGTTGACGGGGTGTGAGCACGGGCGAAGAGGGGCGTGTGACCAGGTAAACCACCAGTGCTGGCGGGCGGAGGACAGGGGTTCCGAGGGACGTTTCCGGCAGGCCCGGGCCACCGGCGGCACCGGAGCCGCCCCGCTGGAGATCCGCCGGCGAACCAGTCGTGCTCCGGATCGACTTCGTCCCCTCCCGCGACCACACCGCGGTGCCCGTACGGATCACGGCGGAGACGTCCACGGGTACCACCCCGCTCGTGGACGGCCTGATGGGCCCGCTGACCGCCGGTGAGCCTACGGCCCTCGTGGAATCGCTGCGGTTCGGCGCCCGGCACATCGAATCGCTGCGTTCCGTGCACGTGATAACGCTGGGGTGGTTAGTCGGGGTGTTGGGTGGTGTGTGAGCTGGGATGTTGACGGTTGGTTGAGAACATGGGTGGGTGGGTTTTGAGGGTGTGGGATGGGGGCTGGCCGGGGGACAAGAGCATCAAGGTCGACTGCCACACCTACAAGGCCACCATCACCATCGACATCTTGATGTCGGCTCCCGGACCGTAACTTCATGGCCTTGGGCTATAGCGACGTGGCCGGTGCAGGTTTCCGCTGATGCGCCCGGAGTTCCGGGGGACGGGGGCCAACCCTGCGACGCCGTCCAGGCGGTCGGAGGTGCCAAAGGCATCCATGTTTCCGCCGGTGATGGCGATGAACTCGGCGCTCAGCAGCGGGCCCATCCCTGGCATGCTGGGGATCGCTTCCGAGTGCTGGTGCTCGCGAAACCGCGCCTTGATCAAGGTGTCGATCTCGGAGATCTCCTTGTCGAGGGCCATTACCTCCCTGGCCGGCTTGGCCACCATGGCGGTGGCCGGCTTCTCCCCGGGGACGGCGGTGTGCTGGGCTTCGGCGGCCTGGACCGAGGCGGAGCTGCGGACCTTGCGGTTCTTCAACCAGGTGGCGAGGCGGCTTGAGCCGATCCTGCGCAGTGCAGCCGGGGTCTGGTAGCCGGTCAGCAAGACCAGTGCTCCCTTGATCCGGCTGTAGTCGAAGGACCGCACCAATGCGGGGAAGTATTCCAGGAGTTGTGCGCGCAGCCGGGTCATTGCGCGGGTGCGGTCGGCGGTCAGGTCGTAGCGACGGGCAGTGAGGATCTTCAGGTCCACCGACACATCGTTCCCGACTGCCAGAGGCTCAAGGTCGTGTCGCATGCAGGCCCGATCGGCGATGACGTAGGCGTCCTTCGCGTCTGTCTTCCCGTCGCCGCGTAGGAGCCCGAAGCGTAGTGGCCGGAGCGGCCGGGGATGTAGAGCACCTTCTGCCCGTGGTTGACCAGCGGGGCGATCAGCAAGGCGGCGCCTCCTGCATTCAGGCCATCGCCCAGGTCACGTCCTCGCTGATGTTCCAGGACATCCGCGATCAGTTCCAGCAGCTCAGGCTCGCTGTTGGGCATCCGGATCGACCACCGTCGCCACCCGGCGGCATAGGTCGGGGCTGCCGGCCACCCACGGTGAGGGCCCCGCAGCTCCTGCGGGCCCTCACCGTGGGTGGCGGAAGGATGGTCATGACCCTCTCGGGGGAGTGTCCCTTCAGTGCGCGACCCTGTCGCCGGTCGTCGCTGCAGTGGCATGGGTTCGGGGGAGGGACCTCTGGAGGAGGGCGCCGACCAGCGGGATGAGCCCTGCGTTGGCGAGTTGCAGCAGGTCGAGTACCGGTCCGGAGATGACGTCGTTCAGGAACAGGTTGATCGTGAGCGGCAGGGAGCCGTTGACGGCTATGCCGACGCCGACGATGCCCAGGAGGCGCCCCACGCCGAGCGTCGGTTCCCGGTGTTTGAGGAACACGTTGACGACCCAGGCCGAGGCGGGCAGGAACATCGCGACCGAGGTCAGCAGCCCCGGGTTGTACGTTCCGGTGACGAGGGCAGGGACGATGTGGAAGAAGCAGTTGACGATGACGAGGCTGTAGAACGCGAACCCCATCATCACGTACCTGCGTGCGAGCAGGGCGCAGAGCACCGCCACGACCCAGGTCAGCCCGATGTTGACGAAGAGATAGAACTCCGTCGGGATCGCGCAGTCGGGATAGGTGCCCAGGCCGAGCGTGGTGCACAGCGAGTCGGGGAAGGCGTGCCGGGCGCCGTCGGCGGCGATGCCGTACTCCTCGAAGATGTGGAACAGGTACATCACGACGGCGAGCCAGCCCAGGCAGGAGGGGTCCTTCCACCGGGGGAGGGCGTGGTCGCTGCGCAGCGCGTCGGTCGCCAGGAGAACGACCATGAGGACGACGGCGGCGCCGAGGCCGATCCAGGCGAACTCTAGATCGAAAGTGGAGAACATACTTTGAGGCACCTTTCAGGTGTCTGGGGCACGGACCCGCTGTTCGGGGCGGATCGCGCGCTTCGTCGCGGGAGGGGAGGTGGTTCCACGGATGCAAGGGGTTGGTCGTGCTGCGCGGCTGCTCGGTACCCCACGCGTGAGCGGGGGCTGATCAGCCGGAGTCTGTGCCAGGGGCGTAGCGAAGGGCGTGGCGGGTCCGTGCCCGGTGGGCACGTGCGGCGAGCGTGTGCCGGATGCCGCCGCCGATGAATGCGCCGATCACCGGGGCGAGCAGGTAGATCCACAGATGTGTGGTGTTCCCGGACAGGAGTGCCGGGCCGAGCTGCCGTGCGGGGTTGGCGGATCCGCCGCTGCGGGGGCCCAGTGACGCGATGATGAGTGCCGTGGCCAGACCTACGGCGTACGGCAGCAGTGGTCGGGAGGACGGGCGGCGGAGGAAGGCGCCGAGCATGAGTGTCACGGCGACGACGGCTCCAGCCTCTGCCGTGAGCACCGCGGCGGCGTGCCAGGTCGGCGCGGACCCCACGACCGCGTACGCGATGGGGGCGTGGCGGGCGGTGGCCCCCCAGACGAGGCCGCCGAGCGCTGTGCCGGCCAGCGATCCGGCCGCCTGGGCGGCGATGTACGGGACGACGGCCCGCCCGGGAAAGGCCCCGAGAAGCCACAGGGCCACGGTGACGGCGGGGTTCAGATGCCCGCCGGGGTACCGCCCGGAAGGCGACAGGATGAGCAAGGTCAGCAGCACTCCGATGAGCGCGCCGAGTACGGCCGGCGCGACGTCCGGGTTCCCGATGGCCGTGGGCGAGTCGGGCGCGAGCAGCCATCGCATCGCGGTGACGACAAGGAAGAGCAGCAATCCGGTGAGGCCGAACTCGTGTGTGGCGCAACGAAGGGTGCGCCGAGGCGGGCCCGGCGACGTGTCCGGATTGGGCGGCGATTTTCTGGTCCGCATGAGGGATGACCTCGATGGTGTGTGGTGCGCGTCGGCAGGACCGCGGGGTGGGGAACCCGGCAGCGCAAGGGGTTCCCCACCACCGCTCGGCCGTCGTCACTGAGCCGTGTGCGCGGCCTCCAGCCAGTTGAGGAACTCGCAGGCGAAGTGCCACTGGTGGCCGGTGAAGACGTGCTCGGGGGCGTGTGCGGGGAACTGGATCGTCAGGCGGATGCGCAGGCCGTGCGGGCCGTCGCCGAACTCGTGCATGACGCGGCAGATCTCGGTGCCGTCGGCGAGTCGGCCGGTGCCGCCGATCCGGACGGGGTAGGTCTCGTGGCCCTTGCCCTCGATCGCGACGCCGTCGTGGAAGGTGAGGAAGAAGCGCAGCGGTCCGGAGCCGATGGTTTCGATGATCTCGACCACCCCGTCGGCGGAGTCGGCGAGGTAGTGCTCCGGATTGGCCGCGAGCAGCGCCGCCCGGTCGGCGTCGGCGAGCCGTCCCTGCCACCAGGTCAGGAACTCCTCGGCGGTGATCCCGCCGATCTCCATCTCGGTCACGGCGGACCGCCACGCGCCGCCCGAGGCGTCCGGCAGCGGTGCCATCGCCTCGTCCGCCGCGCGGAGGTCCTCGGTGAGCAGTTCCCGCATCGACTCGTCCCCGATCCGGTCCTTGAGCAGGGCGAGCGCGGTGCGGGCGCGGTCCAGCTCCCATCGGCGGACGTCGTCCTGCGTGTACTCGGTGCCGTCGATCACGGTCCGGACAGTCAGCGCGCCGTTCATGGCGTGCTCCCTTCAACATTGAACATTAAGCGGAGAGTTCATCTCCGTTTCTAGGACGATACCATAGCGGAGAGGAATTCTCCGGTTCGGTGAGTGACGGAAGGCGGTACACCGTGCGGGCGGATGCGGCACGCAGCAGGCGGCGGATTCTCGACGCGGCCCGGGACGTCTTCTTGACGCGCGGTCTCGACGCGCCCCTGGACCTGATCGTGCGCCGGGCCGGAATCGGGCCCGGCACGCTCTACCGGCGCTACCCCGACCGGGAGGTGCTCGTCCGGGACCTGACCGGCGACCTGCTCGTCCGCCTGGAGGGCGTGGCCGAAGCGGCCGCCGCGGTGGACGACGACGCCTTCGCGGCCTTGCGCCGCTTCGTCCACGGCGCGGCGGACCTGCGGATGGGCGCGGTCGTTCCCGTCCTGCTCGAAGGTCTCGTGGTCGACGAAGAGCTCGCACGTATTCGTACCAGCACCGTGAGCACCGTCGAAGCCCTGATCGACGCCGCACACCGGTCAGGCCGGCTCCGCCGAGACGTGGGCATGGGCGATCTCGTACTGCTCTCGATCCGCCTCTCCCGCCCCCTTCCCGGCGGTCTGGACCGTCTCGACGCCGACGGCGACCTCCTCCACCGCCACCTCGACCTGGCCCTCGACGGCCTCGATACGGCAGCAGCGACCAGGTCCGTGGCAGCCCCGGCGCCGGGCACTCCCCTGGGCTTTGCCGACCTCGTCGCCGCCGCCGACCGCCCGGCCGTCACCGACCGGAGGCCCGCGGGCGGGTAGTTGATGTCGTCGGCTGCCATGCCGTACGGCCCGTACCGCAGCGCCCTGGTGGCGATGAGCTTCGCCCCGGCGCGTGCCCTGTCGGTGTCGATGACGAGGCGGGGTGCGGTGTCAGCTGATTTTCGCGGCTGTCCTGCCGGCGATCTCATCGGTGGTGACGCCGGGCGCCGTCTCGACGAGGACCAGGCCGCCTTCGGTGACGTCCAGGACGCCGAGGTCGGTGATGATCCGGTCGACGCAGGCCTTGCCGGTGAGCGGCAGGTCGCACTCCTCGACGATCTTCGGGCTGCCGTCCTTGGCGGCGTGGGACATGGTGACGATGACCCGTCGGGCGCCGTGCACCAGGTCCATGGCACCGCCGATGCCGGTCACCATCTTGCCGGGGACGGCCCAGTTGGCGAGGTCGCCGTTCTGGGAGACCTGCATGGCGCCGAGCACGGCGGCGTCGATGTGGCCGCCGCGGATCATGCCGAAAGACAGGGCGGAGTCGAAGAAGGAGGCGCCGGGCAGCACGGTGACCGTCTCCTTGCCCGCGTTGATCAGATCGGGGTCCACCTCGTCCTCGTACGGGAACCGGCCGGTGCCGAGGATGCCGTTCTCCGACTCCAGCACGACGTGGACGCCGGCGGGCAGGTGGTTGGGGATCAGCGTCGGCAGGCCGATGCCGAGGTTGACGTACTCGCCGTCGCGCAGCTCGCGGGCCGCGCGGGCGGCCATCTCCTCACGTGTCCAGGCCATCAGGCCCTCACCTCCCTGGGCGTAGCGGTGACCTTCTCGATCTTCTTGTCGGCGGCCTGCTCGGGAGTAAGCACCACCACGCGCTGTACGAAGATGCCTGGCAGGTGGACCTGGTCGGGGTCGATCTCGCCGGGTTCGACCAGCTGCTCGACCTCGGCGATCGTGATCCGGCCCGCCATGGCCGCCAACGGGTTGAAGTTGCGGGAGGACTTGTTGAAGACCAGGTTGCCGTGCCGGTCGCCCTTCGCGGCCCGTAGCAGGGCGAAGTCGGTGGTGATGCCGCGCTCCAGGACGTACTCCGCGCCGTCGAACTCGCGGACCTCCTTGGCCGGGGAGACCACGGCCACCCCGCCGGCGCCGTCGTAGCGCCAGGGCAGCCCGCCGTCAGCGACCTGGGTGCCGACGCCAGCGGGGGTGTAGAAGGCGGGAATGCCGCAGCCGCCGGCGCGCAGCCGCTCGGCCAGCGTCCCCTGTGGGATCAGTTCGAGCTCTATCTCCCCGCCGAGGTACTGGCGGGCGAACTCCTTGTTGCCACCGATGTAGCTGCCGGTGACACGAACGATCCGGCCTGCGGCGAGCAGGACCGCAAGGCCCGACTCCATCGCCCCACAGTTGTTGGAGACCACGTCCAGGCCCGTGACGCGCTTGTCGTAGAGGGCCTGGATCAGGACCCCTGGCACTCCGCTGAGTCCGAAGCCGCCGACCGCGAGGGACGCCCCGTCCGGGACGTCCGCCACGGCCTCCGCGGCCGATGCGACCACTTTGTCCATCCGCCCACCACTTCCTTCCATGGCGCCCGGCGCCCTTGCCGAGATTGTTGTCCGAATTCGCAAACGGCTTTGAATGTCTTCGTTGGGGCAGCGACGCCGCCTAGCGTCGCGCTGCTGTCCCAGGACGGGGCCGGGCGCGCGCGGGATGCCGGTCCCGTCCTGGGTGGGGGAAGTGCTGTCGCCGGACTACCCGACCGGGCCCTCGGCAGCCGCCCGGCCAGCGTTGGACCTGCGGCTGCACACGCCGCGGACACAGTCCCTGGGACTTCCCAGCCGTCAGCACAAACTGGGTGCTGCGTCCAGAGGGTTCCGCAAGCGGCTGATCATTCCAGTGAGGAGATCGGCAACCTCTGCCGAGGTGTTCGCCTGCCCGTAGGTGTAGAAGTCCGGGCGGACGAGGATCGCCTGCGCGTTCGAGGAGGTGAACCACCGGTCGTACGTGCCGTCGAAGTCGACATAGGAGCCTGGAAACTTGACGGGGGCTTTGGAGACGTAGACCACGTTGATAGTGAGGAAGCCGGACACCGCATCACAGATCCGGCGGGCATCCTCGGCGAGGGAGCGATCGGCGCAGAACAGCGTCCACCCCGATCCCGCCACGTCGTCGAACCGCTTGACCTTCTCCTCGTGGACGATGAGGCCCTGTACTCCGAGCTGGCCACGGGCGCTGGAACTGCCGTCGGCCTTGCCGAGGAAGCCCGCCGTCAGGGCCGGCATCGGGGGCACGGGCGGCGGTCCGTGCCGACGGATCTCGGCGTCTCGCGCGGCCGCCTTCTCCGGGTCGGTTTCGCACAGGACGGCGCCCAGCGCGATCGCGATCCGGGTGATCTCGGAGACGTGGTCCCGTCGCTCCCGCGTGTAGGTCTCCAGGATGCCGTCCGAGGTGGTGCCCTTCAGGACCAGGTCCAGTTTCCAGGCGAGGTTGGCGGCGTCGCGGATTCCCGAGCACATCCCCTGTCCCAGGAACGGTGGCATGAGGTGCGCGGCGTCGCCGGCCAGGATGGCCCGGCCGCTTGTGAAGTCGTGGGCGACCAGGGAGTTGAAGGTGTAGAGGGTTCGACGGATCAGCGTCGCGTTCTCGGGGGTGACGCCCCAGCGTTCGAGTCTGCGCCAGCAGTTGGACTCACTGACGAGTTCGGCGGGGTCTTCTCCCGGCATCAGCATGAACTCCCACCGGGCGTGCTCGCGGGCCAGCCAGCGGAAGAGGGTCACGGGACGCTCGGGGTCGCACATCTGACCGGAGCTGGGCATCGCGATCTTCCGGTCCGGTTCGTGGAGTTTGACGTCCACGATGGAGAGCGTCTCGGAGAATCCGAAGTCGTCCCAGGTGATGCCGGCCGCCTTCCGGACGAACGAGTTGGCTCCGTCGGCACCGATGACGTAGCGGGCGCGGACTGTCGTGGTGACGCCGTTCGGCTCCCACCTCTGTCCGTCCTGTGTCCCACCTCGGAAGGTCACCTCCACCCGGTCCTCGTGTTGTTCGAGGCCGACCGCTTCCCAGCCGCGGTGGACAGAGACGCTCTCATTGGCTTCGGCCGCCTGTGACAGCAGGGCCTCGAGGTCGGGCTGGTAGAAGATGTAGTCGGACCTCCAGGACGACTTGGTGGGCTTGCCCCAGTCGATCTGGAAGAGGAGGTCTCCGTTGCCGTCGACCCAGTCGTACCCGGTGGCCGGGACGGCCCTCACCTCGAACCGGTCAGCGACACCGACGGACTGGAGGATGCGTACGATCTCGTCGTCGACATGCCCGGCCCTGGGAAGCGGATAAGGCAGTTCCCAGCGCTCGTACACCCCGACCTTCCATCCCTTCTGCCCGAGCAGGGCCGCCAGCGTCTGGCCCACCGGGCCGTATCCGACGACGCAGACGTCCAGGTCGATCGATGCCGCGTTCATTCCTTGGTCCCCGACTGGGTCGCTGCCATCGTTCCGGCCGGACCGGGCTGCTGGGCGCGCACCTCGTGGCGCATGGTCCCCACCCCGCCGACGGTGGTCTCGAGGACATCTCCGTCGTTCAGGAAACGAGGGGGCGTGCGGCCGATGCCGACCCCCGACGGGGTTCCGGTGAAGATCAGGTCGCCGGGCCGCAGCACGACGATGTCCGAGAGGTAGGCGACCACCTTCGGGATGCTGAAGATGAGGTCTTTGGTGGATCCGCTCTGGACGGTCTCGCCGTTGATGGTGCAGCTGACGCTGATGTCGTCCGGATCAACGAACTCGTCCGGTGTGGCGATGAACGGCCCGACCGGTCCGTAGCCGGGGCGGGACTTGCCCAAGCTGGGCTGGCTGTTCACTCCCAGCCGGTTCTGCACCGACCGGTCGGAGACATCCTGGCCGGCAGTAATGCCCGCCACATGGCCCCACGCCTCGGACTCGGGGACTTGGTGGGCGGTCCTGCCGATCACGACCACAACCTCGGCCTCCCAGTCGGTCGTGTCGTTGGCGATCGTGACCGGTCCGAACGGGGCCGCGAGGGACGACGTGAATTTCGCGAACACGAACGGGTGATCGGGAATGGCGAGGCCGGATTCGACCGCGTGGCTTACGTAGTTGAGGCCGATGCACAGGATCTGCCCGGGTGCCGGTGAGGGGCACATGAGGCTGTTCCCGCTCCAGGTGACGGTCGCCCCGGGGGAAGGCGAGCCGCGGTCGAGCCTGGCTGCCCGCTCGGTGACCTCCTCCCACCGGGAGAGCGCGGTGCGCGGGTCGGCGAGGCTCTCGTCCCCGGTGGCGCGGGCCAGGTCGATGCCGGTGGCGCTCCCTGTGACGAGGGTGGAGCGGCCGTTGACGTTTGCGAATCTCACGTGTTGCCCCAGGGGTTTCCGAGTCCGGCCACGTCGATGGCGGACGCTGGTTGGTCGGCGGTCGAGATGGCCGGCAGGACTTCGAGGAATGCCTCCGGCAGCGGGTTGCTGAGGTAGAAGTCGGCGGATCCCTGGGTTGGAGCCCACTTGACCGGCTTGTGGTCCGGGGCGATGCGCTGGAGGCCGGGAGAGACGATCTCCAGACGCATTCCTCCGGGTTCGCGCACGTAGACCGAGAAAGACTCCCCGTGCCCGTGGCGTCCCGGGCCCCATTCGATCGGGATCCCGGCTTCGCGGAAGATCTCGGCGGCACGGATGACGTCGGTGCGCTCGTCGACCTGCAGGGCGAAGTGGTGAAACCGGCCTCGGTACCCGGAGTCGTCGCGCAGGAAGGCCAGTTGGAATGCCGAACCGGTGGACAGGGTCGCGAAGATGGTCAGGCCTCCCTCGGGCACCTCCGTCCATTCGGTGAGGAAGACGCCGAGGTTCCTCTCATACCACTGCGCGTCCCCGAGCACGTCTGCGGAGGGGAAGTTCACATGGTCGAGGTAGCGGGCGGCGACTCCGCGGGCGGGGGTGCGCTGCGGGCGGGTAGGCAGAGGCGAGGCAAGGTGCTGAGGTGCCTGGTAGTGCTCGGCCTCCCAGAAGATCTTCTGCTTCTGCCCATTGGGCCCGACGAAGAGATACGCCCTTCCCTGCCAGGGTGCCGGCTCCTGCCAGCCGAGGCCCCCGTTGTCCGCGCCGAGCCGGCGTGCCGCGAGGTCGAGGGCTCCGGCGTTCTTGGCCCGCCATCCGATGTGGCCGAGGCCCGTCGCCGGGCTCTGCGTGAGGATCAGGTCGTAGGGGAGGTAGTTGCCCCACGTCCTGAGGAAGACCGAATCGTCGTGTTCGAGGACGACTTCCATGCCGACGAGGTCATGGAAGAACGCAACGCTCTCCTGGAGCCTGGGTGTGAGGATTTCGACGTGCGCGAGGTGCGCGATGAGATGGTCCATCTCTGTCCCTTCTGGCTAGTCGTGGGCGTGCTTCATCGGGCCATCGCATGCCGATGGCTTTCCTGGGGATCGAGGTCAGAGGGGGGATGCGCATGACGTCTCGTCCGGCGATCACTCCGCCGGGAACCCTCCTGCGCGCGACACATCGCCGTCACGGTGACGTCGGGGTGCCCCCGCTCATGAGCTGGAGGAGTGCGGGCTAAGCCACCCTGTCCAAGTCGCTCACCTCATGGACGAGCACATCCGTGCCCTCAGCGAGAGTCATGAGGTCATCTGCCGCCGCGGTGTCGCTGCTGAAGATCACTGAGAAACCGTGGTGTCGCACCGGCAGGCGAACGACGTGAAGACCGGCGGATGGTAGGCGAGCATCGCGCTCACCCGGACCAGGTCGTCCTCGTGGACAAGGAAAGGAGTGCACCGTGGCGCAAGCCCGCCGCCGTGCGCCTGCCCTCGGGATGTCTGTTTCGTCCAGCGAAACGACGCACCGATGTCAGGCAGGTCTCGTCCTGGATCCGGACGTCGCAGTCCTGACCGCTGCCGCGGCTGACTTGTCCGTGCCCGACGCCGCAAGGTCGCCTGACTTCTCCATTGAATGTCTCCTGACCTTGATGCGAACGACCCGGTGCGGGCTCACACCGTTCGGCAAAGCTCCGGCGATGCGAGCCTCAGAGCCGGAGCGGTGTTCGGCGCAACCTCGCGGAAGCATTTTTAGCACGCTGTCCGATAATAGGGAAGAGGTGTCGGTCTCCGCGTCTCTGGAGGCCCGCGTAGCCACCCGGCCTGGGCGAGCTGCCGACGGGGCCCGAGTTTGGCGAGCCGGACGGCGGGATCGGCTTCCCCCGAGAGCTCGTAGATCTGCGCGGGCGGCAGCTGGGCATTGATGATCCACGCGCGAGTACATCCAGGCCGCCGGGTTGCAGCAGGCATTGACGAGTGCCCCGCTGGCGCCGCCCACCGTGTCACCACTGCGAGAGGATAGGATTAATGAGGCACTGTTCCATAACCTGGAGGGAACCTTGACTCAGACCGCCACCAGGGGACGGCCGGCTCACATCGACCGCTTCCGCGTGAGAGACGCTGCACTGGCTCTTTTCAAGGAACTCGGGTTCGAAGAGGTCAGTACAGCGCAGATTGCAGCCGCTGTAGGGATCAGCCGGTCCAGCCTGGCCCGCTTCTACCCCACGAAACAACAGATCGTCTGGGAGGGACTCGACGACCTTTCATGCCGGCTCTCCGCGCAACTCGAACAGTCCCCGGAGCAGGGCTCAGTCTCGGCAAGGATCAAAGCATCCACTGAGGCAGCCCTGACCCTTCCCGAGAGCGAGCTGAGCATTCTCCGAACACGGCTTCAGCTCGTACGGGACAACCCTGGCCTGCAGGTGAAGCGAGCCTATGGGCGAGACCCCCTCGCTCAAGTCGTCAGCGCCTTCATCGACGCCAACTCGAGAATGGCCTACACCGAAGGCGAACTGTCCTGCCTGGCTGCGCTTATCGCCACCGCCATCGACACGGCACTCATCGAATGGAGCGGTTCGGACGAGACACAGCCGGTGAGTCACGTCGAAGAGTGCCTGGGGTTCATCATCCCGATTCTCTGACCCGGCGTGCCGCCGAGGCGAAGGACCTCGGACGGCCGCCCGCCTCGGCTGGGCCGGTAGTGCCTTCAGGAGCCACCAGGGCGCTCGCGGCGGGCGGATGTCCCGGTGCTCGGCAACGAACAGGGAGGGCAGGAACCGCGAGCTGCGGGCGTGGAGGTGGCATAGGCGTGGGCGGTGCCGAAGGTCGTCACCGACCCCACCGGCGAGGTGCTCTGGATCTCGTCTGCGCTGCCGGGCCGCACCCACGACCTCACCGCGGCCCCGGGTGGCACGTCTGCCAGGAGCCGGTCCTGCGCGCCGCCGGCATCCCCGCCACCACCCAGGAGCCAGCAGCAGGCCGGACAGTCTGCAGCGTCCGCAGTTGCACCGGAGCCCCGGTGCGGCTATCGAACCAGGCCGTGGCCCCGTGCCTCGGGGCGGGTGGCGACATTGCCGATACCGCCCACCCGTTCGACCCGGGCGTGGGCGTCGCGGAACTGCCGCGGCACGTAGCAGACGACGGCGTCGACCCTGTCACCGCGCGCGGCCACGAAGGTCCGCCGGTGGCGGTCGGAGTCCAGGGCGTGCAGCGCCGGGAGGTGCGGGGCGTCGAAGCAGATCGCCCATAGCGCGTGCACGGCTGCCTCGTCGGCCGGGGCGAGGGTGCGCAAGGTGTATGTCATGGCGTCAAGTTTCCTTCTGTGCTGACCCGGTCACCAAAGGGTGGCAGAGCTGAGCGTCGTACGCCGCGTACGCGGCGGGGCAGATGAAGCGCATCCTTGGCGCCCTTGGACAGCTCCTTCACCACGCCCATCAATGCATCTGTTCGGCGAACACGCCGCCGTCCACGACGATCCGGGCCCCGTTGATGTACGCACCGGCGTCCGAGGCGAGCAGCAGCGGGCCCACGTTCTCGTCGGGCACCGAGTAGCAGCCAAGCGGAATACGCTTTCGATAGGCATCTCGAACGCATCGCGGCCGAAGGGGAAGGCGCCGTCGATCGGGGTCCGGACTGTGCCGAGTGCGAGGGTGTCGGCGGTGATGCCGTGCGGTGCGAGTTCGACGGCGAGGGCTGAGCGCCGCATCGACGACACCGGGCCACGGCGTACGGTCGCCGTGGCCCGGTGTCCGCGCGCGGGTGTCACCCGCGCCTGGTCCGTTGAAGGCTCACCGCGTCGACGTATCCGGTCATGAGGTTCCACGCGGACGAGTACAGCGAGACGCGGACCGACGCCGTACCAGGCGGAGCCGTACCGCTGGCCCGCGCGTCGATCCAGCGCCGCTGGTCCGCGCTGCGGAGCGGTGCGCTCGCCATCCGGCCGACCGGCCCCGTCGAGGAAGCTCAGCAGCAGCACCGAATCGTCGGTGCTTCCGTCCTCGATGTATACCTTGGCACGGGCCCGGTAGTACGCCCCCGCGGCAGTCGGCACCGGCTCACTGGTCAGCTCCGCCGACGCCTCGGGGCCGCTCCGGGCCGCATCGGCGATCTTCATGCTGCGTCTGCCGGTGTATGCCCGCTCTTGGGAGAGGGCGAACAGGGTGCCACCGCCCTGCCACCCTGGGACGGCGCCGTCGTCCGGCGGCGCCACCTCGAAGCCGGCGTTGTCGACGGCCACGGCGTCGGCCAGGCCGTGGCGCACCGGGAGCATCCGCAGCCGGGACTCCGCCGTCTTGCCGAGGAAGTAGATGTTCTCGTGGCCGTCGGCGTCCCGGGCCGGGGTCATGAAGGCGACCTCCTCGTCGTAGTCGCCGAGTGTCACGTGGTCCATGGTCTTGGGGTCCACAACGGTGAGCTTGCTGGCCAGGGTGGTGTACAGCAGGCCGTCGGCGCCCCAGCGGAGGTAGACCGGCCGCCACATGCCGTAGTTCTTCACCTCGGGGTAGACGTTCTTGTAACTGACGACCTGGAGGGTGTCCGGGTCCATCGCGAACAGGAATCCGTCGGCCGCGCCCCACAGCAGGCCGTCGCGGCCGAAGCTGAGACCGCTGATCATCTTCGGGCTGTCGAGGCCGGGGAGGTCGAGGGTGAACTCCTTGACCTTGCGTTCGCCTGCGACATCCCAGACGAACATCTTGGCCTCGGACTCGGTGGCGTCGGTCCCCAGACCGCCGTAGACGGTGGTGGAGCCGTAGATCCGTCCGCCGCGCTGGGCGGGCCCGGCGACGCTCTGGTCGATGCCCGGCTCGGCCAGCGCGATCATCGCGTCCTCGCGGCTGATGAACCCGAACTGGGCGCTGTACAAGCCGAGACGCTCGGGATCAGCGTGCAGATGGCGCCGCCGTTCACACCGACTGCCAAGAGCATCGTGGAGCGATAGCCGATCGGTGATTTCCCTCGCCGTCAGCACCGGAGCCGCCGCGTGGTCAGGGGTTTGGCCAGAGCCACGAGGGCTGCTCCCAGCACCGCGCCGAGCACCGGAGCGAGCAGGTAGATCCACAGGTGGGTGATGTCCTGGGCCAGGAGCGCCGGACCGAACTGTCGTGCCGGGTTGGCCGATCCGCCGCTGAGGGGACCGAAGGTCGCGATGATGACCGCGGTGGCGAGCCCCACCGCGCAGGGGAGCAGTCTGCGGCCGGCCGGGTGCGCCAGGAGCACGGAGAGCATCATGGTCAGCAGGACGAGGACTCCGGTCTCCGCCGTGAGGATCGCGGTGGCGTCCCATGCCGGGTCGGCGTGGACGGTCGCGTAGTAGACGGGGACGCGGGAGACTGCCGGTCCCCAGACAAGTCGGCCGAGCGCCGTTCCTGCGACGGAACCGGCCAGTTGGGCCGTGACGTACGGGACGACGGCGCGGGCCGGGAAGGCACCGAGCCGCCATAGCGCGATGGTGACGGCGGGGTTGAGGTGTCCGCCGGACCGCCGGCCGGGCGGGGACGCCATGAACACCATGAGAAGCCCCCCGATGGCGACGCCAAGGATGGCGAGAGCGTAGTGGATGTCATGGACGGAGATCGGTGAGTCGGGTGCGATAAGCCAGCGCACGCCGGTGACGACGAAGAACAGCAGAATGCCGGTGAGGCCGAATTCGCAGGCTGCGCGACGCAGGATGCCGGATTCTGCTGTGGTGGGCGGGTCGGCCTGTACTGGCACGGCCGAAGGTGTGATTGCCATGGGCGTGGTCCTATCGAGGATCGCTGTTCGCTGGGCCGCGCCGAGGAGAGCCCGGGGCGCGGGGTCCCCTTGGCGGCGGGGATCCCCTGATCGCCAGGGGATCCCCGCCTGCGTGCGGAAGGGGCTCAGGCCTGGGCGTGCGCGCCTTCCAGCCAGTTGGTGAATTCGCAGGCGAAGTGCCACTGATGTCCGACGAAGACGTGCTCAGGGGCGTTGGCCGGGAACTGGATGGTCAGACGGATGCGCAAGCCGTCGGGGCCGTCGCCGAACTCATGCATGACGCGGGCGATCTCCGTGCCGTCGCCGAGGCGTCCGGTGCCGCCGATGCGTATGGGGTACTCCTCGTGGCCCTCGTCCGCGATCTCGACACCGTCGTGGAAGGTGAGGAAGAACCGGAGAGGGCTGGATCCTATGGTCTCGATGATCTCGACCACTCCGCCGCTGGAGTCGGCGAGGTAGTGCTCGGGGTTGGCGGAGAGCAGCGCGGACCGGTCACCGTCCGCGAGCCGGCCCTGCCACCAGGTGAGGAACCGGTCCGCGTCGATCCCGGCGACTGTCATTTCGGTGACGGCCGACCGCCAGGCTCCTCCGGACCCGTTCGGAAGCGGTGCCATCACCGTGTCTGACGCGGCGAGTTCGGGGGCGAGGAGTTCCCGCATCCGCTCGTCCCCGATCCGCTGCTTCAGCAGGGTGAGCGCCGCCCGTGAACGGTCCAGCTCCCACCGCCGAACGGCATCGTCCCCGTACTCGACACCGTCGATGACAGTGCGGACATTCAGCGCGCCAGCGTTCATGGCGAAGCCCCTTTCAAGTGAAGCGGAGATATTTTCTCCGCCTACGGCACGCTAGCATAGGCGGAGAGAAATTCTCCGCTTCATAGATGGAAGGTGGATCTCATGCGGGCGGACGCCGAACGCAGCAGACGACGGATCCTGGATGCCGCCCGCGATGTGTTCCTGGAGCGGGGCCTGGACGCCCCGCTGGACCTGATCGTGCGCCGGGCGGGTGTGGGGCCGGCCACGCTCTACCGTCGCTACGCCGACCGCGAGGCACTCGTGCGTGATCTCACCGGTGACCTGCTCTCACGCCTTGAGGCCGCGGCCCACCAGGCGGCGCGGGAGGAGGGTGGCGCGTACGCTGCGGTGCGGCGCTTCGTCCACGCGGCAGCCGACCTCCGGATGGGCGCGGTGATCCCGGTGCTGCTCGAACGGCTCGTTGTCGACCAGGAGTTGATCGAGAGCCGGACCCGCACATCGGGGGCGCTCGACCACCCGATCCGCGCGGCGCACGAATCCGGCAGGCTGCGCCACGAGGTGGGGGTGGGGGACCTGATCCTCCTGTCGATCCGGCTGTCCCGCCCCCTGCCTGTTGGTCTCTCCCGGCTCGACGCGGACGGCACGCTGCTGCACCGCCATCTCGACCTTGCCCTCGACGGCCTGACCACGCAGGCCGCCCCTGCCCCTGCCCCTGCCTCCGCCCCTGCCCCTGCCCCTGGCGAACCGCTCACCTTCGCCGACCTCGTCGCCGCCGCCGACCGCCCGAACACGACCGACTGAGCCCGCCGGCACAGCCCGGATCACGAGAGCCTCTCTACCAGGCGATGGAGCTGGGCTGTCATGCAAAGACGGTGCGGTGGTGGCTGCACCGTTTCAACATGCTGGGTGTGGAGGGGTTGGAAGACCGGCCGGTGGCCGGCCGTCCGCGCCGGATCACCGAGGCGGAACGGTCGAGGATCGTCGGGCTGGTCAATCAGGCCCCGCAGGGGCGTCTGACCAGGTGTGAGGATGGTGAACTGGCCGCGGAGGAAGAATCGGGGGCACCTGAATGGACACTCGACGCCCTTTCCGAAGCCGCCCGCCGCCACGGGATCGAGGTAGGACGTTCACAAGTCCGCAGAATCCTGCTGGCCGAGGGCGTCAGATGGCGCCGCACCCGTTCCTGGATCCGTTCGAAGGACCCGGATTTCGAGGGAGAAGGACGCGGGTCGTCGGCCCCTACACCTGCCCGCCCGAAGATGCGACGGTCGTCTGCGTCGACGAGCTCGGGCCGGTGATCCCGCGTACTTTCCCGCCGGTGCCGGGCCGGTCGCCGGACGGACACCGCATCAAGGCAGAACTCGACCACAGCCGCGGGCCAGAGAAGACCTTGGTCTACGGCGGCCTCCGCGTCCGAGACGGGCAGCAGGTCACCATGACCGCGTCCTCCCGCAACAGCGTCTTCTACCAGCAGTTCTTACAGAGGCTCGAGCAAGCGAACCCGGTCGGCGACATCTACGTAGTCACCGACAACCTGTCCTCACACAACAGCCTGTCCACCCGGACCTGGCTCGAGGACCACCCCCGCATCCGGCACGTCTTCATACCCGTCGGCGCATGCTGGCTCAACCTCCAGGAAGGCTGGTGGCGCATTTTCCGCAAAGCCGCCCTCACCGGCCAAACCTTCGCCGGACCCGACGAGATCACCCAGGCCACCACACTCGCAACAGTCCAGCTCAACTCCCGTGCCAGACCCCGGATCTGGGGCAGACCCGCCCCACCCACCCGCCATATGACGGCGAGCTTGGCGCCGACCTCGGCGGTCTCGTCCTCGGCGACGGCGATCTCGAGGAGAACACCGGCGACGGGCGAGGGGATCTCGGTGTCGACCTTGTCGGTGGAGACCTCGAGCAGCGGCTCGTTCTCGGCGACCTCGTCACCGACGGACTTCAGCCAGCGCGTGACGGTGCCCTCGGTGACCGGCTCGCCCAGCGCGGGCAGGGATACAGAGACGGACATGGTGGTTCACTCCTTCCCGGTCAGGCCGTAGTGCTGGGCGGCGAGTTCGGGCACGTCCGGTTCGACGTCGCCGCGGGCAGCGAGCGTGCGCAGGGTGTGCACGACGATGGACTCGGCGTCGACACCGAAGTGGCGGCGTACGTTGTCCCGGCTGTCGGAGAGGCCGAAGCCGTCGGTGCCCATGGAGGTCCACTGCTGCGCGACCCAAGGGGCGATCTGGTCCGGAACGGCGCGCATCCAGTCGGACACGGCGACGACCGGCCCCGGCGCGTCGGCCAGTGCCTCGGTGACGTACGGGGTGCGGCCCTGGGCCTCGGCCTCCATGGCGTCCCGGCGCAGTAGTGTCCAGGAGGGGGCCGACCACACGTCGGCAGCGACGTGCCAGTCGGTGGCGAGCAGCTCCTGGGCCCGCAGGATCCAGTGGATCGCCGTGCCGGAGGCGAGCAGCTGCAGGCGCGGAACGTCCGCGGCGGCAGCTGCGGCGGGCCGGTAGCGGTACAGGCCGCGCAGGATGCCCGCCTCGATGCCCTCAGCCTGCGGCATCGGCGGCTGGATCTTGGTCTCGTTGTAGACGGTGAGGTAGTAGAAGACGTCCTCGGGGTCCTCGCCGTGCATGCGCCGGAGCCCCTCGCGGACGATCACGCCGACCTCGTAGGCGAAAGCGGGGTCGTAGGGAAGACACGCCGGGTTGGTGGAGGCGATGAGGTGCGAGTGGCCGTCGGCGTGCTGAAGGCCCTCGCCGGTCATGGTGGTGCGTCCCGCGGTGGCGCCGACGACGAAGCCGCGGCCCAACTGGTCGGCGAGCGCCCAGAACTGGTCGGCGGTGCGCTGCCAGCCGAACATGGAGTAGAAGATGTAGAAGGGGATCATCGGCTCGCCGTGCGTGGAGTACGAGGTCGCGGCGGCGGTGAAGGAGGCGAGTGAACCGGCTTCTGTGATGCCCTCGTTGAGGATCTGGCCGTTGGTGGACTCCTTGTAGTAAAGGAGCTGATCCCGGTCGACGGGCTCGTACGTCTGGCCCTTGGGGGAGTAGATACCGGCGGACGGGAACAGCGACTCCATGCCGAAGGTGCGAGCTTCGTCCGGAACGACCGGTACCCAGCGCGGGCCTGTCTCCTTCTCCCGCATCAGATCCTTGACCAGGCGGACGAAGGCCGTGGTGGTGGCGATCGCCTGGTTGCCCGAGCCCTT
Source organism: Streptomyces sp. NPDC057963 (assembly GCF_042887155.1). Taxonomy (NCBI): domain Bacteria; kingdom Bacillati; phylum Actinomycetota; class Actinomycetes; order Kitasatosporales; family Streptomycetaceae; genus Streptomyces; species Streptomyces sp. NPDC057963. Next base: position 20,719 of record NZ_JBHVPX010000005.1, read on the forward strand.
GGCGAGCGCGGCGAACGGCTTGTCAGCGGGGGCGGGGAGCGGCCGGGCGACGACCCGGCGGGCCGGGGCCGGACCGCCGAGCGCACGGCGGTGCTCCTGAAGGTAGGCGACCTCCTCGGAGTCGGCTCCCGGATGTGCGTACGGGACCAGGTCCTCACCCAACCGGGCGTCGGGGATGGGCAGCTCAAGGAGGTCGCGCATGACGCGGAACTCCTTGCCGGACAGCTTCTTCATCTGATGGTTGGCGTTGCGCGACTCGAAGCCGGGGCCGAGCGTCCAGCCCTTGACCGTCTGGACCATGACGACGGTGGGAGCCCCACGATGCTCGAGCGCGGCCCGGTAGGCAGCGTGGATCTTGCGCGGTTCGTGTCCGCCGCGCGAGGTGCCGACGATCCGGGCGAGGTCCTCGTCGCTGTAGGGGCGGGCGAGTCCGGCGAGCGCGCCGGTGAACAGACGCTCGCGGATGTACGCACCGTCGCGGGCGGCGAAGGTTTGCAACTGCCCGTCGGGCAGGGTGTCGAGAGCGTTGAGAAGCAGCCCGTCGGCGTCGGCGGCAAGCAGGCCGTCCCACTCCACGCCCCAGGGCACCTTGACGACGTTCCAGCCGGTCGCGCGGAACCGGGCCTCCAGCTCCTGCATGATCTTGAAGTTGCCGCGTACCGGGCCGTCGAGGCGCTGCAGGTTGCAGTTGACGACGAAGGTGAGGTTGTCGAGTTCCTCGCGGACGGCGAGGGCGAGAGCGGCCATGGACTCCGGCTCGTCCATCTCGCCGTCGCCCAGGAACGCCCACACATGGCTGTGGCTGGTGTCCTTGATCCCGCGGTGATGCAGGTAGCGGTTGAAGCGGGCCTGGTAGATCGCCGAGAGCGGGCCGAGCCCCATGGACACGGTGGGGAACTCCCACAGCCAGGGCAGCCGCCGCGGGTGCGGGTAGGACGGCAGACCGCCGCCACCCGCCTCCATCCGGAATCTGTCCAACTCGGATTCGTTCAGGCGCCCTTCGAGGAAGGCGCGGGCATAGACACCGGGGGAGGCATGGCCCTGGACGTAGAGCTGATCGCCGCTGCCGTCGGCATCCTTGCCCTTGAAGAAGTGCTGGAAGCCGACTTCGTAGAGCCAAGCGGCCGATGCGTAGGTGGCCATGTGTCCGCCCAGGCCGCCGCGTTCGTTGCCGCGGGTGACCATGACTGCGGCGTTCCACCGGTTCCACGCCGTGATCCGCGCTTCCATCGCCTCGTCGCCGGGATAGGCCAGCTCAGCGGAGGTCGGGATCGTGTTGACGTACGGAGTCACGGACTGCGGCGGCAGAGGTACTCCCACTTGGCGCGCGTGGTCGACGACTCGCTGCAGCAGTCGCCCTGTGCGCTGCGGACCGACGGCGCCGACCGCACCGTCCACGGAAGCGAGCCATTCGGCCACTTCCTGGGGATCGGGTTCGGGCAGCTGGTCCAACTGGTGGTTCAAGGACATGGGATCACCCTTCTGTGACGCGGGCCGAACGGAACCGGATAGGCCTTTTGGCGGCCGGTTGTGTGGTGGAACCGGCCAGCTGTGGTCGTCGAACCCTTGTGCTCAATCTTCCTCACTGTGGAAGATTGATTTCTTTCTGCAGAAACTATGTGCCGTCTGATCGCGCGATCAATCGCTACTGACCAGCAATGTTCAATGATCGATCAAATGTCTGTAAGCATCACCGTTGTTCGGCCAGTTCGTCGGCGGTGCGCAGGATCGTCTCCCACGCGTTCGGATCGTCTCGAGTGATCGTCGGGAAGCCGGTTCCGTAGGCTCCGTGCCAGGTCGCCTCGACGCCGGGATTGGCCCACTCGCGACCGTCGGACGCGAAGACGTGCGGACTGCACCGAACTTGGTGGCGGCGGGCGCATTCGAAGTCGAGCGTCACGAGGCGACGGGCCCGACCGTCGTCCAGGCCTGCCGCGATCAGCTCATCACGCACTTCGGGGGTTTCGCGAGCAAGGGCGATGATCTCCGAGCGGGCACCGATGGGCCTGCTGTGGGCCCAGAACGCCCGGCGTATGGCCAGGTCGAGCGCCTCGGCCGCGGCAGGCCCCTGCTCCTTGGCCAACTGCACTGCCTCCAGGGCGAACAGTGAGGTGGACGGGAACTTCCAGTCGGGTGAGCGCCACATCTGCCATCCGGCGTTCGGTTCGATATGCGCGATCCCTCCGACCTCGGAGTCGGTGCCACGGCGTGGACTTGGCCCGTCGTTGAACAGTTCCAGAGGGAAGGCTCGGTGGTTGATCCGGATCCGCTCGGTCAGGCCGAGTCGTTCCCGTGTGCTGTGCAGGCGATGCAAGGCGACGTGCGCGAAGGAGCACCAGATGTCCGAGAAGATCGTCAGAGTGCCGGGGGGCGTGGTGGTGCGTGGGTCGGCGAGCCGCGCGACATGGTGCGGCGGTACGTCGTCTGCGGGGTTCTGAGCGTCGGTCGTAGGCATCAAGCATTCCTCGATTCATGTGCATAGTCCATGATGTGCAGTTCCATCAGGCGTCCCAGGTGCGGATCGCCCCGGCGTAGACCTTCGGCGATCTCTTCGTGGTCCTCCGTGTTGTCGTGGAGCTCGGTGCGCGGCCACCGCAGGGAGAGACGGGTCCAGGCCTCCACGCCGAGCCGGTCCCAGTGCCGGATCAGTACGCGGTTTCCGCATGCGTGGACGATGGCGCGGCGGAAGGCCACGCCGTGCAGGGCCTGGTCGTCGAGGTTCCCTTCGACGGCGGCCTGATGCATGGCGAGCAGGTGCCGCTCGAGCGTGGAGACGTTCCCGGCCAAGCGGGGGCCACCAGACCTTCGAGGACGAAGGCCCGCACGCGTTCATGCAGGGGGAGCCGCTCCAGGGAGGCGCCCGACCTGGTGGCTCCAGGGGGCAGGGAAGTCGCGGGGGTCGTCGGGTTCGTGTGAAGCGGCAAGTCAACTCTCCTCAGCTCCTTTTGAGCAATGATCGATCATCGGCTGCAATTATCTGGTCGCTTCAGCCTCAACCAGTACCCGCTCCCAGGTCGACTCCGCCGCAGCCTACGGCTTCGTCACCTCTTCCTGACCTCGAAGCGCAGGTCGCCCATGGCCCCGCAGAATCCGGGCTGACACGACGCCAGTCCTCAACCGGGCGCACACCTCCCGAACAGAAATCAACACGCCGGACTTGACAGGGAAACGAGGTTCACTGTTGCAGAGCCGGACGGGTGCGTCGGCCGGGGTCCCCGCCCTGGTCTCCCGCCTCGACGACGACGTCGAGGCGGGAGACCAGGGCGGTCACCTGGCGGGCGACGTCAGGGGCGGTGAGGCCGATCTCGGCGAGGATCTCTGGCCGCGAGGCGTGGTCCAGGAACTCCTGCGGGATGCCGAAGTCGCGCAGCGGCAGGTCCACGTTCGCGTCGCGCAGCGCCTGGGCGATCGCCACGCCGACGCCGCCGACCCGACCGTTGTCCTCGATCGTGACGACCACCCGGTGCTCGGCGGCCAGGTCGGGCAGCGCCGGGTCGACCGGCTTGACCCAGCGCGGGTCCACCACGGTCGAGCTGATCCCCTGGGCGGACAGCAGGTCGGCCACCTCCAGGCACATCGGGGCGAGCGCGCCGACCGAGACGATCAGCACGTCGGCCAGGCGGCCGTCCCTGGCCTCCCCGAGGCCGTCGGACTCCGCCGCGCGCAGCACGTCCATGCCGCCGGCCTTGCCGACCGCGGGGACGGCCGGGCCGACCGCGCCCTTGGGGTAGCGGACCGTGGTCGGGGCGTTGACCTCGACGGCCTCGCGCAGCTGGGCCCGGACCTGCTCGGCGTCGCGCGGTGCGGCGAGCCGCAGGCTGGGGACGACCTGCAGGATCGACATGTCCCACATGCCGTTGTGCGACGCGCCGTCGCTGCCGGTGACGCCGGAACGGTCGAGCACGAAGGTGACGCCCAACTTGTGCAGGGCGATGTCCATCAGCACCTGGTCGAAGGCGCGGTTGAGGAAGGTCGCGTAGACCGCGACCACCGGGTGCAGGCCGCCGGTGGCCAGGCCGGCGGCGCTGGTGACGGCGTGTTGCTCGGCGATGCCGACATCGAAGATGTGGTCCGGGAAGGCCTCGGCGAACGGGGCCAGGCCGACCGGGTGGAGCATTGCGGCGGTGATGCCGACGATGTCCTCGCGCTCGCGGCCGAGCGCCACCATCTCCTCGGCGAAGACCGAGGTCCAGCTCCGCCCGCCGCCGCTCTTGACCGGCAGGCCGGTCTCCGGTCTGATCACGCCGACCGCGTGGAAGCGGTCCTCGTCGTTGTTCTCGGCGGCGGGGTAGCCGCGGCCCTTCTCGGTGAGGCAGTGCACGATCACCGGGCCGCCGAAGCCGCGCGCCTTGGTGAGCGCGGATTCCAGGGCGGTGAGGTCGTGACCGTCGATCGGGCCGATGTACTTGAGGCCGAGGTCCTCGAACATGCCCTGCGGGGCGATGAAGTCCTTGAGGCCCTTCTTGGCGCCGTGCAGGGTCTCGAAGAGCTGCTGGCCGACCACCGGGGTGCGCTGGAGCGCGTCCTTGCCCCAGGACAGGAAACGCTCGTAGCCCTTCGTGGTGCGCAGGGTGGCGAGGTGGTTGGCCAGGCCGCCGATGGTGGGCGAGTAGGAGCGCTCGTTGTCGTTGACGACGATGACGACCGGGCGGTCCTTGGTGTCGGCGATGTTGTTGAGCGCCTCCCAGGCCATGCCGCCGGTGAGCGCGCCGTCGCCGATCACCGCGACGACCGGGTCGTTCTTGCCCAGCAGCTGGTTGGCCTTGGCCAGGCCGTCGGCGTACGAGAGGACGGTGGAGGCGTGCGAGTTCTCGATCACGTCGTGCTCGGACTCGGCGCGCGACGGGTAGCCGGACAAGCCGCCCTTCATCCGTAGCCGGGAGAAGTCCTGGCGGTCGGTGAGCAGCTTGTGGACGTAGCTCTGGTGGCCGGTGTCGAAGAGGATGCGGTCGCGCGGCGAGTCGAAGACCCGGTGCAGCGCGATGGTGAGTTCCACCACACCGAGGTTGGGCCCGAGGTGGCCGCCCGTCTTGGAGACCTCGGTCACCAGGAAGGACCGGATCTCCTGGGCCAGTGCGGCCAGCTGTCCGGGCGTGAGCCGGTCGAGATCGCGCGGTCCTCGAATGCGGGCCAGCAGTGACACACGTTCCTCCTCATTCAGCGTTCGCGGACCACTGGCGGTCCGACGGGCGTCGCTGTCCGGCTCGGCGTTCAAGATCATGGGACAAGGCCCCGTTACGGACACGGCAGCTCATCCCTTCTCCGTCAGGCCGTAATGCTGGGCAGTGGCGTCGGAAATCCAGTAATACTCAATGATCGATCAAATGAATCGGCGCCGATGCAGCCGCGCCAGGGAACGGGGGTCCTCGGCGTCAGGTGATTCCCGACTTGTGTGCGTAGTCCATGACGTGTAGTTCCATGAGGCGTCCCAGGTGCGGGTCGCCTCGGAGCAGGCCTTCGGTGATCTCCTCGTGGTCCTCCACGTTGTCGTGCAGTTCCGTGCGCAACCACCGCAGGGAGAGACGGGTCCAGGCCTCCACGCCCAGCCAGTCCCAGTGTCGGATAAGCACGGGATTTCCGCACGCGTGGACGATGGTGCGGTGGAAGGCCACGCCGTGCAGTGCTTGGCCGTCAATGTCCCCTTCGACGGCCGCGCGGCCCATCGCGAGCAGGTGTTGCTCCAGTGCGGCGACGTTACCGGCCAACCGGGGGGCGGCCAGCATGACGGCGCGGCGCTCCAGAGAGGCGCGCACAAGGTACACATCCCGGAGCTGATCCAAGGTCAGCTCCCGTACCCGGACGCCCTTGTTGGGTGTAGACGTCACGAGCTCCATGATCTCCAGCTCGCGCAGCGCCTCGCGCACCGGCGCCTGGCTGATGCCCAGCTCGATCGCGATCCGGCGCTCGACGATGCGGTCCCCGGGCTCCCAGCGGCCGGCCACCAGGCCTTCGAGGACGAATGTACGCACGTGTTCATGCAGAGGGACCCGCTCCAGTGAGAAGCCCGGCCTGGTCGCTTTGGAGGACGGGGGAGCTGCGGGGCTCGTGGGGCTTTTGGGAAGTGGCAACTCAGCTCTCCTCCGCTCAGCATTTGAGCAATGATCGATCATTTATTCACTATAGTACTCGACACGAAGAATCGCGTCCGCGGCTACCTCTGTTGCCGCGTATGGATGCTGCGGATGTGGGCCCGGCCCCGCGATCTGTCGATTGCTCACCAGTGCCGCAGCGCGCTTTCCCCTCACTCGCCTCGGCGAATGACCGTAGAGCCTGTCGCCGGACAGAGCCCTCACACCAGCCGCTCGGCCTCGCCCGGGGCGAAACATGATCGAGCAGTTGCTCGACCTCGCTCAGCACGAGAGGCGACGGTGTACCGCCTGGCTGCAGGGGAGGCGCACGCCGAGGATGAGGGCCGTCGTGAGGGTGCGGTAGCGCAGCCACCGCGGATGCCGCGGCGCGGTGCCCTCGGCGGTGTTGCGATGCCGCACAGCAGGCCGCGCAGAAGTCGGACTGGTGGCAGTGGTCCGGCCGGGGGCCGGTCGCCTCGGTGGACGGGACGCGCTTCGTCGTGCCCGTGCCGTCGGTGTACGCGCGACCGAACCCGAAGTACTTCGGACGCCGGGGCGGCGCCACCTGGCTCAACATGATCAACGACCAGGCGGCCGGGCAGGCGGGAAGGTGGTGGCCGGCACCCCGCGCGACTCCCGGTACGTGCTGGATGTCCTCTACGACCGCGACGGCGGCAAGCGCCCCGAGATGATTGTCACCGACACTGCGAGCTACAGCGACATCGTGTTCGGGCTGCTCACCCTGGCCGGGTTCGCCTACGCACCGCAGCTCGCCGACCTGCCCGACCAGAAGATGTGGCGCATCGACCGCGCCGCGGACTACGGCGCTTTGGGATCGACCTCGCCCGGATCGAGCGCCACTGGGAGGACATCCTGCGGATCATCGGCTCCATCCGCACCGGAGCCGTCCGCGCTTACGACGCCATCCGGATGCTGTCCCGCGACGGCCGGCCGACCCCGCTCGGCGACGCGATCGCGCACTACGGGCGGATCGCGAAGACCCTGCACGTCCTGCGCCTGGCCGACGAGCCCGCCTACCGCAGGCAGATCAAGGCGCAGGCCAACCTCCAGGAAGGCCGCCACGCGCTGGCCCGGAAGATCTTCCACGGCCGCTCGGGGCAGCTCTACCAGCGCTACCAGGACGGCATGGAGGACCAGATCGGCGCGCTGGGCCTGGTCCTCAACGCGCTCGTGCCGCTCAGCACCCACTACATGGACGCCGCCGTCACCCAGCTCCGGAGCGACGGCTCCGAGGTCCGCGACGAGGACGTAGCCCGGCTCTCCCCGTTCGTGCGGCATCACATCAACGTGCTCGGCCGGTACTCCTTCCAGCTCCCCGACCTGCCCGGCGGAATGCGCCCCCTGCGCGACCCGGACACCGCCGAGGATTGAGTTCCGCGCCGCTCTCGCCGGGCAGCCGGTGAATGCAACCGACCCGGTGACAGGCTGACGCCATGGGCAGTGGCGTGTCCGAAGCCTGTCGGGGTCAGGTGTTGAGGGCGTGCCCGGTCGTTGCGTCGACGTGGTCTGGGATCTCGTCGTGGCGATCGCCCACAGTCGGTGTCCCGGTGGGCTCGAACATGAGGATTGCGGCGCCGGACGGAGCGTGCGGCTTGTGCTCTGTGCCTCGGGGGACGGTGAAGACCGCCCCCTGCGGGAGCGGGACCGTGCGCTCCCCACCGGGCTCGCGCAGGGAGATGTGCAGTTCGCCGTCGAGTACCAGGAAGAACTCATCCGTGTCGTCGTGAACGTGCCAGATGTGTTCGCCCTCGACCTTGGCGATGCGGACGTCATAGTTATTGACGCGCGTGACGATGCGGGGACTCCACAGGGCATCGAAGGAGGCCAGAGCCTTGCTGAGGGGGATGGGTTCGCTGTTCATGGGCTCATCCTGAGCCGTTTCGCGTGGTCGCCGCGAGCGCTAGAAATTGCACATGGCGAAAGAATCCTCTCACGCAGCTCACGCGGCGGGCGTACACCGGGTCGTCGTGATCGTGGACAAGAACTCGAACCCCTTCGAGCTCGGCTGCGCGACCCAGGTCTTCGGTCTGCGCAGACCGGAGATCGGCCGTGATCTCTACGACTTCAGGCTCTGTTCCCCCCAGCCCCGCACCCTGATGCGAGACGGATTCTTCACGCTCACGGGAGTCGCCGGCCTGGAAGCGGCCGACGCGGCAGACACCTTGATCGTCCCCAACCGCCCGGACACCGAAGTGCCCCGACGCCCCGCCGTTCTCGATGCCGTCCGACGGGCACACTCCCGCGGTGCGCGCCTGGTCGGCTTCTGCAGCGGCGCCTTCACACTGGCCGAGGCCGGAGTCCTCGACGGGCGCCGGGCCACCGCGCACTGGCAGTGGGCGGATTCCTTCCGGGCCCGCTTCCCCTCCGTCAGGCTCGAATCAGACGTGCTGTTCGTAGATGACGGTGACATCCTCACCGCCGCGGGGAGCGCGGCTGCGCTCGATCTTGGGTTGCATGTGGTCCGCCGCGACTACGGCGCGGAGGTCGCCAACTCTGTGAGCCGGCGACTGGTCTTCGCGGCGCACCGGGACGGTGGGCAGCGGCAGTTCGTGGAGCGCCCCATGCCCGACCTGCCGGACGAGTCCCTGGCGCCTGTCCTGGCCTGGGCCCAGGAACGGTTGGACTCACCGCTCACCGTGTCGGACCTTGCGGCGCGTGCGGCGGTCAGTCCGGCGACTCTGCATCGCCGCTTCCAGGCACAACTGGGCACAACGCCGTTGACGTGGCTCACGGGGGAGCGGCTCGCCCTGGCGTGCCGGTTGATCGAGCGAGGTGAGTCCCGGTTCGAGATGGTCGCACGGCGCAGCGGGCTTGGCACCGCTGCCAATCTGCGCACGCTGATGCGCCGCGAGACCGGCATCACACCGTCGGCATACAAGCGCCGGTTCGGGCCGGAAGCGCACTGACGGCGGGCATCCCCTTGCGACGAACCATGTGTGCTTCATCGTCTGCTGTCGCGAGGGGTGAAAAGGCTGGTCAACTCCGAGATCGCCTCGGGGGAGGGCTTGAAGTAGCGGCGGACGTTCTTTCAGGTGCGAGGCAGGCTTCACCCGCAGTCCGCCTCAAGGACGCACCTGGGGCGGCCGGCGGGTGAAGCCTGCCTCGTCCTCGAAGCAGATGTACCCTCCGCAGGCCGCCCGGGCTCTTTTGCCTCCGCCCAGGTCGCCTCCTTCCACACCGTCACGGCCCGTTCATCGCGATCGGTCACCCGCGGCGCGGGCACCTGCGGGCTGAAGCCGAGCCGGTGCATCAGCCCCGTGGCCCCGGAGACGCTGTAGGAGACTTGGAACTTCCGGCCGATCAGCGTGGCCACCCTCGCCGCGGTCCACACCTGGTCCTCCACCCAGCCGTGCGCCGCCGGGCCCTGCTCCAGATACGCAACGAGTTTCTCCGGACAGCGCGACGACAGACGGCACCGCGACCCGCTCGGGCCACGGGAGGCCAGAGCCCGCACACCGCCGTCCCGCCACAACTGGTACCACTGATAGACCGACTTCCGGCTCACCCGCAGGCGCTGTGCGACCTCCGGCGGCTTGATCCCCTGCTCGAACAGCCCAGCCGCCTGCATCCGTACCGCCTCCCGGCGCTCACGTCCCGCAGCGGTCAACCCGCCCCCATCCGCATATCTCACACACCGCGAAGTACAGCCAACACTCCAGGTGGATCAGGGGCTTTCGGAAAGATCACTGCGTCACCACCGGCCCCGTGCCTGGCTGGGTGCGGTGCCCACCATCCGGGCCGAGGCGTAAACCGGCCCCGACCGGCCCGTACGCGCAGGCCAGTGGACCTTCCTGATCTACCGCTGGGACCCCGTCAGGGACAGGGCTCCGGTGCAGCTGGCGGACTTCGTACGCGCCGCGCTCACCGGGACACGTGAACCGCAGGTACACCGCCGGACTCGGCGCCGATTTCACCGGCGACCGGTCATTGCACCCGTCTCGGCAGTCGAGGCCCACGCGGCCAGAGTGGCCCTCAGTCCCCTTCAGGCTACCTGCAACTGCATTAATTACTGAGTGGTCGAAGTGGAGTATGCCCGGGATCTATAAGGGTTGTCTGAACTTACATATTTGTGTTTGCAAGCTACTGGGGCATAGTGTCGCGTCATGTCCACAGAGCAGACGCACGATCACCTGCCCATGGCCGAGGCGGCCACGGCGGTCGAGGCGCTACCTCCGCTGGAGGAGTTGACCTCAGAGGGGCACCTCGGGACGCCCGCGGACGTGGCGCACAGCCACCTCTTCTTCTGGATCACCCAGGTCGCGGGGCGGCGGGACCGGCTGCTGGCCCAGGAGTTCCGGGCCTTCGGTGTGCGTGTGGCGGAGTGGCGGGTGCTGCTGTCGGTGTTGCTCCGGCCGGGGATCTCGCTGAAGGAGACCGCGGAGCATGCCACGGTCGACCCGACCACCCTCACCCGCACAGTGGACGGCATGGCCCGCTCCGGGTGGCTCGCCCGGAGCCCGGACCCGGCCGATCTTCGGATCACCCGGCTGGAACTGACCGACACGGGCCGTGACCTGCTGGGGCGGCTGTGGCCGGTGGCCGAACGGGTCAACCTCCAGGCGTGCGCGGGGCTGCCGGACGGCGCGGCGCAGCTGATGTGCCACGGCCTGCGCGAGGTGCTGCGGGGCCTGGAGAAGGCGGCGCCGACCCACAGGTGACGGCCGCCGGCCGTATCGCCCGACGGCGGCCGGTGCCCGTGCGTCGGCGGGACGAGAACAGTACAACGATGAGGAGAAAAGCGATGAGCGGGCAGGTCACGGAGCTGGACATGAGTTACCACCGTGTCCCGTTCGACTGGGAGAGCCGCAAGCAGTGGCTGGAGATCCCCTTCCCGATCGAGGAGTACCACGCGCGCGTGGCCGCCGTTCGCGCGCGGATGGCCGAGGCCGGCCTGGACGCGCTGGTCGTCCACGGCGCCCCGGGCTGGCTCAACGGCGACGTGCGGTGGATATCCAACTTCCTGACCGCGATCGGCAACACGGTCGTGGTGCTGCCCGCCGACGGGCCGCTGATGCTGACCACCGACTCGATCCTGCACTCGGCGCCGATGCACTCCTTCATCCACCACACCTGGATCGCCGACGTCCGGCCGGGCGACCTGCCGGGAACGGTGGCCGACCCGCAGGGCGTCGGCGGCCACGTGCGCGACTTCCTCCTGGAACGGGGCCTGGGCGGTGCGCGCATCGGCGTGGTCGGTGGGCGCTTCATCCCGGCGGCGGTCGTGGACGAGATCCGCGCCGCCCTGCCGGGCACCGAACTCACCGACGCCCAGATGCTGTTCTGGCAGGCCAAGCAGATCAAGAGCCCGCGCGAGATCGAGCTCATCGAGCACGCGGGCCGGGCCACCGCGGCGGGCCTGGAGGCGGCCATGGAACTGGTCCGCCCGGGCATGACGGAACTGGAGCTGTCCGCGGCAGCGCACGAGGTGATGGCCTTGGGTTCGGACTGGGTCGGCCACTGCATGATCGCGGCCGGTCCGCGCTCGGGACTCAAGCACCTCTACCCGACCCCGCGCCCGATCAAGGACGGCGACCTGGTCTTCATGGACATGGGCGTCCACTACCAGGGCTACTTCACTGACACCGCCCGCACCCTGTGCGCCGGCACGGTCGGTCGCCGCCAGCGCGAGATCCTGCAGTGCGGACTGGACATGTTCGAAGCTGTCCTCGCCGAGGTCCGCCCGGGCGCGCGGGTCGCTGACCTGCAGGACCTCGCCCAGGGCATTGCCGAGGATGCCGGCTACGGCGCCCACTACTGGCCCACCGGCTTCGGGCACGGCATCGGCACCAACATTGCCGAACTTCCCAGCCTGCACTGGAAGAGCGAGACCGTCCTGCAGCCCGGGCACGTGTTCGCCCTCGAACCGATGATCGTCATTCAGGGCCTCGGCTGCGGAGTGATGGAAGACCAGGTCCTCGTCACCGATACCGGCGCCCGCTCCCTCACCCCCGCCCGCAAGAAGACCTGGTAAGGGCCGAGCCTGGGCGCCGAGGGCAGATCTCGTCCTTGGCGAGGTCGGCCTTTTTGAAAATCTTCGGAGTCCCTTGGCCTCGATCCGAGTCGTCTACGCACGAGTGCATTCCAGGACGGCGCGTATTTCACACGGACTTTGTGTCGCCGTCCGGCCTCGGTAATGCGCAATTTCGCCCGCTCGAATATTCCGGTATTCCACGCCGATACGACCCAGGCGTACTCGTTCAGCGGGCACGGGAAGCAATCTTTTCCGCCCGCCGACACGCGCGGCGCGTGAGCAACCGCTACCCGTCGTCCCGCATTCGCGCGATCAGTTGTGTCCGGGAACGGACTCCCGCCTTCTCGAAGACGTGCTGCACGTGCGTCTTGACGGTGGCCACGCTGATGAACAGCGCGGCGCCGATCTCGGCGTTCGCGGCGCCCTCGCAGACCAGGCGGACCACATCGCGCTCGCGAGGGGTGAGCCCCCACGCGGCGACCGGCGGACCGGTCTCGACGGCGCAGCGGCCGGCCTGGAACGTGTGCTCCAGGAATGCGTGGGCCTTGTCGAGAAAGCCCAGGTCGGATGGGGTGAAATCACCTAGCTCCGCAGTCCGCAGCAGGGACAGGCCGCCCACGATACGCGCGCCGCTGTAAAGGTAGAGCTCTGTCTCGTGGCGGAACCCGAGCGGGGCCATGAAGCGCCGGTAGTACTCGCCGCGCTCGTATCGCTCCGGCAGGTCGCGCATGGTCACCAGGGGTCGGCGGGGGCCGACGAAGCGCCGCGGGTGGAACGGGTCGAGGCGGTGGTAGTGCGCGGTGTAGCTCCGGTTCTCGACAGGCCGAATCCGGTGGAACGCGTGATCGACGGCGTTCAGTCGCGCGTCGACAGAGTAGAAGACGATTCCGGAGCAGTTCACCACGTTCGCCAGGAACGTCATTGCCTCGGTCTTGAAGCTCCAGGAGTCTTCGTTATCGGGAAGAAGTCGCATCGTTGTCGCCACAACCTCGAAGCGGATTTGCGCGATTCTAGCAGGAATCCGGGAAAGCGAAACAGGCGCGATCTCATACATTGGAATGATGTTCGGGGTCGAGGGACTGACATAGCTTCGCCTCGGTGATCGGGAACACCGGTCGCAGCGGAGGAAGGGAATGCCCGAGGCAATGACTGGGACCACGGCAGGGCCGGCCACAGGGCCAACGACCAGGACGATCATCACCGGCGGACGCGTGCACACCCTGGACCCGGCCGCCCCCGAAGCCGAGGCCGTCGTGCTGGAGCACGGCCGGGTACTCGCTGCGGGGCCGGGCGACGACATGGTGAGCCTCGCGGGTCCGGGCGCGCACCGGATCGACGCGGAGGGCGCCTGGGTGGTGCCCGGCCTGATCGACACTCACCCGCACGTGCTGCACTTCGGGGGGCTCGCGGGCGGCCTGGTCGACCTGACCGACGCCGTCGACCATGCCGACATCGTCGAGCGGATCCGTGCCAGGGCCGCCACCACGCCGGTCGGCGGCTGGATCATGTGCACCCCGGTCGGCGAGCCGCACTACTTCATCCGCCGTTCCGAACGGGATCTCGCGGAGCGACGACTGCCCGACCGCCACACGCTGGATCGGGCCACCACCGACCACCCGGTGCTGATTCAGGCGTGGGCGCCCAAGATGCCCGCCGTGGTGGCGTTCAACAGCGCCGGACTGCGTGCCGTGGGGCTGGTCGGCTTCCTGCCGGACCGGGTCTGCGACGTCGAGATCGACAAGGACGAGCACGGCGACCCGACCGGCATCCTGCGCGGCCCGGTCACCAACTACTACACGTACGACCCGTTCTGGGGCCAGATCCTGATGAAGCTGCCCGGTTCGGACCCCGCCGACGCGGTTCAGGGCACGATCGACGAGATGGCCCGCTTCACGGCCAAGGGCGTGACCGCGCTCTACGAGGCACACGCAATGGAGCCCGAGCACATCGACGTCTACCGCCGGCTGCGGGCCGCAGACGCGCTCACGGCCCGGGTGCTGGCGACCTGGGACATGGAATCGGCAATCTTCTATCCGTTCGATCCGCTGAGCCTCGACGCGTTCACCGAGCGCCTGCACCGCCTCGGCGCCCACTGCGTCGACCTCGACGACGACCTGCTGCGGTTCAACGGCCTCACCCTCAGCCCCGGCGGCCCGTGCTTCTCCGGCCACTTCGCGACCCACGAGCCGTACACGAACCCCTTCGGCCGGCCGGCGCACGGTACCCGCTTCATCACCCTCGACAAGGAGGAGGCGTTCGTCCGCTACTGCGCCGAGAACGGCATCCGCGCGAACGTGTGTCTGGGGGCCTTCCGCGAGCACGACGAGTTCCTGGAGATCGCCGAACGCGTAGTGCGCGAGCACGACTTCCGGGACCGGCGCTGGATCCTTCAGCACGCCATGACCATCACCCCGGCCCAGGTGCGGCGCTACCGTGCCCTCGGCTTCCAGGTCACCACGTCGGTCGGCTTCGCGTGGGGCAAGGGCACGATGTACGGCGAGCGGATCGGCACCCACGTGTGGCGTGACCTGACGCCACTCAGGCGGCTGCTGGACGCCGGCCTCGACCTCGCCGGGGGTACCGACTGGGGGCCGAAGAACCCCTGGGAACAGATCAAGCTCGCCCAGACGCACGAGTTCGCGGGCAGCGACCACCGCAACGACGGTCCGGACCAAGTACTCACCCGTGCCGAGGCGTTCGCGATGTGGACCACCGGTGCGGCCGAGGTGCTCGGCTGGTCGGACAGCGGCGCGCTGGTCCCCGGCCACCACGCCGACATCGCGATCGTCGACCGCGATCCGCTGCACTGCGACACAGACGATCTCGCGGGCACGACGGTGCTGCGCACGCTGCTCGGTGGGCGAACCGTGCACGACACCGGTGACCTGCGGACCGTCGGCGACGAGCCGGCATCGACGGGAGCGTGACCATGGACGAGAGCCTGAACCACGACAGGGGCGTGCCCGGGGCCCCGCCGACGAGCACGCGCCAACGGGTGCTCACCCGGCTCGACCTGCTGCGCGGCGAGATGCTGGACACCCTCACCGCCGCGGTCCGGATCCCCAGCATCACCCCGACCTACCCCGGTGAGGTCTACGCCGACCTGGTCGGCGCCGAGGGGGAGGTCTCGCGCCTGCTGGCCGGGGTCTACGCCGAAGCAGGCGCCGAGACCGACGTCTTCGCCGTTGAACCCGGCCGCGACAACGCGGTGGGGGTGATCCACGGCACCGGGGGCGGGCGTTCGCTGATCTTCAACGGACACGTCGATGTGGTCCCGCCCGGGGACGCGTCCGGCTGGCGCTCGGGCGACCCGTTCGACGGCGTCGTCGAGGACGGCTGGATCCGCGGTCGCGGCACCGTCGACATGAAGAGCGGCCTGGTCGCGCAGGCGTTCGCGGCCCGCGCGCTGCATGAGGCCGGGGTGCGCCTGCGCGGTGACCTGGTTCTCCAGGCGGTCGTCGGCGAGGAGAACCTGGAGAACCACCTCGGCACCTCCGCGGTGCTCGACCGCGGCTACACCGCGGACGGGGCCATCGTCTCCGAACCGACCGGCGGAGCCTCGCCTCTGTCCGTCATGGCCGCGACCCCCGGCCTGCTCGTGATGCGGATCGAGGTGACCGGCAAGAGCTCCCACTCATCGATGCGCGGGCGGATGTTGTACGGACCCGGCACGACCGGGGCGGTCGCGGCCAGCGCGATCGACCGCGGCTTCGTGATCTACCAGGCGCTGCGCCGGCTGGAGAGCGACTGGGCGGTGACCAAGTTCGATCCGCTCTTCGAACCGGGACAATTCACCCTCGCGCCCGGCGTCGTGGACGGCGGCGCGCGCCACTCGCGCAGTGGGGCGTTCATCCCCGACTCGATGAGCATGGTGTACGCGGTGTTCCACCCGCCGGGGGAGGACCAGGCAGTCGTGCGCAAGGAGATCGAGGGCCACATCGCGCACGTCGCCGCCACCGACCCCTGGCTGCGCGCGCATCCGCCGGTGGTGGAATGGCCGTTGCGGTATCCGGGTTCGCGGGTCGACGCGACCCATCCGCTCTGCGCCGCGGTCACCGACGCCCGTGAACTCGCCACCGTCGACACACCATTGGCGGGCCGCCCGCCGGTGGCGGCGTTTCCCTCCGCGGCCGACTCCACGTGGCTGTGCGCCGCCGGGGTCCCCGCGGTCGGCCTCGGGCCGGGCGAACTCGCGATGGCGCACGCGTACGACGAGCGCTGCGCGGTGGACGAGATCGTCTGCGCCGCGCGCGCGTACGCGCTGGCCGCGATGGACTGGTGCGGATCATGAGCGAGCCGGTCGCACCGTACCTGACCGTCGGCCTGTCGACGGTGGTCCACAGCATCACCTCGCGCGCCCAGATCGCGCACAACCTCGACATCGTCGAGGAGGCCGTGCACGCCGCGGTGTCCGTCGTCGGCATCAACATGCCGGTCAAGCTGATCGCGCTGGCCGAGGGCGCGTTGACCGGATTCGCGGACGAGATCCTCGACATCCCGCACGTTACCGCGGCCCGTGACCTGTTCATCGACATCCCCGGTCCGGAGACCGAGCGACTGGCCGCGCTGGCCCGGCACTACGACACCTACATCGTCGCGCAGTGCAAGGCGCGCTGGCCGGAGATCCTGCCCGACCGGTTCTTCAACACGCTGTTCGTCATCTCCCCGGCGGGCGAGATCGTGCACCGCGCGGCGAAGAACCACGTATGGTGCCGCGAACGCTCCTGCACGCCGCACGACGTGTACGACCGGTGGGTGGAACTCTTCGGCGACGGCATCGACGCGTTCTACCCGGTGCTGCGCACCGACGACATCGGCAACCTCGGCACGATCTGCTGCAGTGACGGCGAATACCCGGAGGCGGTGCGGGCGCTGGCCCTCCAGGGCGCCGAGGTGGTGTACCGCCCCAGCGAGGCGGTGCCAATGACCCAGGCCGGTCCCGACCCCGGAGGCACCTGGCTACTGCAAAACCGGGCGCACGCCCACTTCAACAGTCTGTACATGGTCTGCCCGAACGCCGGACCGGTCTATCCGACGCCCGATTCCCACCACCCGTACGACATCGCGGGCGGCAACGCGCACGTCGTCGACTTCCACGGGGCGGTGCTCGGGCACACCGTCTCCGGGTACAACTCCTTCGTGTCCGGGATCGTCGACATCGAGGCGCTGCGGCAGTTCCGGACGATGAATCTCAACAGCAACTGGCTCAAGGACCTGCGCACCGAGGTCTTCCGGCGGATGTACGACGAACCGATTCATCCGGCCAACCTGTGGCTGACGGACGAACCGGTCCGGCACGCCGAGGCGGACAAGATCTACCGCGCAAACATCCGGCGGCTCGTGGAGCGGGGCGCGTACACGCCACCGGCGCACGCGTTTCCCGGCGCCCGCTACATCGCGCCGCCGGATCCCGGTCCGACCAGGTAGCGCGCGATCGCCGGGCGCAGCCGGGTGCGCTCGAAGTCGAGCTCGGGAGCGTCCAGTTGCTCCAGGATGAGCCCGTTGAGCAGGGTCAGCAGGTGCGCTGCGCGGCGTCGCCTTCGGGGTCGTCGGCCCCCGCGACGGCCAGCTCGACCGCGAACGCCCGGCGCTGCGCGTCGCCCCACGCGTCGAGGACGGGGCGCAGGTGCGGGCGCCGGGCGACCTCCAGGAACAGTTTGTAGCGGGCGATGCACGCGTCCCGGTCGTCGTCGACGGCGCCGGCCAGGTAGTGCGCCAGGCGGGCGTCGCGGGCGGGCGGTGTGACGTCGGGCGTGGGGGACAGGCGGCTCTGTACCTCGTCGATCTGACGCGCGGCCAGCCGGCGCAGGGCCTCGTCGAGGAGCCGGTCGCGGGTGCCGGAGTAATACCGGGCCGACGCGTGGGTGGTGCCCGCCTCCTCGGCGACTACCCGGTGCGTCACGGCGCGGGCGCCCTCGCGGGCGAGCAGGCGCTACCGGTACTCCACCAACCACCAGGTCGTCATCGACGCCGACAGTCGCCTGGTCGTCGTGGTCGGCCAACCCTTGCCAGGCAACCGCAACGACTGCAAGGCGTGGGCGGAGTCCGGGGCCAAAGCCGGTGTAGGCAACACCACGACGATCGCCGACGGCGGTTACCCGGGCACCGGGCTCGTGATGCCCCACCGACGTCGGAAGGGCGAAGATCTGCCCGAGTAGAAGCAGGCACACAACAAGTCTCATAAGCGGGTACGTGCCCGCGTTGAGCACGTCTTCGCAAGGATGAAGACCTGGAAGATCCTGCGCGACTGCCGCCTCAATGGCGACGGCGTTCACCACACCATGAGCGGGATAGCGCGACTGCACAACATGACCGGATAGGGGAGCGAGCCGTCAGCGCAACGGTGTTCGCGCCCCTCAGGTGATCATTGCGGGACAAGTCTTAGCTTGATCTTTACCTCGGAGGTCGTACGACTCGTCGTACTTGATCACTCGGAGACGGCCACGAGCATGCCGGCCGCTGAGCGGGTCAAGGTCGTCAAGGAGCTCACCCGCGACGACGAGGTGGCCACCTCGGTCACCTCCGAGCTGCTGCAACGTCCTCGCGTCGCCCGGCAGGCGATGCGCAACGACGACACCCGCTTCACTGTCAACCGGCCCCAGTTCGACAACTCCGAACAGGCCCGTGAACGGATCCGTGAACGTGTCCCCGCGGTCCGCAAGATCGAGCACACAATGGAATACCTCGACCTGGTCGGCTCCGCGCACCAGTACGTCGCCACCCTGGGCAGGCTTGTTCCCCGCCTGCGGGACCAGGAGTTCAGCGACGACGAACCCGAGACGATCCGCCGCTCGATCGCGAAGGTCCGCGGGGCCGCCGACTGGCTGGAGGCCGCGCTCGACACCGGCACGTTCACCCTGGACGAGCAGCTCGCCCAGCTCCTCAAAGGCGACTGACCCATGGCCCGCCGCAGCCGCGGCGCAGGTCAGGCCCGGCCCCTTGCCGAGCACTACGGCGACCTGGTCCGCGTCGCGCTCATGGAAGCCAGACCCGCAGGACTGCAGACCAAGCAGCTGGTCGCCGCAACCCGTCTCTCCCCGTCCCAGGTCGCCCGAGGGATCCGTCACCTGCGCGACGTCGGCGCCTCCGAACACCTCACCCCGATCATCTGGCGCCGCAAGGAGGGCTACCTCTTCTCCGACAAGCCCGCCGACTGGATCGAGTACGAGAAGAAGCAGTTCAAGATCGTCCTCGGTCGCCTGACTCGGTTGATCACGGGGACGCTCGACCCGCACCTTCAGCGTCATCCTGACGACGAATGGGCGCAGCTGGCATCCGCCCAGCTCACCGGCGTCCGCGCCACCCTCGCGCAACTCTCGAAATGACCCCCGGACGACCCCTGATGCCTACCTCTGTCCGCCGGCGCCGCTATCCCTCCGACACCTCTGTCGCGGAATGGGCGCTGATCGAACCGCTGCTTCCCGTCCCGGCCTGCCAGACCAAGACCGGCGGTCGGCCGGAGAAGTGGCACCGCCGTGACATAGTCGACGCGATCCGCTATCTCGTCGACAACGGCGTCAAATGGCGGGCGCTGCCAGCCGATTACCCGCCCTGGCAGACCGTCTACTACCACTTCGCCGCCTGGCACCGCCGTGGCGTCATCGCCTTCCTCCGTGATCAACTCCGTCGGCAGATCCGCGCTGGCCAGGGCCGATGCGCCTGGCCAGTGACGTTGATCGTCGATTCACAGTCGGTCAAAGGGGCAGAGACCGTCTCCAAGGCCACCCGCGGCTTCGGCGCCGGAAAGAAGATCAACGGGCGCAAGAGACACATCGCCGTCGACACCCTCGGGCTTCCGGTGGTGATCACGGTGACACCCGCCGACACCACCGACCGCGACGCAGCCCGCGAACTCCTCTGGCGCCTACGGCTCATGCAAGCGCAGATCACGCAGGTCTGGGCTGACTCCGCCTACGCCGGCCAACTCGTCAACTGGTCCGAAGACTTCCTCAACATGACCCTCAAAACGGTCTCCCGGCCCCGCGGTGCGAATGGCTTCGTCGTCCTGCCCCGCCGCTGGAAAGTCGAACGAACCCTCGGCTGGATCATGAAGGCCCGGCGCAACGTCCGCGACTACGAACGTCTGCCACAACATTCCGAAGCCCACCTGACCTGGGCACTCATCACCCTGATGACCCGGAGGATCACCCGCAGCGGTCCTCGCAAGGACTGGTCGAAAAGGGACTCACCGGCATAAGAGCTCGCAGAGGATGCTTGGGCCTGAAGAGCGGCAGCACCACCTCGGGTGCTGCCAAAAAATAGATCGCCAGGACGGACCAAGCCTCCTACCGTTCCGCCATGCAGATCGTTGTGACGCTGGACTGTATCGACACCGAAGCGCAAGCGAACTTCTGGCTCGCCGTGCTCGCCCCGCTGGACTACCGGCGCGGCTTCCACGGACCTCCCTACCTGAGCCTGGTCGGGCCCGCTCCTGCACCAACCCTTCTCCTGCAGCACGTCCCAGAACCAAAGCAGGGCAAGAACCGCATGCACCTTGACCTCGACTTTGGCACCGCAGATCTGGCGTCCGAGGTCAATCGCCTCGAACGGCTCGGCGCTGCGAAGCTCTCTGAAGAACTCAGCGAACACGGCTTCCGCTGGATCGTCGTTGCCGACCCGGAAGGCAACGAGTTCTGCGTATTCAATCCCCCGAACAACATCAACGTTGCGCGGTAGTTACGCGGTCGGGCTGAGGTTCCACCATGGCCTGGGAAGCCGCCTGCGGCGGCTTCCCAGGCCGGAGCCTGTTCCGTCGATTACCGCCCCTTGCAGAGGGCCTGGGCCTCTAGCGCCGGTGTCCCGTCTTTCCAGACACTCACTGAGAGCCGCCTCTACGGCACCGCCACCGCACGGGCCTGGGACCGGCTCCACCCGCGGCTGACCCACCGATCCGCCTGCAGGTCGAGTACCTGCCCAGCGGCGCGACACCGAAGCCGGTGTGGCTGTGGTGGTCGGGCACTGATGCCACCACAACCGACGTCGACCGTCTGTGGCAGGCGCTCCTACGACGCTTCGGCATCGAGCACACCTTCCGCCTGTTCAAGCAGACCCTGGGCTGGACCTGCCCGAAGATCCGCACCCCCGAAGCAGCCGACCGGCGGACCTGGCTGATCCTCGCCGTGTTCACCCAACTACGTCTGGCCCGCCCGCTGGCGGCCGACCTCCGACGGCCGTGGGAGAAACCGAGCCTGCCTGACAGGCTCACTCCCGCTCAGGTCCGCCGCGATTTCCGGCACCTCCGCCCAAAGACGGCCTGTCCTGCCGGAGCACCGAAATCCTCTAGCCTCGGCCCAGGCCGGCCGCCCGGTCGCAAAAGCACCCGGCCGACCCCACGCCACGACGTGCACACAGTCGGCAAAACGGACCCCACAAAACGACGGACGAAGAAGTCAACAACCCCGCGTCCACGCCGCACAGGTTAAGGATCAAGCTAGCCGTCGTCACTGGTGGTCCCGTTCAGGCCTGGGCGCCGGTTCCTCTCAGAGCGGCGCACCACCTCGCCTGCGGCGAGCGTCATGGTGGCCACGGCACGGACCCAGCGGGGCCCGCCACGCTCCGCCCACACCACACATACGCACCCGCCGACAGCAAGCGCCAAGACGCCGAGCAGTACCAGAACGATCATATTCCCCACCTCTGCGTTCATTCGTTCGGTCCTGCTGATCGTCTCAGGTCGGGAAGGGCGATCCTGCGAGATTGAACCCCTATGGGATCGTCAGCCTCACCCAACGTGGATCTCCTGACAGGCCGCGCGAAACGCATGGCCAGCAAACCGGCCCGCCACCTCCGCGCTCAGCCCCGCCAACTCGAGAACTCACTCGCCAGGTGAAGCGCTCAGTCACAACGGCCAGGCTGGGTCACAGCCGTGTCCGGCCTGGCCCGTACGATGACGGCGTGACCGTCTGCCGTGCCCTTGGCGCAGGCCCCCAGGCTCCCGCGCACAGCATCCGAGCCGCCCAGGCCGACCTGCTCGACGTTCTCCCCGGAGAGCGCCTGCCCGACCCCGACGAACTGCGAGCCCGAGGCGTGCTCGGCTCGCGCCCGGCGGCGGCCCCGTCCCCGCGGTGGGCCCTTGGGATCGGTGGCCGCACCGACGAGGAACTGCCCCATCATCCCGCCTGACGCCTTCTCGGCGATGGTGCGGTACCTCAGTGGTGCCGCCCCGCTCTCCACTCCAAGGCGTCGGCGGCCACGCTCCGTACAGGTCAGAGCAGGGATGCGTACGGTGCGGGCGTATCGCACGCATCACCTGGAGGCGTCAGACGTCCTCGGAAGGGTTGGGGACGCGCCAGAACGCACCACGGGGCTGCTGGTACGCAACGCGCACGCAGCGGGCACGCACCACGGAGGAGCGACGAGAGGCCCCTCGTCAAGCGGTCACACCCACCCTGGGAGGTGACTACAAGTCACCTCCCAGGCCCCCGGATACCCTCCGAAGACCTGGAAGCCGGCGAAGGTCAGCTGGACGAAAGAAGCTGCGTTGATGGAGGAGAGCACCTCCGCCCCGGTACCGACGGACGAAGCTGGTCCTCGGCCTCCGCTCAGGTCGGTCCCGCCGGCCATCGTGCCCGCACTATCGGTGGGGACTGGAAGGCTGGTCGGCGATGAGCTGTTGCTGAACGGCCGGGCCTTCGGCGACGACCACGACGACCCCAACACCCCGCTTCCGCGCCGGACCTACGCCGAACTGGTCGGCGGTCTGCTGGACGGCCTGCTGCTGAACATCACGGCTGGCGGACCGAGGAAGTCGACGACGGCGTCGCCCTGACCACTGAGCTCTCCCGTGGCCCAGCGGTCGCGCCCTGTACGACCCGCGCCCGGCGAACCCCGCACACCGGGCCCGGATCTCAGCCGATGCTCTGGCGCGGCGTTACGCTGCGCCAGGTCATGTATCGGCTCGTCTCCGAGGGCGTGCTGCCGCATACCCCGTTGATGTACCGGTACTTGTCCTCCCACCTCGCCCAGGCCAGCGTCGCGAGGGCGACTTCCCGGACCTGATCGATGACGTGTCGCTGGACGGCATCATGGGCACGGCCGTCGGGCCGGTGTGAGGTCTCTACCTGGGGTGACCCGTTGTTTCATGTGCACTGGATGCGCAGCCCTGTGTGCTGGGTGTGTATTCGGCACATGAACAGATACAAGGTTCCGACATCACCCCACATCGCGTCGGTGAGCTCACTCGGCCGGATCTGCAGCAGCAGCTCCATCGACAGCGTGCACTGCGTGCAGACTGGCGTTTCATCCCCGCCGTTCGCCCAGTACGGATACCCGCCGATCGCCACCGCCCCATTGCGCATGTGCGGCGCTCGGGCGCGCTCCTGCGTCAGACCGAGCGCGGCGCGGTCGACGACGTGCCAGTTCGCCCACGCCTCGTGGGAGCCGCTGTCGCCCGGCACAAGGTCCCAGAGTTCAGGGCAGTGCAGGCGCATTCCCACCGCGTCGGGCAGAGACATCTCCAGGCGTGGTACCGCGTGGCGTTCCTCGAAGTCGGGCTCGGTGCCGTGCACGAGAACCTTGGGACACCGCAGTGCGGTGTAGGAACGCACAAGCCATCCGCCCCGCTCGCGTTTTCGCCCCCACGGGCGGCACTTCCAGCAGTAGAAGAATGTGAAGAACGAGATGGGGAGCCTGTCGTGCAGGCCGTCGCGGGAGTGGTCGACCTGCGCGACGAACGTGAGGTCGTCGGCACAACCGTCGCACAGGGGCCAGCTCTCGCCCTCCTCCACCGTCGGGAACCCGCCGAACCGCGTGGCGGCGAACTCCCGGGTCACATGGGGCTGCGCAGGAACGGCCGGAGGAGCGGCGTGCCGTGGGCGGCGTCCACGCGCACGTGGCTCGGGCGGGCTTTGGACCGGCTCGAGCACGGTGCGCGTCCGCATCAGCGGCCGCAACAACTGCACCACGTGTTCCTTCTCAAGTGCGGGCACGCACGTATCGTATGCGGCGGACCAGCAGCCGCGTCGATCGCGTGTTCCAGGCCCGGCCCGAGACCTGGCCGACGCGGTGCGCCCGCACGTCAGCGACCTGCGCATCCCCCCACGTCACTTGGCACCAGCCTGTTGAGTCGTGGGCGGTGATCGGGCCGTTGCTGGCTCCGTCGCGGATGGGCTGTCCGGTGCGGGATCGCCAGTAGGTGGTCAATGGGATCCTGTGAAAGCTGTCCACCGGGGCGGCCTGGCTGGATCTGCCCGAACCGTACGGGCCGTGGAAGACGGTGTACGAACGCTTCCGCTGCTGGTCGGCAGAAGGTACCTGGGACAGGCTCCTGGCCCACGTCCAGCAGCACCGCGACGCCGTCGGCGCGGTCGACTGGACCCTCGTGTGCGTGTTCTGCCGTCCGGTTATTTCCTTCGCCCTGCCCGTCGCGGAACGCAATGATTTCCGTGCCGGGTAGGTGTATACGTACTGCCGGTCAGTGCCCAGTTTCCGGTGACGCTGGATGCGCCATCCGAGAGAACCAAGGCCCTCGTCAACCGCGAGGTGCTCCACCCGCTCGCGCGTCCCGGTGTGCACGTACCCCCGGCGGTGCTGGCCGCCCGGGACCGACCGGGTACGCATGCAGCCGGCTGGCGTTGATGTCCCGGTCCCGGGCGGCCGGTAGCCGCGTCGGTGATCGTCACACGCCTGCGGTCGGAGCCTCCCACCAGGATTCGTACGCACCGCTGGGGTCCGTCGGCCGAGGTGCAGGACTGGTAGACCTGCCCGCGTTCGTGGTAAGCCGGATCCCGCGCAGCACCACCACCCGAAGGGGCGGCCTGGTGGTCGGGCGATTCAGGCTCGTCGGCCCGGGTGGCGTTCGGCTCCCCGCAGTGCCTCGTTCGCCGCGGTCACCTGGTGGTTGCCCTGCGGCGGGACCAGGCCGACAGCCCGAGTGCCACGGCCGTGCCGGCGAGGAGGACGGCGACCGCGATCCAGGTGGCGTGGGTGACCGCGTCGGTGAAGGCGGTGCGCGGGTCGCGGACGTGGGTGACGCGGTCCTCGAAGCGTGTGGTGACCAGTGTACCGAGGACGGCGCCGATCTGGCGGGCGGCGTTGACGGTGCCGCCAGCCTCGCCCTCGCGGCCGTGGGGGACGTGACCGACGGCGAGTGCGGTGGACGGGGCGTTGGCGAGACCGCAGCCGAGGCCGAACAGGACGAAGGCGGCGGCGTATCCGGCGAACGCGGTGTCCGGTTCGACCTGCGCGAAGAGGGCGGCGCCGACGGCCGCGAACAGCAGGCCCGCCGTGATCAGGACGCGCGGGTCGAGTCGGCGTACGAGTATTCCAGCCAGGACCGAGGCGGCGATGAACGCGCCGAATTCCGCGAGGAGTTGGACGCCCACCTGCAAGGCGGTCAGTCCCCGTACCCGCTGCAGCCACAGCACTTGGAGAAGGCAGAGGCCGACGAAGCCGAACAGGACGGTCCCGGCCAGCAGAAGGGAGACGCTGTAGGAGGGATCGCGCATCAGCCGCAGGTCGACCATGGGGGCGGTACGGCGCAGTTCGACTAGTACTGCAACCGCGTTTGGTGTGACGGAAGCTCATTTCAAGGGCTGTGGCCTCGTCGTTTGTAGTGGCTGACGAGTGCTCGGTGTTGCGCTTGCCTGCGCCAGTGGGACCAGTGCAGGACCTGGGCGAACGGGGGAAGGAGACGTGCTGTGAGGTGGGCGGTCAGGCGGCGGATCTCGGGCAGGCTCAGCGGGACGAGGTGCTGTTCTCCGGATTCTGATCCCCTTTTTTGAGCTCTTCCACGCGGACCGTTGTCAGGTAGGCATGGGCCGCCATGGCAAGGGTGATGTGTCGGTACCAGGCGTGGTATTTACGGACCTGGTAGTGGTCGAGGCCGCATTCGTTCTTTGCGGTCTGGAAACACTCCTCGATCGTCCACCGGCGGCCGGCCACGGTCAGGAGGGTGTTCAGGACGGTGCCTTCGGGTGCGAAGCACACGTAGTAGGCGATCTCGGTGGGATCGGTGATGCTCCGGCGGGCCAGGACCCAGTGCTCGACACCTTCCTCACGCCATGGGCGGATCGGCGCCCGGGCCCAGTCGTAGACGCGCTCGCCGTGGGCGCCCCGCCCGCATGAACGGCGCTTCCACGCCTGTCGGGGCAGACCGGAGACCAGTTCGTCCACGGGATGGTCCATGCGTGAGGAGGTGACGACGGTGTCGGTGCGGCGGGTTGCCAGCACGTGGAACACCTCGCGCTGTTCAAGCCAGTAGCGCAAGCCCTTGACCTGTCCGTATGCCTCATCGGCGGTCAGCCACGCGAACGGCACCCGGGCAGCGAGCGCCCGCTCGGTCATCGCCTTGGCGTGGTCGATCTTCGTGGCGAAGGCGACCTCGTCGGGGATTGCTGCGGCGCGGCAGCGCTCACGGTCGTCGGTCCAGGACGCGGGCAGGTACAGCTCACGGTCGATCAACGTGTGACCGGCATCAGTGGCATAGGCCAGAAATGTGCCGACCTGACTGTTCTCGACCCGGCCTGCCGTACCGGTGTACTGGCGCTGGACCCCGGCCGAGCGAACGCCCTTCTTCAAAAACCCTGTGTCGTCCACGATCAGAACGGCCTGCCGGTCGCCGAGACGCCCAACAACGAACTCCCGTACGTCGTCCCGGACTTCGTCCGCATCCCAGTCGCACGTATTGAGTAATCGCTGCAAGCGGTCCGGCCGGTCATGCCCCGCCCGCTCCGCGACCGTCCACGCGTTCTTCCGCTCCAGCGACGACACCAGCCCACGCATATAGGCCAACGCCGATTCGCGAGGCTCAGAGCGCTGGAAACGGTGCACGAACCGTTCATGCACCTCCTCCAGCCCCGCCACCCACCGCCACACGTCACCAGCTTCGAGGTCCCCACCCATGACAGGAACAACGACCACGCCGACAACCTGTCACGCCAAACGCGGTTGCAGTACTAGAAGTGGACGAAGCCGCAGGGCGCCAACCGGTTCTCCGTGACCGCGTCTTTACTCACTTGCCGTCTGGTTATGGCCGGCCCGCCGGGTCGCCGCTGCGGTAGCGGGACACCACGCGGCAGGGTGTTGGCCCCGCCGCGCACGGCTGGGTCCGGGGTCAGGTGAGGAGGGTGTCGACGGTGGGGACGACGGTGCCGAACAGGTCGGTGATGGTGGTCAGGGTAGCTGCCTGGAGAGTGGAGGCGGGCAGAACGGTGCCGTTGTGGGTGGCGAGGGCACGGGTGGCGGTCGTCTCGGCGACGACGGTGGGGCGGTAGCCGAGGTTGAAGGCGCCCTGGGATGTGTAGTTGACGCACATGTGGGTCATGAAGCCGCCCATGACCAGGTCCTTGCCGCTGCCCGGGGCTGCGCCCAGGTTGGTCAAGGTCTCTGTCAGTTCGGTGAGGTGGAAGGAGTTGGGGAACTGCTTGACCACGACCGCCTCACCGCTTTCCGGGGCAACTTCGTCGCTGATCGCGCCGATGTGGGAGCGGATGTCGTAGGGGGTGTTCTCGCCGCCGTCGTTGACGATGTGGATGACGGGGGTGCTTGTGGCACGGGCGCGCTCCAGTAGGCGGGCGGCGGCTGCGAGGGCTTCCTCGGAGCCTTCCAGGGCCATGACGCCGGTGCGGTAGGTGTTCTGGAAGTCGATCATGATCAGGATGGAGTCGCCCAGTTTGGGCGGCTGGTTGTCCAGGCCGATGACGTCGCGCAGGGTGGTGGAGGGCTGGTGCGTGCTCATTGGGTGCCTTTCATGAGGAGTGAGGCATGGCGGCGCTGTCCGTCCTTGCCTGTGTGCTGGGGTATCGGTGGTGGAGGGGGTCAGGCGGTCTGGGTGCGGAAGCGACGGCGGTAGGCGGCGGGGGTCGTGGCGAGCTGTCGCTTGAATGCCCGGTGCAGGGTCTCCGTCGAGCCGAGCCCGGTCGCGGCCGCGACGTGGTCGAGCGGGCTGTCGGTGGATTCCAACAGGCGCCGGGCCACCTCGACCCGGGCGGCTTCGACGTAGGCGGCGGGGCTGGTTCCGGTCTCTTGTTTGAAGACGCGGGCGAGGTGCCTCTCGCTCAGACACATCCGGGCCGCCAGCATGTCCATGGACAAGTCCTCGTCGAGGTGGTCGGCGATCCACAGCCGCAGTTCGTCGATGTCACGGCGGGCGGAGGCGGGTCGGCTGAGCGGTACGGAGAACTGGCTCTGCCCGCCCTGCCGTTTGAGGTACATCACCAGTTGCCGTGCCACTGCCAGCGCGGTGTCTTCGCCCAGGTCCTCGGCCACCAGGGCGAGCGTGAGGTCCAGGCAGGCGCTGATCCCGGCGCCCGTCCACAGCCGGCCGCGGTCGGTGCGGACGAAGATGGGGTCCGGGTCGACCGTGACGGCCGGGTGGTCGGCGGCAAGTTGGGCGGCCGTCGACCAGTGTGTGGTCGCTGTCCGCCCGTCCAGCAGTCCGGCCGCCGCGAGCACGTGCGCGCCCACGCACACGGACGCCACCCGCCGGGCGTGACGGGCGGTCTCCTTCACCCACGCCACGACATTGGTGTCGATCCGGGCCAGAGGCCCTTTGTCGGTCATCTCGACCGCGCCGGGCACCAGCAGAGTGTCCACTTGTCCGTCGACCTCTTCGAAGGCCAGATCGGCCAGCAGTCGTACACCGGCCGATGTCCGCACCTCGCCGCCGGCCGGCCCGGCGAGGCGGACCTGGTAGCTGGTGCGGCCCGCTGCCTCCCGGTTGGCCAGTGCGAAGACCTCGGCCGGGCCGGTGACGTCGAGGAGATCGACATCGGGGAAGACCGCGATGACGACACGGTGCGGAAGGGGCATGGCCCCATCCTCACCGTCACTGCCCATGGCCGCAATGACGACTAACTGTCACATCCGGAGATGCAGCCGAGCTTCCGTCGCCGACGTTCCCAGAGTCGACACAGCAGTGCAGCCGCGGCGTTGCCCTCCGCCAGACGGATAGCCGCCTGGACTTGCGCGACTCCGTTAGTCCTCGCCTTCACCGATCGTCTGCTCTCCCAGAGCCAGTCCTTGGGTTCATCTGGTCCGCAATTGCGGCTCGGCCCCTGCCCCCTCACGCCTGCATCGGGCCGACCGCCGCCGGAGACCGTCCATGCCTCACACTCGTCGCTCTCGGATCCGGCACCTCAGGCACGGTAGGGCGGCACCCGCACCGGATACGTCTTCTGACGGCTGGAGCCCGGCCGGGTTCCCGCTCGGGACGTGGCTCGCCGACCGGCGCTGGTTCAGCAAGCCTGGGCGGGTGCCGGGGTACGAGCTGAAGTGCGGAGTCCCGTACGGATCAACGCGCAGAGGTGTCCGGTGTCCGGTATCAAACGTCTGGTATCAAACGTCCGGTGTCAGGTGTCAGGTCTCCGCGATGGAGGTGGTCCCGCTCTTCGGTAGACATGTGCGGCTGGGGCCCGGTCATGTGCAGGCAAGCCCTCCTGCCCCCGGTCAGCCTCGGCAAATGCAGAAGGGATGACCAGCGGGATCAGTGAGAACCCGCGCCCTGGCGGCCTCATGAGGCTGGTGGTCCGGCTTGCCCGCGCCCAGCTCCAGCAGTTGATCCTCGGCCTCGTCCAGATCCACTACGTCGAAGCAAAGGTGCAGCTGCTGGGGAACGGTCTGGTCGGGCCAGCGTGGAGCCCGGTAGCCGTCGACCCGTTGAAAACCGATGATGAGGCCGTCCTCACGGTTGAGGCCTGCGAAGTCGGCGTCCGACTTCGGGTGGGGTTCGAGGCCGGTGGCCTGCTGATAGAACGCCGCCAGGGCCAATGGATCAGGGCAGTCGAGTGTTATCGCGCTCAACTTCATCTGCAGGGGCATGACACCTCCGGGGCAACCACTGGACTTCCGCAATGAACATCCTAGAGACGGCTGCCCACGTATGAGCGGGATACCGTCCACCCGCCCCGTCCCAGATATCCGTAGACACCGCAGGTCAAAGCCTCGCCCTGCCCACGGTTTTCCGGGGCAGGTCGTCGAGCCGCTTCGTTCTCCCGCTCGACGACCTTGAGCCGGTTCTTGGGCCGGTTCTTGAGCCGGTGGCGAGATGTCGCCGGTGGCGGTCCGGCGTCCCTTAGCGGTCGGCAGGCCGTCCCGGCGCGTCGCCTCGACGCCGGTGAACCCGTGCGCTTGGGCGAGACGTTGCTCGAAGAAGGCTCCACCGCTCCCCGCCTGCGTTGCCTGGTCCGGCGCTATACGCCGGTGGCGCCGTCGATACGTTCCCGGAGCAGGTCGGCGTGGCCGTTGTGGCGGGCATACTCCTCGATCATGTGGACGTAGATCCAACGGAGGTTGACGTCCTGCTCCATGAAGCGACCAGTATCGCCCAGAGCACGGTCGACGCAGTACTCGCGAGCGTGGGTGATCTCCGCGTGCCAGGTGGCGAGGGCGTCGCGCAAGGTGGCACCCTCGGCCAGTTCGAAGCCGCCGTCGGGGCCGATCGGGTCGGCCTGCGGGTCGTAGATGGGCGGGACCTGTTCGCCGGCGAACACTCGGCGGAACCAGTTCCGCTCCACCTCTGCCATGTGCTGGACGAGACCGGTCAAAGTGAAGCCGGACGGTGGCACGGACGCGACGGCGGCCTGCTCATCATCCAGACCCTCGCACTTCCTTGCGAGGGTGGCGCGGTGAAAGTCGAGCCAGCTTTCAAGCGTGGTGCGCTCGTCAGCGTTCAGGGGCGGCAGAGGACGTTCGATGATACTCACCGGTTGATTACACCAGCAGCCGAGCCGTCGACAGGCAGCACCTCACAGCATGGCGAACGTCGCCTGATGCGGCACTCGTTTCCTGCGTCTCAAATGTCAGGCTTACTGATTGTTTCAGAGTAAGGTTCGGATTCGTCTCAAGTAGACGATGCTGCAGGCGAGTTGGATCAGGGCGAGGTGGAGGCCGGCGCGTGTCTCGTAGCGGATGCGAAGTCGTTTGAACTGGTGGCACCAGGCGTAGGCGCACTCAACGCCCCATCGGGTCTTGCCCAGGCCGGAACCATGCGTGACGCATCGGCGGGCGATCTCGGGTGTGATCCCACGAGCCCGGGTGAGACGACGGTACTTGTCGAAGTCGTAGCCGCGGTCGGCGAAGAGCCGCCGGAGGCGGTGGCGTGGCCGGCCACGCGGTCCGCGGATGCGGGGCATGGCGTCCGGCAACGGTCTCCGCTGGTCCACGGCAGCTCCAGGCACCAGGTGGCGGGTCCGGTGGCTTTCCGGAATGGGGCGGGGGCAACGGCAATGTCCTACCGGGCGTTGCCGAGCACCCGCGGCACGGCTGAAACCTGCGGCGGGATTCAGCCGAAGACGTTGTACTCGCCTGCCGTCCAGCCCGCGAGCAGGGGCCGTCGTCTTCTCGGTCTCTGTGCGCTCCGGCCTGGTCGAGGCGGCCGCCCACCAGTCCTCCACCTGGTGGGCGGCGACGGGGACGGATTCCCGGTACCCGTCGAAATCGCCGGATCTTCGGCGACACTGATGCGGATGGGTGGGTCATCGGGCAGATCCTCGAGGGCTTCGGCCCGGTGGTCAGCCGGTGTCGGGGAGGTTGAACAGGCGCTGTGCCCGTCGTTCGTTCTCCTGTCGGAGCGCGCTCGTCCAGGGCCAGGGGTCTTCGGGTCGGAGGTAGGGGCAGACCGTACGGTGCGCGATCCGGCACTGGGTTCCGGGGAGGGGTTCGGCGTCCCACAGGTTCATGGCGGCTCCGTCCGAGGTGATGATCCAGCGCCGGCGCGGGGGGACGGTGTGGGCGGGGACGATGATGCGGGGTTCGAGGAGGACCCAGTGGCCCTCGTAGTGGGTGGGGTAGCGGTCCTGTGGGAGGTCGCAGAACGGGCAGTCGGGTGCGGCGGGCGGTCGTGGCGCGATAGCGCCTTCCAGGAGGGCGCGAAACGTGTCGTCGGTACTGTCCGGACCTGGTGTGATGTTTCCGGTATCCCCCATGTTCTTCAGGGTCCGGACGGGTCGTCAGTGCGGGTAGGGCGCGATTCGGCCGTGCCTGGTGCGGGAGAAACCTACCTACTGTGCCGAGGTGCACACCGTGAGGCGTACGGCGACACAGCAGCCCCTTGGGCTCAGGCTGAACGCGACGCCGAGGGAGGAGACCGGCCCCTTTCCATGGCCTTCTTCATGGTGACGTCAGCGCTGAGCAGTGCCGGCACTGGGAAGTTTCTGAACCGGCGGGTCGGTGCGACTTCATCGAGGAAGATCAGCTTGTGGCTGAACGTTCGATGACCTTGAGCAGAATCGAGCTCGCAGACTGGCGAGCTGTCCACTCCTGGGCTTCTCTGGCCCAGGTCTGCCGCTTCCAGGCCTGGGGGCCGAACACCGAAGCGCAAACGTGCGCGTTCGTGGCGAGTGCGGTCGAGGCCTGGTCGCACACACCGCAGCGGCGTTTCGCTTACGTGGCACGTGTCGATGGTGACGCGGTCGGCATGGGTGAGCTCCATGTCCGGAGCCGAGGACAACGTCAAGGCGAGATCACCTACGCGGTGCATCCTGAAGTCTGGGGACAGGGAGTCGGAACGGCGATCGGCAAGGAACTGCTGGCGCGAGGGTTCGAGAATCTCGACCTCCACCGCATCCATGCCACCTGTGACCCGCGGAACCTCGGGTCGGCACGAGTGCTCGGCAAGCTCGGCATGACACGAGAGGGACGTCAGCGTCATACCTCGCTAATCCGGGACGGTTGGCGCGACTCCGAGATGTTCAGCATCCTCGAAGACGAGTGGCGCGCCATCACCCCATCCTCCCGACCACCTCATGGATGACTCGTTGGGCCCGGTTCACGGTTCGGGTCGCTTCGACCAGTTCGTCGCAGGCCCCTTGCGGGTCAGCCGCCTGGTCGTCACGGTGAGCATGGTCGTGAATCCACGGTGCTGCTGGTCGGCGTGCTCTTCGCACGCCCATAGACGTGGTGGAAGAGCCGCTCGGCGCCGGTAGCGCATCCGAATGCGGCCACGGGCTGACGGTGCAGGGGGCGGCGGCCGGCTGAGGCCAGAGCCTCCGGACCCCGGACGCGGCCGGGCCGACTGTCACCGCCGCCCCGTCACCCCGCCTCCGCCCCCGCACGCCGGACTGACGGCACCCCCAGCACCAGGGCCACGGCGGTCAACTGCCAGAGCACCCCCCACCCCAGCACCACGGGCGCGCCCGCTTCGGCGCCCCCGCGCGCGCCACCCACGGCGCCGGCAACCGGGCCCGCGAGGGCCAAGCCCAGCGGGCCCAGCGCGAACGCACCCAGGCCGTCGAACGCCCCGATGCGCCCGCGCAGGTGCGCCGGCACCCCGCGCTGGAGGGCCGTCGCGTGCAGCGTCCCGCACGCCGCGCCGCACGCACCCGCGACGCCGGCGGCGACCGCCACCCACGCCATCGGCGCTCGTAGGGCCAGTGCGGCGGCGGGCAGCGCCCAGCCGGCGGACGCGGCGACCGACCACGCCAGCGCCCGGCGCGGCGCCCGCCCGAGCAGTGCGGCACCGCCGAAGGCCGACCCCGCGCCGTAGACCGCCAGCACCACACCCCAGCCGCCCGCACCCCCCAGGCGCCGCTGTGCCACCACCGGGCCCAACACCAGGAACGGTGCCCACAGCAGCAGGTTGAACAGCGCGAAGTGTGCCGTCGTCACCCACAGCCACGCGCGCGAGACGAACGCGCCCCAGCCGTGCCGCAGGTCGGTCAGCCAACCACCACGCGCCGCCGCCGCCGGGACAGGAAGCGTCAGGCCGACGAGGGCCAGCGCGCTCACCGCGTAACTCGCCGCATCCACCGCCACGACGACACCCGGGTCCCACAGCGCGATCAGCAGGCCAGCGAGCCCGGGGCCGGCGACCGAGGCGATGCCCTGCCCCACCTGGAGCAGTGCGTTGGCGTCGGCGATCTCCCCTTCCGGCACCAGCCCGGGCACCAGCGCGGCGGGGCCCGCGCCGAACCCGCCCTCGCCCACGCCCAGCACGACGGCGAGCACCACCACTTCCCACAGCTGTGCCGTGCCCGTCAGCAGCAGCACCGCGAGCACCGCCTGCGCCGCGCACCGCGACACCTCCGCAGCCCACATCACCACCCGCGCACCCAGTCGGTCGACCAGGACACCGCCCGCGAGCAGCACCGCCAGCACGGCTGCGATCCGCACCGCCATCACCGCGCCGACCGTATCCGCCCCGCCGCCGGGCATCTGCAAGACCGCGAAGGACGTGCCGACGGTGTTCATCCCCGAGCCCAGCAGCGATGTCGTCTGCCCCAGCGCGTACCGGCGGAACGGCCCGTGCCGCAGCACCCGCGCCCGGCGCCCCGGGCCCCGCGCCACACGTTCTCGCACCGCCGCCGCGGCGGCCTCCTGATCGTTCGTCATGCCCGGGAGGATGCGGCCCGCGCACCGCGCGCAGCAAGGGGCGACAACCCCATAGTTGAGCTTCTTTGACGCAACTTTACAAAGCGGCCGACCGACCGCAGTAAATGACCCTCATTTACTGCATCTACGCAGGTGGATGCCCATAGCGCTATGCTTTCGCCGCAATGCTGGCGAGCGGTATTTACTGCGGTAAGGAGGAGCTTATGACGGACCTTCCGGCACCCGTCGAATACGGTGAGGCCGTCGAGCGGTACCTCTCGGAGGCGAGGCTCGGGGAGGGGTCCCGGCGGATCTACCGCGTTGCGCTCCACGGCTGGGCCTGGCCACTCGTCGGCCGCCCCGCCCCCACCGGCACCGCCCGGCGCGGCGCGCGACCGCCCGTCCTGCCCCTCGCCCTGCTCGACGACCCTCGCACCCCCGCACGTCTGAGCGCGGCGCTCGCCACCCGCGCCACGACAGCGGTCCCCCGCACACTCGCCCGCGAACTTGCCTGCCTGCGCGCCGCGACGGCCTGGTGGCGCGCCCGTGCCTGGATCACCGCCGACCCCGCCGCGGGGCTCGCCCCGCCGGACACCCCACCGCCCGAGCCGCGCTCCGGGCCGGCGGCGCCGTCGGCGCCCCCCGACCGGGCCCGCGCCGCCCTCGGGCTGCGCGCGCCGCTGCGCGAGCTGACGCTCTGGAACCTGTTGCACGAATCCGGCGCGCCCGTCGAACGTGTCCTCGCACTCGACACGGATGACCTCGACCTGCCCCGCCGCCGCACCTGCGTCGGCGTCCGTCCGCAGCTCGCGTGGGGACCCGGCGCCGCGCGCCTGCTGCCGCTCCTGCTCGTCGGACGCACCACGGGGCCGCTGTTCCTCACTGCCCGCCGCGCCCCGGAGGGCACGCCCGCCGCCGACCAGTGCCCCGTCACCGGCCGGGGACGTCTGTCGTACCGGCGTTCCGCCGAACTGTTCACCGCCGCCACCTGCCCCCTCGACCCCGCAGGGCGGGGCTGGCCCTTGCTGGCCCTGCGCCGCCCCCGACCAGCCGTCAGCGCATCGGGCGTACGCCTCGTTTCATTTGATCTCGCCCGTGGCCAAAGCCGTGACCGGGGACGATGCAACGACCAGTGAGACGGGCCCTCGGTGGAGTCCCGGCTGATGTCGCGTCTCAGCAGCACTTTCGCGGGGCTGTCCCACTTGATGTCGTCGGTCAGTCAGTCGCCTTCGACGACTGTGCGTCGGCGGAAGGTGGCTTCGACACCACCCCGGGCGGTAGCGGGCGTCATGACATCGGTCGGCCCAGTCCCTTCAGGCGGCCCGAACGATCTGGCCCAAGCTCTCTCGGCCCAAGCCCTCTCCACAAGGGCGATGGCGGCCCAGGAAATCCATCCCAAAGCGCCGCTGCGGGAGGACCTCAGGCGAGACAGCATGATTCGGAGCGACAAGGTCATGTGAGACGGACGCAGAAAGCGACAGCGAAAAGGCGTCAGCGGCGTCGGGCCCAGAACAGAGCGTGCCCGCCCTCACCTTCAGGCACGAAATCCTCCTGCTCGACCGTCAGGCCAGCTTGAGTGATCCAGGCCCGGTTCGTGGCGGCGTCCGCGTGGCTCCACCACATAGCGGTCCCGCCGCCCAGCCAGTCCTCATCGATGCCGGTCCAGGCCCGATGGCCGGTCGTGGCCAGGAACCAACCGTCAGGTCGGAGCCATCCGGCGATCTTCCGCAGCAATGGGAACTGTTCCTCGAGCGGGATGTGGATCAGTGCGTAGAAGGAGACGACCGCGTCGAAGGAGGCCGGCCCGAAGTCCATGGCCGTGGCATCGGCGCGGATGAACCCGGCCTGCGGCACGAGTTCCCGGGCTCTGCGGATCTGTACCTCGCTGATGTCGACGCCTGTGACACGGTGGCCTGCCGTCGCCAGGGCGCGGGCGACGGGAACCCCGCTTCCGCACCCCAGATCCAGCACCGTGCCCCCGGCCGGAATGCGACCGGACAGTTCACTGATCCAGGGCTGGTACTTCGACTCGGCTGCGTACGCCTGGTCATAGCGGAGGGAAAGCGCGTCGTACCCACGCCGGACCAGCTCTTTGGGGTCTTCAATGGCCACGCCGGTTCACGTTAGCCGCCTGTGGTGGGCGGCCGCGAACGGTTTTCCCGGCCGCCCCAACAGGGCGGCAAGGCCGTCCGCCTCGCTCGAAATCTCCTGCCCGGCGCAGATCCCAGAACTTCTCCGGAGACACCGGCAACGTCACGTGAGCCTGTCGTTTACGGCCGCAATCGAACGGGCCACCGCACGTGAACACTCATGCGGGCGCTGCCCGGCCCCGGGTGCGGCCTTCGCGTTGAGGTGGCTACAGGTTGACGCCGCCGGTGACGTCGATCTTGGTGCCGGTGATCCAGCGAGCGTCGTCGGAGGCCAGGAAGGCGACCGTGTCGGCGATGTCCGTGATCTGACCGATCCGGCCGAGGGCGGTCAGGCTGATGTTGCGCTCCAGGTTCGCCTGGTCGGCCAGCACTCCGGCGGTCATGTCGGTGTGAGTGAAGCCGACCGAGACGGAATTGACGGTGATTCCGCGAGGGCCGAGGTGTTTGGCCAGGGTGTGGCTGAACACTTCGAGTGCGCCCTTGGTGAGCGGATAGCCGATGCCGTGGGAGGAGGCGATACGGGTGGAGACGGATGAGATGTTGATGATCCGGCCGCCGTCGCGCAGTCGTGGCAGCAGTCGCTGGGTGAGGAAAAACGGTGCCTTGATGTTGACCGCGACCATCTGGTCGAACTCCTCCGGGGTGAGGACCTCGATCGGCCGCCCCATGAGATTGAGCCCCGCGTTGTGAACCAGGATGTCGATCGCCGGTTCCCCGTGTGCGCGCAGTTCGGCCTCCAGCCCGGCCATGAGCGTGTCCACGTCGTCGGGAACGCCCAGTTCGGCGCCCACGATGAACGCCCGGCCACCGGAATCGATGATGGTCGCGGCGGTCTCCATGGCCGCCGCCTCGTTGCTGCCGTAGTGCACGGCGACCAGAGCGCCGTCCCGGGCCAGGCGTTCGGCGATGCCTCGCCCGATGCCCCGGCTGCTGCCGGTGACCAGTGCGACTTTTCCACTGAGGTCTCCCATGTTCACTCCTTGATCGTGTTCCGCAGAGAGCTCCCCATCCACCAGAATAAGGTTAGGCTCACCTGAGTGTGTCGTTCAGTCGGTCGCCGGGGTTGGGTGCCCTTCTCGGCCACGGACGCACATACCTCTGAGTAGGGCCGGGGACTTGCGCGGTGGCTGATGCTCCGTTTCCAGTCCCCTTCCAGTCCCCGCCGCGTGCACCCCAGTGGGTCACGTACGTGCGCACACTGCTACCCGAGGAACGGAAGTACATGGAACCGGAGTACAGGTGGTCCTGAGCCTGCCGCTCCATCCGGTCGGTCGCGGTTTGGTGCCGGTCTTGGGGTGGGTCGGACGTTGATAGGGCCGGCCGGTGACCAGGACCATGCCTACTTCGTAGCGGGTGGCGGGGTGACGGTTCTTCGAGCCGGGCGGGCGTCCGGGACCGGGTGCGGATGGTTTCGGCACTCCGGTCGGGTTGAGGTCTTCACGCGCCGGTACACAACCACCACGGCCACAGCGGCTTCGGCTCGACGCCGCTGGGCAGGCGGTCGGCCTGGAGGAGGATCACCGTTCCCTTGATGACACCGCTGCTGCGGCACGCTGTGAGCCTGACGCTGCGTTGGTAGTCCGCTGAAAGACGCTCCACTTCCTGCGAGGAAATTCAGGCGCAAGTCCTTATCAGCGCTCACTCACGAAGCCCTCCCCCCAACCGGGGAAGGGCTTCATCACGTTGCTCACCTGCCTCGCGATCGTGAGCGCGACGACAATGTCGTCGCCATGCGCGATGCCGGTGCCGGTGCCGGTGCCGTAGTGCGCGTCGCCGGTGTGTCGGATGGTGTACACGAAGGTGCCTCCGGGCCGCAGGACACGGCGGATCTCGCCGACCAGAGAGTGGATCTCCTTGGTGGACAGGGCCCGCGGAGCAGCACGTGGGCGAAGACCGCGTCGATGGAGGTGTACGGCAGTGGTAGTGGGTCGCGCACGTCGTGCGCCGCGGTGGTGACCCGCTGGTCGATGTCCTGGGCTCGGGCGGGTTCTTGCAGCTACTGGAGTCCGGTGGGGAGAAGTCGGTGGCCCGGCAGTGAACCCTTCGCGGGCGAAGTACAGGGTGCCGTGGCCGTGCCCGGCACCAAGTCCCGGCACCGAGTCCCAGCACGTCCCGCGCTCCGGCCGAATGAACGGCGGAGACGGCGGAGACGGCAGAGACGGCGGGCTGCTCGCCATACACGCCGGAGTGGGCGGTGTGGGTGTTCCGCCAGTACCGCCTCTGCGCGTCCGCCAGGTCGTAGGCGATGTCCGCCGTGGTGCCCGCTTCCCTGCTCACCGGCCGATGCCGGACTTCGTGCCCAGCCTAGAGAGCGCTGATCAGAGCCTCGCGCAGCCGGTCGGCGCCGGGAAGCCCGGTCGGCCTGCCCGCCGTGCGGTACACGCGACAGGTCAGGCCGGCGGGGCGACCGGATTCGAGGAAGGGATCGCGGCCATTGATGAGGATGGTCGGAGAGCCGGTGAAGCCGATCCGTTCGGCCTCGGCCTGATCGGCGATGATCCGGGTGGTGAACATGGTGTCGGTCAGCCCGAGGCCGTCGAGCGCACGGCGCAGCTGCTCGGCGGCGGGCTTCTCGTTCGGACAGTCGGGCACGACCTGGATCTCGATCTCCACGCCTCCAGGTTCGCACGTCGCGCTGCACGGCCCGACGCGCCGGACCTGCCTGCTGCTACGACGGCGCGAAGGATAACAACGGCCGCAAGCTGCACCTGGTCGCGGACACCACAGCCTGCGGCTGGTCGTCATGGTCACCCCGGCCGAATGACCGACCGCGACTCGGCCAAGGAAGTCTCCTTCCGCTTGCGGGCTGATGCGCCCATCGGGTCGACGCGGAAGCTGCGCCGGTCGTCGCGTCCGAGGACGTAGGCGAGGAGGCACCAGCTCCGGTCGGAGGCGACCGGGCGGTAGGGCTCGATCTGTAGCCGTTGGCGTCGCACCTCGTTCCCGGACGAGTGGTCGAGGCCGGCCACCAGGCCGCCAACCGGAAGAGGAAGGGCCGCAAAGGGGGACGCCCCGTCGACCACGACGCCGAGCTCTGCAAGGAGAGGAACACCGTCGAACGCCTGATCAACAAGCTCAAGGCGTGGCGGGGTATCGCGACCCGTTACGACAAGACCCCGGAAGCGACCTCACCGGGCTTCAGCTGCGTGCCTCGGTGATCTGGATCAAGACCTCACCCGAACCAGAGCCGAGAGCCGCACAGGTCATCGAGGGGCGTAGCTTGTCGGGATCGCCAGGTGTGGGCTCTCAGCGGCAGCTGCATTCCCGGATGTCGGGATTCCGGTGGCTGCTGCCGCCTGCGGAGGGGGGATTGTGCGCCACCGGCGCGGTGTCGGCCCGCGGGCTCAGGTGAGGGCGGCGACCAGCAGGGCGAAGGCGGCCATGAGGACAGCGACGCGGACGTAGTGGAGGCGGTCCCAGCGGTTCTTCTGCTCCTTCCAGTCGTCGGGCCGGTTGCCGGGGGTCCAGGTCTTGCCCCGGTTGTTCATCGGGACGAGCAGCAGGATCGACATGATCACGCTGAGGATCAGCAGAGCGCCGGCGGTGACGGCGAGGCCGGTGCCGTGGTGGCGCCATCCGGCGATGGCCCAGACCGCGACCAGGACGAGCGAGCCGATGTACCAAACCGGCATCACGGCGCCGAGCATCCGGGCCCCGTGGGCGCGGCCGAGTATGCCGCTGTCCTCCGGTAGGGCGTTGAGGATCGGGTTGATGACGAAGGCGACGGAGAACTCCACCCCCACCATCAGACCGACGACCACGGTGGTGAAGACCTCGAGTGCGTTGAGCATGATGGCCCTTCCTGGAATCTAGCGTCGCTAGCTGGTGAGGCAACGCTAGTACTACCGTCGCTTGAATGTCTAGCGGTGCTAGGATCACGTCATGTCGGTACAGGAACGCAAGGAGCGCGAACGGGCGGCCCGCGAGCGCCTCATCGTGGCGACGGCCCGCAAACTCGCCGAGCAACAGGGCTGGGACGCGGTCACCACCCGCCGGCTCGCCGAGCGCATCGAGTACAGCCAACCCGTCCTCTACAGCCATTTCCGCGGCAAGCGCGAAATCATCGGCGCCGTCGCCCTCGAGGGTGCCGCCGAGATGGCCGCGGCACTGCGGGCCGCAACCTCCGCCGCCGACGGCCCTCGCGCCCGGGTCACCACCCTCGCCCGCGCCTACCTCGACTTCGCCGAGCGCAACCCGGCGGTCTACGACGCCATGTTCCAGCTCGACGGCGGCCTGGCGTTCGCGCACGAGGACACCCCGGAGCCGCTGAAGAACGCCTTCGCCGTCCTGCTGGAGAACCTCGACGAGGTCGCCGGGGACGGCGTCCACCCGGCGCTGTTCACCGAGGTGTTCTGGGCGGCCCTGCACGGGCTGGCAACCCTGACCCGGGCGGGACGGCTGCCGCCGGAGGAGACCGAGCGGAGGATGGAGCTGCTGGTTGACCGGCTCGCCATGATCTGACGCGCCATCCCGGCGGGCATGCAGCCGGGGTCCTCGAGCCCCCGCTGCCTGCCTGCGTCATCGCCTCCGGTCACTCGCGCCCACACGGCGCAGCCGCAGATCGCCGGGCCCCGCACCCACGACGGGGCACCCGCCCCGGAAGCTGCGGTGCTCATTGATCATGCCCCGATAACGGCGCCTTCACATTCAGCGCGTAGACGGTGTCGATCTCGGTCTCCGCTGCGTCCTCGGTAGGCCCGGACGGGTAGATGCCCGTGTGTTCACCAGAATGCCGACCTGGCCGCCGCCCAGGTCCACGGCCCGCCGCGCCAGCTCCCGCACCGACCGCACGTCGCGCAAATCGGCGGCGACGAAGTCCGCTCTGCCTCCGCGGGCACCAATCTCGGCGACCACGGACTCACCGCGGGAACTGTCCCGGCCCGAGACCAGCACGTGCGCTCACCGCCGGGCCAGCAGCACCGCGGTGGCGGCCCCGATGCCGCTGGTCGCCCCGGTCACCAGGGCCACACGTCCGGCCAGATCGAGCGAACCCATGAGGTTGTCCTCCGTATCGGAATGAACGAAGCCCGGGCGTACGGCAGCGCCGTCTCCGGCGCCCCGCCAACTCGCCCGCGAGCCGACATGCCGGGCAAGCCCCCACCATGGGACTCCGTTCTCGCCATCGGGCGATCACGGAGCCGCCATCGGTCCGGCGGGAGTCCTGAACGGCCGTACCCCTCACGGAAGTCACCGGACCCCCCCATGCCGGTCACGGGCCGGTCGCGGGGCCTGCGCACGGCTCTGAGGGGCACCCATGGCCGTTCCTGGCGATTCCCAGTCGCCGCGGTATGACAACTGGCGCACACCGCACGGTCGTACGAGCCGGGGATGCGGCCCCGTCGGCCTTGATCACACGCAACAGAGCAAGGAGCGAACGAAACAGGCGAGAACCAGGAAAGCATCGCTACGACGTCGTCGTGCTGGGCACCGGACCGGTCGGCCAGAACATCGCCGGCAGCACGCGTGCCGCCGACCTGTCCACGACCCTGGTAGAGCGACATGGCGCAGCCCCAGTCCAGGATCAGCAGGTCCCCGTTGGGCCAGGACCACCACGTGTCCCTCGCCTCGGATGGGATCGCACCGGACGGCTGCGCGCGAGACCTTCGCCGAACCCTTCCTCGGACAGCATGCATTCCGCCTCGCCGGCCTCGCGCCGCGCGGCGAAGGGCCCCCTCGCCGGCCTGCTTCTCCGCTCACGGCGACGCTCGGACGGCGTTCGGAGTTCTCGGCGCACCTCGTCCACCCGCGTGCTTGCGGACAGGCTGCGCTCGGTGCGCGGCCAGAGGCTCACGGGCACCTCGGCCTGCTCGGGCAAGGCCTCGCGACGATCGGCCCGTGCCCCGCTCCGGCCGCAACTGCGCAGGGACCGTCAAGGGTGGTGGGGGCGATCAATCGGGCGTGCCGACGACAACGCTCGGTGTTTCCGGATGGTTCATGGAGCAGCATGTCGTGCGCGGCAGGGCCTCGACGGTGGTTCGCCGCGCTGAGCGGACCGTTCGCCACTCTCGCGGGTACCGGGCGTCCTCCGGCTTCGCCTCGTCTGGACGACGGGTGCGCGTGAGAGGCAATCGGGGAGGGTCACGGGCGGCGTCCCCACGCGGAGATCATTGGGGCGGTGGCAAGGTCGAGGCGTCCGGTGGCGACGTTCGCCAGGTGGCGGTCGATCTCCGCTTCGGTGGCAAGCCCTTCCGCCACCAGACGGTGGCGGATCTGCCGTACGGTCGCGTCCTCGAGAACGGCACAGGCCGGCGAGGTGATCGGAAAGTACGCGTCGGCCTGAACGTCCTCGAGACCGGCCTCACGCAGCAGCCGGGGCAGGGTTCGCCCGTACGCGAGGTCCGCGCCGCGTGCCGCCATCAAGGCGCGGAAGCCGGATCGCAGCCGGTTCGCAAGCCGCTGTTCGGGACCGGACTCGTCCGGACACAACAGCGGCTGCAACCCC
This sequence comes from Streptomyces sp. NPDC057963, assembly GCF_042887155.1. Taxonomy (NCBI): domain Bacteria; kingdom Bacillati; phylum Actinomycetota; class Actinomycetes; order Kitasatosporales; family Streptomycetaceae; genus Streptomyces; species Streptomyces sp. NPDC057963. The sequence goes on from NZ_JBHVPX010000005.1 coordinate 63,616, forward strand.
GGGTCGGCATCCTCCAGGAGCAGCCGTCCGCCGGGCCGCAACGCCTGGATCATCCTGTGGAGCGCCTCGGCGCGGTCGGTGACATGTACCAGGACCAATCGGGCGTGGACGAGGTCGAAGGCGCCGGGCGGCGGCGGGTCGGCCGCCACGTCGTGCCGCAGCACCTCGATCACGCCGCCGTCGATGTCTCCGGTCCAGGACACGTCGATGTCGGTGGCGATCACCGCTCCCGTCGGGCCGACTCGCTCGGCCAGCCCGAGAGGTACGGACGGGGCGCCGGCACCGACCTCCCAGCACCGCATGCCGGCGGTGATCCCGAGCTGGTCGACATGCCGGAACGTCACCGGATCGAACAACTCGCTGAGGGCGCCGAAGCGGATCCCTGCCTCCGATTGCTGGTTGTCCAGCAGGTAGCCCTGATCCGTGTCGTGTTCAGCCATATGGCGATTCTGGCAGAAGAGGCAGTCGGATCCCATTTGCGGGTACGTCCGATGCCCGCAGACGTATCTGGGTGTCCGAACCGACGAGGGCGGTGCGGAAGCAGTTGGCAGCCGGTGCGGTGGATCCCCGCTTCCAGGCGGCCATGTCCTCCGCGATGTGAACAACGTTGCGACAGGAAGGCGGCGCCAGGCACCGCGGCATGGAAGCCCCCGTCGCCCCCCCCTCCGACCCGCTTCGGGGGGTGGCGGGGTCCGGCACACCGGCTCGTCAACCGGGATGCGGCCGCGCGGAATCGGCCATTGCCGCCACCGTGGCTCCCCGCGGTGCGCGCTGTCGCCGCGCAATGGCCACCCGGGGCGGCCGGGAATTCAGGTTGGCCGGAATCCCCCGGGGATACGGCCGAACGGGTGACCATCCCTCGAACGGGGGCGTTTCAATGGACCCGTCCCACGAACTCTGACATCCGCCATGGAATTCGTACAGATGTTCAGAATTCCCTTCGCCGTCACCCGTTACGGCGAGCCAGAAGCCCCGTTTCTAGAGCATCCGTGCCATTCGACGACCTTCTGGAGGACACGATGAATCCCGTACCCGCCCCCACACATCAGCTCCTCGAATTCGAACGACAGCCACCCGTCCGGGCTCTGCCCACCCCCGGGGTGCAGGCGGGCGCCTTCGCCCGCTGCTCAGCACGACCGAGTACGAGGTGGGGAGCATGACCGCTCGTCACGATGCAGAGGCCCCCGACAGCAGGGGGGTTCCGGCGCCGCGGCCCGCCCCGCTCCCCCTGCCTCCCGCGACGGTCCCCGCCGGCCCGCAGGACGGCGACGTGACCGACGAGATGGAGGAGGCGTACTGGTCCGTCCACGACGGCGCGGCCGCCAATGCCACGGTGCGGCAGGTCCTCGCCCGTCTGCCCAGGATCACGGCCCTGATCGGGCGGCTCGCCTGGCATGCGGACCGCGCCGCCACGGTCACGGTCGTCGTCTGCCAGTTGGCATCGGCTGCCATGAGCGCGTTCGGGCTGATCGCCTCGGTCGCCGTTCTCCAGCACCTGTTCGCCCAGGGCCCCACACCTGATCGCGTACGTGACGCCATTCCCCAGATCCTCCTCGTGGTCGGCTTCCTCGCGACCCGCGCGCTCCTGGAGGCCGCCGTCGCGGCCGCTCAGGCCCGGGTGACGCCCAAGATCCGTACCGCGCTCGAATGCGAATTCTTCCGGCTCACCGCGCACGTACGTCTGGAAGCGGTCGAGGACGCCGAGTGGCACGACGAAGTCCACCGCGCCAACGACAGGGGGTTGTTCTACGCGCGCCAGATCGTCGGGCAGGTCGTCTCCCTCGCCTCCGCCGCTCTTGGGCTCATCGGCACCGCCGGCGTACTGAGCGTCCTGCACCCGATCTTGCTACCGCTGCTTCTGCTGTCCGTCGTCCCGGTGGGCGCAGCCGCGGTCCACAGCGCACGCGCCAGGTTCCATTCCTTCAAACGCTGGAATGCGCTGCAGCGCCGGGTCCGGGTCTTCTCGTGGCTGATGCTGGACGTGGACGCCGCCGCCGAGCTGCGTTCCGACTCTGCCCAGGGTGCGCTCCTGGCCGAGCACCGCCGGCTCACCACCAAGATCGCGGCCGAGGACACACGTCTGGGCATGCACTCCGCCCTGCTGAACCTGGCCGGGCGGGCCGTGGGCGGTCTCGGTACCGGCATTACCTACACGGCGCTGGCCGCCATGCTGATCGCCGGGTGGCTGCCCCTCGCAGCCGGCGCCGGCGCCGTCCTCGCCATCCAGGCCGGCCAGGCCTCGCTGACCCGGCTCGTGGAAGTCGCCCATCTCGTCTACGAGCACGCCCTGTGGGTCACGGACCTCCTCGCCGTGCAGGAGCGTTGCCGCCGACTGCTGCCTCGCGAAGCCGAGTTGAAGGCGCCCGGGCGTGTGAAGACGATCACCTTGCAGGACGTGCACTTCACCTACCCCGGCAAGGACACCCCGGCCCTGGACGGGATCGACATGAGCCTCTGCGCCGGGGAGACGGTGGCGTTCGTCGGTCTCAACGGTTCGGGCAAGAGCACCTGCGCCAAGCTCTTGGCGGGCCTGTACGAGGCGCAGCGGGGCAGCGTGTGCTGGGACGGCGTCGACGTGCGTGAGATGGACGCCCAGTCGGTTCACCGACAGGTCGCCTGCGTGCTGCAGGAACCGGCGCGTTTTCCCTTCAGTGCCCTGTCGAACATCACCATCTCCACCGGCAGTCTGATGGAGGCCGATCCGCAACGGGCGATGGACGCCGCGCGAGCCTCCGGTGCCGCCGGTGTCATCGCCGCTCTGCCCCGGCAGTGGGAGGCACTCCTGTCCAAGCGGTTCAAGGGCGGCCAGGAGCTGTCGGGCGGGCAGTGGGCGAAGATCGCGGTGGGCCGTGGTCTGTACAAGAAGGCGCCACTGCTCCTGCTCGACGAGCCCACGGCCAGTATGGACCCGCCGTCCGAGCACGCTGTCTACGAGGCGGTGCTGCGCGGCCGGCTGCGGAAGGACCAGATCACCGTCCTGATCTCCCACCGGCTGGCCAGCGTCGTCGACTGCCACAAGATCTTCGTGTTCGACAGCGGTCGCATCGTCGAGTCCGGCTCCCACGAGGACCTCATGTCCCTGGGCGGTGCCTACGCCGCCATGTTCACCCTGCAGGCCGGTGGCTACAGGCCCCGCGCCGCAGCAGCCGCCGTCGAGGAGGAGGAGGAGGCGAAGTGATTCCCGCCGCCCCTTCGCACGCCAAGCCTGGCGGCGCCCGACCGCCGATGCCGAGACGTGCTGACGTCCAAGGGCGGGCCGGAGCATCGGCACGACGTCCTCCGCTTCGTCTTCTGCCTGGCCCGCAAAAAAGGGCCGGAATCGCCCTGCAGGACCAGGGCTTCTCGGGAGCGGAATTGCGCCCCTTCGAGCAAGTCGGCTCGCTGGGTTGCACACCAGGCTGCTGGACTCCACGCTCGACGGCACGGGAGCCCGTGTGCTGTGGCCTGGTACATCTACTGGGAAACCCCCTCTGGCGCGTGGGAGGACTACTCCCCGGGGTGTGCCGCCATTGGGTCAAGTCGCCGTACCTGAAGCTCGATTACGATCCGACCGGGCTTCCTGAGCAGCCGACGGAGATCACCGGCGTGACGAAGGCGGTCCTGGTCCCCGTCCAGTTCTGAGGCTCCGCCGAGCGTACCGATGTGCCCCCGGTGCGAAGGCCGGGGGCATTCGCACACCCCGTACGGCGATCGTCAGTCCGAGCGCCGCACACGACCGCCGTTCCCTGGCGTCCTGGGTGGCGGCTGCCAAGTGGGGGGTGCAGTCTCACACCCTGGTGTCCAGCAGGTTCCCGAGCCGGACGCCGGCTGTTGCAACCTGGCCGACGCCAGCCAGGCCGGTTCCCTGTCCTGCCACACTCGACCTGACACACTCGACCTGCCGCACGCGCCTGGTCGGGTGGGTCACGATTCCATGTCCGTCCGCGACGCCTTCAAGGCCCGCAGCGCTGTCAGGTCCGATTGCCGTCCAGAGCTCGCTCCCCGGACGGTCCGCGGCACGGAGGCAGCGTCGGCGCCCTGGAACAGGAGCAACTGCTCGGGCAGCACAGCCCGCTGGTGCGCGGCGACGTCGTACGCCCGGCGTCGCACAGTGGTGCTGCGCAGGAAACGCGTCGCCGGCGGCACCGGCCCGGTGCTCGACCTCCATGGGCACGGAGGTTCCATCGCGGACAACTCCACGATCCGCCTGAGCCGAGAGCACGACCTGCACGACCTGCATGGCCGGCATGGCCTTCTCGCCCTGGACGACCTCAAGAACACACCGCTCGCCGCACGCAGGCACCGCGGAATCCCCAACCTGGACGTCGCCCCGCCTGCTACGAACCAACAGCTCACAGCCGGCCTCGACGCCTCGACGGACAAGCTCAGAAACAGAGCCCTTCGGTGACCGCGCGCCGACGGGTTGCGCCGGGCGGGTCACGACCCGACCGGGTGTCCGGCAGGGTCAGAAGTTGAGATATCGCTCAAGTCTCAAGGGCTCCTGACGGCCTTCCACATGGACGTCTGCCGTCATCGTGAACTCTCCCCATGCCGACATCCTCAACTCGACCCTGTCGCCCGGTCCGTGACGACGCGATCCGGCTCGGGGAAGGTCGGATGAAGGTGGTAAACGACTTTGGTGACGCGATCGAGATCGCCGTCGTCATCCCCTTCAAGGAAGACGCGGATTCGGTGGTACCTGTAGTTTCCTCTGTCCAGCGACCTGTCTCGACGCGCAATGTGGGCCACGTGGATCCGGGGAGCAGCCTTGGCCCTCATGGAACTCGGCGGAGCCATGAGGGTCTGCGGAGTCAGCCTGCTCGCATCCCTCGGTTCGAGGGCCGACCGCAACTGTTGGAGACGGTTGTAGACCTGCCGCGCCGACCGGGGGCGCTGCCCGGGATCGCGTCGCAGAAGCTCGGCGACGAGCGCGGTCACTTCGGGCAGCAGGTCAGGGCGGAGTACGTCCAGGCGTGGGGCTTCTTCTTCATCTTTGCGCCGGATGACCGCGAGCCAGTTGTGACCGGTGAAGGGAGGTCGACCGGCGAGCAAGGCGAACAGCACCCCGCCGAGTGCATACAGGTCGGAGCGCTCGTCCCCGCGCTCGGCGAGGAACTGTTCCGGCGCGCCGTACTCCACGGTGCCGGCAGGTTCCAGCTGCGAGGACCGCGCCACGGAGAACGCGGTCTGGACGAACCCCGCGATCCCGAAGTCGACGACCTTGACCCGCCCGTCCGAGGTGATCATGACGTTGTGGGGCTTGATGTCGTAGTGAATGACCTGAGCCCGGTGCGCGGCGATCAGGGCCGCGCAGATCTCGCTGGTTATCTCCAGGGCGCGGGCCAGGGTCATGGAGCTCTTGGCGTGGAGGTGATCGGCGAGTGTCGCACCCCCGACCTTCTCCATGACCAGGAACAGCATGTCTTCGTGGACGCCCCGGTCGCAGAGGGCAGCCACGTTCGGGTGGTTGATCTGCGCGGCGGCCACCGCCTCGCGCTCGAACCGCTGCGGCAGGTCTGGGTGGACAGACCCGCCCAGGTCGAGCAGCTTGAGCGCGACGTCACGGCGGAGACTGCGGTCCCGTGCAGCCCACACCTCGCCCATCCCGCCCCGCCCGAGCCTCTTGACCAACTCGTACCGACCCGCGATCAGCTCCCCCGGTTTCACTGCCCATCCCTGCTGGTTCTTGGAAATGCCAAGGGTACGGCGGCGGCACCGCCGGCATCGGCCTCGCCGTCGCCCGACGGCTCGCCGCGGAAGGCGCTGCTCTCGTCATCGGCGCCCGCCGCGAGGATGTCGGTGCCGCATACGGCTCGCTTCGGGCAGCGCCGTGCGTCGCGGGGAGCCCTGCCTCCGCTGGTCCTGCGGGCGAGAAGGGCACTCGGGGGGCGTTGGGACGCGGACGTCCCCCGTCGGGAGCGTCATTCCAGGGCCGACCGTCTCCGCACCGCCCGCCGAATGTTGCGTTGACCTTCCCAGCCGAGCCTGAGTACCAGCAGCGGCACGAGGATCACGAGCGCGAGCCCGAGAAAGGCCAGCATGCCGTACCCAATTCTGTTGCCCATCACGGAGTGGGTGCTCGCCGTCTCAGGATGCCCCGGCTCGTAGTGGACGCGGATCGTGTCGCCGACGTCCGCGTCACCGCCTTCCCAGAACTGGTAGGACCTCCCGGCGGACAAGGTGAAACACACTTCGATCCTCTTGGTGCTGCTCCCCTGTGGCCCGCTCACCTTGTCCTTCGCTAGAACGACCCCGTCGACCGACCGTCCCCGCGCGGCGATCGCGGAGGCCTCGCTCAGCCCGTCGAGTCCCATACGGACGAACCCGTACCCCAGAACGACAAGACACACCGCCAAAGCCGTCACGGCCACCCCGCACGCGACCTTGCCAGCAACGCGAGCCCACTTCCCCGACCGGCGCAGCCACCCACGCGTGCTCATCGGCTCTCACCCGCCCCATGAGTCACGCCCCCTCCTACCAGACCTCGCGTCAGACGACCTCTCCACGCGCCTCTGAAGAGTTCTCCCCCTCATACAGACCTCTACCCGCAGAACCTTTTGCTCACCGTGGGACCGGCTGTCTCGCACCCACTGCCCTCGTCTGGGAATCAGAGAACGCCGGACGCCGACCCAGTCAATCGCCAGCTGTCCATCGCACGCAAGACCACCGGCAGCCGGCCGACACAGCGGGGGATCCAGGCCGACCCCACGATCAGGACCGAGCGCCGGGCTGCGTGGCCGGCAAGAGGCAGAGGCCGTTGGAAACGGTCAAATGCGTGACCCTGGGTGCTGTGTGTCCGGCGGATGCAGGGGGACGCGGGCCCATACGGCTTTTCCGGTGTGGCCGGACGGTTTCCATCCCCAGTCCTCGCTCAGGGCTCTGACGATGGGGAGACCGCGGTGGCGTTCGGACAGGGGTGCGGGCAGAGTGAGGTGCGGTCGGCGTGGGCTCGGGTCATAGACGATGCACAGCAGTGTCTGAGGACGTCGGGTGAGTGCGAGCCAGACGGCCGGGGAGCTCCCGTCGGGCAGGGGTGTGCGGCGGCGCCCGTGGCGTACCGCGTTGGCGACGAGCTCGGAAGCGATCTGGACGGTGTCCTCGCGTACGAGGTCCAAGTTCCAGCGATGCAGCACCTCTGCGGTGAACTGCCGGGCTTCCTTCAGGCAGGAGGTGGTGTTCTGGATGCGGTGTGCTGCGAAGGGAGGCGCGCCGAGGCTGAGATGTGGGGCGAGGTCGGCCGGTCCGGGTGGCTGATGGCTGCGCGGAGCCTGCTCGCCGCGGTGCTGGCTGTGCGTTTCAGGCATACCCGTCTCCCGGTCGTGGGCGCGTGCAGTGCGCTCACCGCATTTTGTCCCGCTACCCAGGGCGTTAATGCTCGTTCCTGCAAGTACAGCTGAAATTTCAGCACGCATCCTGTCGTACAGCTGTTCTGCTTTCGCGGTGGCGCGGAGGCGGGGTGCGTGATCGTCAGGAATCGGAGTGGTCGCGATGGTGCAGGTCAATGGTGTCAGTGCCGACAGGATCGAGGGCGTGGTGTGGCGGAAGAGTGCTCGGAGCAATGCGGCGGGGAATTGCGTCGAGGTCGCCCGTCTGGAGGATGGAGGAATGGCGGTGCGAAACTCACGGTTCCCGTCGGGTCCCGCGCTGGTTTACACACCTGCCGAGGCTGAGGCGTTCCTCCTGGGCGTGAAGGAGGGTGATTTCGACTTTGTCCTGTAGACGCACAGTCAGACTCTCCCCATTGGCTGTCCCCGGCTGAATGCGCTGACATACTGTCGCCTCAGACATCGGCCCAGGGGAGGTTTCGGCATGGCTGGCCAGCACACGGGGATTCCGTCCATACGGGGGTTCCAGCCACGTCCGTATCTCGGGGCGGCAGCGCATCGCAGGGCTCTGGGTGAGCACCTGCGGCGCTGCCGCAGCAGCCGCGGCATCACCGGCAAGGCCGCAGCACGGCACATCGGTACGTCGGGGTCGACGGTGAGCCGACTGGAGAGCGGGGATCGGACGGAGAACGCCGGGCATCATGCCGCCGCTCTGCTGCGGGTGTGCGGTGTGGCCGACGAGGGCGAGGTCTCCCACGCGCTGTCGGTCGCGGCCGAGGGTGAGCGCCCGGACGTCTGGGAGGCGTACGGCTCCTGTATCGCGCGGTGGGTGCAGCCGCTGCTCGCGTTGGAGCCGGCGGCTCAGCGGATCATGTCCTACGAGCCGCAGCTGGTCCCGGGCTGGCTGCAGACGGAGGAATACGCCCAGCTTGTGATCCGGGCCGGGTTCCCCGACTCGGATCAGCGTGAGATCGAGGCGAGGGCGCGGGCCCGGGCGAGCCGGCTGTCCATGTTCGAGCGGTCACAGGAACCGCCGGTCCTGGTCGCGGTCATGGACGAGGACGTGCTGCGCCGCCCCGTCGGCAGTCCGGGAGTGATGTACCGGCAGATCGAGCACTTGATCGGCATTCTCCAGGGGGATCTGCGGCACCGGATCAAGTTGCATATCGCGCCGCTGGCCATCGGGACGGTGGGAGCGGTGGGGCATCCGATCGTCCATCTGAGGTTCGCGGACGCGCTCCTTACCGACTTCGTGTACTTGGAGCAGAGTGAGAACGCGCGGTGCGTTGAGGGCGAGGGCGAGGCGGAGCGCTACCGCTCCCGCATCAACGGTCTGTCCGCGATGGCCAATCCTGCTGCGCAGACCCTGACGCTGCTGGAGGACCGGCGAGATGAACTCGCCCGAAACCGCCCTTGACCGACTACCGGTCAGGACACCAGGCCGACTCCACCGAACTCTTCCCACTCGAAGCTGAGCTGCGGCGGGGCGGCCGCGGTCCGGTCGGGCCGCCACTGAGACACTTCGACAAGGCCGGGGTCCAGGACGGTGAGGTCGTTCTTCCCGAAGTAGGACCTGACGTCGGATCGGGTGCGGACCCGGCCCCAGTGCCCGTGGGTCTCCCGGTCCATGAAGTCGGAGACACCGTCGCGAACTTCCGGGCGCTCGCTGACGAGCTGGCAGATGACCATCACGCTGCCGCTGGGAAGCCGGGCTTTGACGTCCCTGATCAGGTCCAGGGGCCGGTCCTCGTCCGGAATGCAGTGCAGCACGGACACGAACAGTGCCGCGACGGGTTCACCGAAGTCGATCAGACGATCCACCTGGGGGCTGTCGAAGATCATGTCCGTGTTCCGCATGTCCGCCTGGAGGACCGCGGTCCGGTCGTTGGTCTCCAGCAGCGCGCCGCCCACGCTTCGCACGGTCGGATCGGTGTCCACGTACACGACGCGGGAACGGTCGTCGACTCGCTGGGCGATCTGATGCACATTGTCCTGAGTGGGCAGCCCGGACCCGTGATCGATGAACTGCCTGATCCCGTAGTCCTTGGCCAGCACACCGACCACTCGCCTGAGAAATGCGCGGTTGTTGAGGGCAAGCGCCTTCATGCTCGGCACCTGCTGTAAGAGGTGGGCGCAGGCGGTGCGGTCCGCTGCGAAGTTGTCCTTGCCGTCCAGCAGATGGTCGTACATCCGCGCGACGCTCGGTGTCCGGACATCCACTCCGTACGGAAGTCCGCTCTCGGCCCGCATGTGTCCCCCGGCAGTCACAGCGCGGCCGCGGTCGGCCCGCTCGGAAGCCGAAAGCCTAGTGGGATTTCAGCGCGGGCACGAGACCACGAACGGCTGAGGGGGAGGCGTGCGGAGCGTTTGCGGGGCTCGGGGAAGTGAAATCGGCGCGCGTCAAGGCGGCTGCCCCGTTTCGCATCGTCCTGGTGTGCGACAGGGGCACCGGCCGAGTCCTGGCTCGTTCGCTCCGCGTAGTGCGGCGAGGAATTCGCTGTGCGAGAGTCCCATGAGTTCTGCCGCCGTTGCGGTATCCATCCGCAACTGGACGCGCAGCATGAGTGCGTCGCTCACGCAGCGGTGGCGGCAACAGCACGGCGGCAGTAGTGGCGTGTCCTTTCCCGCGTGGTCCACGTGTTCGCAGAGCAGCTGCCAGGCCACGGCAGCCGGATGCGAGCAGCCCAGCGCGCTGGACCAGTTGACCGCGAGCGCGGTCAGGGTGTCCTCGACTGCCTCTTCGGCCGACTGACGGGATCCCAGACGGGCCGTCGCGTAGGCGAGATAGCTCTCCTTGTAGAGGGCGCGGAACGCGTGAAACGCCATCACCGCAGCCCGGCCACCGACGGCCCGGCGAGCAGGGCGCGGGTAGTTGTCGGCCTGGGAACGTATGGAGCGGTGTGTCGTCGTCATCTCGTTGGTCCCACCATCAGTTTGCTGCCGGGTCGGCGGCGAGATCGGTGACGGATGGGTCGTCCGTCATCAGGAAGCTGTAGTGGACGGCTTCCCACAAGGGTTTCAGGTCGGCGGCCTGGCCGCCCAGCGCGATGACGAGGGCTCCCAGCGTCTCCCATTCCGGGACCAGTTCTCCTCGAAGTACCTGGGTGACGACGCGGGCGGGCACTTTGCCGTTGCTGCGTCGCTGGATCTGCTGGGGAGTCGGTCTGGCCGCGGCCAGGTGGAGCCCCCGCAGTGCGGCCTTCAAGGAGGCGATGTGCTCGGTCGCCGTCTGCCGCGGACGTTGCGTGATGCCGTGGGCCACTTCGCACAGCAGGCGCAGGTCCCGCGGTTCCTGCCCCATGACGCTGCACATGTGACATACCAGGTCCCATGAAGGAAGCCGCTCGCCCGACAGGATCCGGGAGATGAAGGAGGGGGAGAGCATGGTGTGGTCCGCCAGTGCGCGGATGCTGATGCCTCTCTCCCGCTGGAGCTGAGAGAGTGCTGCGGCGAGCCGGCGTCCCGCCGTCCCGGGTGTCGCACCGGGCTCGCGCGCCGGCCCGTAGCCCTCCCCCTGAAGGGAAGCAACCACTCGTGGGCCGGGTATCGGCACCGCTCTCTGCGCGGCCGCCCGGTGGTCAAGCAGGCGTCGGACGCGGTCGGAGTTCCACTTGCCGCGTGCTGTCTCGGCCGTCACGTTCATGGCCTTCGCGACGTCCTCCCATTTCGCACCCCGGGCACGGTTCTCCCGAACCACCGCGGCCAGGAAGCACACGATCTCGTTCTCCACCGTGCGGGCGCGCTGGACCAGTTCGGCAAGGTCCTCCCCCGCGTACGCGGCCTCCGTGAGGGAGCCCGCGAGCCGGTGCACCTCGGCCGCGATCTCCTGGCCCAGCGATCGCCGGTCCTCGCCGATGCGCGGCCTCTCTCGCTCCCGGCGTCGCTGCGCCTGCCTTCGGCACCCGTTGTCGCAGTACGAGCGGCGCCGCCCGGGCCCGCTGACCTCAGGCAGTTCCTTCCCGCAGAAACCGCACGTGCGCCTGTCCGGCTGGGCATGCATCCCTTCCCCCTCCACCATCGCTGCCCAGGCTGTCTCCGCGGTGGAGCACCGGGGAGACACCCGTCCGATATCTGGTCTCAATTTCTCCGCTTCCGGCAGGGGCACATTCCGGCGCGCAGCACGGGGCTCGTCGCGACCCACGGCACCTCGTGACGAGAGGACTCCTGAGCCGGAGTCAGTCCGTTCGTGCCCGCGGGCAGGAGAGCCGTGCCCGCAGGCAGGAGAACCGGGTGCCCCGGCACACCCAAGCGGCCACTCCCGAGGCCCCCGGGCCCCACGGTCCCGCCAGGACGCCGTGCCCTGTACTCACGCAGAGGCCGAGCAGCGCGAACACGCCACCGGGTCGAACGTGACAATGCAGGCACGGAGCCGTGCGAAATCCCCACCCCCGTTGTTACCGTCATCGACGCCCCGAGGCGCCACGGCGCTCCGGATCGCATATCGGAAGGCATGTGCTTCCCCTTCGGGATCTCATGTCTGGACGGAATACTGAAGGGGGCTCGGTTCGCAGGGTCCTCGATCCCGGCCCAGGCCTCCTCTCGATCGCGACACTAACGCGACTCTGTGTGCCCTCGCCACGCACTCACACCGTAATCCGATATATATGCCCGGAACCGAGACGCGAAAAGAAAATCACATCGAAAGCATCGACACCCAATCGGCTCTGCGGGTCACATTGCGATGTCAGTTGTTTTATTTTGATCGACTGTTTTTCTTGTTGATCGGCGCGTTCTGACTGTTGCGACAGGTATCGCTGAAACTGTCTCTGGAATTTCGGAGTGCCCTCTACGCGCCCCCCGCGACGGGGATGCCGAGCGCGTGCCGAGGTGCGGCTCTGGCAGCCGGAGGACCGCCGTCGCTTGGTGAGCGCCCGCAGCAGCAGCAGCCGCCGCGACGGGCCCGACACCATCCACCGTCTGCGACAAGGGTGACCGCAGCGGTCCGCTCGCACCCACGATGGAACCAGGCGGGCGCGCGGACCAATGGCGGACCCGGTGGCCGCCGCGCCGGGACCGGTCATGGACCCGCCCGGGATCCTCACATCCGGAGTTCCTGTGCGGCGTAGTAGGCGCGGAGAGCGGCTTCGCTGCCTGAGCCGAGGGCGGTCATGATGCGCTGGTAGCGGGCCGATCGCAGGTCTCCGGCAACCATGACGCGGGGATGCTGATCGGCAGGGGGACAGTACCCGGCTTCGTCGCGGACGAGGTCGCCGGGCGGGGAGACCGGGGCGCTTCCGATGCTGAGGAAGGCAGCATCGGACGTGTGTGTCCGCTGGTTGCCGGACCGGTCCACGATTTCGGCCGTGACCGCGCCCTCCGACGTGCGCAGGCTCAGGTGCCTGGTGGGAAGGAGCATGACGCGGGGGTCGTCGCGGATCTCCTCGACTTTGTAGTCGTCGTACTCCGGGTGGGCGACGAGGAGGCGGGTGTCGGCGGTCGGGTGGGCGCGGAGGAAGGTGCCGATCGGGCGGTCGCCGCCGAGGACAAGCAGGGTGCGGCCTTGGATGTCGTCCGCGTCTGCTTGCCGGAGCGGGGGCAGTGCGCGGTTGGTGAAGTCGGTGATCCAGGGGACGTCCGCAGGCTGGAGGGGTCCGACGCCGGTGGCGACGACGGCGTACGGGGCGGTGAGGCGGGCGCCGGTGTCCAGGGTGACGGCAACGTGGTCGTCATGGGCGCGGAGGCGGGTGACGTGGCGGCCGAGTTCGAGGCGGCACGGTTCGGTGCTTTTCAGCTCGGTGGTAATGGAGTCGGCGAGTTCGGGGCCGCTGGTGTGGCCGCCGAGGACGTTGTTGAGTGCCGGGATGCGGTAGAGGTTGCGGCACAGGATGTCCGGCTCGATCAGGACGGAGCGCATGCCGACGCCGGCGGCCATGCGCGCGGCGGCGCAGCCGGCGGGGCCGCCGCCGACAATGATCAAGTCGGTATCGCTGTCGGGAATGACGGGCGTACCGGGGTGGGACGGTGTATCGGCCATGGGGCTATTCCAGCACTGCGGCTCATTCCTCCGCGTGCGCCCCGCCTCACCCACCAACCGGTCCGCCGGTGTGCACGCACCGGGATGCTCGTCCGCCAACTGCTCGGCCATCCAGCCGAAGAGGCCCTTGCGCGGGTCCGAGGACGCGACTGGGACGAGGAGCGGCACCGGTCCGTCCCCGGAGCGAGCACGGGCGTCGGGAAGTCCGTGCGCGAGGCGCAGCGCCGGAACCGACTTGCCCGCACCGGCGCTCCCCAGGACGACCAGACGCTGCCCGGTCGTTCTCACGAAGTACCGTGAGGGGGAGCCCAGTCGGAGGTCGGGCGGCCGGTCCGGGACAGGCCAGGTGACCGATGGGTTCCGGGTCCCGAATCTGCTTCCAGCGCTCGTCCTGCCCGTACACGAAGGAAAGTTCCTCGGTCAGCTCCTCGGCCGCCTGCCTCAGGGACTGCTCCGACAGCCATGCCGCCCTGCGCCTGTTGAGGATCCGCCGACGCACCGCACCCATGTCTCGAAGGCGGGTGTTGCGGCGATCAGCAGCCAGCCCGCCCGCGCGGCGCCGAGTGTGTGTCCCACCGGCTGCGGCAGCGCGGGACGTGTCACCAGAAGCACCACGACGCAGGCGATGACGGCGTACGGGGCGCTCAGGCGGACCGAGAGCACCACACGCCCGATGTGGCCCGCCATCACGACGTTTCTGTGGGTCCCGCCCGGCAGCCGGTTGGCGACCGGTCCTGTCTTCTGCCGGAGCATCGCGGCCCTCAGTCCGGGTCGGTGGTGCCACGGAGATTCTGCCTGCTGGTGCCGGTGCTGTCCTGCGTACTGTGCCCCGCGTCGGCAACCCGGTCGCGCACCTCACCGGTTCCCGGCGTCCGCCCGGCCGGGATCACGTCGTCGGCGCGTGCCGGGCCCTGCCGGGCTCGCCGCGGAGCCGCAGCGAGCGCCCCACGTCGCACGGCCGTCGGCTGAAGCGGCGTCCCCGTCCGTTCCTCGGCAACGGCGGTCGGCGACTGCGGTGTGATCGGCCGCACGGGCGAGTCTCTCCCCGAACAAGAGCATGACCGTGCCGCATCCGGAGAGGCAAGGAGGCCGGACGGCACACAGTGCCCATCCGCCGGTTCGCATCGACTCCCCCTCGTCACGTTCGCCCCCCTCGTGACGTCCCCGTCGAGGCGGATCCCGGCAGCCCGGCCGGACCCCGGAGTGCCGGAATCCGGCACTCGGGCCCGCCTCGTCACCCGGGCCGTCCCTCCTCCGCGTCGGAACCGCCCGCTGCGGCCTCGCGCGCTCCCGGCGCCCCCACCCGCAGCCCGTCCATCACCAGGTCCAGCAGGCGCTTCGCCCGGGGCCGCCAGTCGCCGTGCGGGTCGATCTGCCAGAGCCCGGCGATGGCAAGCACGAAGTCGTCGGGGGTCAGGCCCGGACGGATGGTGCCGGCTTCCTCGTTCGCGTTCAGCAGCAGCGTGACCGCCCCGGTCACCGGACCGTGCCCCAACTGGGCGAGGCCGCCGTACCTGCTGGTGGTCTTGCGCAGCGCGTCGGCCAGACCGGCCTTGGCCATGGCGTACTGGGCCAGCCGGTCCATCCATTCCCTCAGCGCGTGATCGGGCGCCCGGGTGCGGAGCAGTTCGACCGCGGTATCGGCGACCTGCTGCATCTCGTAGCGGTAGACCTCCAGCACGAGGGCCTCGCGGTGGGGGAAGTTCCGGTAGAAGGTCCCCTGCCCGACCCCGGCCTGCTTCGCGATCGCGCTCAGCGGAACGTCCGCCTTCCGCGTCAGCTCGACGAGCGCGACCTCCAGGATGCGTTCGCGATTCCTCTGCGCGTCCGGACGCAGAGCCGCGCCCTTCTCCTCCCGCACCTGTCCTCCTCCCCCGCGGTCGCGGTCCGGCCCTGCCTTGCTGAGTGAAGGGCCGTCCGCTAGGTTCGACGACTACCGGACAGTTGTCCGTTTGCGTTCACCATAGCGGCCCCTCCGGCCCGTGCGGTCGGCCGACGCCTCTCTCACCAACTTCATCGACCTGCATCACCCTCTCCCTCCCGGACCGTTCCGGAGGGATCGTCTCGTTCGACGCGCATCCGCAAGGCGAAAGAAGGCTGAGCATGGCTCCATCGACGTCCGGCGCCCTCACGACGTCCAGCACCATCACGCTGCACATCAATGGCGAAAAGTACACGCTGCCCGTCGACCACCGCACCACCCTGCTCGATGCCCTGCGCGAGCGTCTCGGTCTGACCGGCGCCAAGAAGGGCTGCGACCAGGGCCAGTGCGGCGCCTGTACGGTGCTGCTCGACGGGCAACGGGTAGTTGCCTGCCTCCAGTTGGCGGTCGCGGCCGAGGGGTGCGAGATCACCACGATCGAAGGTGTGGCCGAGGGTGACCGGCTGCACCCGGTTCAGCAGGCATTTCTCGACCTGGACGGCTATCAGTGCGGCTACTGCACCCCGGGGCAGATCTGTTCGGCGCTCGCGGTGATCGAGGAGCACGCGGCCGGCTGGCCGAGTGCCGTGACCGACGACGTCCGGCCCGAAGCGGGGACACCCGCCCTCACCGCCGAGGAGATCCGCGAGCGGATGAGCGGCAACCTCTGTCGCTGCGGCGCCTACGTGTCGATCGTGCAAGCGGTCGCGCGGGCGGCGCGCGAGACTCGGGCCGAGGCCGTCGAGGAGGCGTCGGCGTGAAGGAGTTCGCCTATGAACGCGCCTCCGACGTGGCAAAAGCGGTTGCCCTGCTCGGTGCTGCGCCCGACGCCCGGCTGCTCGGCGGCGGCACCAACCTCGTCGACCTGATGAAGGCGGGCGTGGAACGCCCGACGCTGCTCATCGACGTACGCCGGCTCCCCCTCGACACCGTCGAGGTGACGGACGACGGCGGGCTCTGTGTCGGAGCGACCGTCACCAACAGCGATCTCGCGGCGCACCCGGAAGTACGGCGCCGCTACCCGGCGTTGGCGCAGGCCGTCCTGGCCGGCGCCTCGGGGCAGTTGCGCAACATGGCGACGGTGGGCGGAAATCTGCTCCAGCGGACCCGTTGCGGATACTTCACCGACGTCAGCATGCCGTGCAACAAGCGTGTTCCCGGCAGCGGTTGCCCCGCCCGCACCGGCGAGCACCACAACCACGCGATTCTCGGCGCCTCCGAGCACTGCGTCGCCTCCCACCCCTCGGACATGGCGGTCGCGCTGGCCGCGTTCGACGCCGTCGTCTCCTACGAAACGGCGGACGGACCGGGCGAGTTGCCGATCGACGGACTCTTCCTTCCGGTGGGCGACACCCCACACGTCGAAACCGCCCTGCCACCGGGAGCGCTGGTCACCGCCATCACGCTGCCACCGGCCCCGCTCGCCGCCCGTTCGCGCTACCGGAAGGTGCGCGAGCGCGCCTCCTACGCCTTCGCGATCGGCTCGGTCGCCGCCGCGCTCGACGTCCGGGACGGGGTCGTACGCGATGCGCGTCTCGCGTTCGGGGCGGTCGCGTCGCGGCCGTGGCGGGCCCGTGCGGCCGAGCGGGCCCTGGTCGGCGGCCCGGCGCGGGCGGAGGCGTTCTCCGCCGCGGCGGACGCCGAACTGGCCGCCGCCCAGCCGCTTCCCGGAAACGCGTACAAGGTGACGTTGATACGCAACCTGGTCGTGGCCGTGCTGTCCGAACTCGCCGAGGAGACCGCCCGATGACCACGACGACCCGGATCCCCGCGTCGACCGGGGGCATCGGCTCCGCGCACACCCGCCTGGAGGGCCGCGACAAGGTCACCGGTGCAGCCCGCTACGCCGGAGAGATCCCTTTCGCCGACCTCGCGCACGGCTGGCTGGTGCTGTCGACGGTGGCCCGCGGCCGGATCCGCTCCGTCGAGGACGCCCCCGTCCTGGCCATGCCGGGTGTACTGACCGTGGTGCACCACGGGAACGCGCCGCGTGTCGACACCGATTACGTGGGCATGCTGGGGCGGCCGAACCCGGTGATCGGCCTCTTCCAGCACGACCGTGTGCCCTTCTCGGGCTGGCCGGTGGCGTTGGTCGTGGCCGAGACGTCCGAGCAGGCGAGGGAGGCCGCCGAGACGCTGCTGGTCCGGTACGACGAGGAGCCGCACGACGTCACGTTCTCCGCCGGACGCACCGATGCGTACACGCCGGAGAGCAATCCGATGGTCGAGGCCGAGACGACCAAGGGCGACGTGGCGGCCCGGCTCGAGGAGTCCGCCGTCGTCGTGGACGAGGAATACACCACTCCGGAGGAGCACCACCATCCGATGGAGCCGCATGCCGCGACGGCTCGCTGGGTCGACGGCCGGCTCGATGTCGTCGACGCCAACCAGGGCAGCACCTGGGTGGCGGGCGAACTCGCGTCGCTCTTCTCCCTCGATCCGGCGTCCGTACGCGTGCGGTCCGAACACGTCGGCGGCGCCTTCGGATCGAAGGGTGTCGGCCCGCACCAGGTGGCCGCCGTGATGGCCACAACCGTGCTGGACCGTCCGGTCCGCGTCGTACTGACCCGCCGTCAGATGTTCTCCCTCGTCGGTTTTCGCAGCCCGACCGCACAGCGGATCAGGCTCGGTGCCGACGCCGACGGCCGACTGCGCGCGTTCGACCACCACGCGCAGAGTCTGACGTCGACGGTGCACGAGTTCATCGAGTCGAGCGCCGTGCTGGGGCGGGTGATGTACGACGCCGACGCGCATCACACCGTTCACCGGCTCGTCCGGCTCGACGTGCCGACCCCGTCCTGGATGCGTGCGCCGGGCGAGGCACCGGGATCGTTCGCGCTCGAATCCGCCCTGGACGAACTGGCCGAGAAGTGCAGCGTGGACCCGATCGCATTGCGCGTACGCAACGAGCCCGACGCGGGTCCGGTGTCCGGCCTGCCGTTCAGCAGTCGCAATCTGCTCGCCTGCTTCGAGGAGGGGGCCCGCAGGTTCGGCTGGGCGGACCGGGACCCGCGTCCCGGAGTGCGCCGCGAGGGGCGCTGGCTGCTCGGGACCGGAACGGCGGCGGCCACCTACCCCTCGGGGGTCGGCCCGTCCACGGCGGCCGTGACCGCGGAGGCGGACGGAACCTTCACGGTGCGGATCAACGCGGCGGACATCGGCACCGGGGCACGGACCGCGATGGCTCTGGTCGCCGCGGACACACTGAAGGTGGCTCCGGACCGCGTCCGTGTCCGCATCGCGGACAGTGACCTCGGGCCGGCGATGATCGCCGGCGGTTCCATGGGGACGCGCTCCTGGGCCTGGGCAGTGACGCTGGCGGCGGACGAACTGGTGAAGCGGCTGGCTCTCGGAGGCGGCATTCCGCCCGAGGGAATCACCACCCGCTCGAACACCGCCGAGGCCGTCGGCGCGCTGGAGAAGAAGGAACGCCATTCCTTCGGGGCGCAGTTCGCCGAGGTCGCGGTGGACGTCACCACCGGTGAGGTGCGGGTGCGGCGGCTGCTCGGCATCTTCGCCGCGGGCACCATCGTCAACCCGCTCACCGCCCGCAGCCAGTTCATCGGCGGCATGACCTGGGGGCTGTCCATGGCCCTCCACGAGGAGGCGATCAGGGACGGGGCCACCGGCGGGCATGTGGGCGCCGACCTCGCCGGCTACCACTTCGCGGCGCACGCCGACGTGCCGCACATCGAGGCGGACTGGGTGGATGATCCCGTCCCGGGCGACCCGGTCGGGATGAAGGGAATCGGTGAGATCGGTGTCGTGGGTGTCGCCGCCGCGATCGCCAACGCGGTGTGGCACGCGACCGGTGAACGCCACCGGGACCTGCCGATCCGTCCGGACCGTGTCCTGGGCGCCGCGGACGCAGCGCGCCGTCGCGCTGAACGGGGTGAGCCGCGTGCTTGACATCGCCGAGGAGTTGAGTCCTTGGGTCGAGGAGGGCCTGGACTTCGCCGTCGCCACCGTCGTGGCCGTCGACGGCAGCGCGCCACGGGGGCCCGGCGCGGCGCTGGCCGTCGATGCCCGCGGAACCGTGATCGGCTCCGTCTCCGGCGGGTGCGTGGAAGGAGCGGTGTACGAGCTGTGTGTCCAGGCGCTCCAGGACGGCCGGACGGTACGCGAACGGTTCGGCTACAGCGACGACGACGCCTTCGCGGTAGGACTCACCTGCGGCGGCGTCATCGACGTCCTCGTCACGCCGGTGCGTGCGCAGGCGCCGGCACTGCGGGTCGGGGTGTCGGCCGCCGCCCGCAAGGAGGCGGTGGCCCTGGCCCGGGTGGCCCGAGGACCGGGCGACCTGCTCGGCAGGGCACTGCTCGTCCGTTCCGACGGATCCTGCGAGGGCGGCCTCGGCGGGCATCCGGACCTGGACCGGACAGCGGCGGCGGAGGCACGTGCGATGCTGGACACGGGCCGCACGGGCACGGTCGAGATCGCGGAGGACGGGTCGCGCTGCCGGGACGGTGTGACGCTGTTCGTGGAGTCGAGGGTGCCACCGCCCCGGATGATCGTCTTCGGTGCCGTGGACTTCGCGACGGCACTCGTACGGGCGGGCAGGTTCCTCGGCTACCACGTGACCGTGTGCGACGCCCGGCCCGTCTTCGCCACTCGCGCCCGCTTCCCCGACGCCGACGAGCTCGTGGTCGACTGGCCGCACCGCTACCTCCTGCGCACCGAAACCGATGAACGGACCGTTCTGTGCGTACTCACCCATGACACCAGGTTCGACGTCCCGGTGCTGACGACGGCCCTGCGGCTGCCGGTCGCGTTCGTCGGTGCGATGGGATCGCGTCGCACTCACGAGGACCGCAGCCGTCGCCTGCGCGAAGCCGGTATCAACGAACGGGAGTTGGCCCGCCTGCGCTCGCCGGTCGGCCTCGATCTCGGTGCCCGCACCCCCGAGGAGACCGCCCTGTCCATCACGGCGGAGATCGTCGCGCTGCGACGGGGCGGGACGGGGTTGCCGCTGACGGACTCCGGGGTGCCCATCCACCATGACGCGGCCGGGGGCGAGGAGGGCAAACCCCACTCCCGGACGGCCGCGTGACCTGCCCGGCCGGGTGACCGCCTCGGCTGTGTCCAGCCGCGCCATGAGGCCGGTTTCACCTCAGGACCGGCTTCGCGGCGCGATCACACGGGTTGTTGTGCGGCGGTTCCGGACGTGCCGTGCGTGCGCACCCGCGCCCGTGCCGGGCGTCCGGGGCTCCGCCGTCCGGTGTGCGGACGGCGGGTTCCCCGGCGTCGCGGCGGCTCCGGACTCAGCAGGCGATCTGCCCCGTCCCGTTGTCGCCACCGGTGAACTGGATGTAGAAGCCGGAGCCGTCGAGGACGTCGGAGGCACTGCCCTTTCTTGGCCAGACGTCGGAGGCGGCGACCGTCCACTGCCCTTTCTTGGCCAACCGGTAGGCGTTGCAGGTGTTCTTGGGCGCGAAGCAGACCCTGACCCTGCGGTCGTAGTCGGTCTTGACGTTGATGTCGGCGCAGTTGACAGTAGTACGGGCGTAGCCGGTGTACGGCCAGTGCACCGTGTCCTGGCCGGGGTAGGCCTTGGCCGTGCAGTTCTGCGCGCTGCCGTAGCAGGACTGGATCGCCGTGGCGGCCTCCGGCTCGGCAGCGGTCGCCGAGAGCGTTGTAGCGGCAGCGGACCGGAGCGGAGTCGCTCCGCGGCAGAGGCCGCGCGCGGCTAAGCCCTGCGCCGGGGGCAACTGTCGTATCCGGTGGGACCGCGGCCCCCGGCGTACGCCCCGACGCCCTGTCCCATGGGCCGGCTAGGACCACTGACGTATGCGCACGGTACTACCGGGAGACGATGACACGGTGTCAGGTGCAGTGAAAGGCTGGCCCCATGGCAAGCACGAACGAGGCAGAGGGCGGCTGAGGACACCCTCCGCATTCCCTGACTTGTCTTCTGCGGCCCCGCCGGTCCGATCCGCCCCACTGGTGGGCCGGGCCCGGCACGCCGGTACCCGGGCGTGCGGCCCAGCCGCCGGATTCTCGGAGCCGTCGGTCCGGTGGGGCCCCGGTCGGGTCGGACCGCCTCGCTCTTCTCGCCACCACCTCATGTACCGCTCCACCTCAGGCACCCACTCAAGGAGACCGTGTGACCCCCATCAGCGCAGCCGTGCGCCGCGCCTCGGCCGTGGGCCTCGCCCTCACCGCCTGCTTCACCGCGCTGCCCGGAGCGACGGCGACAGCCGCGAACCGTGACGGCGGAGCGGTGACGGCCGGGGCGGGCCTCGAACGCTACTACCACCAGCGTCTCGACTGGGGCAGTTGTGTCCTGGGCCCGGACGACGCCACAGGCCATGAGCTGGAGAAGGCCGGCGCACGCTGCGCCGACGTGACCGTCCCGCTCGACTACGCCGACCCCCGGGGACGCACCCTCAAGGTCGCGATATCCCGGCTCACTGCCACCGACACCCGTCACCGGCTCGGCTCGCTGCTGTTCAACCCCGGAGGGCCGGGCGGACCCGGCCTCGGCTACTCCCCGCTCGTTCGCCAGATGATGAAGGAGACCGGTGCACGCTACGACGTCATCGGCTTCGACCCGCGTTTCGTCGGCCGCAGCAACCCGCTCGACTGCGACTGGCCTGTCGGCTCCTCCCTGTTCTCGGCCGGTCGCAGCCGGGCGGGCTTCGAGCGTCAGGTCGCCCTGCAGAAGGGCCTGGCCGACAAGTGCCGGGCCACCAACGCGTCCGTACTGCCGTACGTCACCACGCGCAACACGGCCCGCGACATGGACGTCGTCCGGGGCGCGCTCGGCGAGCGCAAGGTCTCCTACCTGGGCTGGTCCTACGGCACTTACCTGGGCACGGTCTACACCCAGTTGTTCCCCGGCCGCTACGACCGGGTGGTCCTCGACGGGGCACTGGATCCGCGTCGCTACAACCCGCGGCTGATGCGCGGCGTGGAGCGCGAGAACGAGCAGGCCCTCGCCGACTGGGCCACCTGGGCGGCGCGGCGTCACAGCGTCTACGGTCTCGGCCGCACGCGCGGACAGGTGCTCGCCACGATCAACCGGGTCGTCGCGGCCTCCGCGCGCCACCCGCTGACCGTCGGAACCGGCGCCGATGCATTCCGGCTGGACGACACCCAGGTACCCTTCGTGGTCTTCGCCGGTACCGCGGACGACACCGAGGAAGCACGAGCGGCGGCCGGGGAGCAGATGTCCGTACTCGCCAAGGCCGCAACAGGGCAACCTACCCGGCTGTCACCGCAGTTCGCCGCGATGCTGCGGGGCGTGCTTACCAGCGAGGGGTCACGCAACGGCAGTGCGCAGTCCGCGATCCTCTGCGGCGATGTCTCCGTCCCGCGCGACCCCGAGAGCTACTGGCGGGACATCGAACGCAGCCGCGCCGCGCACCCGCTGTTCGGCCCCTTCACCAACAACATAGGGCCGTGCGCCTTCTGGGACCGGCCTCGCGAGAAGCCCACCCAGGTGCGTCACGACGTCCCGGCACTGATCGTGGCAGCCACCGGTGACCCGCGCACCCCGTACACGGGCAGCGTGGCACTGCACAGCCTGCTGCCGAGCTCCAAGCTGCTCACCCTCAAGGGCGCCAACCGGCACGCACTCTACGGCCAGTACGGCAACGCCTGCGTGGACAATGGGGTCAACCGGTACCTGGCCACCGGAAAGCTGCCTGCACACGACCGGACCTGCGTCAAGCAGAGCGGCTGACCGCCCGCTGCCGCTTCGTCCCGGCCCCGCCGTGCGCCGGGGGCCGGGGGCCGGGACGAAGCGGCAGCCCCTCAGGGACGGACCACGACCGGCGCCAAGCAGGTGACACCGAGAATCTCCACGACCTTCCGGGGCGTCCGAAGCGGCACGTGTCGACGAAAGCGCGGTTCGAACGGGAGTCATCGTCCGCTCCGCGCGGGCTGCGAGGGCGGTCAGCGGAGTGTCCAGGACGTTGCCGGCGGTGAACGGACCGTGGTGGGGTGAACGGAACCCGGCGAGTTCCGCGCCGACAGGAAGGTAGTGACCGTCCCAGGGCACCAGGGGCAGGGGCTTGATCGGACGATCGGCACGCTGTGCCGCGGCTCCGGAGAGCTCCTCGCGGATGTAGGTGTAGGTGTGGTCGAGATCCCTGCTACGGATACGCGGGTCGGCCTGCCAGCTGGCTGCCAATTCCTGCCAGAAGGCGACGGACCCGGTCTGTGGCAACTGCCTGCCCGCGTACACGCCCTTCTTCTCGGCCAGGTTCACGGCCGGGTTCACGGACAGGCTTTCGCAGCCCAGTCCGCAGGCGAAACGGTACAGGCGACCAGCTGCTCCTACAGACAGGTCGGACACCACCGCGATGACGTTGAAGCCGGTACCAGCGCGTCGCAGCGCATCGATGCCGCGCATGGCCTGCTCGTGCTCGGGTGTCCCGCCCAGTCCGTCCGTGAGGCGTTCGCCTCACCAGGGCCGTCGATATTCACGGTCACTTGGACGGGGACCTGCGCGAACACCTCGCACCACGCATCGTTGATACGGGTGGCGTTCGTCGTCACCTTATGAGCCGCGGAATGCGTCTCACCCGGCCCGAAAGGTGCCACCAGGGAACGGAAGTGGGCCGGGGCCACCGCCAGCGGTTCCCCGCCGTGCCACGCCACGCTCACCGGATGCCGTCTGGACCACTCCCGGACGCCGGTCGCCACGGCCTCGGCGACCTCCACACTCATATGCCGCGCTACCTTCCGATCGGGCAGGCAGGCAGCAGAGATTGCACGAGGTAGTCGGCTGCATCAACACGGCCGACGCCGACCCGGCCAGCCTCACCCGACCCGCTTGCATGGCCCCCGTGACATCAGGATCCACCTGACGAGCCGCGACATTCGAGAGGGGCATGGCCATGCCTCCACCGTTTCGGAATCGGCCTTGGGGACCATCGGTACAGCCGTTGGCGCTAAGCCCTTGATCATGGTCGCTGGCTGCGGGTCTCCGCGTTCGGGTGGGACTGGGCCTGGAGGCGTTCGCGGAGGTCGATCTCTTCGGGGGTGAGCGGGTCCTCGGGGCGGCGGATGCGTACGGACTTGGGCCTGAGCGGCAGGCCGTCGTCCACCGTGGCGGCCTCGGCTTCGGCCAGGGCCCGGTAAAGGGAGGCGACCGATGGGGACTGCCAAGGGCGATGCTGCTACCTGCTGCTTTACCCGGAGTCCAAGGGGCCTCCGGAGCCGTGTGCGCAGGTTCGAATCCTGCCGGGGGCACTCGCCTAGGACCAGCAGAAATCATGCGCTGACCAGGGCGGATGCCGACATGAGAGAGCGGGAGTCAGTCTCACTGACTCCCGCTCTTTGTCATTGCCTCTCAGTGATCGCGACACACCTCCGACACACCTCTCGGGCCGTGTCGCCCTCCTCCAGCGCCTTTGTGGTCTTCGCGTTGGCCGCTTCCTCGGGGCCGTCGATGCAGCCGTGATACCGGCGGTGGATCACCTCCGGGGAGTTGCCGACCCGACGGGCCACCTCCGCGATCGGTACTCCCGCGTTCAGCCAGCGCGTGATGCAGGCGTGGCGCAGGTCGTACGGGCGCCCAGCCAAGGGTGAGTCGACGCGTTCCGGCGGGAGGGCGTACCCCTAGCCTCCTCCCACACGCGCCAGTAGGTGGATGAACCGACCACTCCCCCGCGCTCGTTACCGAACACGCGCCCCTCCTTAGCCGTCCCGAACTCATCCAGGTGGGCCCGGAGAAGCCCGACCAGGACGGACGGGATAGGTACCGGTCGGTCGCTGGACGCCTCCCGAGCCTTCAACCCCCGGCGGTCATGCCGCTCCCCCGAGTCGGTCCACTGCTTGCCAGAGACAGGGCGAGTCTCCCTCAGCGTCAGCGTGCCCCAGCCCTTCTCAGGTAGATGGCAGTCCGACAGCCGCAGCCCGACCGCTTCGGCCGGCCGCAGCCCCGCGTAGTACAGAACGGCGTAGAAGGCCACCAGACGACGTCCCCGGCAGCGGTCCCACGACCCGACGTAGGAAACCGCCGTGAGCAACTGCCGTCCCTGGACGGCGTTCACGAGGACGCGCCGGTCCACCACGTCATGGGAGCCGACGTGCTTCCGGCGGGCCCGCTGGAGCGGACTCTCCGGAAGCTCCCCCGCGGCCACGGCGTGTTCGAGGGCGGTGTTCAGGGCGCGGCGGCGCCGCTTGTAGGTGTCGCCGACCGCCGGGGTGCCGTCCAGCCGGTAGCTGAGGCGGTACAGCACGTCCTCGAACACCCCCGCGTTGACCAGGTCGACGACCGGCCGGTCCGCGGTCGTGAGCCAGTCGTACGCGACCTTCGGAGCGCCAGCCGAAGAGACTGGTCGTCAGGCGCGCCGTCCCCGCGCCGCACCATGGCGAGCGCCACGGCCGCGAGTCCGTCCGCCATGCCCTCGCGGGACTTGGCCGCGCTCGTGCGCCATCGGCCGGCCACATACCTCCGGCAGAACTCGAACCACCGCAACGGCGCTTTGGCCTCAGCCTCTTCGGCTGCTTCGGCCGCCGCGCGCACCTCGGACTCCGGCAGGCCGGATTCGATCTCGAATGCCTCGCCGCGCCGGTTCATGGCCTGCCACAGCTCCGACCGTCGGCTCTCCGCAAGCGCGGAAGCCGTCTCGGGCCTCTCTCGGTCTAATTGCTCGTCCAGAGGGCGGCTGCGATCGAGTCCGCGGGGCCACCGATCCTGGTCCAGGAGGTCCCCTGGCCGTCCCAGCGGAACACGCCACCTCCGTCCGGGTTCGCACTCAGCCCGAAAATCGTTTCGGAGCTGACGGAGAATCCGACACCGGGACCGCCGACCTGTTCCCAGACGCCAGGGGATATCTCGGGGTTGTCTTCGGGGCTGACGTATTGAAATCCGAACAGGTTGCCGTTGTCCGGATTGGTGGCTGCGAGCCCCCAGTCCCCGCCGTAAAGCTGGCCGGCGGGGCCGCCGATCTTGGTCCAGGAGGTCCCCTGGCCGTCGTAGCGGTACACGCCGTCTGCGCCTATGCCGTAGACCGATTCCCCGGTGACGGCGAAGGAGGCACCGGGACCGCCGATGTGTTCCCAGTCGAGGGGACTGCCGAGGTACCGGAACAGGGCGCCGGTATCCGGATCGGTGGCCACCAGCCCCCAGTCCCCACCGTAGATGTGGCCCGCGGGGAGACCGACCTTGGTCCAGGAGGTCCCCTGGCCGTCGTAGCGGTACACGCCGTCTCCGCCTATGCCGTAAATCGAATCCCCCAACCAGGTGGCGGCGAAGGAGGCGCCGGGACCGCCGATTTGCTGCCAACTGTCGGGGCTGCCGAGGTACCGAAAAATGTTGCCGTTGTCCGGATTGGTGGCTGCGAGCCCCCAGTCCCCGCCGTAGAGCTGGGCCGCCGGACCGCCGACCTGGATCCAGGCCCCGTCGTGGTAGTGCCACACGCCGCTTTTGTCCGGACTCAAGGCGAATACACTATATTCCGTTCGGGTCATGGTGGTGGCCTCCTCGAGCGTTGACCAGCCGCGTACTGGAAGGTCAGACTCCGGTAGTGAGCCGCAAGGTGCGTCGAACTGGCCTGGTATAGCGCATCCCCAAAATTTGCTATCCGGCGCAGGAATGCCAAGAATGCGGGGCGCATCATGTATTCGTCTATCTCTCGCCAGATTCTGACGAGAGCACGGCTTCCCTCATTTGCGTATCGAATACATGTCCAAGGCTATCGCCGCATTCGGGCCGACGCACGCCAGTCGTCACCCCAGGGCCATTGCGTAGTTGCGATCGGTCCGGTTCGCCGGTCTCGCGTGTGGCATGACGTCATGTCCCGGCTTGGGCTGGCCCGGACCCGGGAAACAGAGCAGGCACGGCGCCGGTGATCATGTGGTTGTCGAGACCCATGAGAACCGAGCGAGACCGGGCCTGCCCGTACATCATCGCCCATGTCCACCAGGCTGGAACACCTACCCCTCCAGACTGCCCCGATCACCACAGAGGATGCCGCTGACCTGCGCCGATTCATCGGGCTGGTGCCCGATCCCCGCGGCCTGCGGGGGCGGCGGTATCCCGCCCTGGCGCTGCTGTGCGCGGCCGCTGCCGCGGTGCTCACCGGGGCCCGCTCTCTCATCGCGATCGGTGAATGGATCGCCGATGCCCCGCAGCCCGTCCTGGGTGTCCTCGGCTTCCCGGCCGACCCGCTCACCGGCATCCGGCCGGCGCCGCACGCCGCCACCGTTCGCCGCCTGCTCCAGCGTCTCGACGGCGATGCGCTGGACGCGGCCATCGGCGCATATCTCCAGGCAAGAACGCCACCGCCACAACGGTCCGAGCCGCCACCGAAGCCTGCGTTGCGCGCCGTCGCGGTTGACGGCAAGACGGTGCGCGGCTCCCGAACCGCCACCACCACAGCGATCCAGCTGCTGGCCGCGATGGACCACCACGGCGTGGTCCTGGCCCAGCGGCAGATCGCCTCCAAGAGCAACGAGATCCCTTCCTTCCAACCGCTGCTGGACAGCATCGACCTCAAGGACACCGTGTTGACCGGCGATGCCTTGCACACCCAGCACGGCCACGGCGCCTACCTCCGCAAGCACGGTGCCCACTACCTGGCCATCGTCAAGAAGAACCATCCCGGTCTGTATGCGCAGGTCAGAAAGCTTCCCTGGGCCGACATCCCGCTGGACCACCACACCCGCGACCGGGCCCACCACCGCGACAAGATCCGCCGGCTCAAGGTCGCCGCCTTCCTCCACCTCGACTATCCCGGCGCCCGCCAGGCCATTCAGGTCGTCCGCCGGCGCCGCGAGTTGAGCACCAGGAAACTGACCATCGAGCGGGTCTACCTGATCACCAGCCTGGGCTTCTTCGACGCCACACCGGCCCAACTCGCCGCCTGGATCAGGGGCCACTGGGGTATCGAAAACCTCCTGCACCACGTCCGCGACCGCACCTTCCGGGAGGACGACTCCAAGGTCCGCACCGGCACCCTGCCCCGCACCATGGCCAGTCTGCGCAACCTCGCCATCAGCGTCTTCCGCCAGAACGACGAGACCAACATCGCCGCCGCTCTCCGCCGCACCAGCCGTGACTACCGCCGACCGCTGTCGGACCTCGGTCTCACGTGATCAACCCGGACAGATCCCGAACATGCAATGACCCTGGCGCGCACCCCCGGACGAGACGTATGCGAGGGAACGGCACCCCCCGACGGGAGAAAAGTTAACCAAATACTTGACTATTCGCTGCCGGCATCGAATAGTTAGGTGCATGCTTAACCAAGCTGGTTCGTTGGACCGGGTTTTCCAAGCGCTGGCGGACGCGACTCGCCGGGACATCGTTGAGCGGTTGATCCGCGGGCCTGCCTCGGTCAGTGAGCTGGCCCGGCCGCTGGCCATGTCGCTGCCAGCGGTGATGCAGCACCTACAGGTACTGGAGGCGTGCGGACTGGTCCGGTCTGAGAAAGCCGGAAGAGTACGCACCTGCTACATCGAGCCGGGTGTGCTGCGAATGGCCGAGGACTGGATCGCTGCGCAGCGCACTGCCTGGGAACACCGCCTCGATCGCCTCGGCGACTACCTGACCGAACACTGCGACAGCCCAGATCAAGGGAGCACACAATGACCGATCGCGTGGTCACGCATGCCACGTTCACCCTCGAACGCCTCTACGCGGCCTCACCGGCCACAGTGTTCGCCGCGTGGGCCGTCCCCGAAGCAAAGGCCCGCTGGTTCGCCGGCCTCGACGCCGAGCACGAGCTTGATTTCCGCGTCGGTGGGCGGGAGGTCAACCGCGGCCGCTCAGGCGGTGGGCCGGTGCTGACTTTCGAGTCCTGGTACCGCGACATCGTCCAGGACGAGCGGATCGTCTACACCTCCACTCTGTCCGAGGGGCAAGACCTTGCGACAGTGTCGCTGACGACGGTGGAGATCCTCCCTGAGGGTGGTGGCACCCGGCTGCTACTCACCGAGCAGAGCACCTTCCTCGACGGCCGCGAAGAACCAAGCTGGCGGGAGCAGGGCACCGGCAAGTGGCTTGACGCGCTCGCCGCCGAACTGCTGCGAAGCATCGAGCAACAGTGATGACCACGAGCAACCTTTCGCAGACTCGCCGTTGGCAGGTGCTGGCGCTGCTGGGCACGGCGTTCTTCATGACGATTCTGGACGGCACCAGCCTGCTCGCCGCTCTGCCCGCGATCGAAGGCCACCTTCGCCTGCACGGTCCTGCCATCCAATGGACCGTGACGGCCTACGCGCTGGCCTTCAGCGGGCTGCTGTTGTTATGCGGCCGCGCTGCGGATCTGCTGGGCCGTCGGCGAGTGTTCATCGCCGGGATGGTGCTGCGGGTCGTGGCCTCGCTGGCGTGCGGGCTCGCTCCATCCATCCAGGCCCTGGTGGCCGCCCGGGCGGTGCAGGGCGTCTCGGCCGCGATCATCGCTCCGGCCGCGTTGTCGATGGTCATGAACACTTTCCCCGAAGGGATCGAGCGGAACAAGGCGCTCGGTATCTGGGGCGGTCTCGGCGGGTTCGGCGCCACCGCCGGTCTACTACTGGGCGGCATCATCACCGATACCTTCGGCTGGCAGTGGGTGTTCTGGGTCAACGTCCCGGTCGGGACCCTCGTGCTGGTGCTCGCCCCCGCCATGCTGCGCGAAAGCCGGGACCGAGCACGCTCCCGTTCCTTCGATATCCCTGGTGCGCTGACCATCGCCCCAGCACTCGTTCTGCTCGTATACGTGATCACCCGGGTGCCGACATCCGGGTGGGCGAATGGACAGAGCATCGGGCTACTGGCCGCCGTGGCCGTGCTGGTCTGCATGTTCGTCCTGATAGAGAAGCGATCGGTGGCCCCGCTCGTTTCCTTTCAGTCGCTGCGCTCGCGCATGCTGATCGGCGGCAACCTTCTCCTGCTCATCGCCGGCATGACCGTCGACGGCATGCTCGTCACCCTCACCTCTTTCGTGCAGCAGGTGCTCGGCTGGCCGGCGGCGCAGTTCGGGCTGGCGGCCGCGGTGATGACCGTCACCGCGGCCGCAGGCGCACTGCTGAGCCAACGGATCGTGCCCAGGCTCAGCCTGGGGCGGGTAGCTGCCGCCGGGACCGTCCTGCTCGGTTGTGGCTGCCTGCTGCTCACCCGCATACCGGCCGGTGGCCCGATGAGTCTTCTGCCGGCGGCCCTGTTCTTGTTCGGGGCGGGAATGGGCGCCGTTACGGTATGCGCACAGATCGCCGCGCTGACCGGCGTCACCGAAAAGGACTCAGGCCTGGCCGCCGGCCTCGCCGACACCTCCTTCGCCGTCGGCACCGCCGTCGGCACTGCCATCTGCACCAGCGTCGCCGCCGCCCGCACGTCCGCGATCGGTGGCCCGACAACGCTCGCACTCACCACCGGGCAGCATGCCGCGTTTGGGGCAGCTGGCGTCTTCGCCGTTCTCGCCTTGATCACCGCGTTGACGCTCCTCAGCAAGCGATCCGGCCTATCCCGCAGTGTGTCGGCAGACGCAAGCGAGAACGTATCTACCAGGGCACCGTCAACCTCACCTTGATCTACGGGACACACCCTGGCTCCCTCCTGGCGTGCTTCCTGTTCCGCATTCCATGGAGGGCCGGACCCGAATCCGGCGACAAGGCCCCAGCCTCACCAGCGAACCCCTGCGCCGAGGTCCTCGGTGTCGCTGCGGGTGCGGACGGCACCGGGCTGCACCTCGACGCTGATCTTCGCGTCGGCGCCGGCCTCCTCCAGCCGCTCGGCCATCTGCTTCCACGCTGCGTCCAACACCTCGACCAAGTCCTTGAGATGCTGCTCGGCGTCCTCATCCAGGCTCAGGCCCGCCAGGACATCCTCACGCACCGCCTCCCACTCCTTGCCCTGAAGCAGGCGGGCACGCGGGTGGGACCAGCGGTGCGAGGGGGAGGCGCAGATGTCGCGGCGCTTGAGCGCCCGGAAGAGCTGCTCCAGCACGCACACCACGTACGCGTCCCGGTCCACTGCTCCCTCTGAGGGTATCGCCGCGGCGAACAATCTCGCTGCGGGGCAGAAGTCCGAGCAGAAGGCGCAGGGGATCGGGGAGGCGCCGGACGACACGAAGTGCAAGGTGTCGAAGGTGACTCGGTTCCCGTCCGGCGGGTGACGGCGCCTTCCGTCTGAGCGCGTCGGCGCCCCGTCATCCGGTGTGGTGGCGGGGCGTTGCCGGTGTTCGACGCCACACGAACCGGTCCGGACGGTCTCTACGGCGAATCAAGGAGCACTTCGAGCAGTCGATCGAGCGTGAGGAGACGATCTCCGTGCGCCTGGCAAACGACGTGGGGCAAGGGCGGCATATCGGGGTCGGCCGCCCGGTCCTGGTCGTCACGCAGACATCCCAACTCGTCGGGCCGGTGGTTGAGGTGGATCAGACCTGATTGCCGGCCGACCTGTTCGCCCTGTCGCACTGGGTGACGCACGACAAGTCCACTACCTCGCCACGTCCGGCTCGCCCACCCGCCGGCCACCACCTTACGGCGGCCCTGGGAGAAGCCGGCCGAGCCGAACAGACTGGCACCCGCCCGCGTTCGCAGAGACCTTGGAAACCTGCACGCGAAGACCGGCTCCCCGGCTGGTGTACCGAAACCGGGCCGGCCCGGACCAGGCCGGCCCCCGGGTTCGAAGAACCAGTCCCAAGCCACCGGCATGACGTGGGCAGAATCCGCGCCACCGGCGAGGCATACAGTCGACCCGCCCACCACAAGGTCGGCACCAATCCCCGCAGTTCGGGCTGACAAGCGACATCGAGGATCAGCACACTGAGCACATGCGATACGCGGAGAAAGCGAAGCTCACCTTCGCGAGAGCCTTGGCCCCGGTGGCCATCCTTGTCACCTCACCCATACTGCTGATAGCCGGAGCGACAGTCCGCCGCCGATACCTCCGCTACGTCTACCGGGACGAGGCCCGACACATCCTGGACAAGGAGCGGGGCCGGATCAGCGTCCACTGGTTCGTGGTCACCAACCCCGCTCTCGATTGGCTCTGCTGGCCCACAGAGGCACTCGTCCGACTCGTCTCGCGCCGAGGTTGAACGACAAGACGAGGCGTATTGACCCACAGCGTTGTTCACACGGCTGATCGGAGGCTGGCCTCCGAGTGCGGTGTGGCAGCGGTGGTGGCTGTAGATGTGCAGGAGCCTGCCAGGCCCGCAGGCGTGGGCGCTTCGGTTCCGGATCATCCTGGCTTGCGCTGAGGGCGCCTCGAACAAAGACGTTGCTGCTCAACTCGCCCCCCGGTTTCACCTGCACTTCACCCCGACCGGCCCGTCCTGGCTGAACCACGTTCAGCAATGGTTCGCCGAGCTGACCAACCAGCAGATATGGCGAGGCGTCCACAGATCCGTCCAGGCCCTGGAAAAAGACATCCGCAACTGGATCGCCGCCTGGAACACCGCCCCGAAGCCTTACGTCTGGACGAAGACCGTCGGTGAAATCCTCGAACGCCTCGCCAGCTATCCGAACAGAATTCCCGACTCCGAACATGGGGGCGTGTATCGAAAGCGGATCATTAACGTTGGGTGATCGTGGTTCATGGCACAGGGAGATCTCACAGACAAGCAGTGGGCGGTGCCGGAGCCGTTGTTGCCGACGGGCCGCAAACCCGACGGACCGCGGGTGTGGTCGCGGCGGCAGTCGACCGACGGCATTCGATTCCGGATCCGTACCGCATCCCATGGTGGGCGTGCCCTGGGGTCGGATCTACGGCCTGTTCCGCCGTGGCAACGGGACGGCTCCTGGCACCGGATCCTCTCCCTGCTCCAGTCCCGGGCCGACACGGAAGGCGCCCTCGCCCTGGTTCAGGCCGGCCCCGGACCCAGCACCAGCGGGTACGCGCGGACGGACGAGGCGTATGCGTCCCGTAGCAACCGCATCCACCTGCGTAGGCGCGGCATCCGCTGCACCATCCCGTACAAGGCCGACCGGTCCGGCAACCGCAAAAAGCCCGGATCCCGAGGCGATCGCCCTCCAGCATTCGACCGGGTCGACCACCTCAAGCGCTCACGCGGGTCGAGTGCGGCATCAACCGCCCGAAGAGGTACCGGGGCGTGGCCACCCGGTACGAGAACTTGGCAGTCCGCCACGAAGTACTGTCCTCGTCGCCGCCATCAACGAGTGGCTGTGGCGTACCTGTCCGACGTCAGCTCGAAGATGCGTACTCGTCGGCTACAGCTGGGATCGACGGTCTCATGGAACGGATGCATCCCGAGTTTGGCCATGACCCGTTCAGAAGCATCGTGGCCCACCTGAGCAATGCTGATGATTCGCTCCAGCTCCCGGTCCTCGAACCCGAACCGAACCGTTGCAGCAGCGGCCTCGGTGGCCAGGCCCTGTCCCCAGTGGGCACGTCCCAACCGCCAGCCGATCTCGACCGCCGGCAGTACTTCCGGGAGGAAGTCGGGAATTGAAAGGCCGGTGAACCCGGCCAGCTCGCGGGTGGAGCGGATCTCTACGGCGAACAGGCCGAAGCCCTGTACCTCCCACCCGCGCTCCATCGCCTCGATTCCACTGCGGGTCTGCTGTTCGTCACGAACGCTGCCATCACCGATCCAGCGCATGACTTCTGGGTCGGCATTGACGGCGGCCAGGGGAGCAACATCCTCCTCTCGCCAGCGACGAAGATGCAGACGGGGAGTCTCAAGCATGACCATCCGAGCATTATGGACCAGCCTTGAGCGTTCCTTGTGCTGGGTCCGCAACTGGGCTTCGATCTCAGAGGCTTGGCCATCACGCCTTTCTCCGACAGCAACACCGGCTTCCTGTTTCATTCCCCTACTCAACTTCCTTCTTCCGCAGGCCCCTTGCAGCCGGTCGGCGCAGGGGTTGACACTCGTGCGAAGATCGCGCCGTGAATGCTCTACGCTTCCGTCTCGCTCACGACACGGATCTTGCCGCCGTCGTGCGTCTGCGCGACGACGCTGCCCGCTGGATGCTTGCCAAGGGCGTCACCGGTCAGTGGCGGCCCGGTGAACTGGGCGTGGATCACTTCCGCCGGATCATGGAGAACGGGGAGGTATGGCTCGCGGAGGCTGCCGATCGTGTGGTCGGGGCCTGGGAGCTGTGGTGGGAGGACGAGGAGGCGTGGGGGCCACAGCTGCCGACGGCCGGCTATGTGCACCGGCTGATGGTGGATCACAGCAGTGTGCCGCCCGGGACGGGACGGCAGCTCCTGCGGGTCGCGGAGCACCGCGTGGCCGAGGCGGGCCGACCGTTGGTACGTCTGGACTGCCTGGCCGACAACGTCCCCCTGACTGCGTACTACCTCAACGCCGGCTATCAGGTTGTCAGGCATAAGGAGGGCAAGCCGCAGCCGGGCGGTACGCCCAAGTCCTTCACGCTCCTCGAAAAGTCCCTACGGGACGGAGAAGAATAGGAGTCTTGCGCGCTCGTCGTGGTCGAAGGAGAGTGACGGAATGCCCTGGATTGCATCGGTGCCTGGTCAGCACCGTCCGGCAGGTGGTGCAGGTGCCGTCACGTGACCGGGCCCGCAGCCCAGATCGGCGACGGCCGGGCGTCGACGATCTCGCTGAGGTCAGGGGACGGCCGGCAGTTGAAGGCCCCGGTCCTGGTCGCGGACACAGGTTATGGCGTCAGCACCCGTTCCGGCTTGCGCTCAAGGGACGGCATCGGCCTGCTCGTGTGAGTGCTCCACCGAGTACGGACTTCTGCACACCGGATTTCGCCACCTCCTCCAGCCCAAAACCTCTCCACCGACCTCCTAAGCCCCGCGGAGTACGCTCGCTCCGAGAGGGGGCACATGGAATCAACCGGGACCCTGTTCATGGCCGCAGCCTGGGGAGTTCCACTCGTCAGCCTGCTGGGCGGCGTGATTGCCGTTGCAGCTTGCACACGTTGGCGCCGCCGGGCAATCAGCGCTCTGGAGAGGGCCGAGGAAAGGCAAGACGGACCTATCCTCCACGTACCCGATCGGTAGGAAGGTTGCAGGGAACCTGGGAGAACGACATCGAGGGCTCCAACGAAACCCAGATCGGCAACTTGGCAGGTCGAGACCGATCCAGTGACGCGATCTTCGGGCTGCGTCGATGCGGACTCGTCCAGGGGCAGCAAGCCGGCTCTTGAGGCGGCAGCGGGGACCGTTGATGGAGACGACTCCGCAGTGGTGGAGGAGACGGTCGAGGATGGTGGTGGCAAGGACCTCGTGGACAAGACCAGGTCGGTGAAGTCGCCCAGGCCCTTCGATTGGATCACCGGACTCCGTCCGTGTGTTGTGAACCTCCAACGGTGCTGGGGAGAGGGTCGATGAGAGGTGAGGGGGACAGGACGTGGCTGCTCGGGTTGGACATGCCGCTGGGGTGCTCGTGATGGCGGTGACGCTGCCGCTGGCCGGTTGCGACGGTAACGACGGCACCGGCGGCGATGGGAGTAAAGAGCGCGCGGCGGCTGCGATCGAGGCCGCTCGGGCCTATCAACAGGCCTCGGTGGATCAGGACTGGGAGGCCGCCTGCGAAGCCCGGACCGAACGCCTGCGGCAGAGTTTGGGGGCGGACACCATCGCCGAGTGCGTCGAGATCACGAGTGCGCCCCGGCTCGGCGACTACCCGGACGTGCGGGTGAGCACCGGTGAGGCGATCGAGGTCTTGGCTTTCGGTCCGCACCCGGCGGGAATCGGACTGCGGGTGACCTTGGAGTCCGGTGTGGCGGCACTCGGCATGACCATTCACACCGCGCTGCGGCTCGTTCCCGGCGAACGGGGTACGTGGCTCGTCGATCAGGCAGTCAACCTCTCCGAGACCGAGAGCACCGGCTCCAAGACCGTGCGCGCCGCGTTGGGCCGCGAGTGAGCCAGGGTCTGGCCTCGTCGGCCGGCTGCGCATACTGGGTCGGGCCTCGGCCAGGTGGGGCAGGCCAGCTTGGCTGCCGTGTTGCGGCTGCGGGTGGAGACCAGCTCGCTCAAGACCACTCCTTCATGCTCGGGTGAGTAGTGATGCGGCGGGCGCCGGTCAGCTCGTCATGGATACAACAGCCGTCGGCCGACCTCGACCTGAGCGGCCGCGGCCCGGTTCAGCAAGGCCAACAGCCATCCCGCTTCCACGCCGCCGTCCCGCAGACGGGGTGCGGGCACGTATCCGCCCGCCGTGACGCGACGGCTGGATCCGGTGGGCAGACCTTCCGAGTGCCGCTCGTCCACGCCCCGGGCGCCCCGGTCAACTGCCCGCAGGCGGATGGCCGGCAGTTTCTGTCCCTGGCCATCGGATGTAATGGCATGCAGGGGACCTGGGACTTCGTGGCCCTGATCTCGACCAGCTGTCACGGGCGGATCCGAAGCGCCGGCACCGAATAGAGGTTCGCTTCGACGGCGACGAGGCAGTCCTTTTCGACATGGTGGGGGTGCTGCTGGGCGACCATGTATGGAGTGGCCAGCAGGGGGCGAGGACCATGTGGTCGCGAACTGCTCGCAGACCGATGGCCTCGCCGTAGGTGCTACGGACCTTGGCCGGCTACAGCGGAACCCAGGCGATGAAGGCGGCGGTCAGCCCCTCGACGGAGGAGAAGGCGCCGCCGAGGCGGACTCCCCATACCGGGGCCCTTGCGGGATCGCACACGAGGTGTACGACGCCGCACACGGCCGGACACGAGATCCCCGGCAACAGGCCAGGAGCTGGGGAGTGAGCGCGCTGCGGATCCGCTGGGAGCTCGTCCCGGCCCGCCGCGAGGGCGGGACCCCGACGCAACTCCTCAAGCTGAACCAGTATTGCCGGGAGCGTGTTGGTCCGTTCGGATCGATGCAGATCACGGGGCACACGCTGGAACAGAACCGTCGCCGCAGTGACGCCCTGACCCCACGCCGCGACAGCCTCTCGCTCAGTCGCGATCACCGATCGTTGCGGGACTCCAGGCTGTCCACCAGAATGCAAGCATGACGGGTGAACTCCAGCCAGCTGACGACTCTTCCGGGCACGGCCCGACGCCCGAGCTGCGGGCATCCGACCGGGAGCGAGACCATGTCGTGGAGATCCTGCAGGTTGCGGCGGGCGATGGTCGGCTCACTGTGGCTGAGCTGGACGAGCGCTTGGACGCCGCGCTGTCCGCCCGTACCACCGGCGACCTGGCTCGGCTGACCGCCGACCTGCCCTCAGAGGGTTTGCCCCCACAAGCCAGGGATCTGGTCCAGATCGACCAGCGTTTCGGCGACGTCACACGCGCCGGCCGCTGGCTGGTTCCGCGTCGCATGGAGATCCGGCTGATGTTCGGCGAAGCGAAGCTCGACTTCACCCACGCCGTGATCACCCACCACACCCTGCACATCGATGTCGACCTGCGCATCGGAGGCAACCTGACCCTGGTGACCAGGCCCGGGATCGTCGTCGACACAGACGACCTGGTGCGCGGCAGCGGCGACATCAAGATCCGGCCTGCATCCGGCCCGGACACGCCCACTACCCTGCATGTGCAACTGACCGGACGGTCCCGCGGAGGCGACATCATCGCTCGACCCCCGCGACAGAAATTCTCGGCCTGGGTGCGCCGTACGCCGAGGAGCAACGGCCGCTGAAGACGGGTGCTCAGACATACGCTCATCCCTCGGCGGCGGGCCTCCGCCAATTCCGGAAACTGGCTGAACAGTGGGCAACCTGCCCATCTGGCATGCCTGGTCGACGGCGACGCCGTCGGCCTCGTCGGACAGCCCGCAATTGACGGTTGACGGTCACGTCGTTGACGAACGGCCGCTTGCGTGGATCACGCACGCTCGTCGGCATGCCCTGGGACTGGGAACGGCTCGTCCAGCACTCCCAGACACTGATCACCTGGGCTGCGGTCGCTCTCCTGACGCTCCGCATCATCTGCGGCACCGGGAGGATGAAGCCCCCTCCCCCGCATCCCGTCACGGATCCGTCCGGCGGCCGGTTCTCTTCACTCCCTGCCTCGACTTGAGATCAACGCCGTTCGAGCTCAGAAGCCGCTTCCGGGGGGATCGCCGAGGTAAGCCCAGAAGGGGCCACGGGATGATGCCGAAGTCTGAAGTGGGTCACCGTACGGTCTGCTGCTGGGCCCGGGGGCCGGGGAGTTCGCCGGCCCGGAGGGCGGCGAAGTCGGCGTGGGCCTGTTCGACGGCTTCGGGGTACGCCTCGCGCTGGGCATGCTCGACAAGCGTGCTGCTTGATGTCGTCCGCGTCCGACCGGTCGGTTGGGGAGGGCTGTTGAGGGGCCGTCCTGGGCCCGGTTTTCCGCACAGTGCAACCTTCTCGGAAGGGGGTGCGTCCCGTTTTTGAGTGAGAACGGTTCTATGCAAACCCGAACCGGTCTTGTCGATCTCCGGCGGACCGTTCTCGATCTTGCTCGGGCAAAGGACGGCGAGCTCAAGCGGTCAGCGCATCACCGCTGTTCAGAAGGTCAGCGTAGACCTCTGCCGGAGTGCGGTAGCCGTGGGTCCTGCGCGGACGGTGCTTGAGCTGCGGTCTGTGCGCCAAGCCGGTGAACGAGTCCTCTCTGGACTGGGGTGTCTGACACCCTCCCCTGGTCAAAATGCGTTGGCGAGGGATTCACCCGGTGGCAGGATGGCTCGGTGAACATGGCACAGAACCAGAAAGCCCCTGTCGTGCGCCCCATCACCGACGCCGACATTCCCACCGCGGTCGATACCCTCACCCGCGCCTTCGCCGACTACCCCTACACGCGGCATGTGATCGCAGCGGACGATCACGAGGAGCGGATCCGGCGGTTCCAGGAGTTGTGCCTGACCCGCATCGGCATGGTGTACGGCCGAGTCTGGGTCGCCGACGAAGGCCGCGCCGTGGCGGTCTGGGCCATTCCCGGCCAGGATCCCTCGCCCGCCTTCGCCGAACTCGGGCCGATCCTCGGCGAACTCAGCGGCGACCGGGCCGCCGCGTCCGCGGCCTTGGACGCGGCGGTTGCCCCGTACCGGCCACAGGAGCCGGGATGGTTCCTGGAAACCGTGGGAACTGCCCCCGAGGCCCAGGGGCAGGGCCTCGGCAGTGCGGTGCTGATTCCTGGCATCCAGGAGGCCGAGCGCGCTGGGTATCCAGCGTTCCTGGAGACCTCCAGCGAGGCGAACGTGCAATTCTACGAGCGCCTCGGCTTCAAGGTCACAGCCGATGTCCTGCTCCCCGACAACGGCCCCCGCACATGGTGCATGCGCAGGGACCCGCGCTGAGAACCTGAATTCCCACCTTCTACGGGGCCGTGCTCGGAGCACCTCGTCGTCCTCGTCCAACCCCCCGCGCATCCGGATCGCGCAGCGGGCACAGGAGGCCGGCTGCCGGGGCGGAGGCGGTGAAACCGTAGCGGCCGAGCACGTTGCCACCGTGCACAAGCCCGTCCGCCACGCCTGGGACACCGGCCGGAACGTCGACGCCGACCACATCCGTGGGCGACTGGAGCGGGCCCTGCTGCTCCTGGAGGTCGACGGCATGCTGTACGTGCGCAGCGGCAAGGCCCGGGACAACGGATGGCTGGCCGAGAACGTCGGCGAGGACCTGGCGGCGCCGTTCAGCCTGTGCCTGAAACACAGCATCCGGATCACCCTGCTCCCGGCCCGGCCGTAGCCCGCAACCAGGCTGGCCGCAGGCAATCACGCGCGGTGCGGTCAGACCCGGAGCCATGGGTGGTTCGGGCGAGGAGGCCCCAGCAGCAGCCCCGCCCGCTCCACCGCGCTCATCCCGTCGTGGATGCCCGCGCAGATCGACGCGTTGACCTCCTTGTGGATCACCGAGGCCATCGCGTCCAGGGTGGAGAACGCCGACAGCTCCAGTCCGGCCCTCACAGCCATCGCCAGTGGCTCAGACGCGGTGAATCAGCCGCTCGAACCGCGGGGCGGCGGGCCGCTCGATCGAGGTCGCAGTCCCGCCCCGGCCCCAGACGGCAGCCCGACATCACACCAACGAGGCCGAGCCGAACGGAT
Source organism: Streptomyces sp. NPDC057963 (assembly GCF_042887155.1). NCBI lineage: Bacteria > Bacillati > Actinomycetota > Actinomycetes > Kitasatosporales > Streptomycetaceae > Streptomyces > Streptomyces sp. NPDC057963. The sequence continues at coordinate 103,641 of NZ_JBHVPX010000005.1, forward strand.
GAGGGTTGCGGCCCCAAGGCACCAAGATCACCCCCTGGCCCCTCCTGGGCTTACCTCGGCAATCCCTCCTTCCGGCTTGCGGGCCATGAAGGTGGCGATCGTTCTCGTTGCTCCTTTGACAGGTTCCTCCACCACTTGCGCGCTGACGGCGAGTCCAGTCCGGCCCAGCAGTTCGGCGATCTGGGCCGGTGGCAGCAGATGGGACTCGTAGGTCACTGGATGGCCGCCGTAGGCATGCGCTGGACGCCGACACTCGCCGTTTCCCACATGGCCGACCATCATCAGATGGCCACCGGGCGCCAAAGTGCGATGGAACTCGGCGAACACGACCGGAAGCAATTCGGGCGGCGTGTGGTGAGTGGAGTAGTAGGCCAGGATGCCGCCGAGTTCGCCGTCGTCGAGCTCCAGCTCGGTCATTGAGCCCACGGTGAACCGCAGGTCCGGATAAGCCTCTCGGGCCAGGTCGATCATTTTCGACGACACGTCAACACCGAAGACCGGCACTCCCAGCTGGGCCAAGTGTGCCGTCACCTTGCCGGGGCCGCAGCCCAGATCCGCGACTGGTCCTCGATCGGAGGTCTCCACGATTTCGGCGAACGCGGCCAGCATCGCGCGTGACAACGGGTCGAGCTCGGCGGGGGTCGGCACGCGGGCGGCATAGTCGGCGGCGACGGTGTCGTACGACTCCCGGACCGCGGCGAGGTAGGCGGGTTCAGTCACGCCGCAAATCTAGACGAGAGGACTGACAGAGCCCGAGGGGCCAGCTGAAGCCGGCCCCACCCATGGAGAATTGCAAACAGGCGACCGCATACGGGAGTTGTCGTCACATGTCACGCCCGCATCAGCAGAGTCGAGAGTGTGATGGCTGCCTTGTAGGTTTCAGTGGTCTTGTCGTAGCCGGTCGCGATACCGCGCCCTGGCTTCAAGCCTCCTGGCGCGATCCGGTCCTGCTCGTGGTGCCTGGGCCCGGTTGCGGATGTCCCCCGGGGGTCTGGGCATGTGGCATCGCTGAGCGACGCCGGGAACGCGGTCCCGGCGATCTTCTCAGGCATCCCCCGCGACCCGGCAAGCCCCTCCGCGGACGGTTCCACCCTTCCGCGAGGTACGCGACCAGGTCGAGGCGGTGCAGCGTCCGCTCCAGGACGTACGCGGAGAGGTAGTCGCCCACGGTGAGGACCTCGTCGCGGGTACCGACCCGGAGGCCCCGGCCGGCGGGTTCGGCGGCGCGGTCGGCGGCGGAGCCGACGGTCCTCGACGTGGGACTTGAGGTGCCGAGGCTCCTCGTCCGCGGCGGACAGACGGACGATCAGCGCGTCGAGCGGGTCGTCCACCGGTCGGCGGCGTTTCGGCAACGTCCCAGTATGTCACCGCGTCGCGCGCACAGTCCCTCGCCGGCACCCCGTCACGGACCTCGGGCGCGTAGTCCCCCCGTAGCAGCAGTCCGATCGCCCGGTCCCGCTCCCGGACCGCGCCGCTGACCCAGGCAGAGCGCGAAGGCGTCGAGCCAGGTCCTCGTGGTGGGCACCTGATCCACCGCGTCTGCGAAACCGACGTCCTCGCTCGTCCTCCCTTCATCCTTACAGCTCGCGGTGGCACGCTGCCAACGCCTTCGTCAGCCGAGGGCCGACTGGGGTCGGAGCGGGCTGCCAGCGGGTTTCGGCAGCCCAACGTTCGGCGGCCGCCATCAGAACGTCCGTGGCGGGAGCTTTGATCTGCCCGTAGTCCAGCAGATCAGGCACGCTCAGGGCCAGGCGCTTCTTGAACGCCCCCCCACGCCTGGCGGGCGGCTTCTTCGGCGCGCAGGTAGTCACGGAACAGGAGGGCGAAGCGGGCGTTGGGCCCGTTCGCCTGCCGCAGGTGGACGTTGCACCGTCGCGCGCCGACCGGCGGTGCGAACACCAGCTTCCGGCATTCCTGCCCGCCCGCGATCTCCACACGGTTCCAGGGCTCCGGGCGGCAGCGGAAGCCCTTCGCGGCCAGGAGTCCGATGTGCCGTTCCTCGTCGATGGCGTCGACGAGAATCTGGATGTCCACGCAGTCCTTCGCAGCCAGGCCCGGCACTGCGGTGGACCCGACGTGGTCGATTGCACGGGCTTGGTCTCCGAGGGCACCGCGCAGCGTCCTGGCCAGCTCTTCGAAGTCCACCGCCCAACTCGGTCGGTGGTCCAGCACAGCCACGGGGGCAGACTCATCGGGAAAGGGCATGCACACCAGCATGGTGCGACCGCCGGGAATCCGGCTGCACGAGGGCCGGACTCCGCCGTTACGGAACAGGAGCGGCGTGACCCGCGACGCGATGGCCGAGCACACGCCGTCCACCTCTGAGCAGCCGCAGTCGGGTCCGGAACGGTCGGTGCCCGGAGGTGTGAACGCATGCTCGGCCCGACCGGCCATCGGCGCCCCATGCGGCGACCGGTGGGCGCTGTGGCAGCCACGGCTGCCCCGTCTTCAGTGGTGACCGCCGGACAGCCGTGGCGTGCGGCCGTTGTCAGGTGCTCGCGTGCTGGTCCGAGTACATCTGCTGCCGGGTGGTGAGTGCCTGTTCGTCGAGTAGTTCCTGCGTGTGCTGGCCGAGGGACGGGGCAGGGCTGCGGAAGGTGTCGAGGCCGGCCCCGAAGGTGACGGGGAATCGAGCCTGTGGGCAGACCGCGGAGCCGGAAGGTGCGGTGAACAGCTGCCGGGCAGCGGTGTGGGGGTCGGCCAGAAGCTCACCGGGGCTGGTGAGGACAGGGGCCCAGGGTGCGTTGAGCTCGGCCAGCCGCTTCTCCCACCAGGCGAAGTCGCGGGCCTGGAACACACCGCGCAGCAGGTCTCCCACTGCCTGCCTGGCTGCCGTGCGGGCAGCGCGCCGGTCGTAGGCGGACGTGTTCAACGCCTCGAATTCGTCGGCGAGTTCGGTGCGGAAGCGGTGCCAGAACTTGTCCTCGTACGTGGCGAGGGAAAGACAGCGTCCGTCGGCGGTGGTGAAGACGTCGTTGTCGCCCTGGACCAGACCTGCGTCGAGGGGGTCGGGGATGTTGCGCAACGGCAGCGCGAACAGGGAGCACCACGCCGTGATGGACTCGCTGAGGGACACGTCGACGTGCTGGCCTTCACCGTCGGCGCCGAGGGCGGCGGTCAGGGCGAGGGCCGCGTGCATGGCACCTGCCATGTCACCGATCCGTACGCCGGGACGTGTGATGTGGCCATCGAGGCGTCCAGGGACGGTGAAGAAGCCCGACAGGCCGAGGAAGTTGAGCTCGTGGCCGGGCTTTTGGGCGTAGGGGCCGGTCTGCCCGTAGCCGCTGAGCGAACACAGCACCAGGCGCGGGTTGGCCTCGTGAAGGGTGGCGTAACCCAGGCCCATGCCGTCGAGGACACCGGGGCGGAAACTCTCCACGACGGCATCGGCCGTGCGCACCAGGTCCAGGAAGGCGTCACGCCCGTCTTCGTCCCGCAGGTCCAGGGTCACGGAGCGCTTGTTGCGGTTGAGCGCGTCGAAGAGGTCCGGGGCGACCCGCAGGGGGTCGCCGGTGCGGGGACCTTCGATCTTGATGACGTCGGCGCCGAGGTCGGCGAGCAGAGACGTGGCGTAGGGTCCGGGCAGGAGGCGGGAGAGGTCGAGGATGCGCTTGCCCGTCAGCGCCGACCATGTGGGGGGAGCCGCGGGTCGAGCGGAGTTCGTCATCGGATGCACCTGTCTTGCGGTGGAGGGGCGGTGAGACGGGTCAGGCCATGAAGGCGAGGCCGTGGGCGATGCCGTTGCGCTGGATCTCGGAAGTGCCGGTCAGGATGCGGAACATGCGGATCTTGCGGAACAGGAACTCGATCTCGTTGCCCTGCGTGAGGCCTTCCTTGCCGTGGATCTGGACAGCCTGGTCGAGGATCCTGAAGGCGGACTCGGCGACGAACAGCTTGCACATGAACGCCTCGGTGCGCACCTCGTTGCCCTGGTCGAGGGCGGCGAGCGCGGCGTAGGTCATGGACCGGGCCGCGTAGAGGTCGGTGGCCATGTCGGCGACCTTGTGCTGGATGGACTGCAGGGCCAGCAACGGCTGTCCGCCGGCGACCTTGCGGTGGCGGGTTCGTTCAAGGGTGAGATCGAGGGCGCGGCGGGTGGCGCCGATGACGCTGGGGCAGTGCAGAAGCCGGTTGGTGGTGACGCGGCCGAGGGCGATCCGCATGCCTTTGCCCTCCTCGCCGAGCAGGTTCTCGGCGGGGACGTGGCAGTCGTCCAGAATGATGTCGCTCTCGATGTGCTCCCCGGACATGGGGGTCGCGCCGTCGTCGACCCGGCAACCCGGGCTGTCCAGGTCGACGAGGAAGGCGGAGAAGGACGGCTTGTCACCCTCCTGTTCGCCGGTTCCGGCCATCCGGGCGACGACGATGGCGAAGTCCGCGAAGGGGCCCGCTGAGCTGAACACCTTGTGGCCGCTCAAGCGGTAGCCGTCGCCGTCGCGGACGGCGGTGGTACGCATCGAGCGGACGTCGGAACCGGCATCGGTCTCGGTCAGCGAGAAGCAGCAGGCGCGTTCGCCGCGCACCAAGGGCACCAGATATTTGTCCAGTTGGTACTCAGTGGCGTGCCGCAGGATGTCGCCCGCGCGCAGCGGACCGCCCATGTCACCCAGCACGCTGTGCCCCAGCACGCGCCCGCTGGCCCCGACCTCCTCCTTGAGTGCGGCCAGTGCGGTGTAGGAGAGGTTCTGGCCGCCGTACTCCCCCGGCAGGTGGATGCCGTAGAAGCCCAGTTCGCGGCTGCGGTGCCAGACGGGTTCGAGGTCGGCGCGGGTGAGCCGGGTGTCGTGGGTGATGCCGCGCTCGCGCTCGTAGTCGGCGAGTTCGCCGTCGAGGTAGGTGCGGAGCCGGTCGACGAGGCCGGAGACCTGCGGGTCGTCGTGGACGGGGCGGAGAGAGAAGGTCATTTCGTGGTGGTCCTTGCCGGTCGGAGGGCGGGGGTCAGTTCACACGGCGGTCGGCGCCTGCCCAGAACGGTTCGCGGACGGCCTTGCGGTCGAGCTTGCCGTTGCGGTTGTGGGGCAGTTCGCCGACGAAGTCCACGGTCTTCGGCTTCTTGAAGCGGTCGAGGCGCTCGGCGCAGAACGCCGCGATCCCGTCGGCGGTGAGAGCGTGGCCGGGGCGGGGCACGATGACGGCCTTGACCGCTTCGCCCCACTTCTCGTCGGGGACACCGATGACGCAGACTTCCTGGACGCCGGGGTGCTCGTAGAGGGCGGCCTCCACCTCGGTGCAGTAGATGTTGAACCCGCCGGAGATGATCATGTCTTTCTTGCGGTCGACCAGGAACAGGTAGCCGTCCTCGCGCATCCAGGCGAGATCGCCGGTGTGGACCCACCCGTCGCGGAAGGTCTGAGCCGACAGTTCGGGCTCCTGCCAGTACTCGCGCACGCAGTCGGGGCCGCGGACGATGACCTCGCCGACCTCGCGGGGCGGCAGCGGCCGGCCGGCGTCGTCGACGACGCGGATCTCGGTGTCGTACATCGCGCGCCCGCAGGACTGCAGCAGTTCGGGATCGTCCGCGACGGCGTGGGCGATCTCCTGGCTGCTCAACCCGGCGACCACACTGGTGGTCTCGCCGAGCCCGTAACCCTGTGCCACGACCGGGCCGAAGAACCGTACGGCGTCGCGCAGGCGCTGGGGGGAGATCGGGGCTCCTCCCACGCGCACGCTGGTGAGGCTGGACAGGTCCCGGCCCGCCGCGTCCGGATGGGCGAGCACCATGTTGATCATGGCCGGAACGAGAAAGGTGGCGGTGATGCGCTCCTTCTCCACCGTGTCCACGAAGGCCTCCGCGCTCCACGACGGCAGCACGTGCGTGGTCGATCCGCCGAACACGCCGGCCAGCAGGGTCATCCCGGTGGCGTGCGTGATCGGGCCGCAGGCCAGGTAGCGCGTGCCGGGTCCCGGGCGCGACTCGTCGCTCATGAGCTGCTTGCGCATGTTCGCCACCCGGTTGCCGAAGGTCTGCACCGCGGCCTTGAGCGCGCCGGTGGAGCCGGAGGTGAAGTTCAGGACACACGGCGCGTCCTCGTCGACCTCGACAGCCACCGGGGCGTCGGCCGCCTCGCCGAGCAGGGCCCGGTAGCCGAGGACCGCGGTGGCATCCGGTGCCGCGTCCGTGGTGGTGTCCGGCTCTTCGCCCTCGTCGAGCAGGACCGGGACACAACCGGTGCCCGCTGCCGCGATGGCGGCGAGCGCGTCCTCTCGGTGCTCCGCGTCGAAGACGAGGACCCGCACGGGCGCGTACCGCAAGATGTGCTCGATCTCGCCCCGGCCGAGGCGGGCGTTGATCGGGGCACGTGTCAGCCCGGCCTTGTACAGGGCGAATTCGACCTCGACGAGTTCCCCGCGGTTCCAGGCCAGAGAGGCGACCGCGTCGCCGGGGCGCAGCCCGCGGGCGACGAGGGCGGAGGCGAGCCGGTTGGTCGCGCCGTCCAGCTCCCCGTAGCTCCAGGAACGCTCGCCGCAGACCAGGGCGGTGGCATCGGGCCAGTAGCGGGCGCTGCGGGTGAGGTAGGTACCGAGGTTCATCAACGATCTCCAGCCTTGCAGTTCAACCAATTACAAACACGCAGACTCTTTCCAGACAGATTGTTTTGTAACTGCCGCTCTGTCAAGAGCCATCTAGACTGTGCGCGGATCACGACCGCGGCGAAGGGGGCCTCATGGCCGGGGACAGGCGGACCAGACGGACCCGCAAGGCACTGGCGGCCGCGCTGGTGGAGCTGGTACTGGAACGCGGTTTCGGCGCGCTCACCGTCGAAGACATCACCGAGCGGGCCGATGTCGCGCGCGCCACCTTCTACGCGCACTTCAAGGGCAAGGACGACCTGTTCACGTGCGTGACCGCCGACCTGCTGGAGCGACTGGCGCAGCGTCTGGAACCGGTGGTCGCCGACAGCGCCGTCGGATTCACCGGCAAGCCGCTGCTGGAGATGCTGCGGCATGTGGCCGACGAAAGGGACCTGTACCGCGTCGTCCTGCGCGGCGAGGGCGACGGCAGGCCCCTGCAGATGTTCGTGGACACCTGCGCCGCCGCGACGGCGCAGGAGTTCAAGGCCCGCGCCGATCGCAACGGCGTCGAGTCCCGCATCGACGCCGACCTCCTGGCCCGGGTCTGGGTCGGCGAACAGATCGCCGTATTGCGCTGGTGGGCCGAGGACACCTCTCCGTTGCCCGCCGAAGAGGTCGTGCGCATGCTCCTGGACCTGGCCCTGCACGGCCGGTACTGGGCCAGCGGATACGCCGCACCGAGCCAGGACTGAACCCCCGCCGCTCTGCGCCGTCGGCGGCCGGCCGGGCTCCACCGGCCACCGGCGGCCCGCCCGCACCCCGCCTAGGACACACCCATGCGCCCCGCGTCACGCGCCGGGCGGATGCAGCAGAGGGCCACTGTCCCGGAAACGACCATGACGGCCGCCGCCAGGACGAACGACAGGGTGTAGCCCGCACTCTCCGAGGACGCCGTATCCAGCAGACGACCGGTGAGCGAGGGGGCGAGCAGTCCCGGAAGCGTCCCTGTCGCGGCGACGATCCCGAAGAGCGCGCCGCGCTGGGAGGCGGGCACGACCGCCGCGGCCGTCATGTAGTGCAACGGGAATGCGATGGAGTGCACCCCGAAGGCGACCGCGATCAGAGCGAGCCTCACCGGGAGCGAGCCGACGAAGGGAAACACCGCCATGGCCGCCCCCGCGCACATCACCGCCAGGCCCTGCGGCACGCCGCTCGACCAGCGCAGCGACACCCCTCGCCGGGTCAGCCGGTCGACCACCGGCGACAGCGCCAGCAGCAGCACAAAGCTGAAGGCGGACACGGCACTGATGACCGACGCCGCCGCACCCGGGCTCATGTCCAGCTCGGACCTGAGATACGAGGGCAGCCATGCCTGGCTGACCCCCATCGCCCACGACGCTCCGAACGCGCTGGCCACACTCCCCGCCACCGTGCCGCACAACAGGAGCCGGCGGTAGGGGACGCGTGCGGGCCCGCCGGTCTTGGCCACCGCGCGAGCAGGCGGCTGGTCGTGGGGACCGTCGTGTCCGGCGAACCACCACACCCCACTCCACACAAAGCTCGTCACGGCCAGCACGGCAAAGGCCGAACGCCAACCGAACTGCGTGATGAGCCAGGTCACCACGGGCGCCGCGATGAGCGTGCCGAGCGCGGCACCACTGATCTGCAGTGCCGACGGGAGGCCGCGGCGCCCGGCCGGGAACCATTTGTAGAGGGCGTGCATGGACATCGGTGTTGCCGGACCCTCGGCCGCGCCGAGCAGGATCCGGCCGGCGACCAGCGTCGGCACAGCCGCCACGATCAGCACCGGGAGCTGGGCCAAACCCCAGACCAGGCACATCGTGAACAGCAGGACGCGGCTGGAGACGCGCGAGGAGAAGAAACCGACGGCCAGCCCGGAGAGGCTGAAAAGTACCGAGTAGGCACTGGAGATCAGGCCGTAGGTGCTGTGGCTGATGTCCAGTTCATCCATGATCGGGCCGGCTGCCAGTCCGAGCACCGACTTGTCCGCGAAATTGACGACCATGAACGTGACGATCAACGCGGTGACGAGCCAGGCACGGCGCCGGTCGAACACCGGCGCCTCAAGGCCGCCGGACGCGTCGAGGGGCAGCGGCGGAGATGACTGTGAGGGCACGGAGGAACTCCCGCGGTTCGAGAGAAGCAGGGGCGAACTGCTCTGCCGCGGAAGGACGGGCACCGGGCGGCCGCAGGCGACGAACGTCGCTCCCGCCCGGGGGTGACCCTCGGATATGCGACGCCACAGAGCATCTGAACATGGTGTCTGGTAACGAGCTATTAGTTCGGCAACTTAACGTTGCGGGCGCTTCCGGTCAATGGTTCTGGAACAAGCCATGAACCAAGTCGCCGAAGGTGCCGCCGCCGATCCCGCGGCACGGCCGCTCCGGCCGGGACGGCGGCGGTGCCACCACCTTTGCCGTCCGGGTGCGGGCACGCTTCGTAGGCGCACGAGAGCCTCAGGCGGCCCTGCCCGTCTTCATTCCGCATGACCTACGTCGTCGCGATGCTCGCCGCAGCCGTCGGCCTCCTTCTCACCCTCGCCATCCCGCGCATCCGCCACTCCCCCGCGGAGCAGGACGCCGGGACGGTCCCGGCACGCCCCCGGGCCACCGCCGGAAAGCACTGAACCCACAGGTACGACGAAAGGACATGGCCATGGAACGTCTCAAGGACAAGGTCGCGGTCATCACCGGTGCGGGCAGCGGGATCGGAAGGTCCGCCGCCGAACTGATGAGCCGGCAAGGCGCCCGAGTCGTGGTCGCCGACCACCACACCCGAGGTGCCGAGGAGACTGCCGGGATCATCGAGGCCGCAGGCGGCCGGGTGCTGCCCGTCACCGTGGACGTCACCGACGAGGGCTCGGTCGCCGACATGGTCGCCGCGACCATCGACGAGTTCGGCGACCTGCACGTGCTCTGCAACCATGTCGGCGGGACCAACCCCCGCAAGGACCTGGACCTGCTGCGCATGGACATGGACGAATTCGACCGGGCCGTCGCCCTCAACATGCGCAGCACTCTCCTGGGCGCCCGGCACGCGGTGGCCCACATGATCCGCGCCGGCGGCGGATCCATCATCAACACGGCCTCCGTGGCCGCACTCGTCGGCGACGTACTGCAAACCTCCTACGGCGCCGTCAAGGCCGCGGTGGTCAGCATCACGAAGTCGATCGCGGCCCAGTACGGGCCGCAGCAGGTGCGTTGCAATGCCGTTGCCCCGGGCGCGGTCATGGCCCCCGCCCTGGAGAACAACCTGCCCGAAGACGTCGTCGAAGCGCTGAAGAAGGGCAATGCTCTGCCGTACCTGGGCTCTCCCGAGGACATCGGCCACACCATGGTCTTCCTCGCCTCCGACGAGTCCCGCTACCTCACCGGCCAACTCCTCGTCGTCGACGGCGGCATGAGCATGCAGTCCTCCGCGGCCCCCGGGCGGCGTGCCATGCTCCCCGCATAGCCCCGCCCCCGAGGGCGATGCGCTCGTCGGCCGGGGGCACAGGAGACTGCGTGGCGCGGCACCCGTACGTCCATCGCCCCGGGCCGGCCCTCAAGCCCCCACCCGCCGTACATCCGGTACCGCTCCCCTCGGGTGGGCCGGGTCTTCGGTGATCTTCACGTTCTGGGGCACGTTTCGCGGGAAGGTCCATATACGGCCCGCGGTGCTGACAGCGGTCACCGTCGTCTCGTCCAGGATGACCTCGCAGAACGGGTTGGACCAGTTGGAGATCGCGATCCACTCCAGGGTGTCTTCGCCGTCGTCCCGGGTCAGCGCGACCCAGCCGACACTCCCGTGGTCGGCCGACTCTCCTGCCCAGGCACGGCTGCCGCCACAAGTGTGTGTGGAGAGCGCGGAGTCGACTTCCACCCAGTTTCCGGCGCTCCACTCGGTGGCCCGCAGGAGCTCGGTCCAGTGCCACTCCTCCGTCCCTGGGACGCCGTGCTCATCGGGACCGGAGAGACACAGGAGGTTCATCACCGACAGAGAGCCGTCGGCGAACACGACGAAATCTCCGTCGGGTGCCTGTCGGGCCCGCCACCGGTGGTTCACCTGGTGCGCGGTGGTTGTCACGTCGGAAGCATCCATGCCCAGCACGGTGGCATGCGGCGCGCGGGTCGATCACACTCCCATCGATGGCCGGGCAGCCACGGTTGCCCGGCGCAGGGCAGGGGCAGTCGGCTTCTGTCGGCGCCGGAGGGCAGCCCGGCGAACGGAGCTGATCGAGGCGTTCCTGCAGTCGGCCGATCAGGGCGTCGACGTTCTCGGGCAGCGGCACGGACACTGCCGCCGGCCGCCGGCCGTGCAGGACCTCCGCCTTCCCTGCCGTGGGTCAGGTCTCGCTCCGTCCGGCAAGGAGATCGCCGGTATCCGTACGCCGGTAGACGACGCGTCGGCCGACTCGCGTGCCCGCGATCAGCTCGGCATTGCGCAGGACGGCCAGATGACCTCCGACGGTGCCCAGTGACTGACCGAGTTGCGCGGCGAGTTCGCTGCTGGTGGCGGGGCGTTCGAGCTCGTGCAGCAGGGCGGCACGGCCGGCGCCGATCAGCCGCTCCAAGGCGTGGGCCGGTCTGGGCTGCTCGGTCGTCGCGGCCGATCCCCGGGCCGGGTAGACCAGGGCGTACCGTGCGGGCGGCGCCTCGCACAACCAGGTGCCCCTCGTCATGCAGACCGGGACGAACAGCATGCCTTCCTCGCCGACCACATGGTCCGGTCCGGGCTGGTTGCTGAAGCGGATCGCGTCGGTGCCGACCCATGCGCTGCGGCGGTTCATCTGCTCCAGGGCACGCGGCCAGCCGTAGGCGGCCAGCAGACCGGCGCGGTAGGTGACGTCCCGTTCCAGCAGCGCCCGGCGGCGCGGCCAGTCCTGGGAGATGCAGGTGTTCCATGTGTACCGGAACAGGTCGGCTGTTCGGGCTCCCCACCCGCGCCCGGTCAGCCACTTCAGGTCGTGCCGCTTCCAGCTGTGCGCGACCGCTGCTTCGAGGTCGGCGCGTACGTCCTCGTCGCGCGCACCCGAGACAGCCTCCAATTCGTCCGCGAGGGTCGTCCGCATGCCGCCGGACGGCGGGAGCGTGACGAAGCCCGGCAGGTACTTGGTCGAACCGATCAACTCGACCAGCCCCTTGGCGAAGGGGTCGGCGTCAAGGACCGCGCCGAACTCGTCGTGGTGGCGGGTGTACCAGGGGGTGAGCCACGAATCGGAGCAGGGTCGGGTCAACACGATCATCGACCCCAGCGTCTCGGCAATCGGCGACAGCGCGAACCGGGATTGCGACAGGGCCATCGAGTTCAGCCGTAGCAGCACCATCTTTCGCCTCCTGCCGAAACGTTAGCGTGCGCCGTGGCGCCGTCGCAGACTGCGGCCGGTGTATTCTCCTCTCTTCAGGCAGACTGAATTCCGCTCGTTCTTCGCCGGACGTCTGGTGTCGTTGCTCGGCAGTTCGATGGCTCCGGTGGCGCTGGCGTTCGCGGTGCTGGACTCCTCGGGCAGCTCCCACGACCTCGGTATCGTCCTGTCCGCCCATATGCTGCCGCTGCTGGCGCTCCTTCTGGTGGGCGGGGCCACGGCCGACCGGTTCTCACGCCGGACCGTCCTGACGGCGGCCCATCTCGGCTCGGCACTCACGCAGGGCGGCGTCGCGGCGCTCCTGCTGTCCGGCCACTACTCACTGGTCCTGGTGGCCGTACTGGAGTTCCTCAACGGCGCACTCGCCGCGTTCATCACTCCGGCCCTGCGCGGGATCGTGCCCCAACTCGTCGACAAGACCCTTCTCCGGCAGGCGAACTCGGTGCTGGGATCGGCACGCAACGCCTGCAAGATCCTTGGACCGAGCCTGTCGGGCGTGCTCGTCGTGGCAGTCGGCAGCGGTCCCGCCATCGCTTTCGACGCGTTCACCTATCTGCTCGCGGCAGGTCTCCTCGCACGACTCACCCTGGCCACCGGCACGACCGCACCCCGGCGGGCCACCGTCCTGACCGACATCCGCGTCGGGTGGACCGAGTTCCGCCGGATCCCCTGGGTCTGGGCCGGCACGATGTCCTTCTGCCTGATGAACCTGGTCCAGACCGGCACCTGGCAGATCCTGGGCCCCCAGCTCACCCGGCAGATCAGTGGCGAGGCGACCTGGGGATTCGTGCTCAGCGCCCGTGGCGCCGGCCTGTTGGTGTCAAGCCTGCTGATGTACCGGATCGTGATCAGGCACCTACTGCGGCTGGGGCAGTTGACGAGCGCGCTCGCCGCGCTGCCGCTGCTCGTGCTCGGCGCGCACCTGCATGCCCCGTGGCTGGTCGCGGGCGCGTTCATCGCCGGGCTCGGCTCCTCCGTCACCGCCGTCGCCTGGGACACCTCGCTACAGGAACACGTCCCCGCGCAGGTGCTGTCGCGTGTCACGTCCTACGACGATCTGCTGTCGTACATCGCGATCCCCGTCGGGCAGCTGGCGGTCGGACCGCTGGCCCAGACGTTCGGCGGCTTCCGGGTGGCCGCGGCCGCCGGCGTCCTCTCCGCCGCCGCGGCCGTGATCCCGCTGGCTTCCACCGCCGTGCGCCGACTGCCCCATGCCCGAAGCGGCCACGTCGGCCCCGTCCCACCCGTGCCAGGGCCCGCGCGGCCGACGTGAACCCCCGGGGAGCACCGACCGGCCCCGGTGAAACGCCGCGGGGCCGCCGGTGCGTCCGGCCGCCGCGCTACGCCGTCCTGTTCGCCGGGGTCTCGCCGGGGCGGTCGACTGCGGCCCTGGTGAGGATCGCGGAGGTGCCGAGAACGGTCCCGGCCGGGCCGGCGTCGCCCGCTTCGGTGAGGACGGTGCGTTCACCGAGGAACTCGTACGTGGTCCGGTCGAAGACCCACTGCGTCTGCCGTCCATGTGCCGTACGGGCCACAGAGACGCCCTCGCGTCCCGCGGCGTCGGCCGCCCCGCGGACCACCGTGACCCCGGGGATCTCCGCGGCGGCCCGGTAGAGCGCGGCACCGACCCGCGGCGGCGCCCAGGTCTCGGCGAGCAGATCACCGATCGCGGTGAATGCACGCTGGTCCGGGTCCTGGCCCTCGCCGTGGGTCTCGTCCCGGATCAGCTCCAGCAGGGCGTCCGGGTCGGTGGGCAGTGACGCGACATATGCGTGGGTCGGGTTGCCGATCGACGGATCCGACCCGTGCAGGGTGCTCGGCCGGGGCGTCGCCCCCGGGCCGTCCAGGTGGTACACCGGTGCATCGTCGCCGAGCCGGGAGTCGGGCTCGCCGGCCTCGCGCAGCAGGCCAAAGCGGCTGCCGTCGGCAGACAGCCACACCTGCCGCGTGTGCGCGGGAGCCACGGTCACCGGGCCTCCCCCAGCGCTCTGCCCGGCGTAGGCGACCTTGCTCTCGATGTACACGAACTGGTCGGCGCGGACCGCCGGTTGCTTGGCTCCGGCGGCGGCGAGAGCGATGCGGTCGAGGAGTTGTGTCACCGCGGGGCCACTGGTGGCACCGTGCTTCGTGACCGCGGTGGTGGCGCGCCCGGGTGTGTCCGCAAGGTTCACCGCCACGATGCCGCCGACCACCAGGGTGCAGGCCGCAGCCGGTGCCACGACGCGGACCAGACGTCGCCTCGGGTGGGAGGCCCGGACGGTGGGGCGACCGGGCGTTTCGGCGAGCGCGGCCCTGCCCAGGAGTTCTCGCTTCAGCAGCAGTTCGCGGTCGGGGTCCAGACCGGGGACCGGCGGCGGGGGCAGCAGGCCGGTGAGGCCGAGGCGTTCGTTCTCCTCGGAGCGGTGGTGCGTACGGCGCCACGGGGCGGTGTTCATCCGTTGTTCTCCTGGGTCGACAACCGGGCCGCGGGAATGCGGCCCGGTACTGGCGTGCCGGGGATGGCGGAGGGTTTCCTGCTTTCCTCCTCCGAGGGCCGTTCGGCTCCGGCCCGCGTGGGCTCCGCGCGTGCGGCGCGGGCTCCGGCGTCGGTGAGCTCGCGCAGTCGGCCACGGGCGCGGGACAGCCGTGACCGGACGGTGCCGACCGGCACACCGAGCGCCTCGGCGGCAGCCGCGTAGTCCAGACCGGCCCACACCACGAGGGTGAAGACCTCCCGGTCACGGTGGCGCAGACGGGCGAGCGCGGTGTGTGCGGCACGCAGTTGCTCGGCATCCGCGAGGTGGGTGACGAGATCGTCGACGAAGTCCGGGATCGTGCCGCGTTCCGGGACGCGGGCGAGCGCGATCTCGCGGCACCGGCGTGCGCGTGCGTTGCGACGCATGACGTTGGTGGCGATTCCCAGCAGCCACGGGCGCAGGCTGTCGCCGTCGGGACGCAGTTTCTCCCGGCTGCGCCATGCTTCCAGGAAGGTCGCCGATACGACGTCCTCGGCTTCCGCCCAGTCGCCCGTCACCCGCAGGGCGTATCGGTACAGCACCTGGGCGTGCTCGTCGTACAGCTCTCCCAGGGCGTCGCGGTCTCCGCGGCGGAAGCGATTCCTCATGAGTGTTTCCACACTCTGCTCTGCCACGTCCGTTGCACCGGTTCCGGTGACGTGGGCCACACGGACCGCCGTCGGCCGCGGTCCCGTTCCCCGTGTGACACAGCTCACGGGAACGCCGGTGCCCGGCAGCGCAGTGCAGGTCATGAACAGTTCTTCCGTAACCCGCCGGAGCGTCCTGCGGACCCTGACCGTCGCTCTGGCCCTCGTCGGCAGCGCGACGCCCGCATGGGACACCACCGCCGTCGCCGCAGAGCCGGAGACGTACGCCCTCACCATCACTCACCTGGACCGCGCCGGTCGTAAGACAGCGGACTACGTCACCAACGTCACCGGAATCTCCGGCCCGGGTGCCGACGAGGCCGTCCATCCGTACGACGCTTCCGGCACGACGACCGTGCGTCTGCCCAAGGGCCGGTACCTGCTGGACAGTTCTCTGACCGCCGGCGCCGGAGCGAGCGGCACGGACTGGATCGTCCAGCCGCGCCTCGACCTCGATCGCGACACCACCATCACCGTCGACGCACGGACCACCAGCCCCGTCGACGTACGGCCGCCCGACAAGTCCGCGGGTTTCCTGTACAGCGCGATGGTCGTCGAGGTGACGCACGGCGGCACCACACGACTCGCCAACCTGATGAACTCCCAACCGAATCTGCGCGTCGCGCACCTGGGTCCGGACGCCGAAGCCGGATCGGTGAAGCAGTGGTTCGACGCGTACTGGACGACCGAGAACCTCGGCTACGGGCTCGGCTACATCTTCACCGGCAACCGCGCCCTGGCCGGGCTCACCCGACACCCCTCCCGGGAGGATCTGGCCACCCTGCAGGTCCGCGGCGCGGCCCGGCCGGGCGCCGAAGGGACCGCGACCGTCGACCTTCAGCCGAGTGCCGGGCTGACCGTCGGCTTCTCCCAGAAGCTGCCGAAACCCGGCACCGCGACGTACCTCGTGACGCCCGAACGCGGCACCTGGGACGTCACTTACCACACCCCCAGCGCGCCCGGTGCGCCGACCAACCGCTACGCCGCGGACGGCATCGCCGTGCGGGCCGGGCGCACCACGACACACACCTTCGACAACGCCGTCTTCGGTCCCGACCTCACCGGCCGTCCCGGCGTCGTACGTGACGGCGACAGAGTCGGCGTCGATGTCCCACTGCTCGCCGACGGCGATGGTCACGTGCCCTCGTCACCGCCGTACGACGCGGCCTCGACCACTCTCCACCGCAACGGCGTGCTCATCGGAACGCAGTCCGGCACCCCCGGGCGGGCCGAGTTCACCGTGCCGCGGGGGCGCGCGACGTACCGGATCACCAGCACGGCGAAGCGCGGCGGTGCGCCCGGCACCGCTACGCGTGTCACCGCATCGTGGACCTTCACCTCGGACACAACGACCTCTCCGACCCCGGCGCCGGTGAGCGTCGTGCGATTCTCGCCCGCGCTCAGCCCGACCGGTACCGCAGCGGCGGACGCGAGCATCCGCGTTCCCGTCACCGTGCTGGGCGCCGCCGCGGGCGGACGCACCCGCTCGCTGGCGGTCTCGGTGTCCGAGGACGGCGGTGCCTCGTGGACCCAGGTTCCGGTCGAACGCGGCGCCGTCACGATCCGCAACCCGCACGCGGGCGCCGGCGTCTCCCTGCGTGCGGAGCTGACCGACATCGGCGGGAACACCCTCACCCAGACCGTTGTCGACGCCTACCGCACGCAGTGACCCCCACCCCTGCCCGAAGCCGGCGTCGGGTCGCGTTCACCATGGCGTGATGCTGGCGGATCGTCATCCGGCTCCAGTCCGCTGCGGACGAGGGGGCCGGCAGCGAGGTGATTGCGCCCGGTCCGGGCCGTCCCGGAGCGTCCAGGCTCCCGGGCCGTGCCAGGAGTCACCGTCGGCGATGAGGCAACGGTGCTGGTCGCAGCCCCAACAAGGGAACTGTGACCAGCACCCGGCCACCCTCATGCCAGACTGCGGGGACAGCCTTTTCCGCACGGCATTCACTGGGGCCCACCATGGATCGATTCGTCCTCGGCAGCACGGACTTCGCCGTCGACCGATCGGCGTCGTCGGTCCAGGTGGCCCCGGACGGCCTCGTGACGGTCGTCGTGTGCGGAACCGACGAGGCCGTGGACGCGCAGCGGGACACAGACCCGTTCAGTTGGGCGATCCATCCGCCGACGCTCTACGTCACGGCGGTTCCCGCCACCTGGACCGGCGACGTGGCCACCGTGCGGATCGACGACGCCGTGTCCGATCTGTACGATGTCGGCCTCTACCTCCATGAGCACGGCGACGTCGCCGTCGATCTCACACTCGATCGGGCACGGGCCCTGCACATCAGCGGCTCTGCCCAGGTCAGCGGCCACGCGGAACCCATCGATATCAAGGTGGGCCTCCCCCTGCCCCCGTCGTAGGCGAAGGCCGTCCGGCCGCGGGCGCCGTTGTGACTCGACAGGCCCGGACAACCTGGGAGCCGTGGCCCTTGTCTCCGCGCGCGGTGAGCCGAATGCGGCTGGGCTCTTCGCCGCTGAAGTGCGTACGAAGCCGAGCGGGCGGTCGGAGGTCTCACGGGCGGGGCGAAGGTCTCGCGGGCGGGACGGAGTTCAAGGCTCCCGCCCCAGGAGCATTCGAGCGCCGAACTGCGGAGCCCCCTTCTTCGGACCCCGTCCGTCGCGACGTAGCACCGGTCGCATTCGACTGCTCCACGTCGTTTGACGACATCCCGTGGGCAGATATTAGGATCGCGGAGAATGGAGCTGTAGCGCAGAGGTCGTCGCGCCTTCACGGCATGTAGGAGGACGCCGGTTCGAATCCGGTCGGCTCCACCTCATCGACAGACATCTCCGGGACCGCACACGGAGATGTCTGTCCGGACGGACAGCATCAGTCCCGGTGGTTCGGTCGGTTCTGGACTCGATCGGGAGTCCCAGCGGTCGGCACGCATCCGTCGGACCCACCACCGACCACGGCCTCCGTCTCGCCGTTGGTCACCGTGCCGAGTGTGCGTACGGTCCCGTTCGAACGACCGACCGCCGCAGAGCACACGTCGGGATCCTCGTCGGCATGCTCCGCAACGCGCGCGATCGCGCCCTCGCGTGAGAATCGGCATGTCGCCGCGATCGATCTGGCCCGCTCCCAGGTCCGCGTCCAGGGCCGCGCCCACGGGATCTGCCGTCCAGCGGTGGCATCACCGGCTCCGAGGGTTGGGGTTCCACCGCCCATGGGACGTGTCCGCTCACGCAACTCGGTGCACCGTGGACACGGGACCACACGGTGGACCTCGACGGAAGCGGAAACCCGTCCGTGCCTGCACAGCCCGTCTGAGCAGGCAAAAGAGGGCGTGGAGTGATGGTTGACAGGTGCTCAGGGCGGTGGTGCTGGGCGGCTGCTCGGGGCGTGTCAACGAAAGACACGCGGTTGCCGGGGTGAGCGGGTTTCGGGAAGTCGCCTGGACGGGCTAACCCGATTTCAATTCGCCCGATTTTGGAGCCAGTTGACTTTAAGTACGATTATATGGAAATAGCATATGGCGTACCCTATGTACCTCGATCGGCGCTCCGCCACGGGTGCCCAATACGTCCGATATGACAGGTATAGGGACCGTCAGTACGTTCAATCACGGGTCGGCTGCTCAGCCGGCCTCTCTGAGACAGGAGAAGTGACATGACTACCCGTACCACCGTTGTTACGGCCGCTGTCGCGGCCGCCGCGGCCCTGGCCGCCACTGGCATCACCTACGCCTCGGCCGCCACCTACGAGCCGGCCCAGGCTGCCCCCGTCGTCCAGCAGGCTGCCGCCCCCATCTCGGCCCTCAACGGCGGCGACGCCGGCAAGGGTAACGAGGGCAAGGGCAACGAGGGCGGGGGCTACGAGGGCAAGGGCAACGACAGGGGCCGCGAGAGGGAGCGCGGACACCACGAGGAGGGCCGCATCCACATCAACGAGCGGACCTACTCCGACGAGCGCGGCGGCTGCATCACCGTCGTCAGCGGACTGGGCTCCCGGAGCCTCAACATCCGCAACGACAGCCGCCGTACCGTCGAGGTCTTCCGCGGTGCCACCTGCGACAACGGCGCCCCCATCGCCACCGTCGGCCCGCACAGCTCCAGCGACGGCGTCTTCCCCGGCCACGTCCGGGGCGGCGTCCACGTCCGCGACGGAGTCGTGGGCAGCTTCCGCGTGATCGAGCGCCACCACGAAGGCCGGTGACCCGACCTTCACCACCCGCCTGACACGGAACCCCGGCCCGCCGGAATCGGGCCGGGGTTCCACCCCGAACCCCCACACCCCGGGCGAAGCACACCGACCCGCACACACGGTCCCCGGCCCACGGCCCTCATCCCTCGGCGAAAACCCGGCCACCCGGACGGCACAACGTGGCACCGGCGCGGCAGACGCCACCCCACGTCCGGGCCGACGGCGAGCCCGGCTGAGGGCCTCTCGGGCCGGCCCGCGGTACCGCCCAGACGGTTACCGGACAACGACCGGCCCCCGGATTCGAGGGCCGGTTCCGCTTGTCGGCGCCTTGCTTCCTGTGAGGGAAGGCGAGGAATTCCTGCCGGGGTGACGAGGACTTCCCGTTGGGGGTGACGAGGAGGAGAGCGGCCCGGTACCGCCGACATGGTCCTCGAACGGACCGGTACCGACCCGGATTCGGAAGACATCGGCCACTGGACGGCGCCTCACGTCCGGGCCCCGGTCCGGCCCTTCACGCCCTGGAGGCACTCCAGTTGGGCTTTCGACGCCGTTCCCCACTCTCACGTCGCGACGTGGTCGGCGGCGTCCCCGCTCATCCTCCGGGCCGGTCACCAGTCGCCAGTCACCGATCGCCAGTCACCGATCGCCGGTCCGGGCATGGAGCTGCTGAATCCGCCGGACTGCGCATCCTCCGCATCGAGTGGATCCGCCGCCGCACTCCTTGCTCGGCGACCACTCCGGCCCACCCTCGGCACCGGCTGCCGACGCCCGGCACAGTCCGGCGATCACTGTTCGTACGCATCCGAGGTCAACCAGCACCGGCAGGCAACGGGGCGCGGAACCGGTAGGCCGCCCTGCTGAACGGTCACGGTCCCCATCCGACCGCCGTCTGCGGTCCGCGAGAGCTCCGTCAGGTCGCCCGCCCCACCTCTCCGATGCCGTTTCCACCGCGGCGTGCACATCTCCACTCGACGAAGCATCCGGGAGGACCCGTGTCGGCAGGCGTCAGGTTCCCGTCACAGGAGACTGGTTCGGATCGCGCAGTAATGCGCGATTGGGCCCTGCAGGCGGCCGATACCGGTTTCTCCTACATCGTGGTGAACGACCACGTAGTGGGTGTGGACCCGGATTCGCGGCCCGACTACGGCGCCGGATTCCCGGACGGCGCACAAAAAGACATGCCTCATCCGGGCGCAGCCCCATCAGCGCATCGACTTCCCGCTTGCGCGAAACCGTCGCCGCGTTTCCCGAAGAGGTCCGTGACGAGGGCCTGCTCCCCCAGGGCACTCCGAGTTCGAGCACCTTCGCCAGTACTTCGGTGCGGCCCTCGGCCCCGGGGCACACCATGACCGTCGGGAGGCACTGGCCGGTCCCGTGTCGCGGGGCAGCGGGTGTGCTCCGAAGGCCTCACCGGGTGTGGTGAGGCCTTCGGTACATCGCCGGGCGAGCCGTGGCCCCGGGGCGGCCCGGGATGCCCCGGGAGAGCGGTGCCGGCCCGGACTCGCCGATCAGCCGACGTTCACATCGATGCAGGCGTAGAACGCATTGGCGGTGTCCGCGATGTTCCACACCGCGAGGACCTTCTGCTTGCCCGTCAGGCCGCCGAAACTCACCTGGTGGGTGACGGTCGAACCGGGCTGCGCACCGTTGTCGTTGAACTCGGCGATCTTCTGCCCGCCGGCGAAGTACTGCCAGGTACTGGTGGCATGCCGGGCCGTCAGAACCCATTGGAAGGACGTGGTCCGGCTCACCGGGGTGGCCTTCCACCCCTTGGAGTCGTCGTCGAGTTCGGCGAACCGGCTGTTGCCACCGCTACAGCTGGTCAGCCCCTTGGGGCCTTCCACGCTCTGCGGCTCGTACTTGATGTCTCCGCAGCTCACGGTTCCCGCAGCACACTGAGCCTGACGGCTCGGAGGCGACGAGATGTATCCGTGTGCGCTTGCGGAACCGGTCGGAAGGCTCAGGGCCAGTACGGGTGCGAGCAGGGCACCGATGGCTGCGGCCGTCTTCCTTTTCGCGTGCATGCTTCTCCTTCACATGAGGCGTCGCTGCACACGAACGGGCTGTGGGGGCCCGGCGGCGGCAGGCCGGCCTCTCCAGTGTGGGGGTCAAGAGGCGCGAAGGGCACGGCAAGGAACCACCACCGCGTACGCCATGAAGTCGCAGGCGTCCGGACGGCGGCCTTGCACCTGGACTAGACCATAGCCACCGAACCGCCCGCGTCAAGAGCCTCGACCCAGCGGGAGTTGACGACAGGAGCGACTTCCGGACACCTCTCGGCGACCGCCGGCCGGACGGCGACCCGGGACCGAGCGACCTCTCCCTCCGCCGCGCCGATCGGGTGAGGAGGACAAAATGAGTTGCGGAGGCCGCAAGGAGCGACCTCGTCGAGGTGCGCACGCCCACCTCACCCGAGCACCTCTTCCCGCTGGAGCGGCGCGCCTCAGCCGGCGTCCGGAGCCGGGACGAGGCCGTCCGCGACCAGCCCCTCCAGGACCGCGGCACCCAGAGCCTGCACCGCGGACTGCGGACGGACCATCACGGTGAACTCCTTGATCAGACCTGCCTCGTCGAACTGCAGCAGATCGATGCCGTGGATCTGCCTACCGTTCACGTTCGCCCGGAAAAGCAGAATCTCGGACGGAGCCTGCGTCCCGTCCGTGCTCGTTTCGGCCGATCCGTCGAACTGGCCGACGTAGCGGAAGTCTTCGAACGTGCGCAGGAGGACTCCGAACAGTCCCAGCACCATGGGGAGCCCCTCGAACGGGGTGAACTTCACCGGACTGTAGAGACGGATGTCCTCGGTGAACAGGCCGTCCAGAGCGGCGAGATCGCGCTTCTCGACGGCGTCCCGGAATCGGCCGGCGGTCTCGGCAGACATCATTGCCCTCCCCTTCATATTCAAGAATCTGACTAGTCACTTTTATGAGTATCATGAGGGAGCGGACGGCGAAAAGGGAAGAGGGGGGCCGAGCCATGGCCTTGCGGCATGCGGTGCTGGCAGCGCTGCTGGACGGTGAGTACAGCGGGTATCAGCTGGCGAAGGCCTTCGACATCGGCGTGGCGAACTTCTGGCACGCGTTGCCGCAACAGCTGTACGCCGAACTGGCCAAGCTGGAGAAAGACGGCCTGGTCACCGGCCGGCAGGTGATTCAGGAGACCCGACCCAACAAACGGCTGTTCCGTGTCACCGACGCCGGGCTCACCGAGCTGGAGCGTTTCGCCGCATCCAGTGCGAAACCGGGGGTCATCCGCGATGACCTGGTCGTCAAGGTCCAGGCCGTCGATCACATCGGCACCGGTCCGGTCATCGACGAGCTGGACCAGCGGGCGGCCGCCGCCTCGGCCAAGGCTGAGCTCTTCGGCAAGCTGCTCCGGCAGCTGCGCGGCGAGCTGGACGAGGACGAGTTCCTGCTCAGGGGCGAGCGGGTCGGACCGTACCTGACCTGTCTGCGGGGACTCGCCTTCGAGGAGGAGAACAGGGACTGGTGCCTCAGGATCGCTGCCCTTCTGCGCCGACGCCGGCTCGTTGCGATGAACGTCGACGATGAGCGCTAGGTGTATTGCCCTGTGGGGTTGACGCGGCTGGCGGGTGGATTGCCTGCGAGTGCGGTGTGGCAGCGGCGGTGGTAAATGTGCGGGAAGCCGGCCGGTTGCGGTGCCCGGCGGGTTGTCGTACCCCATCAGTACGCTCAGGCCATGAGCGTCTCTCTTTACTACTGTGCGAGCCGGGCGGTGCCGTTGACAGAGGCCGAGATGGCCGCTGTCGAGCGCATTGTCGCCGCCCGCATGTCGTCCTTCCCGTACCAGGACGAGGAAAGTCTCCACCTGTACGACAATGGTGGCAGCGAGCGGGACGAGATCGTGGCCGGGTCCACCAAAATGCCCTTCGACCCTGGCCGAGTACTGCCGGTCATCGCCCATACGCTGGACTCAGTGACCTCTTTGCGCCGTGCACTGCCAGGAGCGGAGTGGCGCGTGCACATGGACGATCTCGATGTCCCGTGGGACGAGGACGAGGGCTATGTCCTGCCGGGCATGCGCGATGCGGACCTCATGGCCGAACTGGGAGGCCTCTGAGGGTTCCAGTCGCGGACGTACTTCGGTCAGGGCCCTCAAGGGCGGCTATCCGACCCTGATCGCAGCCGGACGAGGGACCGGAACCGCTGGTGCGCTCGGCGGTGAACGGTCCCCCGGTGCCGAAGGCGAGGGCGGCGAAGAGTCCGCCGATGCGGCGATCGGTGCCGGCGTCCGGCCGTCGGCAAGCAGGTCGTACCCGCCGTCGGGGCGGGGTGGGGCGCCCTGGCAGCCCGGCCGCAAGCCCCCGTTGCACGCCCGGCTCCACCAGATCCGTGCGGATGCACTCGACGGCGACACCGCGCAGACGGGCGGCAGAACCCGGCACCGACCGGCCCACCCCCGTCGCGCGCGCCCTGCCGTCCGCCGCCCTGCGTCACCGGGTGGCGGCGGAGGCCCGGAGCCGGTACGCGTCGTTCGCCGCGCTCACGGCCGGCATCGTCCGGGCGGCCCGGCGCCAGGGCCCTCCCCCCTCAGTAGCGCGTCACCAGCCCGTCGCACCGTCGATGCGTTCGCGCAACAGGCCGGCGTGACCGCTGTGGCGGGCGTACTCCGCGATCATGTGGACGTGGACCAAGCGAAGCGAGTACACCTCGCCGGCGTGGGTGAACGTGTCGTCCATCGAGGCATCTGCGACGATCTCGTCCGCCAGTCGGCATTCCTCGACCAGGCTCGCGTAGGCCTCGGCGGCTCGGGCCGGGTCCAGGTCCTCGAAGTCCGCGTCCTTGCCCTTCTCGGGGTCGTACATCGGGTCGAGCGTCTGACCGGCGAACCGCTGCCGGAACCAGACGCGTTCTACCTTTGCCATATGGCGGATCAAGCCGAGGAGTGTGAGATTCGACGGGGCCACCGTCTCCTCGGCGAGCTGCTCTCCGGTCAGTCCGGCGCACTTGTGCAACAGGGTGCTGCGGAACCAGGCGAGATAGCCCATGAGCATCTCGCGCTCCCCGGCCACGAGCGAACCGGGCGTGCGCTCTATATCGGGTGCTGTCCATGTCATCCCATGATCTTGCCTGCTGCCCGCCGGACAGGAGCAGGATTTTCGTGTACACCGGCTCTCGGCGGAGCGGACGGGCATCCGCCCCTGGCCCGGCCCCGGTCCCGGTTTGCACAGGGCGTCAGCCATGCCGTTGCCCGTCAGCAAGTGATCCGTACGCCCTCTGCATGCCCGACGTCACTCCACGTCGGACCGAGGCTGACGAGGGCGCACACGCCGGGCACACGGGCGGGCACTTCCGCGCCGTCTCCACGGACCGACACGGGCCGGCGCGGACCAGCTCGGGCCGGCGCAGACCAGCTCGGGCCGGCGCAGACCAGCTCGGATCGGCGCAGACCCTTGCAGACCGGAACCGTGACGGCTCAGGCGCTCCGGGCAGTCGTGGAGCGCTCGGCCGGCTGGCCTCCGCCCGCGGGTTCGAGGAGGTTCTCGCGCAGTGCGGCCACCAATTCGTCGTCGACTCGCAGGAGTTCGGCCGCGTACTGGCGGACGGAGCCATGGGTGGTGGCAAGGTCCGCCAGGAAGAACCGCATGACGTCGGCGGGCGCCCGGCCGTACCCGGGCCACGCCGGTTCCTGGCCGGCATGGTCCGCCCGCCAGTCGGCCAGAAGCCGTTCGGTGGCGAGTTCGGTGAGGGTGAAATCGGCGATGATGTCGGACTCGGCCACGCCGAGCAGGGACAGGACGAGTGCGGCGAGCAGTCCGGTGCGGTCCTTGCCCGATGCACAGTGGAAGACGACGGGGGCGCTGTCCCCTGCCACAAGGACGTCCAGGGCGCGGCGGAGCTCGGCGACCCCGTCGTGCGCGACCTCCGCATACCGGTCGGCCAGGTAGCGTCCGGTCTCCACGTCGGGGCCGAGCGCCGCCTGGTCATAGGGCCGGTGCTCGATGCTCAGGTGGTGGTACCGCAGCCCCGGGGCATCGGGTACCCGCCCCTTGGCCGCGATCTCCCAGTCGTAGCGCAGGTCGATGACGGTGCGGACACCGAGGTCCAGGAACCGCTCCCAGTCCTCGCCCCGGAGCTTGCCCAGCGAGTCGGACCGGTAGAGCCGTCCCCAGCGGACCGGGCGGCCGTCGTCTCCTCGATATCCGCCCATGTCACGGAAGTTGTGCAGTCGATCGAACGCTATGTGTCTGTTCACGCGGCAGAACTCTAGAACACCGCCCGCGCGCCCCGTCGGCGCGGGACCAGTGCTCGGCCTCGCCGGCCCACGCCCTGTCCGTGCCCGGTTGGGGCACTCGCCGCGCCGGGCAGACGACGAGCCTGCGCCTTCGGCGGGGCTCGGCCGAGAATGCAGACGTGTCTACTTCTCCCCTCCCCGTCGGGCGCGATCCACGGGGCGCATGGTCCCTGCTGCTTCTGTCAGCGGCTTCCGGCGCGGCCGACGCGTTCGCCTTCCTCTGCGTCGGTCAGGTCTTCGCCGGGGTGATGACCGGGAATCTGGTACTGCTGGGCGCTTCCGCCGCCGGTGTGGGGGAGCACGGAATGGCTCTGCACGTGATCACCGCGCTTGTTTCGTACGCCGTCGGTGTCGCATGCGGTGCGCGGATGAGCGAACGACTGCGGTGGCCGCTGCCGGTAATGCTGCTGATCGAGGTGGCGCTGCTCGCGGCGGGGGCCGTGCTGTGGGCGCTGGGTGTGATCACCTCGGACGGGGACCGGATGGGGCTGCTGGTGCTCATCGCCATGGCCATGGGGATTCAGGGCCGCATCCTCGCCACGCCCACCAACTACTTCACCGGCACTCTGACCTCTCTGGTCGGGCGCATGACGCTGCGGACGTGGAGCAAGGCGGACGCCAGGGTGGCCGGCCGGTTGATCGCGGTCGTGGCGGGCGCGGCCGCAACGGCGCTGGTGCTACGGCTCTGGCCGGGCGCCGCTGCCGTGGTGACCGTGGTTCCGGCGGCGGGCGCGCTGTTGACCGAGACGGGGCCCGAGAGGCTGTTCCGGGGCCGACCGCACCGTTCCGGGGGTCCTTGACCGGTACGGACCGCAGGACGGGCACCCGCGTCGCGCCGGGTCGAGGGCGCCGGAGAGGAGTCGGCCGCCACACACACGGGCAAGCCGCCACCCGCACGGGCAAGGAGAAGCCCCGGCCGGATCGGGGGAATCCAGCCGGGGCAGCCTGGGTGTGGACGTCGTGCGCGACATCCACATATAGGTGAACGATAAACCATTGCGTCTCGTTCCCGGACCCCGCGCCCCCCACTGTGATTCATGGCACGGAATCGGACCTTTCGGCCGCACGGACAAGCATCCGTCCGGCGGACGCCCGACCGCCGCCCCGGCCGACGACCGAATCGCCCGCCACTACCGGCCGCGCCCCGCACCCACCCGGCCGCACGCGCAGCCGAACGGGCCGGGAAGGCCACCCCCGCGGCACCGCCGCGGAGGACCGCCGAGCGCGATCGCCCCCTCCGGGCCGTGGGTCAGCGTTCCTCGCGGAAGAGGACGTGCCGCCCCGCGACCGCGTCGAACTTGCGCAGGACCAGCCGGTCGGGGTCGTTCCGGCGGCTCTTGCGCGTCACATAACTCTGCCCCGTACCGGCCGTCGACCGAAGCGTCACGACGGGACGGGTCTCACTGCGGGCCATGGGCACCTCCGGACTTCCTTTTCGACCCCACACCCAAGATGGGAACGGGTATCGTTTTCACTCTGGATGCTGTAACGCGAGGGGCCCCCGCCTCATTCCCGCCCGCCGGACACGCGCCGACGCGTACGCCGGAGCACCCACATGCGGCAACCCCTTTGCATATGCGCCCTCCGGTCAGATGCGCCGCGCAGGAACGGCGCGCGGGCGCGCGACCATCCGCACACGCCGGATGACTTGCCTCAACGTCCGCCGACAGCAAGGCTGTTCGACGGATCGGCGCTCCGTGCAGCCGGTGGCATATGCCAGAAGCAACAACGCATCGAGTGTTGCCAAATCCCTTACGGCCCCCCGCAGCCTGTGCAACAGTCGTCTACGGTCCGCCTTTCAGACCTGGTCGTGCCGCGCCTGTATCGGAGTACGAGATGCCGTCCCCTCTGTCTGCGGACCGCCCCGCCCCTCAGCCACCTGAACGCGATGCCGTCGACGCCTTGATCAACCGGACCCTCCGGCTGCGTGGCGATGTGGACGCCGTTCGGCGGGACGCGGTGCTGATCGACGAGGAAGACGCGCAGATGCGCTGGCAGCGCGCGCTCTGCGAACTGGCCGTCCATCACCTCGACGATCTCGGCGCACAGCTGGGGCAGCTGAAGGAGGGCCTTCCGCCACAAACGCCGGAACGGTCCGCGGAGGCTTCGGCGCAGGGCGAATCGGACGAGACCTCCGACCAGCCGGAGCCCGGTTCGCTCATCGGCAGGGTGGGCAGCGCCGATTGGAATCTGCTGACCGACGAGGTCACCTGGTCCGAGGAGCTGTTCCAGATCTTCGGCAGGTCCCCCGACGCGGGGCCCCTCTCACTGGACGAACTCCCGTCCGTGCTCCTTCCCGAGGACCAGCCCCTGCTCACCGCTCTGGTGACGGACTGCCTGGTCGACGGAAGGCCGATAGACGGCGAATTCCGCATCCTGAGGACCGACGGCCGCACGCGCACACTCCACATGATGGGCGAGCCCGTCCTCGACACGGACGGGTGCACCGCCTCCATGTGGGCGGTCCTGCGCGACGTCAGCGAGCTCCGGCGCAGCCAGCAAGTGGTGCGCCGGAGCCATGACTCCCTCCGGCGCCGCCGGCACATGGCACGGACCGAGCACCGGATGGCCGTCGAGCTCCAGGAGGCCGTGCTCCCCCCGTGGCGGGGATCGCTGCGACTGCCTTCGAGGGGAGCGGGCGCACTGGACATCGCGGCCCACTATCTTCCGTCGGAGTCGAGCTCCCTGATCGGCGGCGACTGGTACGACGCGCTGGAGCTGCCGGACGGGAGGACCGTGCTCACGGTCGGTGATCTGACCGGCCACGGCATCCAGGCCACTTCGGCCATGGCGATGCTGCTGGGCGCACTGCGCGGGATGGCCGTGGCCGGCATCGAGCCGGGAGCTCTGATGGGACATCTCAATCAGTTATTGGAATCCTCCGTCCAGCCCGCCCTCGGCAGCGCGGTGTGCTGCCGATTCGATCCGTCCGCCAGAACCCTCACCTGGGCGCAGGCGGGGCACCCCGCGCCGCTGTTGTTCCGCGGCGCGGAGGGGCGCCCGCTGCTGCCACCGGACGGGGTCCTGCTCGGCGCGGCCTCCGGTGTCGCGTACGAGCAGGACGAGGTGCACCTGCTACCCGGTGATGTGCTCGTGCTGCACACCGACGGACTGAACCGCCGCAGTGACCGAGGTGCGGGCCCGGACGCACTGCTCGCTCTCGCACCGCACTTCGCGCGGGCCCGTACGGCACAGGAGTGCGTACGGACGGTCGTCACGGAGTTCGGCGGCACCGAGCGCCTGGACGACGCGTGCGTGCTGATCGCCCGCATCGGGGCGTAGAGCACAGCGAACACGCGTGCGAAGGCGCGGTACGCAGGAGGGCGAACCCCTGCGGTGCTCCGGCAACCGGTACTCCGACAGCATTCGACGGTCGGGCAGTTGTTGATCGGCGCCCCTCGTCGCGGCGCCCTCGTGTCAGATCTCCGACGAGCGCCGGCGCTGCTTGATGAGGGAGCTCTGCGGCAGGGAGAACTGGATCTCCTCGCGCAGGTCCTTGATCTTCGCGTAGCCCGCGAACTGCCCCGTCAGCCGGTACATCTCGCGCAATCGGTCCCAGGTGCGGTGCGAAGAGGTCTCCCCCATCGTCACCAGCGCGAGCCGCGCATAGCGGTCGGCCTGCTCGGGATCGTCGGCGATGAAGCACGCCGAGGCGAGCGAGATGTAGTCGAAAATCTTGGACCGCTGACGTCCATTGGCCCGGAGTTCCAGAGCCTGCTTGGCATGGCGCTGAGCCACGATCGCCGCCGACGGCTCGTGCTCGGCGAGCGTACGGAACGCCAGGGCCTGCATGCCGTGCAGATCCGCCTCGTCGAACATCTGCATCCAACTGGGCGGCGGTACATCGCTCTTGTCCGAGACGAAGAGTTCCTCGGCCTTGCCGAGCGTGCGACGCATCGCCTGGCCCCGGCCCATGGACGCCTGTGCCCACGCCTCGATGGTGTGCAGCATCGCCTGGGTGCGCGGCAGAACCATGTCGCCGGAACCCGACCGGGCGAGCTTCATCAGGTCCAGGGCGTCGTCGGGACGGCCCAGGTGGACCATCTGGCGGGCCGCCCTGGAGAGCGCCTCGCCCGCGCGTGGGCGGTCGCCGCCCTCGCGCGCCGCGTGGGCCGCGATGACGAAGTACTTCTGGGCGGTGGGTTCGAGGCCGATGTCGTGGGACATCCATCCCGCGAGGACTGCCAGGTTGGCGGCGACACCCCAGAGGCGGCGCTGCAGATGCTCGGGGTGGCGGTAGGCGAGCATGCCGCCCACCTCGTTGAGCTGGCCCACCACGGCCTTGCGCTGCAGTCCACCGCCCCGTGAGGCGTCCCAGGCACGGAACACCTCGACGGAACGTTCGAGCGCCTCGATCTCCTCCGACCCGATGGGCGCGGCCTCGTACCGGTCGAAACCGGCGGGGTCGGCGTGCAGCGGGTCGTCGGTCCTTGGGGCATCGGCCGCCAGCACAGGGTCGGTGTGCAACCAGTCGTGCAAGGGGCCGGTGATGGTCGATCCTGCGGCGAGCGCGGCGCCCGCGCTCACCAAGCCGCGTCGGTTGAGCATGAGGTCCATTCCCGTGAATTCGGTGAGGACCGCTGCCGTCCGTTCGGGCGCCCACGGCAGTCCGTCGGGGTTGTCCTGCGTCCCGACCTCTCGCCGCTTCCCCACACGCCCGCGCCGGCCGAACCCGAGGTCCTCGATGGTCACGACACGACCGAGCCGCTCGGTGAACAGGGCAGCCAGCACCTTGGGCACGGGATCGCGGGGGGACTCCCCCATGTCGATCCAACGCCTCACCCGCGAGGTGTCGGTGGCCAGCTGCGGGTGGCCCATGGCCGCCGCCTGCCGGTTCACCAATCTCGCGAGTTCGCCCTTGGACCAGCCGGCGAGGCCGAACAGGTCGGACAGGCGGGTGTTGGGTTCTCCGGTCACGTCAAGCCCCCAGGTTCTCGGCTGTGTTGACAGTAACCCCCTGTCAGACGCCTTGCGACTATTCGCCAGGGTTCGCCAGGGTCCGCCAGATGGTCTGCCACCCGCGCGCCGGTGTCAGGTAGGAAAGCGCCACCCCGTCCGGCAGCCCTAGGTACTCCCCAGGGTGCCGAACGGCCGCCGGCCGGGGCGGTGCACGCAACTTGTCGGCGCGCGAAGGGATCTGTCTCGCCCATGTACACAGCATCGTCCTCCGTGACCGCCCCGCCCCGGCCGCTCCGTCCCCTGGGGGCGGGCGGCGGACCGTACCTCGCTCCGCATGCCGCTCCCCCGGCTCCCGGTACGGTCCGGCCGCGGCGGCCGGCGGGGCTGGGAGGCCCGCCGCTCAGCGGGCGGCTGGACCTCTCCGGACCGCAGGGCGCTCAGCTGAGGATGGCGATCGCCTCGGTGCACCGGATCTGCCCGGAGTTCAACCCGGTGCAGGTGCTGCGCCGCAGCGGCCGTTCGGTGCTCCTCGTCGGCTCCACCGGACGCGCGACCGCGGTCGCCAAGTGCTTATTGGACCACTCGCCCGCGTGGTCGGAGCGGTTCCGTCACGAAATAGCTGCATACCGTGCGTTCGTCCGGCACCGCCCGCCCGTGCGGGTGCCTCGGCTCATCGCGGCCGACCCGGAGAACTGCACGCTGGTGATCGAGCGGATGCCCGGCCGGGTGGCGGCGCTGACCCGGCATCCGTCGGAGGCGCCGCCCCGTGCCGATGTGCGGGCCGCGCTCGGCGCGATCAGCCGGGTCAATGCCTGGAGACCGGCTCCGGGTCTCTTCGACGCACCGCTGGACTACGCCTCCCGGATCTCCCGGTATCACGAGCTGGGGCTCTTCACCGACCGCGATCTGGGCGATCTGCAGAAGCTGCTGCACGGTCTGGCGCACGCCGGCGGCCGTCAGGGCATGGGGCAGTTCTGTCACGGTGACGCGCTGCTCTCGAACATCCTGCTGTCGCCCACGGGTCCGGTGCTGGTGGACTGGGAGCACGCGGGCTGGTATCTGCCGGGCTACGACCTGGCGACGCTGTGGACGGTCCTGGGTGACGCACCGGCGGCGCGGCGCCAGATCAGCCAGCTGGCCCAGGCCGAGGGGCCCGCGCGGCGGGACGCGTTCCTGGTGAACCTGATGCTGGTGCTGACCCGGGAGATCCGTACGTACGAGACGGCTGTCCAGCGGGCCATGCGTGAGCCGGTGCCCGCGGGCGCCGGCAAGGACCGCCCCGGTGCGCTGTCGTCGAGCGAGGAGCAGCGGTTATTGCTGCGCCGGCTGCACGACGACTGCGCGATGGCCCGCCGGGCCGTACGTGCCGCGGTCGGCACTCGCTGACCCTGCCGGGGGGATGCGCGCTGCGGGGCCGGTGCCGACACACCGGTCCCGCAGCGCGCCGATGTGCTGTCAGGGGCTTACGAAGTCGACCGCGTCCACGTCGAACGAGTTGTCCTGCGGGGACGTGAAGACGAGTTACAGCTTGTGGGTGCCCTTCAGCTCCCGGACGGGCACGGCCGGGGTTGCCCGGTAGTTGTCCCAGCCCCCCGTGTCGGGAACCGGGGTGGTGGCGAGCAGGGGGCCGTCGGGGGCGTCCGCGCGCAGTTCGATCGCGCCGACCCCGTACGGTGAGGACAGCCGGTAGCCGACCGTGCCGATGCCTTCGACGCTCATCGGGTCGAAGGCGACCCAGTCGCCGTGGGAGACGTCTCCGATCCGCTTGCCGTTCTCGGCTCCTTCCTGGGCGACGACCCGGGTGCCGGACTGGGCGTCGTAGTACTCCGCCTGCTTGTGCTTCGGCTGGAGCACGGCGCGGCCGTATCCGGTGAGGGCCGAGACGCCGTCGCCGCCCCGGTCGGTGTATTTGGCGCTGAGTACGTATGTCAGGCCCCCCTTCGGGGTGGCCGCCGAGGTCACCGGTGTCCACGATGCCTTCGCAGCCGGGGATGTCGGTGGTGGGATGTTCGAGGTCGTCGTGCCCCAGCGCCGGGTTGACGGTCACCTTGGAGCAGTCGACCGGACCGTCCTCGGAGTCGGTGACCGTGACCTTGTACGGGATCTTGTCGCCGAACTCGATGAGCTTGCCGCTGACCGGGAAGTCGATGGTCACCTCGGGTGCGGTGTTCCCGGCGGTGAGGGGGATGTTGGCATAGCCGGACTTGCCGGTGGAGTCGGTGACCTTGAGCTGGGCGGCGAAGTCGCCCTTGACCGTGGAGGAGTGGCTGGGGTTCGCGTCGGTGGAGTCGTATGTGCCGTCGCCGTCGAAGTCCCAGGCGTAGCTGAGTGTGTCGCCGTCGGGGTCGTTGCTGCCCTCGCTGGAGAAGTCGACCTTCAGTGGTACGGGTCCGTCGGTGGCGGAGGCTGCGGCCTTGGCGACCGGTGCGCGCTGCCCCTGTGCGTAGTCGATGCGGTAGAGCCCCGAGTCGTTGTTGCCGCCGCCGAAGGAGCTGCCCCATGAGAGGACGTAGAGCGAGCCGTCGGGGCCGAACGCCATGTCCATCGGCTTGTTGAACTTCTGGGAGGAGAGGAAGTCATTGATCTTCAGGACCTTCCGGTCCCTGTCGAAGCGGACCTCCTTCACGAAGTTGCGCGACCACTCGTAGAAGAAGCTCGCGCCCTCGAAGCAGGCGGGTAACTTCGTGGCGGACGGGTTCTTCGCGTCGTAGTGGTAGACGGGGCCGCTCATCGGGGCCGAGCCTCCACTGCCGACCTCGGAAAACTCCTTCGACTCCCCGTAGCCGTAACAGATCTCCGGCTGCTCGACCCGCGGGAGTTCGGTCGGTCCGGTGTTGTTGGGCGGGGGGTTGACGGGGCGGGCGCAGTCGAACCTGGGGCCGACTTCCTTGGTGTCGGGGTTGTACGGGGCGTAGGCCTGGTTGTCGCCGTGGCAGAACGGCCGGCCGAAGTTGCCGGGCTTCTTGATGACGTTGTACTCGACGAGGCCTTCCGGCCCGCGGTCTGTGGTGGGCAGTCCGCGGTCGGGGCCGTAGTCGGAGGCGTGGACGTGCCCGGTCTTCGGGTCGACGGTGAAGCGGAACGGGTTGCGGAAGCCCATCGCGTAGATCTCGGGGCGGGTCCTGGCGGTCCCCGGGGCGAAGAGGTTGCCCTGGGGAATGGTGTAGTCGCCGGAATCCTTCGGTCTGATGCGCAGGATCTTGCCGCGCAGGTCGTTGGTGTTGCCCGCGGTGCGGGCGGCGTCCAGCATCTGCTTGCCCTCGCGCCAGTCGAGCGGGGCGTATCCCTGCCAGTTCGGGTCGAGGCCGGGCGGGGTGTCGTCGCCGACGCCGAAGTAGAGCGTGCGGCCGGAGCCGAACTCGACGGCGCCGCCGGTGTGTCCGGGCTCGGGGAAGGTGCGGTCGCGGTAGGCGGGGGCCTTGCCGGTGGTGGCCGCGGTCGCGGGCAGCGCGGTCAGCGCGAGCAGAAGGGCGCCGACCAGCGCGGCGAACATGTGCCGCATGCCGCGAGCATGACAGCGTCATCGTCGACGGCTCCGTGCGGGTCTCCTCTCTGTGGGGCGTGGACGAGCGGGGTCAGGGGGTGGTGCCGAGAGCGCGGCGCAGAAAGGCCAGGCCGTCGGTCGCAAGGGCGTCCTGGGTGCCGGCGGGCGGCCGCCAGACCGAGGCCGCGACCGCGATGGCGTCGTTGTGCGCGGTGAACGATTCGATGCACAGCGGTCCGCGGTAGCCGCCCGTGGTGAGTGCGGTGAGGAAGCCGGGCCAGTCGAGGGCGTCGGCACCGGGGGTGCCCCGGTCGTTGGCGCACACCTGGACGTGGACGATGCGGCCCGCGGCGCGGCGTACGGCGTCGGGCAGCGAGCGTTCCTCGATGTTCTGGTGGTACACGTCGAGCGCGAGGCCGATGGTGTCCTCGGGGAGTCCGGTCAGCGCTTCGAGGGTCTGGTCGACGGTGTTGAGCAGACTCGTCTCGTACCGGTTGAGGGGTTCCACGGCGATGCGCACTCCGTCGGCGTGTGCGTGGTCGAGGACCGGGGCGAGGTTCTCCCGCAACTCCTCGTAGGCCGCGGTGCGTTCGGCGCGGGTCATCCGCCAGGTGCGGCCGACCGCGGTGTACACGGGTCCGGCGACGGTGGGGGCGTTCAGGACCCTGGCCGCGTCGATGCAGCGGTGCAGGTAGTCCTGGGTGACCCGGACGGTCCGCGGGTCGGTGCGGATCAGGTTGCGGTCGGGCGGCATGACGGCGATCACCGCGGCGGGGGCCAGCCCGGACGCGTGGAGGAGCCTGGCGACGGACGCGGGGGCCCAGTCCCCTTCGTTCTCCAGTGGGATCTCAACGCAGTCGAAGCCCCACGCGGACAGGCGCGGCAGGATGTCACCGAGTGCTTCGTACGTCACCGGCGAGTGCCAGATCCAGGGATTCGCGCCGAGCGGGAGTGCGGGGGCGGTCACTTCTCGCCTCCCCACTTCTCCGGGAAGCCGGGGAGATCCTCGCACCCGCACATCGCGTAGTGCAGGGGCGGCATGCCGGGTTCGAGGTACCGGTCGAGGTTGTCCTGGGTGACGGTGGGCTGCGGAAGCTTCCACTCCTTCGGGACCTGCGCGCCCTTCAGGATCTTCAGCGCGGCGACGACGGGCGTTCGCCACTGGGAGGTGGGGTACGACGGGGCGCTCGCGGTGAGCTTCTTCTCCTTCCCTGCCTGGAGGAAGTCCTGCCGGTCCTCGCCGGTGATGGGCGGTACGTCCTGGCCTGCGTCCTCGAAGGCTTCGACAGTGGCGACGGAGGTCGCTCCGGAGTCCGTCCAGACGCCGTCGATGCCGCCGTTGCGGGTGATCGCGTCGGTGACGACTGCCTTCGTCCTGGCCGGATCGCCGTCGGTGAACTTCACGTCCACGACGTCGAGTCCGCACTTGTCGAACGCGACCTTCGCCGCCGCCCAGCGGGTCTCCAGCACATCGACGCCGGGTGAGATCCGCAGGGCGAGGACCTTCCCTCCGGGTTTCACCTTCTCGACGAGGAAGTCGGCGGCGACCGCCCCGTATCCGTAGCCGCCGCGCCGAGGACCCGGCGGCCGGCGGATGCCTGTGCGGTGGTCGTGCGGTCCTCTCCTGCGAGGTGCGGCGGCCTCGCGGGTAGAGGGCGACGGCCTCGATGATGACGACGCCCCGGACGACGTTCTTGAAGAACGGGTCGACGGCGAGCTGGTTGAAGATGCTGTCGAGCACGGCGAGGACGAGGACGCCACTCCCCCGCGGCCCCCGCCGAGTGCGGTGCCCCCTAGTACGACGGCGGCGATGGACTCCAGGTCGTACCGGGCCTCGGTGCCGGCCCAGGGCGCTCCGGCGCCGAGCCGGGCTGCGAGGAAGAGGGCCGCGGCGCCGGCGCAGAGTGAGCACAGGATGTGGGCGGTGACGACGGTGCGCCGGGTACGGACTCCGGAGAGCCGGGCGGCGTGCTCGTCGCCGCCGGTCGCGTACATGTGATGGCCGAGCCGGGTGCGGCGGGTGATCAGCCAGAGGGCGGCGGCGACCGCGAGGAGCAGGAAGAGGGAGACGGGGACGGGCCCGATCCGGTCGTAGCCGAGGCGCTGGAAGGAGGCGGGGGCCTTTCCCGCCGGGCCGGTGTAGGTGTCCTCGATCCAGCCGCGCAGGATGAAGGCCGTGCCGGGGGGCGCGATGAACGCGTTGACCCCGAGGCCGGTGATGATCGGCCCGTTGGCCAGGCCCTCGGCCTGGCGGTCCTCGGTGACCAGGGCGATTCCGGCCCGGACGGCGTCGCGGGGGCGGGCCGGGCGCAGGGGCGTTCCGTCGACGGTCATGGTGCCCCTGGTGAAGGGGTCGGCGCCGAAGAGGGCGCGGGCCAGGGAGGTGCGCCCCGAGCCCTGGAGACCGGCGAGACCGATGACCTCGCCGCCCCGCAGGGTCAGGTCGATGCCGGAGAGCCGGGCGTTGCCGCCGCCGCTCATGGTGAGCCGCACCGGGCCCGCCTCGCCGGGACGGGCCCTGGGCGGGTAGTGGGCGTCGAGTTCCCGTCCGACCATGGCGCGTACGACCGTGTCGGCGTCGGTGTCCGGGGTGGTGAGCGTGGCGACGCGGCGGCCGTCCTTGAGGACCGTGATGCGCCGCGAGAGCGCGAAGACCTCGCGGAGCCGGTGCGAGATGTAGAGGATGCCGAGCCTGCGGGCGGTCAGGCGGCGTACCAGGGAGGCGAGTTGGCGATCCTCGTGGTCGGCGAGGGCGGCGGCTGGTTCGCCCATGACGAGGATCCGGACGTCGGAGGCGAGGGCCTTGACGGTCTCCACGGTCTGCCGGCGAGCGACCGACAGTTCGCGGACGGGGGTCCGAGGGGTGATACCGGTCTCGTCCGTCTCGGCGAGCGGGCCGGCGGTGCGCCGTTCCATGACGCGCCGGTCGACGAGTCCGTACCGGGTCGGTTCGCGGCCGAGGAAGACGTTCTCGGCGACGGTGCGGTGCGGGAGCAGCGCGAACTCCTGGTGCATGATGCCGATCCCGGCGGCCTGGGCCTGCGCCGGATGGCTGAAGGAGTACGGAGTGCCGTCGATGGCGAGGGTCCCGGCGTCGGGTGCGTGCTCGCCCGCGAGGATCTTCATCAGTGTTGATCTTCCCGCGCCGCTCTCCTCCACCAGGGCATGCGCTTCTCCGGCTTCGAGATCGAGCCCCACCTCGTGGAGCACACGCACCTCGGGAAAGCTCTTGGACACACCGCGCATCGTCAGCATCGAGTGGCTCCTCGCTCAGCGGCCTGCAGAGCAGAGTCGTGACACGCCTTAGGACTGTCAAGAGCTCAAACTCCCTTGTTATTAGGCGACTTGGCAAGGAGTTACGCCCGATGGCCGAACAGTGCATGCCTTGTGAGCAGCAGAAGTCGTCCCTAGGGTGACTGCCATGTCTTCGCCGTCGGATCGCACGTCCGCTGCCGCCTCGCACTCACCCGGCGAGGTGCTCGCGTTGATCAGCTCGGAGGCGGTGGCAACCCGTGCCGACATCGCCCGGATCACCGGGATGGCCCGTTCGACGGTCTCCCAGCGGGTGGACGCGCTGATCGCGCACGGCCTCGTCGACGAGGACGCCGACGGCGGTTCCACCGGCGGCCGCCCGCCGCGTCGGCTGGCGCTGCGCACCCGCGAACACGCGGTGGCCGGGGTGGATCTGGGGGCCTCGCACTGCAGGGTGGCGCTGATGGACATCGGCGGCGCCACCCTGGCGGTGCAGGAGGAGCCGCTGTCGATCGGTGACGGTCCGGACGCCGTGCTGCGGCATGTGGAGCGGACGGTGCGCACCCTGCTCAAGGAGGCGCGCCGGGAGCCCGAAACACTGCGGTCCATCGGCGTGGGGGTGCCGGGCCCGGTGGAGTTCTCCACCGGGCGTCCTGTCGATCCGCCGATCATGCCGGGCTGGCACCAGTACCCGATCCCGGAGTTCTTCGCCGCGCGGTTCGGGGTGCGGGCACTCGTCGACAACGATGTGAACGTGATGGCACTGGCCGAGCAGCGCCGCGCCTTCCCGGACTGCCGCTACCTGTTGTACATCAAGGTCGGCACGGGGATCGGCTGCGGGATCGTCGCCGACGGACAGCTGCACCGGGGTGCGCAGGGATGCGCGGGCGACATCGGCCACATCCGGGTCGCGGATCTCGACGATCCGTGCCGGTGCGGCAATTCGGGCTGTCTGGAGGCGGTCGCGGGCGGTGCGTCACTGGCCGCGAAGCTGGTCGGTCTGGGTCTGGACGCGGCATCGGGCAGTGATGTGGTGCGGCTGGTGCGGTCCGGGAACCGGGACGCCGTACGGATGGTTCGCGAGGCGGGCCGGGCGGTCGGAGAGGTGCTCGCCGGGCTGGTGAACTTCTTCAACCCGGACACGGTGGTGACAGGGGGCGCGCTGGCCGCCGTCCACGATCAACTCCTCGCGGGGGTGCGGGAGGCGGTCTATCGGCGCTCGCACCCGCTGGCCACCCAGCTGTTGCGGATCGAGCCGAGCCGTACGGGTGAGAACGCGGCAGCGGTGGGGGCGGGCATCCTCGCGATCGAGCACGCGCTCTCTCCCGCGCAGGTGAACCGGCAGGTGGCGGGCTGATCCCACGTGCCCCTCCGCCCACGGATACCGCTGGCGGAGGGGCACGGGTCGGGCGTGCACACCGTCACGCGTTCACGCCGGGGTCCATCAGGTCCCACCGTGTGCCACGACGGCGCCGGTGCGGTCTCAGCGCGTGCGCACGATGTCCACGTCGGATGCCTTCACGAAGGCGACCCGGTGGCCGATCTGCACCGTCACGTACTTCTCCTTGCCGCGGAAGTAGGCGTGGTCGAACGGGTACGAGGAGTCGATCGTCGGGGCGTAGAAGTAGCCCGTGGGCGCCTCACCGCCACCGGGGTAGGACTGGCCGGCCTTGATCGTGTACTGCAGCGGCGAGCCCACCCGCTGGTCCGTGAAGTCCGCGGGGTACTCGGACTTCTCCGGGTATGCCACCCCGTACACCGGCACGTCCGTACGGCCGGCCTTCGGCCTGACCACGTAGCCGGAGGTGGGCGTGGTGGTCCGGGTGTGGGCCGGGGTCCTGAACCATGCCTTCTGGCCGTACCACCAGATCGCCGTCCAGCCGGGGGCGTGGTCCGCGACGACGGCCTGCTGGGTGGCGCTGATCTTGCTTCCCCAGTCGGCGGCGCAGTTCGTGCCGGGCGAGCCGTCGGTGTGGAGGCCGGGGTCGGAGAAGAGCGGTGCGTCGGCGGAGGGTGCAGTGTGGAGCGGGACGGCGCTGGACCCCTGGACCGGCAGGTCGACGCCCTTCTCGCAGTCGCGGAACCCCTGCTTGTTCTTCTTGAAGTCCGGGCTGACGGTGATGAGTTCGCTGTTCTTCGGGGCGCTGGGCACGGTGGGCTTGCCGAGCAGCGCCATGAAGCGGTTCCAGTCCCAGTAGGTGCCCGGGTCCCAGTGCATGTTCTTCGTGCCGGCGGCGCTGGTGGGCGGCACCCCGTCGTGGCCGATGATGTGCTGGCGGTCGAGCGGTATGTCGTACTTGGCGGCGAGATAGCGCACCAGCTTGGCGGTGGAGCGGTACATCTCGGGGGTGTACCACTTGGCGCCCTCGACGGCGACACCCTCCTGCTCGATGCCTATGGAGTGGCTGTTGACGTACCAGTTGCCCGCCTGCCAGGCGACGTCCTTGCCCTTGACCATCTGGGTGACGTGACCGTCGCCCGAGCGCACCACGTAGTGGGCGGAGGTCTGCTTCAGCGGGTTCTGGAAGATCTTCAGGGTGGTGTCGAAGTCCTCCTCGGTGTCGTGCAGAACGATGAATCTGATCTTGTTGGTGTGCGGCCGGTCCGAGGTGTCGTAGTTCCCGTACGTCTCCTTGTCGGCCGGGTCGCCCGTCTGCTGGTAGGCCGCCGGTACCCAGTCGCAGGCGAGGCCGCGCGGGCATTCCGGCCGCACCCCGTCCGCACCGGCCTGCGCCGCGGGACTGAGCAGTGCCATGCTCAGTGCACCGACGGTGGTCAACGCGAGTGCGAGTCCGGTCTTCTGCTTGGACGTCATGACAACCCTTCTTGGAGCCGTGCGTGATCCGATCCCACTGTTCCGCTGTGCGCGCACACTCTCTGACCTGAGGTGATGGCGCGTCAAGGGTTCAGTGGGGGGCGCGGGCCGAGCCAGTGGACCAGACCATTGGCAGGGTGTCTGACCTGCGGCCGGAAAGTGGCAACCGGTCGTCGGCAGCGCCTGGCCACCCACGTCCTGCGAGCGGTCGGCCGACCGGGGGCATGCGCTCGCGTGCCACGAACCAGCACACCATTCATGTGACTAATCCGGGATGTGCGTGCCCCGCAGGGCCGAAGGGTAGTGCTCGCGCGGACACCACCGGTCCGTGCGGCGTTCGCACGGAAATCTCGGAAAGGCCGGACGCACATGGCTCAGCCCTTCACCCTGCCGGACTTCTACGTTCCATATCCGGCGCGGCTCAATACCCACCTTGAGGAGGCACGACAGCACACCAAGAAGTGGGCGCGCAGCATGGGGATGCTGGAGGGTTCGGGCATCTGGGAGGAGAAGGACCTCGACTCCCACGACTACGCGCTGCTGTGCGCGTACACCCACCCCGACTGCTCGTCCGAGGCGCTCTCGCTGGTCACCGACTGGTACGTGTGGGTCTTCTTCTTCGACGACCACTTCCTGGAGCTGTTCAAGCGCACCCCGGACCGCGAGGGCGGGAAGCGGTATCTGGACCGGCTGCCGGCGTTCATGCCGATGGACCGCGGGGCTCCGATGCCGGAGCCGACGAACCCGGTCGAGGCGGGACTGGCCGATCTCTGGACGCGTACGGTGCCGAGCATGTCCGACGCCTGGCGGGCCAGGTTCGCCGTGGCGACGGAGAACCTGCTCAACGAGTCGCTGTGGGAACTCGCCAACATCAACGAGGGACGCATCGCGAACCCCGTCGAGTACATCGAGATGCGCCGCAAGGTGGGCGGGGCCCCCTGGTCCGCCGGGCTCGTCGAGTACGCGGCGGACGCGGAGGTCCCCGCGTCGATGGCCGACGAGCGTGCGCTGCGCGTGCTGCGGGACGCCTTCTCCGACGCCGTACATCTGCGCAATGACCTCTTCTCGTACCAGCGGGAGGTCGAGGACGAGGGCGAGAACAGCAATGGTGTGCTGGTTCTCGAACATTTCCTCGGGTGCTCCACGCAGGAGGCCGCCGACGCGGTGAACGATCTGCTGACGTCGCGGTTGCAGCAGTTCGAGAACACGGCGCTCACCGAACTCGGCCCGCTCTGCGCGGAGAAGGGACTCGACCCGGCGGACGCCGCGGCGGTGCTGGCGTACGTCAAGGGGTTGCAGGACTGGCAGTCGGGCGGTCATGAGTGGCACATGCGCTCCAGCCGCTACATGAACGGCGGCGGAGCGGGCGGGACCGAGCCCGGTTTCGGCATGTCCGCGGCGTCGATCCGGCTGACCTCCCGCTCGGAGTCGGCCCGGCTGCGCAGCCACACCCATGTGCCGTACCAGCACGTCGGCCCGTCCCTGCTGCCGGACTTCGAGCTGCCGTTCGGTACGACGCTCAGCCCGCATCTGGACGGGGCGCGGGTACGGATCGTCGACTGGGCGAACCGGATGGGGATCCTGGAGGCGCAGCCGGGCGTGCCGGGATCGCACATCTGGGACGAGACGCGGCTCGTCGCGATCGACCTGCCGCTGTGCGCGGCGGGGCTTCACCCGGATGCGACACCGGACGAACTGGATCTGTCCTCCCAGTGGCTTGCCTGGGGGACGTACGGCGACGACTGGTTCCCGGTGGTGCACGGGCGGTCCCGTGATCTGGCGGGGGCCAAGCTCGCCAATGAGCGGCTGTCGCTGTTCATGCCCCTCGACGGGGCCGGGGCGCCCGAGCCGGTCAACGCCCTGGAGCGCGCTCTGGCCGATCTCTGGGCCAAGACATCGGCCCCGATGGACGCGAGCGGCCGCCGCGCCTTCCGGACGGCGGTCGAGGACATGACCGCGAGCTGGGTGTGGGAGCTGGCGAACCAGGTGCAGAACCGCATCCCCGACCCGGTGGACTACATCGAGATGCGGCGCAAGACCTTCGGTTCCGATCTCACGATGAGCCTGTGCCGTCTTGGGCACGGCAGGAAGGTGCCGCCGGAGATCTACCACAGCGGGCCGCTGCGCTCGCTGGAGAACGCGGCGGCGGACTACGCGTGTCTGCTCAACGACCTGTTCTCGTACCAGAAGGAGATCGAGTACGAGGGCGAGGTGCACAACGGCGTCCTGGTCGTGCAGAACTTCTTCGGGGTGGACTATCCCACCGGAGTGGCGATCGTGCACGACCTGATGAAGTCGCGGCTGCGGCAGTTCCTGCACGTTGCCGAGCAGGAACTGCCGGTGGTGTACGACGACTTCGGGCTGGACGCGGAGGCGAGGGAGATCCTGGCCGGTTACGTGCAGGAGCTCAAGCACTGGCTCGCGGGCATCCT
Source organism: Streptomyces sp. NPDC057963 (assembly GCF_042887155.1). Lineage (NCBI taxonomy): Bacteria > Bacillati > Actinomycetota > Actinomycetes > Kitasatosporales > Streptomycetaceae > Streptomyces > Streptomyces sp. NPDC057963. Next base: position 145,945 of record NZ_JBHVPX010000005.1, read on the forward strand.
GATCTGGCACCGGGACTGCCGGCGCTACCGCGAGGAGGACCTGCGGCGGGGCACCGGCACCCCGTGGCACCTCAGCGGTCCCACGGGGCTCGGTGTCTCGGCGGCGCGGGTGACCGCGCTGTTCGCTCAGCCTTCGGCCGTCAGCGTGTAGCGCCCGCCGGCACGCGCCTTGAAGACCTTCTCGCCGCTCGCGAACAGCGAGCTGCGGACGGTCACTTCGCGGCTGCGGCTCGCCGTGATCACCACACGGCGGGCCTGCCCCGAGGCCCATGCGATGTCGACGGTGAAGCCGCCCCGGGCACGCAGCCCGCGTACCGATCCGTCCGGCCAGTTCGCCGGGAGGGCCGGGAGGATCTCGACGGCACCGTGCTGGCTCTGCAGCAGCATCTCGGCGATGCCCGAGGTGGCGCCGAAGTTCCCGTCGATCTGGAACGGCGGGTGGGTGTCCCAGAGGTTGGGCAGGGTGGAGTTCTTCAGTTGTTCGGCGAGCATCCTGTGGGCGTGGTCGCCGTCGCGCAGCCGCGCCCAGAAATTGATCTTCCATGCCTTGGACCAGCCAGTGCCGCCGTCGCCGCGCGCACCGAGGGAGACCTTGGCCGCTTCGGCCCATTTGCTGCCGGGTTCGATCTGCCGCCCGGGGTGCAGGGCGAAGAGGTGCGAGACATGGCGGTGGTCGTCGGCCGGGTCGTCGCGGTCGGTCTTCCACTCCTGGAGCTGGCCCCAGGAGCCGATCCTCAGCCCCGGGTCGAGCCGGTCGAGGGCGGTCTCCAGGCGGCTGCGGAAGGCGGGTGCGTCACCGAGGGTGCGGGCGGCCTCCAGGGTGTTGGTGAGGAGGTCGTGGACGATCTGCTGGGACATCGCGGCACCGGCGGTGAAGTCGCCGTGCTCGGGAGAGTAGCTGGGGGTGACGACGAGCAGTCCGTCGCGCGGGTCGGTGCGCAGGTTGGCCAGCCAGAATTCGGCGGCCTCCTTCATCGCGGGGTAGGCGGTGGAGCGCAGATAGCCGGTGGAACCGCCGAACCGGTAGTGCTCGTACATCTGCTGGGTCAGCCAGGCGGCAGCCTCGGGGAACCAGAAGGCGGTGGACCAGTCGTGGACGCCGGTGAAGCCGTACGGGTTGGTCTCGTTGTGCACGACCCAGCCGGCGGTCCCGAACATCTCCTTCGCCGTTCTGCGGCCCGGGGCGCGCATCGCCTCGACGCAGCGGTCGTAGGGTGCGGTGGTCTCGGCGAGGTTGGTGACCTCGGCGAGCCAGTAGTTCATCTGCAGGTTGATGTTGGTGTGGTAGTCGGCGGACCACGGCGGGGTGGTGGAGTTGTTCCAGACGCCCTGGAGGTTGGCGGGCAGCGAGCCGGCCCGCGAGGAGGCGATCAGCAGGTAGCGGCCGTACTGGAAGAACAGCGCCTCCAGGGCCCGGTCGGCGGGGCTCGTACCGCCCGTGTACCCGGCGAGCAGCTGATCGGTGGGCAGGTCCGGCAGTTGCTGGCCGATGTCGAGGGCGACCCGGTCGAAGAGGGACCGGTGGTCGCGTACGTGGGTGTCGCGGATCTTCTCGTACGAGGTGCGGACGGCCGCGTCCACGGCGGCGGTGACCGCTCCGTGCGGGTCGTCGCCGCGGTAGGAGGGGTAGCGGTCGGCGTAGTCGGTGGCCGCGGCGAGGACGAACCAGGCGCTGTCGGCTCCGGTGACGGTGAGAGTGCCGTCCGCACCGTCGGTGACGGTGCCGCCGCTGGCCCGGACGCGGATCTGGGCCTCGAAGCGCAGACCGTTGTCCTTCAGCGCGCCGCGCACGGTGAGCCGGTCCTTGTCGGCGATGGCGGTGCAGTCGCCGCGGGGTGAGGTGTGGCGCAGGGTGAACGACACCTGTCCCGGACGGTCGGCGGCGAGGCGCCCCGCGATGACCCTGTCCGGGTGGGAGACGAAGAACTCCCTTGTGTGGACGGCGCCCTGGTGGGAGTAGGTGACGGCGGCGAGGGCGTTTCGCAGATCGAGGGTACGCCGGTAGGAGGCGTCGGGGGCGGCCGGGGCGTTCGGCAGATCCAGCCACAGGTCGCCGAAGACCTGGTAGGCGCCGTAGCCGCGACGCGCCTGGCCGAGCTCGGCGGCGACCGCGTCCGGATCGAGAGCGCCCTGGCTGTCGAGGCGTTGCTGTACGCCGGCGAGGGCACCGGGTCTGGGGGTGGTCCAGTTCCCGAAGTCGTAGCCCTCGGCGGAACCGGGGCCGCCGGTCCACAGCGTCTTCTCGTTGAAGGTGAGCCGCTCGGAGGCAAGGGCCCCGTACACGCTCGCACCGAGCGCACCGCCGCCGATGGGCAGCGACTCACGCTCCCAGCTCGCGGCCGGTGTGTCGTACCGGAGGGTCGGCGCCGCCGCTTCCTTCGCGTGCGCGGGGTCTGCCACCTCCTTCGATTCATCGGAGGTGCCGGTGGCCGCCGCCGTGCCGGAGAGGGCAGGAACCCCCCATGCCAGAGCGCTGGTTGCGCCAATCGCTGTCTTCACTGTGGTGCGTCGCGTCATCCCGGATGTCATGTGGCCGACGGTAAAGGTCCGACGACTGACCCGACAAGGCACATGACAAAGCGGCCTCTTGGACAGAGGCCGCGAGCACTTGGACAGTTGGTTGTGCGCGCCCCGCAGCCGCCCGACGCATACGGGCGGCCGACGAAGGAACGTTTCTAGCCCTGCTGGAACAGCTCGGCGGGCAGCGGCTTCAGCAGGGTGTACAGATCATCGGTGATCGGCCGGTCCCAGCTGGCGATGGTGACGAGCACGCCGTCGCTGCGGTCGAACTGGACACAGGAGATCCGGCTCTCGGAGAGCTTGACGCGGCGGACGATCAGCAGGTTGTCGCCCTGCATCACGGGCATGTCCTCGGTGCCCGTGACCTCGACCGGTTCGTCGTTCTCCAGCGCGAGCAGCAGCTGGGCGACCTCGAACGGGACCTGGCCCTCCTCGGTCTCGCGGGCCGGCGACCCCTCCGGAAGATTGCCGATAATCATCGCGGGGCCGCGGCCGCCGAACAGGTCGTAGCGGAGAAAGACGCCCTGACAGCTCCCGTCGGGCGCGGGCAGCAGACCGGCACCGAGGTTTCCGGGCCAGTCCCCCGGGTCCATGGCCAGGACGTCGAAGTCGGGGCCCGCGGGTGTGGCGGCGCTACGGCGGCGGAGGAAGGACATGCAGACATGTTACGTGTCCCGGCTCACGTTGCGGAGCCGGGTCCGCGCAGGCCGGGGCTCGATCGGGGCCGCGGGCCGGGCTTGCAGGCTCCGTGGCCCGACCGCCGACCGGATGGCGCGGCCGGGGCCGCTACGGCCGGGGCCGCTGGCCGGACTCCGCGGCCAGCGTCTCCAGCACGCCGACCGCCTCGGCGGCACGGTCGTACGGAACGAACAGGTGGTCGTGATGGAAGCCCGCCACCACGTTGCAGCTCAGCCCGGCGTCGGTGAGCGCCAGGGACACGGCCGCGGTGAGCCCCACCGCGTCCAGTGCGGAGTGGACACGGAGCGTGATCCATCCCGCCACGTAGTCGTATCGCAGGCCCACCGAGACGGCTTGCGCCTCCGGCAGCACCAGGGTGAGCCCTTCGGGCTCGGCGACGGTCACGACCGGGTCGACGCCCTCGGGTGCCGCGCCGCGGGGCGTGGTGGTGAAGACGTAGCGGCCCGGGTTCAGCTCGGGCCGCATGCCGCTCAGCAGGGTTCGAAGATCTCTCTCGCCTGTCACGGTCACCACGCTACGTGGCACGCCGGCGCTCGTGGTGGCGGACCACCGGGGCACGATTGCCACAGGACGGCTTGCACCACTCCTGGCGGGGGTGCTCCCTGACGAAGTACCGCGCACAGCGCGGGGCATGGCAGGCGCGCAGCGCCGCGCGGTCCGGCCCGGCGAGGAATCCGACGGCCGCGCGGGTGAGGGCGGCGGGCAGCGCGTCCCGTTCCGCCGTTGCGCCGACCGGGTGGTCGCGGACGGCGGGAGCGCGGTCCGGTGCCCGGTCCAGACGCGGCACGGTCGGGACCGCGGCGGCGGCAGCATCGAGGCGGCGGAGCGCCTCCTCGAAGGGCGGCAGGCGTCCGGCGTCGGCGGGGCTCGGGCCGCCGGGGCGGACTGCGTGGGCGAAGAGCGCCCGGACGGCGGCGCGCAGCGACCGCACGGCTTCGGGAAAGTGTCCGTCGGCCGCCCACGCTTCGCCGCCGACCGCGTCGCCGAGCAGCGCGCGCCGCTCGCGCACCCGGCGGATCAGCCCGTCCGGGGTGGCGAGGTCGTCGGCGGCACCGCCCCGCCCTTCGTGGCGGACGGTGAGGGCGAGGTCCGGCTCGTCCCAGCCCGCGCAGGGCTGCCGGGTGGTGGCGCTCTCCGCCACGTCGGCTCCTCCCGCTTGCCGTCCCGGCCAGAGCCCAGCCACCGCGAGCGGCCCGGGACAGGCCGCGTGGCGGGCTTCCTCCGGTCCGGGACCGCCCGTGGTCAGCCGGTGGGGGGTTCGGCTCCGACCAGCCACATGGCGAAGAACTGCGCCCCGCCGCCGTAGGCGTGGCCGAGCGCCTTTCGCGCCCCCGCCACCTGGTGCTCGCCCGCCTGTCCCCGTACCTGAAGCGCGGCTTCGGCGAAGCGGATCATGCCGGAGGCGCCGATGGGGTTGGTGGAGAGCACCCCGCCCGAGGGATTCACGGGCAGGTCGCCGTCGAGTTCGGTGACGCCGGATTCGGTGAGTTTCCAGCCCTCGCCCTCCTCGGCAAAGCCGAGGTTCTCCAGCCACATGGGCTCGTACCAGGAGAACGGCACATACATCTCGACGGCGTCGATCTCCCGACGCGGGTCGCTGATCCCCGCCTGCCGGTACACGTCGGCGGCGCAGTCCTTGCCCGCCCTCGGCGAGACGAAGTCCTTTCCGGCGAAGAGGGTCGGTTCGCTGCGCATCGCGCCGCCGTGCACCCAGGCGGGCGGGTGCGGCGCGCGGTCCGCTCCGGCACGGTCGGTGAGGATCATCGCGCAGGCCCCGTCGGAGGACGGGCAGGTCTCCGAGTAGCGGATCGGGTCCCAGAGCATCGGTGCGGACTGGACCTTCTCCAGGGTGATGTCGGGGTCCTGGATGTGCGCGTACGGGTTCTTGAGCGCGTTGCGCCGGTCCTTGTAGGCGACGAGTGAGCCGATCGTGCCGGGTGCCCCGGTGCGGCGCATGTAGGCCCGGACGTGCGGGGCGAAGAAGCCGCCCGCTCCGGCCAGCAGCGGTTGCTGGAACGGGATGGGCAGCGAGAGGCCCCACATGGCGTTGGACTCGGACTGCTTCTCGAAGGCGAGCGTGAGAACGGTGCGGTGCACCCGCGCGGAGACCAGATTGGCGGCGACGAGTGCGGTGGAGCCGCCGACCGAGCCCGCGGTGTGCACCCGGAGCATCGGCTTGCCGACCGCGCCGAGAGCGTCGGCGAGATAGAGCTCCGGCATCATCAGGCCCTCGAAGAAGTCCGGTGCCTTGCCGATGACGACGGCGTCGATGTCCGCCCAGGTCAGCCCGGCGTCCTCCAGCGCGCGGACGGCGGCCTCGCGGACGAGTCCGGCGAGGGAGACGTCCCGGCGGGCGGAGACGTGCTTCGTCTGGCCGACGCCGACGACGGCCACGGGCTCCTCAGGCATGAGCGCTCTCCCCTTCGAGTACGGCGACCAGGTTCTGTTGCAGGCAGGGACCGGAGGTGGCGTGGGCGAGCGCCCGGTCGGACTCGCCTCGGTGGATGCGGGCCGCGGCCTCGCCGAGGCGGATCAGCCCGGCGGCCATGACCGGGTTGGCGGCGAGCGCACCGCCGGACGGGTTGACGGTGACGTCGGCGCCGAGCCGGAGCGCCTTGCGCAGCACCACCTCCTGGGAGGTGAACGGGGCGTGCAACTCCGCGGTGTCCACGGGACGTTCGAAGGCGCCGGCACGGGTCGCGGCCAGCCGGGTGGACGGTGACTCGGTCAGCTCGCGGACGCCGAGGGCGTGAGCCTCGATGCGGTGGTCGATCCCGCGGATCCATGCGGGGCGGGCGCACAGGGCCCGTGCGGTTTCACCGGCGGCGAGGACCACGGCTGCGGCGCCGTCGCCGACCGGCGGGCAGTCGCCGGTGCGCAGCGGCTGCACGACGTACTCACCGGCCGGGACCGGGCCGGTGAGCTGGGCATGCGGGTTGTCCGCGGCGGCGGTGCGGCTGCGGGTGGCGATCGCGGCGAGGGCGGCCTCGTCGGTGTCGCCCGCGTCGATCAGCGCCTGCGCCTGGAGCGCGGCGAGGGCGACGGAGTCCGGCCAGAGCGGGCCGACGTAGTACGGGTCGAGCTGCCGGGTGAGGACGTCACGCACCTCACCGGGCGAGGACTTTCCGTAGGCGTAGACGAGCGCGGTGTCGGCCTGGCCCGTCTGGATCTTCACCCAGGCCTCGTACAGTGCCCAGGCGCCGTCCATCTCCACATGGGACTCGGATATCGGCGGGTACGCGCCGACACCGTCGAGCGCCATCGTGAAGGAGAAGGCGCGGCCCGCGAGGTAGTCGCTGGAGCCGGAGCAGGTGAAGCCGATGTCGCTCGCCCGGAGACCGGTCGCGTCGAGGACCCGGTGGAGGACGGGCATCAGCATCTCGACTTCGGAGAGTTCGTCGGTGCGCCTCAGGTGGTCGGTCTGCGCGAAGGCGACGATCGCCACGTCTCGCATCTACAGCAACTCCTTGTACGCGTCGTAGTCGGCGTCCGGCTCGCCGGTCGGCCGGTAGTGATCGGGGTGGCGTCCGCCCTCCGTCCAGACGGGTTCGACCCGCAGGCCCATGCGCACCTGGTCGTACGGGATGCCGCCGATCCGCGCGTGCAGGGCGAGGCCGGCGCCGTCGAGGGCGATGTGCGCGTAGACGTAGGGCACTTCGATGTCGAGGTTCTTGGCCTTGATGTTGACGATGCAGTACGTGGTCACGGTGCCGCGCGGGCCGACCTCCACCTGCTCCGCGGTGGCGACCCCGCAGGTGGGGCAGGCGCCGCGGGGCGGCACGTACACCTTGGCGCAGGACGGGCAGCGCTCCCCGACGACGCGCTGCTCGGAGAGTGCGGCGAGGTACGCGCCCTGGGCGCGGCCGGGGGTGTACCGGTAGTCGAGGCGGGCGGGGGTGACGATGCCGGTGACGGGGTCGCCGCACTCGCAGCCGTGCGGGGCGGACCGGCCGGTCTCGCCGCCGTCGGACGGTTCGAAACAGGCGATGTCCGTGATGGCGCCGGTCCGCTCGGGGGCCCAGCGGATCCGTACCCGCAGGCCGGTGCGGACGGCTTCCGGTCCGGGCGCGTCCAGAGCGTGCAGCAGGGCGGTGTCGGCCCCGTCGAGCCGGACGAGGACCCATGCGAAGGGGGTGCCGAGGGGCTGGCCGCGGCGCGGGGCGGGGTTCCATGCCCAGGTGGTGACCGTGCCGGTGGCGGCGACCTCGGTCAGTTCGCGGATCTCTTCGGCGGTGACGGGGTCGTACTCGACGGGTGGGACGAGGATGCTTCCCCCGGCGGTCCGGACGCCCAGCACGGTGCGTGCGCGCAGTCCGGTGAGGAAGGCGCTCTGGACCGGGCCGAGGGAGCGGGTGAAGGGGAATTCGAGCACCAGCGGTGCGCTGAGGATGTCGGGCACGGTTGCCTCCTTGGCTCAGGCGCGCCGGTAGACGGGCGGGCGCTTCTCGGCGAAGGCGCGGGCGCCTTCCTTGGCGTCGTCGGTGGCGAAGACCGGCCAGCCGCGCTTCAGTTCGGCGGCGAGGCCCTCGGTCTCGGTCAGCTCGGCGCTCTCGTACACGGATGCCTTGACGGCCTCGACGGCGAGCGGTCCGCAGGCGTTGATCCGCTCGGCGACTTCGAGGGCCTGTGCCAGTGCGGTGCCGTCGGGGACGACCCGGCCGATCAGCCCGATGCCGGCCGCCTCCTCGGCGCTGTAGGGACGCCCGGTGAGGAGCATTTCGAGCGCGTGAGTGCGGGCGATCTGGCGCGGCAGCCGCACCGTCGACCCTCCGATGGGGAAGAGGCCGCGGGCGACCTCGAAGAGCCCGAAGGTGGCGCTCGCCCCGGCGATGCGGATGTCGGTGCCCTGCAGGATCTCGGTGCCGCCCGCCACGCAGTGGCCCTCGACGGCGGCGATGACCGGTTTGCGGGGGCGGTGGTGGCGCAGCATCGCCTTCCAGTGCAGATCGGGATCGGCGGTCATCCGGTCGCGGTACCGCTCGCCCTCCATCCCCTTGCCGGCCAGGGCTTTGAGGTCCATGCCGGCGCAGAAGCAGCCGCCCGCGCCGGTGAGGACGACGGAGCGGACCGCATCGTCCTCGTCCGCCGCCAGCCAGCCGTCGTACAGCCCGACCAGCATCGGCAGCGAGAGAGCGTTCTTCGCCTCCGGCCTGTTCAAGGTGAGCACCAGCGTGGCGCCCTCGCGCCGCACGGTGAGGTGTTCCGTACCACCCATTGCCTGCCTCCCGTCTCAAGACCTAGAACAGGTTGCAGTAGGCGGGGGTCCAGTTCAATAGTTTTCTGACAGGTAGTCAGATTTCTTCGGCGGCCCCTCTTCCCACTTATGCCTCCCGGCGCTCTAATGACCGCCGAGCCAGTCAGCATCCGGGGTCAGGAGGAACGGTGGAGTACAACCTTGCCGACCTGTTCGAGTCGGTCGTCGACGCGGTCCCGGAACGCGAGGCGCTCGTCTACCTCGACCACCCCGGTACGGGTGCGGAGCGCCGGCTGACGTACGCGGAGCTGGACGCGGCCGCCAACCGCGTCGCCCACCATCTGATCGAGGCGGGCATCGCCCCCGGCGAGCACCTGGGGCTGCACCTCTACAACGGGGTCGAGTACCTCCAGACGGTACTGGCCTGCCTCAAGGCCCGCATCGTCCCCGTCAATGTCAACTACCGCTACGTGGAGGAGGAGTTGGCCTACCTCTACCGGGATGCGGATCTGGCGGCGCTGGTCTTCGACGCCGAGTTCGACGAGCGGGTCTCGGCCGCCGCACCGAAGGCGCCGACGCTCCGCCACCTGGTCCGGGTCGGGGCGTCGGCGGCGGGTGCCCCCGGTCCGGACGCCGTGGCGTTCACGGACGCCGAAGCCGCCGGGAGCCCGGAGCGCGGCTTTCCCCCGCGTTCGGCCGACGACCAGTTCATCATCTACACCGGCGGCACCACCGGAATGCCCAAGGGCGTGATGTGGCGTCAGGAGGACCTCTTCTTCTCCGGCCTCGGCGGCGGTGCGCCGACCGGTGAGCCCGTGAAGTCACCGCAGGAGCTGGCCGAGCGGGTGGCCGCCGGCGGTGACGGGATCACCTTCTTCCCCGCTCCCCCGCTGATGCACGGCACGTCGACGCTCACGGCGTTCATCGGGTTCAACTTCGGGCAACGGGTGGTGGTCCACCGCAAGTTCGTACCCCAGGAGGTGCTCCGCACGATCGAGAAGGAGAAGGTCACCAGCGTGTCCCTGGTGGGCGACGCGATGCTGCGGCCGCTGGTCGACGCGCTGAGGGGACCGCTGAAGGGCACCGACTGCTCGTCGATGTTCTCCATCTCCAGCTCGGGCGCCATCATGTCGGACTCGGTGCGTGCGGAGTTCCAGGAACTGGTGCCGACGGTGATGCTGCTGAACAACTTCGGCTCGTCGGAGTCCGGATTCAACGGCACGGCGACGGCCGACTCCGGACCGGAGAAGGGCTTCCGACTGCGGGTCAACTCCCGTACCGCGGTGGTCGATCCGGTGACCCACGACCCGGTGGCTCCGGGCGAGCCGGGGCGGATCGCGCAGCGCGGCCATGTGCCGCTCGGGTACTACAACGACCCGCACAAGACGGCGGAGACGTTCTTCCACAGGGACGGTGAGCGCTGGGTCCTGCTCGGCGACATGGCGACCGTCGACGCGGACGGCATCGTCACGGTCCTCGGCCGGGGCTCGCAGTGCATCAACACCGGGGGCGAGAAGGTCTATCCGGAGGAGGTCGAGCAGGCGCTGAAGGCCCACCCGGATGTGTACGACGCGCTGGTCGCCGGGGTGCCCGACGAACGGTGGGGGAACCATGTCGCGGCGGTGGTGCAGCTGCGCGAAGGTGCGGTCGCGCCCTCGCTGGACGACGTCCAGGCGCACTGCCGGACGCGCCTGGCCGGCTACAAGATCCCCCGCAGGCTGGTGATCGCCGGGCAGATCCGGCGTTCGCCGAGCGGCAAGGCCGACTACCGATGGGCCCGCTCGGTCGTCGCGCCCCGGCGCGGGCCCGAGGACTGAGACCGGGCCCCCGGCACCGGGGGCCGGGAGCCGGTGCCGGGGGCCGGGAGCCGGTGTCGGGGACCGGGAGCCGGTGTCGGGGACCGGTTCCGGGGGCCGGTGAGACACCCGAATGGCGGCGGGCCGGCTTCCCCGAGGAACACCCGAACGGCGGCCTGAGCGGTACACCCGCGGCAGTGCCGTTCCGGATCACCCGGGTGCGACATTGCACGTCCACCCCCGGCCCCGGATGGCTCACCCCGGCGTAAGCCATTCGGGCACGCCGGGTACCCGTCCGCTCACCTTATGTGGCAATGGGGGGAAATCGCCCATAGCTTCGGCTCATGAGGAAACGACACATCAAGAGTCTTGTCCCGGTCGCGGTCGTCTCCGCCGCTGGACTCGGCGCGGCGATCCCCGCCGCATCAGCCACGAGCGCCCATGTGGTGCGGCCCGGCCAGTCGATCCAGAAGGCGGTGGACGCCGCTCGGCCCGGTGACACCGTCGTCGTCATGCCCGGCACGTACCGGGAGACCGTCCTGATCACCAAACCGAACCTCACCCTGCGCGGCTTCGGAGACCGGACCGTCGTCCGGCCGGCGGCGAAGGCCCCGCGGTCCCCCGACGCCTGTGCGAAGACCGGCAGCGGAGTCTGCGTCCTGGGCCGGGCCGGCCGGACCGTCGACGGCGTGAGCATCGACTCGCTGACCGTCTCCGGATTCAAGAAGAACGGCGTCTGGGCCTCCTGGACCGACCGGCTGTCCGTGCGGCGGGTGACCGCCGAACACAACGGCGTCTGGGGCATCGCCCAGGAGCGCTCGACCCGCGGCGCGTTCATGGGCAACACCGCCCGCGCCAACGGCGACGCGGGCATCTTCGTCGCGAACAGCGTCGACCAGGAGGGCGGCGCCACCGACACCCGGGGCACGGAGCTCCAGGACAACACGCTGTCGGACAACCGGATCGGCTTCACGGCCAGGCGCGTCAGGAACCTCTCCATCCACGACAACACCTTCACCGCCAACTGCAGCGGTGTGTTCGTCGTGGGCGACGAGGGCAGGCCGCAGGCCGGAGCCATGACGATCCGGTCCAACCAGATCACCGACAACAACAAGTTCTGTGCCAAGACCGAACGCCTGCCCGCCATCCAGGGCTCCGGCATCGTGCTCACCGGCGCCGCGGACACCCAGGTCCGCGCGAACACCATCAGCAACAACGTGGGCGCCACGCCGCTCTCCGGCGGCGTCGTGCTGTTCAAGAGCTTCGTGGGCACGAAGAACACCGGCCACACCATCAGCGGCAATGTCGTGCTCGGCAACAAGCCGGCCGACCTGGCCAATGGGGACACCGGCAAGGGCAACACCTTCGTCGGCAACGTCTGCACGAAGTCCACACCGGCCGGGATGTGCTGATCGGCGCACCCCCGCACGAGGAGAAGCGAAACAGCATGACCACTGTGAGTCCCACCCCCGCCACCACCCCATCGACGCCCGTCCACGCCGCCGTCCCCCACCCCGTCACGCCCCCTCAGCCGGCCATGCGACTGCGCGAGATCGTCTTCGGGGCGGCCCGCGCGGCCGCCGTGCGCGCGGCGGCCCGGCTGGGCGTCGCCGACGCGCTGGGCGAGACGCCCGCGACCGCAGAGGAACTCGCGGCGCTGGTGAAGACCGAGCCGGTGCCCCTGCGCCGGCTGCTGCGCGCGCTGTCCTGCTACGGGATCTTCACCGAGACCCCGGACGGGGACTTCGCCCACACCGAGATGTCCCGCCTGCTGCGCGAGGACGACCCGAACAGCCTGCGCAACATCTCCCTGTGGTGCACCGAGCCCTGGACCTGGGACGTCTGGCCGCGCCTCGACGAGGCGGTGCGCACCGGCAAGAGCGTCTTCGCGGACGTGCACGGCAAGGGGTTCTTCGACTACCTCCACCAGGACGCCCACGAGTCGGCCCAGATCTTCAACCGGGCCATGACCACCTCCAGCATGCAGTCCGCGCTGGAGGTCGCCGAACTCCTCGACCTCACCGGGGTGTCCGCGGTCGCCGACATCGGCGGCGGCCAGGGGCACGTACTGGCCAGTCTGCTCGAGAAGCACCCGTCGGTCCGCGGCACCCTGATGGACCTGCCCGGCGTGGTGGCGCGCGCCGACGCCCGGCTGCGGGACGAGGGGCCGCTCGTCGACCGGACCCATATCGTGGCCGGGGACTGCCGCGAGGCCATCCCCGTCGAGGCCGATCTCTACATCATCAAGAACATCCTGGAGTGGGACGACGACAGCACGCGCAGGACCTTGCGCAATGTCGTCGCCGCGGCCCGCCCGGGAGCCAGGGTCGTCGTCATCGAGAACCTCGTCGACGACAGCCCCTCGATGCGGTTCACCACCGCGATGGACCTGCTGCTGCTCCTCAATGTCGGCGGCGCGAAGCACACGCGGGAGAGCCTGGTCGGCCGGATCTCGGACGCCGGGCTGCTGATCGGCAAGGTCGTACCGGTCAACGCCTACCTCCACGCCTTCGAATGCGTGGTCCCGGACTGACTCCACTCCCCCGGGAGCGACGACGGAGACCGCCCCGGGTCCGGCCGACTGGCCGGACCCGGGGCGGTCTCCCGTCTCAAGCGGTGGCGCCGCGTTCCCACCGGTAGAACTCGTGGGCCATGGCGTCCTTGGGGCCGCGCCAGGTCTTCGGGTCGTACGCGCTCACATACGCGGTGAGCTTGTCGCTGATGTCCTTGAACTCCGGGTGCTCCGTCACCTTGGCGATCTCGGGGCCCGGCGGGCGCTCCGATTCGATCAGGTGCAGGTAGACGTCGCCGAACTGGAACAGCTTGCGCCTGGTGACGCCGACGAGGTGCGGCAGTTCGGTGCTGTCGGAGGCCGCGAACAGGTCGGCGATGTCCGGCGCCGAACCGGGCGCCATCCGGGCGACGATCAGAGCGTGGTGCATCGTGGGATGCCTTTCTGGTTCCCGGCCCGGCACCCGGCCGGACGGCGGGGTGCCGGGCCGCGGGGCGGTCGGCGGGTCAGCGGGCCGAAGCCGAGGCGGTACGGCGCTCCCGGTCGCGCTGTTCGATCTTGTCCCGGATGAGCTCCATCTGGACCTTGGAATTGCGGTTGATGTTGTCGGTCATCCACGCGTCGTCGACGGGCGCGTCGGGGCGCATCGCGAACTCCTGGGTCCAGCGCATCTTCGTACCGCCGGGCGCCTCCGAGTACTCCCAGTGGATGTTCATGTGCTGGAACGGGCCCGGCTCGACCCGGCGGGCGCGGACCGTACGGCCGACGCGGTCGACGGTCCGCTCGGAGACCCAGCTCCATACCTTGTCGTTCTCGTCGGGGTGCATGGTCAGGCGGAACTTCGTCCTGTCGCCGTCCCGTTCGATGACCTCGACCGCGGCGTACTCGCTGAACAGCCGCGGCCAGTTCTCCAGATCGTTCGTCACGTCCCAGACGAGATCAAGGGGGGCGGCGATGGTGATCTCGTTCTCGGTGCGTCCAGGCACGTCAGGCTCCTTGCATGAGGGTGTTGTTGACGAGGTCCAGGAATTCCTGGGGGGTCTTGCAGCGGTCGGCGTCGGTCGGCAGCGCCCTGCCGTGCCGGTTCTCCAGCACGCCCACGATGCCGAGCAGGCCCAGCGAGTCGAGGCCGAACTCGTCGAAGGCGGATCCGGGGCGCTTCTCCATTTCGTGCGGGTCCACGGTGAGCCCGGCGCCCTTCTTCATCAGGACGGCGAGTTCCGCGTAGGTCAGTCGATCGGTCATGAGGACTTCTCCTTCTCACATGTGGGTGTCGGTGGAGCGCCGCAGCACCATCGCCGCGTTCGAGCCCATGAGCCCGCGGCTGAGCACCAGTGCCGTCCGCAGGTCGGCGGGGCGGGCACTGCCGGTGACGACGTCGAGGTCGTGGCACACCTCGAAGACGTTCGGCGTCGGCGGTATCAGCGCGTTCTCCATGGAGAGCACGGCGGCGGCCGCGTCCAGCACGGGTGCCCCGCAGTAGGCGCGCCCGATGCCTGTCTTGGGCGCCGTCACCGGTACCTGCCGGCCGTGCGCACCGAGTGCGTCCGCGATCGCGAGCGCCTCGGCACGGTCGGCCGCCGGCACGCCGAGGGCGTCCGCGAAGACGACGTCGATCTCGTCCGGAGCGCAATCGGCCTCGCGCAGGGCGCCGATGATCGCCTGGGCGAGTCCCTCCCGGGACTCCTCCCACCGCGACGCTCCGGTGAACGTGGCGGCGTGCCCGGCGACTTCGGCCCGGACATGGGCCCCGCGCCGGCGGGCCGACTGCTCCTCCTCGACCACCAGCATGGCGCCGCCCTCGGCCGGCACGAAGCCGCAGGCGTCCGAGGTGAACGGCCGGTAGGCGCGGGCGGGGTCGTCGCGGGTGCTCAGGTCCCCGTACCCGAGCTGGCAGACCACCGAGTAGGGGGCCAGCGGGGCCTCGGCCGCACCGACCACCACCGCTTCGGTTCCGCTACGGATCGACCGGGCGGCATGCGCCAGCGCGTCCAGGCCGCCGGCCTCGTCGCTGGCCACGACCGCGCACGGCCCCTTGAAACCACCGCGGATCGAGATCTGGCCGGTGCTGGCGGCGTAGAACCAGGCGATGGACTGGTACGGACCCACATAGGTGGATCCCTGCCCCCACAGCCGTTGGAGTTCACGCTGGCCGAATTCACCGCCGCCGGACCCGGCCGCGGTCACCACGCCGACGTCGAACGGTGAGTTCTCGTAGTCGGCCCGGCCGAGCCGGGCGTCGTCCAGTGCGATGTCCGCGGCGGCCATCGCGAAATGTGTGAACCGGTCGGTCTGGACGATGAAGCGTTCTTCGATCAGCTCGACCGCCTCGAAGCCCCGCACCTCGCCCGCGACCCGCAGCGGAAGGTGCTCACACCCCTCGCGGGTGATCCGGTCGAGGACGCTGACGCCTTCGTGCGTCCTCTTCCAGAAGGCCTCCGTATTGGTTCCGTTGGGAGCGACGACACCGATGCCGGTGACGACGGCGCGCCGGGCTCTACGGGTTCTCATGGTGTCCTCCCACCTGTTCGTGTCAGGGCCACCGCGGACTGGAAGCCGCCGAATCCACTGCCGACCGAGAGGACGCTGCGCAGCTTCAGGGGGCGAGCGGTCCGCGGCACGTAGTCGAGGTCGCACTCCGGGTCCGGGCTCTCGTAGTTCGCCGTCGGCGGCACCGTCTGATGGACCAGGGCGAGTACGCAGGCCGCGATCTCTATGGCCCCGATCGCCCCCAGCGAGTGGCCGATCATGGACTTGATGGAACTCATCGGTACGTTGTAGGCGTGCGCGCCCAGCGCCCGTTTCACGGCGGCCGTCTCGTGCCGGTCGTTCTGCTTGGTGCCCGAGCCGTGCGCGTTGACGTAGTCGATCTGCGCACCGTCCATCCGGGCGTGGTCGAGGGCCCGGTTGATCGCCTCGGCCATCTCCAGTCCTTCGGAGGTCAGCCCGGTCATGTGGTACGCGTTGCCGAAGGTCGCGTAGCCCGCGATCTCGCAGTAGACGGTCGCGCCGCGGGCGCGGGCGTGCTCCAGCTCCTCCAGGACGAGCACCGCTCCGCCCTCGCCCATGACGAAGCCGTCGCGGCGGGAGTCGAACGGCCGGGAGGCGTGCTCCGGGTCGTCGTTGTTCGCCGAGGTGGCCTTGATCGCGTCGAAGCACGCCACCGTGATCGGGGTGATCGGCGAGTCGGAGGCCCCGGCGATGCAGACGTCGACGCGGCCCTCCTCGATGGACTGGAAGGCGTACCCGATCGCGTCCAGGCCGGAGGTGCAGCCCGTGGAGACGGTCTGCACCGGGCCGTGCGCGCCTACCTGTTCGGCCACGGCCGAGGCGAGGGAGCTGGGTGAGAAGGCCCGCTCCAGATGCGGGCCGGCCGGCCGGTGGTCGACGTCCCAGCGGGCGCCGCTGCCGCTGACGGCGACGTAGTCGTGCTCCAGTCGGGTGGTGCCGCCGACCGCGGTGCCCAGCGACACCCCCATGCGCCAGGGGTCCGCCTTCCCCGGGTCGAGGCCCGCGTCCGCGAGGGCCTCCCTGGCGGCCACCAGCGCGAACTGGACGTACCGGTCCGACCTGGCCACCTGGTCCGCGTCCAGTCCGTGTGCCGCCGGGTCGAAGTCGCACTCGGCGGCGATACGGGAGCGGAAGCCGGCCGGGTCGAAGAGGGTGATGCCCCGGGTCGCTGTGCGGCCGTTCGCGAGGAGGTCCCAGAAGGCCGGTGCGCCGATGCCGCCAGGGGCGACGACACCGACGCCGGTGACCCCCACGCGGCGGGTCATGAGACGGCCTCGGTTCGTTCCGGCGGCGCGACGCGTCCGGCGGGCTGCGTGTGCTCGGCGGACTCCGTGTGCTCGGTGTCGACGTGGCCGAGTTCCGGGCGCGGGGCGAGCGGACCGAGGTGGAAGACCATGCGTGCCTCGACGTCGCCGACGTTCCGGAACCGGTGGCGTACATGGGGAGGGATCAGCAGGCCCTGGTCGGGCTGCATCCGGTGCGTTTCACCATCCAGATCCACCTCCAGGAGGCCGTTCACCACGTACACGAACTCCTCGGAGTAGGGGTGGTAGTGCTCGCCGATGCGGTCGCCGGGCTGAACGATGGCCAGCCCCATGAAACCGCTGGTGGCTCCCACCGCTGTGGGCGTGAGCATGGCGCGAAGGTCGCCTCCGCGCCTGCGGTTGGGCTGCGTCTCGCTGAGGTCCACGATGCGTGGCCGGTGCATGGTCATGACTGGTTTCCTCCTGGCGCGTTGCGCGTTGTATTGACGGGTTGAGCGAGAACCCCCCAGGGTGCGGGTGCGCGGTTCAGGACTCCGTGGACCGCCGATCGGTGATCAGGGTCATCTCGGACTGCGCGAGGAACTGCGCGATCCCCCGGTCGTCCGTGGGCACGGCGTTCGCGCCGCTGTCGAGGAGGCGTCCGAGCCTGGCCACCTTGCCGGGGCCGTCGATGCCGACCGCCTGAGTCGCCTGGGCGCCGATGGGTTCGACCGCTTCGAGGAGGCGGACGACGACGTCGTCGCGCTGGAAGATGGTGCTGCTGTCGATGATGCTCGCGGGATCGTCGGCCGCCTCCTCGTCGTGGCCGGCGAGCAGCCGGGCGAGTGCCATGCCGCACCCCTCCTTGGCCTGGTAGAAGAGCGCGTGGCGGCGGATGTCCTCGGCCTTGTGCCGGCCCGCGGTCACGTGGTGGACGGTGGGGAGCGCCGCTCGGGTGAAGAACATCCGGGCGGAGTCCGGGTCGCTGAGGTCCCGGTCCTGCTCCAGGTAGGGGTTGATGGCCTCTTCGACGGCCCTGACCTCGGGCTGCCGGGCGACGTGGCGCAGGGCCGCGAGGAGGTCGCCCTCGACCTCGACCGCCCGCACGACGCGGTTGCCGTGCATGAAGAGCGAGGTGCGGCGCAAACGGGTGTCTTCGTCGACACGGGCCTTCGGTGAGTCGTAGTCGGCCAGGATCTTCGCCACGATGTCCTCGGTCCCGGGCTTGACCGTGAAGGTCAGCGCGTGGCGCACCACTCCGTCGCCGAGACGGGGTGACGTCTGGAGCCTGCCCTTGGCCGCCTCGACCGCCGACTCGAAGGCCTTGCCGGTCTCCCGCAGGACGCTGAACCGGAGCGAACGGGTGTCGCGCACGCAGTTGTGCAGCGGCTGCACCGTCGCGACGTGCTCCTCGCTGTTCACCCAGGCGAGGAACGGAGGTGCGCTCTCCCATTCGCTCGTGATCAGCCACTGCGAGGGGTTCTCGATGGACTGGCACAGCTGGTCGCTGATGTGCCCGGGAACGGATGCCACCTGATTGCGCAGGTGCTCATACGCCTCCAGGAACTCCTTCTGGGCACCGTCGTACAGGTCCAGCAGCAGGACGACCCGCAGCCTGGAGCCGTCGAAGGCGGACTGGGAGATCCGTTCCGAGAGGGTGGTGGTCATCTTTCGGTCTCCTTCGAGACGGTGTCGTGGACAGGCCGGATGGCATGCCGTCAACCGTCGGTTGGCGAGTGGTTCGGAGCGGGGACTCTTCCGGCGGGTGCGAGCGGTCCGCCCCCGTTACCGCGGGCATCGTCTCCGTGACCGATCGTGAAACGCTGGTCCGGGCGGCGCGAGATTTATGAACCGTTCAGGTGAGCGGCCGTCCGAACCTCTCCGACAAGGGCATGGAACAAGGCAACAGAACAGCGTCCGAGCTGGAGCAACTGATGAACGAGAACGTCGACATTCGCGTACCGGTCCTCATCGTGGGCGGCTCCTTGGTGGGCCTGTCCACCTCACTTTTCCTCGGCCGGCTCGGCATCGAGCACCTGCTGGTCGAGAAGCACCGTTCCACCTCGACGCATCCGCGCGGGCGCGGCAACAACGTGCGCACGATGGAGGTCTTCCGCACGGCGGGTGCCGAGCCGGGCATCCGGGAGGCGGCTTCGGTACTCGCCGACAATCACGGCATCCTGCAAGCCGGCTCCCTCACGGGGGAGGACCAGGAGTGGCTGTTCAAAGAGATCGATCCGGGTGGCGGGCTCGCCCGTTTCAGCCCGACCGGCTGGTGCCTGTGCAGCCAGAACGACCTGGAACCCGTACTGGTGAAGCTGGCCCGCGAGCAGGGCGGTGACCTGCGGTTCTCCACCGAGATGCAGAGCTTCGACCAGGACCGGTCAGGGGTGGAGGCGACGCTCAAGAACCGCGAGACCGGAGAGCACATCGGTGTGCGCGCGGACTACCTCGTCGCGGCCGACGGGCCGCGCAGCCCCATCCGCGAGCAGCTGCGCATCGACCGGACGGGGCCCGGTGACCTCTTCCACAACGTGAGCATCACCTTCCGTTCCCATCAGCTCGCCGATGTGCTGGGCGACCGGCGCTTCATCGTCTGCTATCTGACCAACCCCGCAGCGGACGGTGCCCTGTTGCCGGTGGACAACAAGAAGGAGTGGGTGTTCCACGCACCGTGGCAGCCCCAACTCGGCGAAACCCTGGAGGACTTCACCGACGAGCGGTGCGCGGAGCATATCCGCGCGGCGGTCGGCGCTCCGCACATCGACGTCGAGATCACCGGCAAGGCCCCGTGGCACGCCGCGGAGCGGGTCGCGCAACGGTACTCGTCCGGCAGGGTCTTCCTCGCCGGGGACTCGGCCCACGAGATGTCCCCCACCGGGGCGTTCGGTTCCAACACCGGCATTCAGGACGCGCACAACCTGGCCTGGAAGCTCGCCGCCGTGCTGCGGGGCGAGGCGGGTCCGGGGCTGCTGGACACCTATGGGGAGGAGCGGCTGCCGGTGGCGCAGGCGACGAGTGCGCGGGCTTCGGCGCGTTCCAGCGAGCACAGCCACCCGGGATACGCCGCGGCGCCGGGTGCGGGCCGCGGGAAGCGGGGCGGCATGCTCACCGTGGCCCTGGGCTACCGCTATGTCCGCGGCGCCGTGCTGGGCACCGACCCGGAGCAGCCGGTGGTGCCGGAGGGAATGCAGCTGAGCGGTCAACCAGGCAGCAGGGCACCGCATCTGTGGGTCCGTCAGTCCGGTGATCGCAAGTCCACCCTGGATCTCTACGAGCGTACCTTCGTACTGCTCACGGACGGTGAGGACGTGGTGTGGCGGCAGGCGGCGGCACAGGTTGCCGGCCGGCTGTCGGTACGGCTCCCGGCGTACGGCATCGGCCCGGGGGCCGATCTGGAGCCGGAGGACGGGGCCGACTGGGCCGAGCTCCACGGCACGACACCCGAAGGGGCCGTCCTGGTGCGACCCGACGGATTCGTGGCCTGGCGGTCGACGGGGTCCGTGGCCGATGCGGAGGCCACTCTTCAGGAGGTCCTGACCTCGCTGCTGCATCGGTCCTGACCTCGCCGCCGACGTCCGAGGGGTGTTCAAACCAGGCCGAAAGCCCGTAGTTCCGCGAGGAATTCGTCCGGTCGCTCGGTGTGCACGAGGTGTCCGGCGTCGATGGTGACGAAGCGGCCACGGGGTATCCGTTCCGCCATCCGGGCAAGCCCCTGCTGGGCGATCCGGCTGGCGGGACCGCCGCCGATGACGAGGGTCGGGGCCGTGATCGAACCGATCCTCCCCCACCACTCCGGGTCCGGTTCGTTCAGCTGGGCGTCGGTGGACGGCACCACCGGCCAGTCGAAGTCCAGCTCCTCGTCGGGGCGTTCCACGGGGCCGCGCGGCGAATCGAGCGGAAACGGCGGCGGGGGCTCCTCCAGGACGAGCCGGCCGATCAGTCCGGGTTCGCGCTCGGCGAGCAGACAGGCGGCAGCGGCACCCATGGAGTGTCCGACCACAGTGGCGCCGGCCAGATTGCGGGCCTCCAGAAAGGCATGCAGATCGTCCCGGAACAGCTCGAAGGAGTAGCGGCCGGGCCAGTCGCTGAGGCCGTGCCCGCGGAAGTCGAACGCGTACACCCGGTGCGCGTCGGCGAGGTGTTCGGCGATCCGTCTCCAGGTCCTGCTGTCGCCGCAGCGGCCGTGGACGAGCACGACGGGCGGCGCGGACGGATCGCCCCACTCCCGGTGTGCGAGCCGGATGCCGCCGGCCTGCACGCTGAGCACGTCCGGGTCGAGGAAGGCCTCGACCGTCCGGACGAAGGCGCCCGGGTCGTCGAGCCACGGGTGGTGCGCGGCGCCGCGCACCACGGCGAACTCGGCGTTCGGAAAGAGCGCGGCCAGTTCGGCGACCCGGTCGGGGGCCGGTCCTCCGTCGTACTCCCCCGCGAGGACGAGGACCGGCGCGGTCACAGCCCTCAGCACGGCGGCGGTGGGGGCGGTGGGGGTGGGGTCGAACGCGCCGTCCCGGCAGTGGACCCGCGCCGCTTCGGAGTCCGTCTGCCCGGATGCGGTGGCGGCGTGGGGGCGGGCGAGGGCGTCCCGGCTCCCGAGGGTGAACGGCTCGGCGGCGGAGGGGACTTCAGCTGCGTCGCGCCCCGGCCGGATGGCTTCCGGGGCGCCCCGTCCGGCCCCGCACCACGGTTCGTCGCGGCGCGGTTCACCGGCGTCGCGCCGGTCCTGGTCGGTGGCCTCGGCGCCGACGGCCCGGATGCCGGGTGCGACGAGCACGAGCGAACGCAGCCGCTGCGGGTGGCGGACCGCGTACAGCGCGGCCAGATCGGTGGACGCGGAGTGGGCGAGCAGGTCGACACGCTCCTGGCCGAGGTGCTCGCGCAGCGCCTCGACGTCGTCCACCAGCCGGTCGCGGCGGTACGTCCACGGGTCGCCCGGCACCGCGGACTCCCCGGTGCCGCGCAGATCGAGGACCACGAGCTGCCGGCGGGCAGAGAGGCCGCCGAGATCACCGAGGTACCCGCCGGCCCGCATCGGCCCGCCGGGCAGACAGATCAGCGGTACGCCCTCCCCGAGGAGGCGGTAGGTGAGTTCGGTCCCGTCGTATGCATGGAAGATCGGCATGCAGGTCATCCGAACAGGGCGGGCCCGGCGGCGCAGCGCTGTTCGGTGTGGGCGTATCCGCGCGATGCGGGACGCTCGCGAGGGTGTGGTGTGCGTCACCCCTCTTGCCAGGAGGCGGAACATCCTGAATTACTGCTACCGAAAGATCGACCGAATGATCGGTCGCCTGCTCGTAAGAGGGAGATCCGGATGGCGGCTCTGCTGGACGCGGCGGAACAACTGGGCCGGGACGAGCTGGAGGCACTCCAGCTGAAGCGGTTGCGGACCACGTTGCGCCACGCGTACGAGAACGTCGGCCACTACCGGGCCGCGTTCGACAACGCCGGGGTGCACCCGGACGACTGCCGTACGCTCGCCGATCTCGCCCGCTTCCCTTTCACGGTCAAGGCGGACCTGCGGGACAACTACCCCTTCGGCATGTTCGCCGTCCCCGAGGAGCGTGTGCGCAGGATCCACGCGTCCAGCGGGACGACGGGCCGTCCGACCGTCGTCGGCTACACCGAGCAGGACCTCGACACCTGGGCGGACGTCGTCGCCCGCTCGATCCGGGCGGCCGGCGGCCGTCCCGGCCAGAAGGTCCATGTGGCGTACGGATACGGGCTGTTCACCGGCGGACTCGGCGCGCACTACGGAGCGGAACGGCTCGGCTGCACGGTCATTCCCGCCTCCGGCGGCATGACGTCCCGTCAGGTCCAGCTGATCCAGGACTTCCGGCCCGAGATCATCATGGTCACTCCGTCGTACATGCTGACGCTCCTCGACGAGTTCGAGCGGCAGGGCGTCGATCCGCGGACGACCTCCCTGAAGGTCGGGATATTCGGTGCCGAGCCCTGGACGGAGGAGATGCGGCGCGAGATCGAGGAGCGGTTCGCGATCGACGCGGTCGACATCTACGGCCTGTCGGAGGTGATGGGGCCCGGTGTCGCACAGGAGTGCGTGGAGACCAAGGACGGGCTGCACATCTGGGAGGACCACTTCTATCCCGAGGTCGTCGACCCGTTCACCGGTGAGGTGGTGCCGGACGGCGAGGAGGGCGAACTGGTCTTCACCTCGCTCACCAAGGAGGCCATGCCGGTGATCCGCTACCGGACGAGGGACCTGACCCGGCTGCTGCCGGGCACGGCCCGGGTGTTCCGGCGGATGCAGAAGGTGACCGGGCGCAGCGACGATCTGGTGATCCTGCGCGGGGTGAATCTCTTCCCGACCCAGATCGAGGAGATCGTGCTGCGCACACCGGGGGTGGCACCGCACTTCCAGCTGCGGCTGACCCGCGAGGGCCGCCTCGACGCGCTGACGGTGCGGGCGGAGGCCCGCGCGGGGGCCACGCCGGAGCAGCGGATGGCCGCCGCGGAGTCGATCACGGCGGCCGTCAAGGACGGGATCGGGGTGTCGGTCGGGGTAGAGATCGTCGACCCCGAGACGCTGGAGAGGTCCCTGGGCAAGTTCAAGCGGATCGTGGACGAGCGCGGCGGCCGGTAGCCTCCCCGCCCGGCTCGTGCCGGGCGGGGCCCGTTCGCTCCGGTCGGGCGCCTGCGCGGGGCCCGGACCGCCGGTCCCCCAAGGGCTGTCCGTAGTCCCTGGCGGGCGCGCGACGACAGCTGCGGCACCTTGCCGCGTTGTCGGAACGCCCGAATACATCCAGTAGTCGGGCGTCCCTCCGCCGTGCGATGCACCGCATCCGACGCCGCACGCCGATCCACCAGGGACTACGGACAGCCCTTACGCGAACCGTTCGCGCAGCTCCCGCTTGAGGATCTTTCCGCTCGCGTTGCGGGGCAGTTCGTCCACGAAGAGGACCTGCTTCGGGGCCTTGAAGTGTGCGAGCCGCTCGCGGGCGTGGTCGATGAGCTCGGCCTGCGTCGCCTCGCCGCGCAGGACGACCACGGCGGTGACCGCCTCGATCCAGCGGTCGTCGGGCAGGCCGACGACCGCGGCCTCGGCGACGGCGGGATGGGTGTAGAGGGCGTCCTCGACCTGCCGGGAGGCGACGAGGACGCCGCCGGAGTTGATGACGTCCTTCACCCGGTCGACGACGGTGAAGAATCCCTCCGTGTCGCGCACGGCGAGATCCCCGGAGTGGAACCAGCCGTCGCGGAAGGCCTCCGCGGTCTCCTCGGGCTTGTTCCAGTAGCCCTCGCACAACTGGGGCGAGCGGTAGACCACTTCACCGGCCGTGCCGTCGGGAAGCTCCGCGCCGTCCTCGTCGACGACCCGGGCCTCGACGAAGAGGACGGGCCTGCCGCAGGAGTCCATCCGGCCCTCGTGCTCGTCCGGTCCGAGCACGGTGGCGAGCGGGCCGATCTCGCTCTGCCCGAAGCAGTTGTAGAAGGCGAGCGCGGGCAGCCGCTCCCGGAGCCGTTCCAGTACGGGCACGGGCATGATCGACGCGCCGTAGTACGCCTTGCGCAGCCCGCCGAGTTCGCGGGTGGCGAGGCCGGGGTGCCGGGAGGTGCCGACCCAGACGGTCGGCGGGGCGAAGAGGCTGTCGGCCTGCCCCGCCTCGACGAGTTCGAAGATCCGGTTCGCATCGGGTGCGTCCAGGACGATGTTCTGTGCGCCGACCGCGAGGCAGGGCAGCAGGAACACGTGCATCTGCGCGGAGTGGTAGAGCGGCAGTGAGTGGACCGGCCGGTCGGTGGCCCGCAGATCGAGCGCCGTGATCGCGCTGACGTACTCGTGGACGAGCGCGCCGTGGGTCATCATCGCGCCCTTGGGGAGTGCGGTGGTGCCCGAGGTGTAGAGCAGCTGGACGAGGTCTCCGGCCTCTGGTTCGCGCTCCGGGGTGAAGGGGCGGGGCGTGGCGGTGGCGTCGAGGAGGGAGTCCGGTGCGTCGCGCAGCGGGCGTACGGAGAACGCGGCCGGAATACGGCCGGCGAGGTCCGGGTCGGTGAGGACGAGGCTGCTGCCGGACTGTTCGAGGATGTAGGCGAGATCGTCGCCGGTGAGGTTCTGGTTGACCGGCACGTGGACCAGGGCCGCGCGGGCGCAGGCGAGGAAGCCGATCAGATACGCGTCGGAGTTGTGCGCGTAGCAGGCGACCCGGTCGCCGGGGCGCAGCCCGTGCTCGCCCGTGAGGAACGCCGCCGCGGTACTGACGGCCGCGTCGAGTTCCGCGTACGTCCAGGACCTCTCCGCGTACCGCAGGGCGGTGCGCTCGGGGGTGCGCCGGGCGCTTCGGGCCACGACACCGTCGACTGTGCTGCTCCGTACACCTGTCATGGCGTGATCCTGTGCGGCCGGAACCCGGTGGTCAAGGGGCCGGGTCCCGGTCGTGATGCCGGCAGGGGTGCGGGGTGCCGGCGGGGTGCGGGGGCCGGGGGTTCGTTCACGCGCTGCGGGTGCGGGTGGCGAGCAGGGCGGCGAGGGCGCAGGGCACGAGCAGCAGCCCGAAGGCAGAGCCGTAGCCTGCGTGGTCCGCCACGCCGGCTCCCAGGCAGGCGTTGAACACGGCGGAGGCGATGCCCAGAACCGTTATCTGGCCCAGGTTCTGGTTGGTCTGCATCGCGCTGCTGGCGTAACCCTGCCGGCCGGACGGGGCGTGGGAGAGCGACAGCACCGTGAGGGACGGCGAGAGCAGGCCCATGCCGACGGCGGCGGCGACCATGGCCGACGCGGCGGTGAACGCGGGCAGCGCGGGAAGCGTCCCGACGGCGGCGACGGCGACCGCGGCGGACAGCACCAGCGCACCGGCCACGACCAGGTGGTGCCGGGGGCGGCGCTCCAGCAGGCGGCCCTGGACCCAGGAGGAGGCGGCCCAGGCGACGGCGGCCCCCGTGAAGGCCAGACCGATCGAGACGGGAGGCACGCCCCGCTCCGTCACGAGCAGCAGCGGCACGAGTGCCTCCAGTGTGAAGAACACCCCCGAGCCCATGCCGCACAGCAGCACCGTGGCCGGCAGGCCGCGCGCGGCACGCCAGGTGCCCGGCGGCAGCAGCCGTGGCGCGCACACCACCAGCAGGGCGAGCCCTCCCCCCGCGAACAGCAGGTGGCGCGGGTCCCAGCCCGAGACGCCGTACTGCCCCGACGCCGCGCCCACGCTCACCGCCGTCGCGATCAGCAGCGCGGGACGGGGCGGCCCGTCTCCCGACGGTGCGGGGGCCACCGGCCTGAAACGCCCGCGCAGCACAGCCACCACGGCCAGCGCCGGCAGCACGGTCAGCGCGGCCAGACCGAGGAACACCGCCCGCCAGGACCACCATTCGGCCACCACGCCCGCCAGTGGCGGACCGACCAGCGACGGAACGACCCAGCAGGCACTCATCAGCGCCAGGACGCGCGGCCGCAGCCGGTCGGGGTAGGCCTGCCCGATGGCGGTGTTGATCGACACCGCCACCATCCCGCTCGCGAGTCCGTCCAGGAAGCGGCCGGCCGCCAATTGCCAGATGGAGGTGCTGGCGGCCGAGACCAGCAGGGTGACCACCGCCAGCACCATGCCCGCCGCCAGTGGGCGGTGCGCCCCGGAACGGTCCGCCCAATGGCCGCCCAGTACCCCTCCCAGCAGGCCGGCGGCCACGAAGCACCCCGCCACCAGCGGGAAGAGCGACACCCCGCCCAGGTCCCGTGCGGCCGTCGGCAGAGTGGGCACCACGGCCAGTGCGGCGAGCCCGGTCAGGAACATCACCGCGGCAAAACTGGCGGTCGCGGCCGCATACGTTCCCGAGAACAGTCCCCCGGCGGAATCGGAACGCACCGGCGGACGGTCGGCCGTCGCCGCCGAGTCGCCGGAGACGGACGCGGCCGGCCGCGTGGATGTCGCGGGCGAGCCGCTGGACGGGCGCTTGGGGGCATCGGTCACGAGCGCACAAGGTAGGTGGAGTCCGCATCTGCCCGCCACTTGTTTTCTCGGGCCGACTCGCGAGACCCCGGCGCGGGCCGACGGAGCGTCAGAGCCCCGCGGAGGTGGGGGTGCCGAGGTTGCCCAGGGGGCGGTCCCGGTGGGTGATCAGCTCCGTCAGGGTGTCGGCCCAGCGGGCGAGCAGGAGGTCCAGGCGGGTCTGGCGCACCAGGCGTCCCGGTGCGGTGGCGCGCAGCCGAAAACGCCCCTCGGTTCCGGTCAGCGAGCAGTGGACCGCGTCCGCCACCAGGCAGGTCCACGACTGGAGGAGCCAGCCGTCCGGCACCGCGGGCGGGCCAGGGTAGTCGTACACGAACGCCGGGTGGGGCGGCGCGGGGCGGTCCTGGAGGTGGCGGTGCTCCCGGTGCGGGCGGGCCAGTGCCTGCGCCCCCGTGACGGACGGGCCGAGGTCGAGTGGGTCGGCGACGAGGCGCGGTTGTGACCGGGCCGCGGTGGTGTCCGCGCCGGTGGCGCCGTTGTCGGTCAGAATCGCGAGGCCGCCGCCGGGGCGGAGGTCCGGGGCGCGGAGCATCACGTGCAGGGCGGCGTGGGCGGCGTGGGCGGCCTCGGCGGGTGAGCGGATGACGCCGTGCGCGCAGAGCCCGGACGGCAGGCGGTACGTGGCCGACACCACGGGCGCGGGGGACGGTATCCGGGGAATCAGGGCGTTGCCGCCGGCCGTCCCGGCAGGTGGCGTGGACGGGGCAGGGCGGGGCCGGTGCCGCGGTCCGCCGGGCAGCCGTCGGGCGATGTCCGCCAGCAGGCGGGTGACCGCCGCCGGTCCGGCCGTGTCGACGCTGCCCGCGATGCGCAGCTCCGGGCCGTCCCAGGGCACGCTGAGCTCGGCCCGCAGCCCGCCCGCCGCCAGCCCCCAGTCCCCGCAGGTGGTGCGGTGCCACTCGGCCGCTGCCGGGGGCGCGGACGGGGCGTGGACGGCTCGCACGGCTTCGCGCACGGCATCGCGCAGGTCGGCGGGGCGTGCGGCGGGTATGTGCACCCGGGCCTGCGAGGAGCGGGGGTTTCCGGGAGGTGTGGCGGTGTCGGTCATGGGCGGCGCTCCTCGGTGCGGGGTGGTCGTGTCATCGGTGCCGGACCGCGAGGTCGCTGTCGTGGCCCACCTGGTCCCCGACGCGGATCGGTCCGCCGTGGACGATTTCGGCGCGCAGTCCGCCCCGGTGGAGGAGACCGCGCACCAGGCCGGGGCGGGTCAGCTGTTCGAGCCGGGCACAGGGTTCGCTCAGCCGAAGCCCGCGGAGCGTGACCCCGCCGACCTGGAACTCGGTTCCCACCAGCGGATTGAGCCGTATGCCCCGGCATACGACGTTGCGCCTGCACTGCGCGGGGGTCAGCTCGATGCCGGTGTCCCGGGCGAGGGCCTGAAGTGCTTCGAGCTCGATCAGGGTGATGTCGCAGACCCCGGACGCGCGGCCGGTGCCCCGCTGTCCGGGACGCGGCCCGGCCCCTGCCCAGTAGTTGCGGTCACCCTCCAGTCCGCGCCCCGCGACGGCGCGGGCCTGCGTGACGGGAAACGTGGCGGCACCGGCGACGGGAGCCAGGTGCAGGGAGACGACCTGTCCGTGTTCCACGATGTGACCTCCGGCCGGGAGCCCTGGCGTACTACGGGGTGTGCTCCGCGACGGCCGGAGCCGGCGGAACCAGGAAGTTGTCGTGGATCGCCCGGAGCGAGCGGAAGCGGTCCACGTCCAGTTCCTCCAGGGGGAGCTCGCGGCCGACGAGGTCCTCCAGCATCAGGATGAACTCCATGAAGCCGAGGGAGTCGACGAGCCGGTTCTCGATCAGGTCGAGATCGGCCGGGATCTCCCCGGCCTCCGGATTCCTGGCCCGCAACCAGTCGGTCACCGGCTTGAGCGCTTCTTCCATGGCCCACCTTCCGTGGATGTCTCGCGGGACTGGCCGGCCGCCTCGTACGTGCGGCGGAATTGCTCGACGACGGCGGCGGCCGGGTGCTGCCCGGCGACCCGGGAACAGGACCGGCCGCAGTACATGGCCATCTCCTCGACACGGCCCACCGTCGCGGCCACCGGAACGGCCGCGCTGTAGCGGGGGACGGGCAGCCGGCTGCCGCCCGCCCGGGTCGTCGCGATGAAGGTCGCGGGGCGGCGGGGTGCCTTCCCGGTCAGGGAGTTCCGCAGTACGCGATGCGGCCGGCCGGGCCAGCCGATGTCGAATCGCGTGGTGACGACGGTGTCGTCCGCCGA
Organism: Streptomyces sp. NPDC057963; assembly: GCF_042887155.1. Lineage (NCBI taxonomy): Bacteria > Bacillati > Actinomycetota > Actinomycetes > Kitasatosporales > Streptomycetaceae > Streptomyces > Streptomyces sp. NPDC057963. Next base: position 174,596 of record NZ_JBHVPX010000005.1, read on the forward strand.
CGCGTCGGCCACGCGCTGCTTGTAGTACGGATGGGCGGCGGACTCCGCCGTGGGGACGAACAGGGTTCCCGCCATGGCTCCGTCCGCGCCCCGGGCCAGCATCCGCGCCAGATCAGCACCGGTCGCGACGCCGCCCGCCACCGCCAGCACGGCGTCGGAGTACCGGGCGCGGGTCTCGTGCAGCAAACGCGCGGAGGGCAGTTCACCGAGAAGGTGCCCGCCCGCCCCGGTGCCCTGGAGGACGAGGACACCCGCCCCCAGTCGGAGGGCCGCGTCGGCGTCGTGGAGCGTGCCGACCTGGATCACCAGTACGCGGCCCGACCGTACGACGTCGTGTGCCGCCCCGGCGTCCGGCAGTCCGAAGCTGGTGACGAAGGCGCGCGCGGGCAGTTCCTCCAGGGCGGCGCGGAGCTGGGCCCGGCAGAGGGCCGGGCCGCTCACCTCGGGGATGACGTTCACCGCGAAGGGGCGGGAGGTCGACGCCACCACGGCGCGTACCAGCTCCCGCGTCCGTTCCGGAGGCTCCTTGTACAGCGCGAGGGCTCCTCCGGCCCCGGCCCGGGAGACCGCGGCACACAGTTCGGGCCCCGCGATGCCTCCCATGCCCGCCTGGAGCAGCGGGAGTTCGAGGCCGAGGACGGACTGGAGGCGGTTCATTCCTCCTCGCCGGCCTTCCGTACGGCCGCCGCCGCGGCCCCGAGGTCGCCCTCGAAGCGTTCGTTCAGCACATGTATCCAGCGTTCCAGCCCGAACGCGACACAGCCGGTGAACGCGGGCTTCCCCGCGTGGGCGATGGAGCGGCGTTCCCCGAAGAAGTTCCGGTGGTTGTTCATCGAGGCCACGGCGGTGCCGTCGGTGTGGACGTACTCGTCCTTGACCGGGGCGAGCAGTTGCATGACGGTGCGCGCGCCCTCCTTCTCGAAGAAGGGATCGGTCGCCGGCTGCCGGGAGAGGGACAGGCCGAGACCGGCGGCGAAGGCGGCGAGCCGCGCATGGTGGTGCCCGAGGTGGTCACGGACCTGCTCGGCGGAGCCGATGCAGATGATCTCCCGCATGGTGAAGCCCCAGAGTCTGCGCAGTCCGTCGTAGTGGTCCTCGTGACGGAAGCACCGGGCGGCCGTGGTCACCCGCAGAGGGGTTTCCGTCATGGTTCCGGAGAAGTGCAGAAAGCAGCCGTAGCAGGCGGCGGAGGGCAGCAGGTGTCCGGCGTCCGCGAGATCCCCCGCGGGCACGGGGCCACCGGCCCTCCCGCGGCTGTGGGCATCGAGGCGGTCGGGCCGGATGCGGGAGACGGGGCTGCCCAGGTGGGGGAAGTTGCGGAAGTAGTCGAGGGTGCGGAGGTCGTCGGCGGCGAGCAGGGGCGGGAACGTCATCCGTACGGCGCCCGCCCGGGTCCCCCAGCCGGTGAACACCTCGTCCAGGGTGTGCAGCAGCACGGTCGCGGGCTCCCCGAAGGAGGCGAGTCCGTCGCGCACGGTCCAGGGGCCGGTGCCTGCCGCGGATTCAGTACCCGGCATCGAGTACTCCGATCCGGGTGAGGAAGTCCGTCGTCTTGTGCAGCACCCGGGCGTGGGCGGCCTGCCGCGCGGGGTGGGCGAGCAGCCGCTGCCGGAGCGCGTAGCCGTCCGCGATCCCCGCGTCGCGGTAGACGGCGGGGTTGTAGAACGACTCCATGCTCGTGGTGATGTAGCGGCCGACGTAGCTGCCCGTCTCGCGGCGGGTCCGTTCGTCGATGCCGGCCTGCGCGAGCCGGTCCCACAGCAGTTGCACCAGTCGGCGTCCGAAGGCGATGTGGCGGGATTCGTCCTGGTGGTGGAGGCGGTTGAGGTGGCGGATCGTCGTGTGCAGCCGTTCGTCGGCCGCGAGCCGGACGTTGTAGTGGTCGACGATCTGCTCGAAGACCAGGATCCGGACGAACACCAGGAAGTTCTCGACCGCCGCGTCCCGCGGGGTCTCGGGCAGTTTCAGCTTCTTGTCGGGGTAGATCCTGCCGGCGTACTTGAGGCAGAACGTGGCGAAGAACCACATGTGGTCGTTCTCCTCGCCGACGAAGTGGTGGAAGAACTCCGAAGGAGTCTCGAAGCCGGGCGTGTGGATCCGCCGCATGACCTCGATGAGCAGTTCCCTGATGCCGTGCACGTTCAGGCTGTAGAAGTGGACGCTCTCCCACCGGCTCAGGGCGCGCAGTTGCTCCGGGCTCAGGGTCTCCATCGCTTCGGTGCCGTGGACCGTCAGCAGTTCCGGCGACATCCAGAAGTCGTCGGTGGGAATCGTCCGGGGCCAGTCGAAGGTGGTGTACGGGTTGTAGTAGTCGGCCGTCGCCTTGTCGGAGAGCCGCTCCAGGAGTGCGCGGAACTCGGCTGTGTCGCCGGAAGCGGGGGCATGCGTGTCGTGTCCCTGCCGGGTCAGGCCCTCCACCGGATCTCCTCCAGCAGCGCCTTGTGGAGTTCGGGGGTGGAGGCGGCCACGCAGGAGCGCTGGTTGTCGACGCCCAGGTCGGTCAGCGCGGTCTCCCCGAGCGGCTCGCCGTAGCCGTCGGTGATGACGGCGCCTGCCTTCTCGGCGAGGAAGACCGCCGCCGCGATGTCGTAGGGGAACAGGTGGAGCACGCTTCCGTTGCCGACCCGCTCGAACTCGGGGAGGAGCGCGGGGTCGTCGCGGAGCAGCCGGTTGCCGATGTCGACATAGGCGTCGAGCTGACCGGTGAGGAGCCGGGAGATGGAGTACGTGGCGCTGTTGAAGACGAACACGCCGCCGGTGTTGGCGGAGCGGTCGATGAGGTGGCCGTAGGCGTCGGTCATCAGCCGTGCGGGATGACCGTTGAATTCGAGGGACCAGAACATCCGGGAGAGGTCGGTGGTCGTGGTCAGGGACGGTACGGGGTGCGTGTAGCCGTGGGCGGTCACCGCGTCCGAGCCGCGCTCCCCGTAGAGGTAGGCCCCTGTCCTCATCTCCATGAGCAGCGCGTGTTCCACGTCCGCGATGCGGGGGCGGTCGGACAGCCGGGCCACGGCCACGGAAACGGTGGCCGATTCGAGTCCGGCGACGGCGGGCCTGGTGCCGTCGATGGGGTCGACGACGAGCAGGTATTCGGGTGCGGCACCGTGGAATTGCAGCCCCCGGTCCTCGGAGTAGACGGCGACCGGTACGCCGCCGTCGACGACGTGCTTCCAGACGGCGGCCTCCGCCACGTCGTCGAGGCCGAACTGCGCGTCGCCACCGGGCGAATGGCCTCGTACAAGCCGGCTGTCGAGCCGGTTCTGTGCGGCCAGCACCGCGCCGCGCACCGCTGAGGCGAGCTGTACGACGTAGTCCTTCATGCTGTCTCCGTGGTGAAGAGTGCGTCGAGCCGGTCGCAGAGCAGGTCGGCTTCGGCCCGGGTGATGACGAGCGGCGGCCGGATCTTGATGACGTTGCCGCGGCCGTAGCGCGAGGTCCGCAGGATCAGGCCGTGCTCCATCCCCCGCCGTGCCAGGGCCTGGGCCCGGTCGCTGTGGGGGCGGCCGTCCTCGTCACCGATTTCGATGCCGATCATCAGGCCGAGTCCGCGCACGTCCACGATGGACGGATGAGCCGCGGCGAGGGCCCGTAGCCGGTCCATGATGTGCGCACCCACCTCGCGTACGTTCTCCAGGAAGCCGGGGCGGCCGATGACGTCGAGGGTCGTCGCCGCGGCTGCCGCCGCCAGGGTGTTGCCGCCGTACGTGAAGGAGTGGTGGTCGCTGCTGAGCCCGGACATCCGTTCGTCGGCGACGATGGCGGCGACCTGGGCGCCGGAGCCGCCGAGCCCCTTGCCGGTGGTCAGGATGTCGGGCCGGACGCCGTAGTGTTCGGCGGCGAACATCCGGCCGACCCGGCCGATGCCGGTCTGTATCTCGTCGAAGATCAGCGCGATGCCCCGCTCGTCGCAGAGGGTGCGCAGCGCGGCGAGGTACCCGTCGGGCGGCACGATGTTCCCGCCGCTGCCCGAGACCGGTTCGACGACGACACAGGCGACGCTGCCCGAACTGGCGTGGTCGAGGAAGTCGTTGATCCGCTCGACGCAGAGCAGTCCGCAGCTGTCGGGGGTCTGCCGGTAGAAGCAGCGCAGGCAGTAGGGGTCGGGGACCTGGAGCACGCCGGGCATCAGATGCGGGAACGGAGCCTTGCGGAAGGATTCGCCCGACATGGTGGTCGTCATCATGGTCTGGCCGTGATGGCTGCGGAAGAGCGTGATGACATCGCGCCGTCCGGTGCTGATCTGGGCCATCTTGACCGCGCCCTCATTGGCGGTGGATCCGCCCGAGACCTTGAGGTGCACCTTGGTGAGGTTCTCGGGAGTGACCTCGACCAGGCGTCGCACCAGGTCGTTGACCGGCTCGGTCTGGAACGTCGACGTCGCGTGCACCAGCCGTTCGATCTGGTCGCGCATCGCCTTGACCACTTCGGGGTGGCTGTAGCCGAGGCTGAGGTTGAAGGTGCCGGACGCGCAGTCGATGTACTGATTCCCGTCCGCGTCGTACAGATAGATCCCTTCGCCGTGATCCATCAAGTAGTCACTGACCGGGTAATAGATCAAATTCTGGGCGTGCGTCAAGTCGACCATGTCTCTCCCGCTGCTCACGACGTGGCATTTCGACGTGCCCTGCACGGGATCTTCGGCGGGGGCAGCTCCGTCCGTACAGAACGGCCCCCGCACATCAGGGTTCCCGCGCGAGGGAATCCCTGTGCCAGAATTTCAGATGTCCAGCACGAAGGTGAACGCGGCGTCCCAGCCGTCCTCGGTCCGGCGGACATCCATCAGGCACTCCGGCCGGAAATATTTGTCCAGGTGATTGCGCCGTTCGTCCGGGAAGTACAACATCGTGGTCAGCACCTCGCCGCCCGGGGGCTGCACCTTGACGTGCACGTGGCGCGTGCGGCCCGGGTACATGGCGGGCAGCACGGTCCGCAGCCGCCAGTTCCCGTCGCTGTCGGCGAACAGGTGGCCCCGGAGCCGGAACCCCTCCTCGTCGTAGACGCCCTCGTCCCCGACCTGCCAGAAGTCAAGGAGCGCGCCGCCGACGGGCTTGCCCTCGGGGGTGACGATGCTGCCGTGGAGCAGCATCGGCGTACCGTCTTCCACATCGCCCCTGAAGTCGGGCTTGTAGGGGGTGTCGGGCTTGTAGAAGGGCCCTTCCGTCTGCTCGGGAGTGGGCGGCGTCCCATTGCACCTGACCGTCGGCGTCGGCGTCAGCCTCCCGTCACCGGATTCCAGAAATGCTTCCCCGGAAGCGGGGCGTGAGACACTTTCCGGCCTCGTGTTCTCCACAGCGAAATTCTCCCTTGTTCAAGGATCTTTCGGCTCACGGAAGCATAACGGCCCGACTTTGCACTGAACAGAATGTATCGGCCTGTTGAGGAGTCTTTATCGGCCAAGAACATCAAGGATTCGGATGACGATCTTCGTATTCCCGGATACGGAATTACCCCTGGCATAGGCGGTAGCGTCCGCATCGCTTCATCGCGTGGTTTCCCGCATCTGAAGCCGGCCGGTCCCCGTGAAATCCGGCGCAGGCCCGTGCGAATCCGTGAACGTTCGTGAAGGTCCGCGGACTCAGGCGGTAGGGTGCGTCGCCGGTCCTGGTTCGTCCGACAGGTGGCGGAGCAGCACCGTCCGTGCCTGGGCGAAGCAGTCGGCGTCCGGCGGCGCGGTGAGCATGTCCGCCAGGGTGAACAGGTCCAAGGTCCGGCTGAGTTCGCGCCAGTCGCGCGGCAGCGGACCGCCCGTGTCCCTGTAGCCGGAGACGAACCCGTCCACGAATGCGGGCGGATACAGATGGGCGAAGCGCAGCATGTTGCCGATGTCGTAGAGGGGCGAGCCGCTGAACGCCTGCTCCCAGTCGAGCACGGCCGCCACGTCCCACCGGCCGCTCTCCCGCGTGACCAGCACGTTCTTGGGGTTGAAATCGCAGTGGACCAGTCGGCTCTGTCCGCTCACTTCGGCGACCCGGGGCCCGGTCCGCGCGGCGAGTCCGCGCAGCGCGTCGGCCTCGTCGGGCGTCAGGGCGTTGCCGTCGCCGCTGGTGGCCAGGCATCGCTCGACGAACCCGGGCAGGTCGGCGGTCTCGTCACCACCCGGGGCCGGTACGAGGGTGGTGTCGTGGAAGGAACCCGGCCGGGGCAGCCGTACCGCGGCGATCCGGGCCAGGACCCCGCCCACCGCGGCGCCGAGTTCGGACGCGTCGGCCGCGGTCGGCCGCTCGGCGAGCGCCCGGCCGAGCGGAATGCCGTCGGTGAAGCGGTAGACCAGCGTGGGCCTGCCCGTGGCCGTCCCGAACGGATCGGACGCGACGACGTCGACCACCGGTACGGTCGGCGCCGCCCGCTCCAGGACCGCTCTCTCCACGGCGCAGGTGTTGCGGCGCATCCTGGTTTCGCTGGAGAGGTAGCGGCGCAGGACGTACCGCTCCCCCTGCCGTGTCGTCACCAGACGCATGTCGTTGGTGAACCCGCCGGGCAGCGGGCTCACCTCCGACAGGCTCAGGCCGGGCAACGCCCGTTCCGTCAGCCACGCACGGGTCGGGGCGTCGAGACGGACCTGGTCACCGATCGTCATGACCGCGAGCCTTCCCGTTCGCGGCTCCGCTCATTCGGGCTGCGCCGCCATTGGCGGTGCGTCCGCGCTCGTGCCGTCCGCGGACGGTCGCGCCGCCGCGCCGCCGGCCGCGCGCCGCGCCTCCTCGGCGGCCCGCTCGGCCAGCACCAGGCCGCCCGCCGGTCCGGCGAGCCGGCCGAGGGCGGCGGGGACCACGAAGTCGTCGGCGGCGTGCTCCGGCAGACCCGGGTAGCCGGCCAGTGACCGGGTGAGTTCGGCCCGCAGCAGGGGGAACAGTCCGGGCAGTACGGCCATCCCTCCCCCGATCACGATACGTTCGGGCGCGGTGGTGTAGATGATGTCGCGCAGGCCGGAGGCGAGATAGGCCGCCTCCAGGTGCAGGGCGCGGCGGAGCGTTTCGCCGCTCAGCTCCTGGGCCAGTCGCCCCCAGCGGGCGGCGACGGCCTCGCCGCCCGCCATGCCTTCCCAGCAGTCCCCGTGGAAGGGGCAGGATCCCGGGAAGTCGTCCCCCGGTACGCGGGGGACGCTCAGATGCCCCATCTCCGTGTGGACCAGGCCGTTGATGACGCGTCCGCCGATCACCGCGCCACCGCCGATGCCGGTACCGACCGTCAGGTACACATAGGTGTCCCGGTCCCGCGCGGCGCCCCAGCGGCCCTCGCCGAGCGCCGCGCCGTTGACATCGGTGTCGATGCCGACCGGCACGCCGAGCGCCGCCGCGACCGTCCCCGCGACGTCCACCCCGGTCCATCCCGGCTTCGGCGTCGCTGCGAGGCGGCCGTACGCGGGATGCGAGCGGCGCAGTTCGAGCGGGCCGAACGACGCGATGCCCACGGCGTCCAACGGCCCCTTCACCGCGGCCTCCTCGAAGAAGGCGACCGCCCTGGCCAGTGTCGGCTCCGGATCCCCCGTGGGGAAGCGGATCTCGTCCTCGATCCGGTCGGGCGTCGATCCCACCAGGCAGACGAACTTCGTCCCGCCGGACTCGATCGACCCCAGCCGCGGCCCGTTCACGCGCCCACCGGCCAGCCGTCGGCGCCGGCCGGGCCGGTGTCGGAGCGGATGACGACCTTCATGGCGTCGTACCGGCCGCCCGCCCCCTCACGGCCGACTCCGCCCAGCGCGCCGAGCGCGTCCTCGTACGCCTCCAGCGGGAATTCGTGCGTCACCAGGCGCTCCAGTCCCAGACCGCCCGCGAGGTCGACGGCCACGGGGAAGGTGTCTCCCCGGAAGTCACCGGCTCCGATCAGCCGGATCCCGCGATTGGTCAGCTGGAGCGGCCGCAGCGGCACGCTGTAGCTGTCGTCGAAGCCCATGAGCACCACCCGTCCACCGTCGTCGACCAGGCGCAGGGCATCGTCCAGGCCGCTCCCCGTGGTGTCGAACACGACGCCGGGCCGTTCGCCGCCCGCCGCCTTCACGAGGGCCTCGGCCGCGTCCGTTCGGGACACGTCCACCACATGCGTGAACAGGTCGCGTGCGCGGGACAGCCGGTAGTCGTCCGTCTCTGCCACCGTGACGCACCGCGCGGTCCGGGCGGCCACCAGGGCGACGAGCATGCCGATCGGTCCCGCGCCCAGCACGGTCACGGTGTCGTCGACCGTCAGCCCGGCCGCCCGCACGTTGTTGAGGACGCAGGCGAGCGGTTCGATGAGCACCGCACCGCGGAAGGGCATCCCGTCGGGAACGCGCCGTACGAACCGCTCCGGCAGCACCACACCGTCGGCGTACGTCCCGTCACGGTCCACGCCGACCTCCGTCCCGGCCTTGTTCCGGCAGAAGTTCGTCGCCCCGCGCATGCAGGGCACACACCAGCCGCAGTACAGGGTCGGGTTGACCACCACCCGGTCCCCCACCGCGAGCGACCGCACCCCGGCGCCCACCTCCTGGACCAGACCGACCGATTCGTGGCCGAGCACCACGCCCGGCCGGGCCGGGAAGCGGCCGAGCAGAATCTTGCGGTCGGTCCCGCAGATCCCGGTGCCTACGACCTTCACCACCACGTCGTCGTCGGCACCGACGCGTGGCGCCGGACGCTCTTGGAGCTCGACGGAACCGGGGCCCAGGTAGACGAGTGCGCGCACAGGTACCTCCCTATCGGTGTCGCGGCAGCGCCCGCTGCCGACGCCGTGCAAGGCGAAGCTGTGTTCGGTCATCGACGTTAACCCAGGGGCCCCTGCTGGGAAACAGTGCTTCTGAGCCGTTGAACGCACCATGGGGACGGCGCTCTCAGGGCCCCGGCCGGAACAACTCACAGAGGCCCGCGGCCGGGACGACGCTCACAGGGCCAATGCCGGGACGGTCGCCGGAACCACCGCGAACGCGCTGCCCGCGGCGGCGGTCGGGGCTCTGGCGCGGCGCGGAGGGAAGGGCGGCCGTGGACGGCGTCCCCGTCGGCCGGGGCCGCGGGCGGCGACCGCGGGGCGGGTGTCACAGGGCCCGTCGTCGCCCTTCCCAGTACGGGTCGCGCAGCCGGCGTTTGTACAGCTTGCCGTTGGGATCACGGGGCATCTCCGCGATGAAGTCGATGCTCCTGGGACGCTTGTACCCGGCGAGACGGTCTTCGCAGTGGTGCAGGATCGCGGCGGCGAGCGCGTCCCCCGCCTCGTGCCCCGGGGCCGGTTCGACGACCGCCTTGACCTCCTCGCCCCAGTCGGTGTGCGGAATGCCGAAGACCGCCGCGTCGGCGACCGCGGGGTGGCCGAGGAGAGCACCCTCGATCTCGGCGGGGTAGATGTTGACGCCACCGGAGATGATCATGTCGATCTTGCGGTCGCGGAGGAAGAGGCAGCCCTCCTCGTCGAGGATGCCGAGGTCGCCGACGGTGAAGAAGTCACCGATGCGGTTCTTCCTCGTCTTGGTCTCGTCCTTGTGGTAACTGAAGCCGCCGGTGTTCATCTTCATGTAGACGGTGCCGAGTTCGCCGGGCGGCAGGCGGTTGCCGTCGTCGTCGAAGACGGCGAGTTCACTGATCGGCCAGGCCCTGCCCACGGTGCCCGGCTTCGCCAGCCAGTCCTCGGCGGTGGCGAAGGCGCCGCCGCCCTCGCTGGCCGCGTAGTACTCCTCGACGCACCTCCCCCACCAGTCGATCATGGCCCGTTTGACGTGGTCGGGGCAGGGGGCCGCGCCGTGGATGGCGTGGCGCATGGCTGTGACGTCGTATGCCTCCTTCACTTCGCCGGGAAGGGCGAGGAGGCGGTGGAACTGGGTCGGAACCATGTGCGTGTGGGTGCAGCGGTGGGTGTCGATGAGCCGCAGCATCTCCTCGGGCGTCCACTTGTCCATGAGGACCAGGGGGTGCCCGATGTGCAGGGACGCACCCGCGAACTGGAGGACGGCCGTGTGGTAGAGCGGCGAGCAGACCAGATGGACGTTGCCGTCGAAGGGCCTGATGCCGAAGATGGCGAGGAATCCGCCGAGATGGCTCTCCTCGGGGGGTTTGCCGGAGAGCGGCCGCCGGATGCCGCGCGGCCTGCCCGTGGTGCCGGAGGTGTAGTTCATGACCCAGCCGAGGGTGCGGTCCTCGGGGGGTTCGCCGGACTGTCCTTCGAGCAGTTCGGCGTACGGGCGGAAGCCGTCGACCGCGCCCACGGCGTAGCGGTGGGCGGCCGGGAGCTTCGCCTCGTCGGCGGCCGCGGTCGCCGCCTGCGCGAACCGCTCGTGGGCGATGAGCACCTTGGCGCCGGAGTCCGAGACGATCCAGGCGATCTCGGGGCCGACGAAGTGGTGGTTGACCGGTACGAGATAGAACCCCGCCTGGGTGGCCGCGAGGTAGGCGGTGAAGAACTCGGGACCGTTGGGCAGGACGACCGCGAAGGCGTCCCCCCGCCGGAGCCCGGCGGCGCGCAGCCCGTGGACCAGGCGGTTGGCCGCGGCGTGCAGCCGGCCCGCCGTCCAGCTCTCGCCGTCGGGTGCGGTCAGGACCGTACGGCCGGGGTCGGCCGCGGCCTGGGCCCAGAAGCCGTTGGGCTGCCGGTTCATGAGGCGCTCCGTCCGGCGATGCGGTCGATCCGGTCCACGGCACGCTCGAAGCCGCGGGTCAGGTCGTCGAATACGGCCTGCACGCTGCGCTCGGTGTTCATCCGGCCGACGATCTGTCCGACGGGGGTGCCGAGCAGCGCGCCGGTCTCGTACTTCTGTATGCGGGACACGGCGTCGGCCACCAGCAGCCCCTGGAGCGGCATGGGCAGGGTGCCGGGCCCCGACGGGTCGTCCCACGCGTCGGTCCATGCGGTACGGAGCTGGCGTGCGGGTTTACCGGTCAGCGCGCGGGAGCGGACGGTGTCGCCGGAGCCCGCGGCAAGGAGCTTGCGGGTCAGCGCGCGGGAGTGCAGGTCGGCCTCCTCCGTCGTCAGCCAGAGGGAGCCGAGCCATACGCCCTGGGCGCCGAGGGCGAGCCCGGCGGCGATCTGCTCGCCGCTGCCGATGCCGCCGGCGGCGAGGACGGGGAGCGGTCCCACCGCATCGACCACGTCCGGGACCAGGACCATGGAGGCGATCTCACCGGTGTGGCCGCCGGCCTCGTACCCCTGGGCGACGACGATGTCGATGCCCGCGTCCGCGTGGTGGCGGGCGTGCTTGGCGCTTCCGGCGAGAGCGGCCACGAGGACGTCCTGGTCGTGGGCGCGCCGGACGACGTCCGCGGGCGGTGAGCCGAGGGCGTTGGCGAGGAGTCCGATGGGGTGCTCGAAGGCGACGTCGAGCTGGTTGCGCGCGACTTCCTCCATCCATCCGGTGATGCGCCAGCCGGACGCCTCGCCCTCGGCGAGTTCCGGTACGCCGTGCTCGGCCAGGGTGTCCTGGACGAACCGGCGGTGTCCGGCCGGGATCATCGCCTCGACGTCGGCCTCGGTCACCCCTTCCACCTTCTTCGCGGGCATCACGACGTCGAGGCCGTACGGCTTGCCGCCGGCGTGCTCCTGCATCCAGTCGAGGTCACGCGCCAGGTCGTCCGGGGCGGTGTAGCGGACCGCGCCGAGTACGCCGAACCCGCCCGCCCGGGAGATGGCGGCGGCCACCGCGGGGAACGGCGTGAAGCCGAAGATGGCGTGCTCGACCCCAAGTTTCTTGCTCAGCTCCGTCTCCATGGGCCGCAGGATGCCGCAGTCGGATCTGCGAGGGAAGAGATTTTCTGATGCAGTGTCAGATTCTTTGTGACGCCGGGGGCCTCCGCGACGGCAGAGGTGACAGTAATCTCTGCCCCGGAAAGAAGTTTCACCTTCGGGCACTAATTCGAAAGTTTCTTTCACTCGACAGGGAACGGCAGGAAGGGGCTCCGCATGACCGAGGACGCGGCCGGGAGAGGGATCAGCCGACGCAGGCTGGGCGGTGGGATGCTGGCCCTGGGCGGAGCACTCGCCCTGGCGCCGATTCCGTTCGCGGAGCGGGCGTCGGCCATGGAGTCGGAGGCGGAGTCGTCGGGTATGCACTCAGGGACCGGGACGAACGCGGCGTCCGCGCAGGGCCGGCCCACGCTGCGGCGCGGATCCGCCGCCCGCGCCGGGTTGCTGCAGGGTCCTCTGGATCAATTGGTCGCCGATGCGGAGAAGTTCCTCTCCGACTCCCCCAAGCACCCCTGGTACGCCGGCGCGGTGCTGCTCGCCGGGCGAGGCGGCACGGTGGCCCTGCACCACCCGATCGGCAAGGCCGTGCGCTACGCGGCGTACGACGAGAAGACCGACACGGGGGTGGAGTTCCCGCCCGATCAGCAGATCGCCATGGCCGAGGACACGGTCTTCGACCTGGCCTCGGTGTCCAAGCTGTTCACCTCGATCCTCGCCGTGCAGCAGATCGAGCGCGGCAGGCTGGAGCTGGAGGCCGAGGTCGCCTCGTATCTGCCCGAATTCGCCGGCGGCGGCAAGCAGGGCATCACGGTCCGTCAACTCCTCACGCACACCTCGGGTTTCCGCGCCTGGATTCCGCTGTACAGCGCGCCGACGCGGGAGGGAAAGCTGGAGCTGCTGTGGAACGAGGTGCCGGCCAACCCGCCCGGCACGGCGTACCTCTACTCCGACCTGAATCTGATCTCGCTGCAACTGATCCTGGAGAAGATCACCGGCCGCACGCAGGATGTACTGCTCCGCGAGCAGATCACCGCTCCGCTCGGCATGCACCGCACCCGGTACAACCCGCCGGCCTCCTGGAAACCGAAGATCGCCGCGACCGAGGACGCCCGGCTCCCCTGGTCCGGCCTCGACCGCGGACTGGTCTGGGGCGAGGTGCACGACGAGAACGCGTACAGCCTGGACGGTGTGGCGGGCCACGCGGGGGTCTTCTCCTGCGCCTGGGACCTCGCGATCCTCGCCCGTACGCTGCTCAACGGCGGGGTCTACGGCCGCGCGAGGATTCTCTCCGCAAAGTCGGTGGACCTGCTGTTCACGGACTTCAACACGGCGTTCCCCGGCGATGCGCACGGTCTGGGCTTCGAGCTCTACCAGCACTGGTACATGGGGGCGATGGCAACACCTCGTACGGCGGGCCACACCGGGTTCACCGGCACCAGTCTGGTGCTCGACCCGAGTACCGACTCGTTCCTGATCGTCCTCGGCAACTCGGTGCATCCGGTGCGCAGTTGGCGCTCCGGCAGCGCGCCGCGCGTCGCCACCGCCAACCAGATGGCGCGCGCCGTCGCGGTCCGTCCCGCGCGTGGCCGCACGGCATGGTTCTCGGGGATGGCGAGCTCCGCCTCCGCCACGCTCACGCTGCCGGCACTTCGTCTCGCCTCCTCGCACGCCCGGCTGAGCTCGGCCCTGTGGTGGGACACCGAGCCCGGGTCCGACCTCCTCTTCCTGGAGGCGTCGGCGGACGCCGGGGCGACCTGGCAGCCCGTACCCTTCACCACCGTACCGACGGCGGGGACACGAAGCCCCCGGCCCGAGCCGCACCCCACCGGCACGGTCTCCGGCTGGTCCGGCCGGGTCTGGCACCGTCTCGACGCCGACCTCGCCGCATGGCGCGGCAAGGAGGTGCGGCTGCGGTGGCGGTACGCCACGGATCAGCTCTACGTCGGACGCGGGGTGTACGTGGACGCCGTCCGGGTCGAGGACGGCAACCGGACGGCCTTCGACGAGAGCCGGTCCGGCGACGCCGCGCGCATCGAGGCGCTGGGGTGGACGGCGTCGGCGGACTGAGTCGCGCCGGGCCGATGAGACGCCGTGCCGGGGGAAGGACCGTCCCCCTTCCCCCGGCACGGGCAGTCGCACGGCGCGTCACCCACGGAGGGAACGGGCGGCGCCGCACCGTCTGAGCGTGCGGGCGCGTACCCGGCGGCGCACCGGGTACGCCACCGTCTCAGACCGGCCCGGAGTCGTCCGGCTGGATGCCGGCCCGGCGGGACACGTCCTCGCTGTGCGCCAAGTGGTCGCGCCCCTCCTCTCCGAGCTGCCTGAGCACCCCGGCGAGCACCGTCTCGACGGTGGCGAGCGTCGGGACCATGCTGTCGTACGGCGAAGGCGCGGCGACATGGCTGGGCAGGACGACGTCGGCGAGGCTGGTCACCGGCGAGAGCCAGGCGTCGGTGAACAGGACGACCTTGCTCCCGCACTGCGCGGCCATCTCGGCGATGACGATCTTGTCCGGTTCGTAGCGCCGGTAGTCGAAGACCACGAGGACGTCCTGCCGCCCGAGACCCGCCAGGACGGCGGTCCGCTCGACGTCACGGTCCGGCAGGATGACCACGTCGCCGCGAATCTGCATGAGGTGCAGCCCCAGGTACTGCGCCAGCAGATGCGTGAACCGGCCACCGGCCAGGATGATGCGGCGCTTGGGGTGGCAGAGCAGCGAGATCGCCGCCTGCACGTCGTGGGGCGGCAGTTCCCGCAGCGTACGCGCGACCTCGGAGCTGAACACGTCCTGTCCGCCTCCGGGGTGCGCGGTGTCCCGGCCCTCCTCGTCCGGTACGGCGCCGTATCCCCGTGAGCTGTAGAGCTGCAGAGGTGAGGCACTGCGTTCCTCCAGCTCCCCCCGCAGCGCCGCCTGGAAATCGGGGAACCCCTTGTAGCCGAGCCGGTTGACGAAACGGATCACCGTGGGCGCGCTCACCGCGGCGCGTTCGGCGAGCGTGGCCACCGTCTCGAAACCGGCCGACGGGTAGCCGGCGAGCAGCACCCGGGCCACCTTGCGTTCGGCGGGGCTGAGGTCACCGAACCGTTGCCGGATCTCTTCGGCGAGTGAGGACATGGGCCAGCGCCACCTTTCTGAAGGGGTTCAGATTACGCGGACCGGCGGCGTGCTCCGGATGTCCGGGTCAGCCGTCGTCCCGGCCGAGGGCCGTGATCAGCGCCGCGAGCAGGGCAACCCGGTGCGGGACCGTCGTCACGTCCAGCCACTCCTGCGGGCTGTGGTCACCGCCGCCGACCGGGCCGAGGCCGTCGAGCGTCGGCACCCCGGCTCCGGCGATGGTGTTGGCGTCGCCGACGCCCCCGGTGGCAGCGGCGCCCAGGTCGAGGCCGAGCTCCGCCCCGGCCTCCCGGGCGCGGGCGAACACGGCGCGCGCCGCCGGGGCGTCCTCCATCGCCGGGCACGCTTCCGTCTGCCGCACGGTGGCCGTGGTGCCCGGTACGGACAGCTGGGCGGCGGCCACGACGATGGCCTGCCTGGCCTGCTGGATGCCCGACTGGGTCGAGGACCGCACCTCCACGTGCAACTCGGCCTCGGGACAGACGATGTTGATACGGCTGCCCGCCCGGACCATCCCCACATTGATCGTGACGTCGCCCCAGCGCCCGTTCATCTCCTGGCAGGCGATGAGCAGATGAGCAGCGGCCAGTGCGGCGTTCGCCCCGCGTTCCGGTTCGATGCCGGCGTGGGCGGCCCGTCCTGTGACGGTGATCAGGAAGTCCGCCACCCCCTTGCGGGCGATGACGAGGTCGCCGTTCTCCCGGGCGCACTCCAGGCCCAGCCCGTAGTCGACGGCCCCGGCGAGCTCCGCGGTCACCCGGCGGCTGGCCGGGGAGCCGATCTCCTCGTCGGGGGTGGCGAGGAAGACGATCTCCGCGAAGTCCGTCATCCCGCGGCGCACCAGGATCTCCACGGCGGTGAGGCCGGCCAGCAGGCCGCCCTTGTCGTCGCTGACTCCGGGGCCGTGGGCGAGCCGGCCGTTGCGGGTGAAGGGGCGCCGCGCCGCCGTCCCGTCGTCGAAGACGGTGTCCATGTGTCCGGCGAGCAGGATGCGCCGTCCGCCCTGTTCGACGGGGAGCCGGCCGCACAGCCGCCCCACGACCAGGTCACCGAAGCGCGTGTCGTGGCCCGGGGCTATGACGGGCGACCGGTCCACCTCGAAACCCAGGCCGGTCAGGCGCCGCACGGTCCAGTCCGCGATGCGATCGACTCCTTGCGGGCTGTACGAGCCGGAGTCGATGGACACCAGATGCTCCAGGTCCGCCAGGTAGCGGGGCTGGAGGGCGAGGGCGTCGGGGAGCAGCAGGGCCGCCGTGCCCCGCTGCCGTACTTCGGGCATCACAGGACCTTCGACAGGAAGGTGCGGGTGCGTTCCTGCTGGGGATCGCCGAGCACCTGGCGGGGGTCGCCGGCCTCGACCACGACACCGCCGTCCATGAAGACGGCTGTGTCCGCGACCTCCCGGGCGAATCCGATCTCGTGTGTGACGACGACCATCGTCATCCCTTCCGCGGCCAACTGCCGCATCACGTCGAGCACTTCCCCGACCAGTTCGGGGTCCAGGGCCGACGTCGGTTCGTCGAAGAGCATCAGTTTGGGCTTCATGGCGAGCGCTCTGGCGATCGCGACGCGTTGCTGCTGGCCGCCGGAGAGCTGGGCCGGATAGCGTTCGGCACGGTCGGCGAGGCCGACCCGTTCCAGCAGCCGCAGGGCGTCGGCGCGTGCCTCGGCCCTGGTGGCGCCCGCGACCTTCACGGGTGCCTCCATGACGTTCTCCAGCGCTGTCATGTGCGGGAACAGATTGAACCGCTGGAACACCATCCCGATGTCGCGGCGGGCGCGGGCGATCTCGCGTTCCTTCAGCTCGTACAGCCGGTTGCCCTGCTGCCGGTAGCCGACCGGGGCGCCGTCGACGGAAAGGCTGCCTCCGTCGATCTTCTCCAGATGGTTGATGCAGCGCAGGAACGTGGACTTCCCGGAGCCGGAGGGGCCCAACAGGCAGCAGACGCGGCCGCGTTCGACGGTCAGGTCGATGCCCCGGAGCACGGAGACCTTCCCGAAGTGTTTGCGCACGCCCTCGGCGTGCACCATCGGCGTTTCCACTCTCAGCCCTTCGTGTCGGTCGATGGGGCGGGGCCGGTCCGGGAGGTCCGGAGTGCGGCGCCCGCGACGAGGCGTCGCAGCGGCCCGGGGGCGGGGGCGGCGGGTGCCGTGCCGCGGCCGTAGCGGCGCTCCAGCCAGGACTGCGGCAGGCCCAGGGCCGTGACGAGGATCAGGTACCAGATGCTGGCGACCACCAGCATGGGGATGACCTGGTAGTTCTGGGCGTACACGTCCTGGATGTTGGACATCAGGTCGTGGGCGGAGATCACCGAGACCAGAGCGGTCATCTTGAGCATGTTGATCGTCTCGTTGCCCAGCGGAGGGATGATGACCCGCATGGCCTGGGGCAGCACGATGCGCCGGGTGGTGAGCGCCGGTCGCATGCCGAGCGACTGGGCGGCCTCCGCCTGTCCCGCGTCGACGGACTGGATTCCCGCGCGGACGATCTCGCTCGCGTACGCCGCCTCGTTGAGTCCCAGTGCCAGGAGGGCGGCGACCGCGGGGGTGAGCACCGCGTTGGTGTCCATGTCCAGGAAGGTGATGTGGGTGAACGGGATGCCGATGAGGATGTGTTTGTAGAGGGCGCCCGCATACCCCCAGAAGATGATCTGGACCAGGAGCGGGGTGCCGCGGAAGACCGAGACGAACGCGTTGGCCAGGGCGCGGAGTACGGGGTTGGACGACAGGCGCATCACGGCTACGAGAACACCCAGCCCGAGGCCGACGGCCATGGCTGCCGCGGTGAGCCACAGGGTGGTGGCCAGGCCGTCGAAGACGAGGTCGGCGAAGACGTAGTGCCCGACGATGTCCCAGTGCAGGTTCTCGTTGCCGGCGAGGGAACCGATCAGGCCGACGAGGGCGGTGAGGGCAGCCGCGGCGGCCAGCCATCGGCCCCAGTGGCGGATCGGTACGACGGTGAGGCCCGCCTCGGCAGGCGGTGCGGGGGCCTGGGCGCCGCGTACGGCCCCGGCGGGTGTGAGGGCGGCCATGTCAGGACACCGCCGCGTTCTTGGTGGCCTGCTTCACCGCGATGGAGGCGGCGCCGTACTTGTCGCAGATCTTGCCGAGTGTGCCGTCGTCGACGAGTGCCTGAAGGGCCTTCTGGATCGCGTCGGTCAGCCCGGGAAGCCGTTTGCTGACACCGATGCCGTTGGGGGTCGCCTCGTAGCCACCGCCTGCGGCGGGGTCCTCGACGGCCTCGAAGGCGCGGCCGCCGTCGGCGGTCTTCGCCGTCCAGCCGGCGCCGGGCTTCGTCACCAGATCGGCGGCCACCTTCCCCGAGCGCAGGGCGAGTTGGGCGTCGGAATCCTTGGGGAACGTCTGGATGGAGACCGCGTTCCTGCCTGCTTCTGCACACGTGGACTGGTGCCTCTTCAGCACCTCCAGCTGGTGGCTGGCCGCCTGGGTGGCGACCTTCTTGCCGCAGAGATCGTCGAGCCGTGCGATCCGGTCCGGGTTTCCCTTGACCACGAGGATTCCCGAGCCCGATACGGAGTAGTCCACGAAGTCCAGGACCCGCTGGCGTTCCTTGGTGTCGGTCATGGCCGACATGACGGCGTCGAACTTTCCGGCCTGGATGGCGGGCACGATGCCGTCGAACTTCTGGGCGGTGAAGGCGAATCGCACTCCCAGCTTGGCGCCGAGCGCCTGGCCGAGGTCGTAGTCCAGCCCGGTGAGCTCGGGCTGCCCCTCGGTCTTGAACATGACGAACGGCGCATACGGTACGTCGGTGGCCACCCGGACCGTGCCGCCGGACCTGACGGCCGCGGGCAGGGAGGCGTGGAGTTCCGCGTCGCGGGTGACGTGCACACCCGCGACGGCGACATCGCCCGCGGGAGCGCCGGCACCATCGGAGGCGCCGTCTTTTCCGCATGCGGACAGCGCTGTGGCGGATGCGATCAACAGTGCGGTGGCCGCTGCTGCGCGGCGGACTGGGCGGGTGTGCAACACAAACCCCTCTCGCGGAACTGCCGTGCGGCTGGTTCACCGCCGACCGGATGCCCGCACGTTACACGTGATGCATGTTTTCGCCATACCGTAACGCTCATTACGGATCAATAACGACTGAACTCGATGATGAAGCAAGCCATAGGCTGCACATTTCCCGCCCTGCGACGCGCCCCTCGCACCGCAGCCTTCGACCCGGCCTCGTTTCAGACCATCGATTCGTGAGGCGATCTGTAACGTCCTGGATCGGCGTCCGGTCGACCTCGCTCACTGCGACAAGCGATGCCACCGGAGGGACCACACGCCGCCGCGTGGTCACATTCCGAAATATTTCGATGGTTCAGTGCCTCATCTGCCATGCAAGACCGTGCGACTGCGGCACATGACAGCAACCGCCTCGGGCCGACCTACTCCCGGATGCCATCGAAGCCGACCGGCGCACCGGACCTACTTTCGTAGATCTTTCGTAATATCCACATGCCGCGACACGCGTTGCCGTTGAGGCCGAACGGCAACGGCAGCCTGGCAGCCGGGGCATCGACGACCTGCGGGTTCACCGTCATGACCAACGGCAACGCCTCCGCATCCACGATCGGCGCCTGCACCGCCTCCTGACCCGTCCGGTACCGGACGAAGACGCGAGGGCGCGGCGAAACCCGATCGCCGCGCCCTCGCATGTCACGTCGACGGCCAGGTCAGTAGGAGTGGTCGGCGGTGACGTCGGCGGAGAGGCCCCCCGCCGTGACCACGACGCGGGGCGCGGCGGCCGCGGCGAGCGGCCGGTCGGCGGTCAGCGTGGTGGCGAGGTCGTCGAGGGCTTCGCGGGAGGCATGGATCGTGTCGGCCAGGGCGCGGGCGGCCGGGTCGTCGCGGGGGTCCGGTGCCGGTGCGCGGGTGGGGCCCTGGCGGGCTGCCGCGATCTTCAATTCCTGGTAGCCGCGGAAGCCGAGGCGCTGGCAGGCGCGGACGACCGATGACGGCGCGGTGCCGGCCAGGGCGGCGACGTCACAGACGCTGAGCCCGACGAGGTCGGCCCCCTGGTCGAGGATCACCTGCGCGACACGGGCCTCGGTCTCGCGGAGCTCCGGCAGCTTGGCCCGTACGTGAGCGCCGAGCCGGTACGGGGGTCCACCGGTCCCAGACCGTGATCGACTACATCGCGTGGCTCTTCCTGTGCCAGGGCCCCGTCCTGCCGCTGCTGGCACTCGCCCGACGCGGCCGCCCCCTGTTCGCCCAGCTCAAGCCGGTCTGCGGGATCGGCCTGACGGGCGGCGCCATCTCGTTGCTCGCCTACGGCCTCGTCATCTCGGCCCAGGCCCACGGCGACCTGGCGACCGTCGCCGCCCTGCGGGAAACGAGCATCCTGATCGCGGCACTGATCGCCACGCTCCTCTTCCATGAGCGCTTCGGCCGTCTGCGCCTCACCGCCGACGCGGTCGTCCCCGCGGCATCACCGTCCTCGAACTCGCCCACCCCTGAGCTTGTCTTTTAACCTCTGGTGGCTGAGCGTCCCAGTCGGCCTTCGAGTGCTCCGGTTGGCCAACGTGACGTTCACCGGCACGGTGCGTGATGAGCCAGCACTGTGTCGGTGGGATATCGGCCGTCTGGCGGGACTGTCGTTGATCCATAGGCGATGTGTCGGCGGCCGCTGAAACCGTGGGTGTCGAGCTGCCGGCAGAGCAGCCACAGCCGCCTTCAACAGCAAGGGAGTCCCGTCGCCATGTCGTCCGCATCCTCCACCCCGCCCTGGAATGTCCAACGGCTGCCACGTGCCGACGGCAGCATCTTCCTGGTCACCGGCGGCAACGCCGGCATCGGGTACTTCGTCGCGGAGCAGTTGTCGGAAGCCGGAGCGACCGTCGTACTCGGCAGCCGGAATCCTGCGAAGGCCGAGGTCGCCACGGCCTCGATCCGTGCGCGCGTTGCTGGTGCGCGGGTGCGGTCCGTACGGCTGGACCTCGCCGACCTCGGTTCGCTGCAAACGGCGGTGAAATCACTGGAGGTTGAACGCCTCGACGCGGTGGTCCACAACGCTGGCGTCGCGCTTGACGACCCGCCGCGCAGGGAGACCGAGGACGGTCACGAGCTCATGTTCGGCACGAACCACCTCGGGCACTTCGCGTTGACCCAGTGGCTGATGCCGCTGCTGTCGGCTGCGCCGGCGGCTCGCGTTGTGACCATGGGCAGCTTCGCAGCGAAGTCGGAGCGGCTCGACCTGGACGACCTGCAGTCCTGGAATGACTTCCAGCCCAAGCGCACCTACGGACGTTCCAAGTTGGCGCAGATGTATTTCGGTCTCGAACTCGACCGCCGCCTGCGCGCTGTCGGCAGCACGGTGACGAGCGCGGTGGTCCATCCCGGCGGCGCGCTGGACTCCCTCACGCCGTCACGGCCGCCGGTTCATGTGAGAACCATCAGCGCACGGCTGAGCGCGGCGCCTGCGGCTCTCCTCGTCCAGGGCAAGCATGCCGGCGCATGGCCCGCGGTCCGGGCGGTGCTCGACCCGGCCGTGCATGGAGGCCAGCTGTGGGGACCGCGCGTCTTCGGCCTGCGCGGCGAGCCCCGACGTGAACCGATATGGAACCACCTTGCCGACACCTCCGTCGCGGCGCGGTTGTGGGACGCAAGCTGTGACCTGACCGGCGTCGACCCCGGCGCCATCCCTGGATAGCCCAGGCACGCGCGCTTGCGGACAAGCGTGCCCAGGTTGGCCCGACTGCGGCGCTCGAGTACACCCCTGGCCTCGAACGATGCCCCGAACGTGATCGCTCGAACGGAGATTGCGGGGACGTGAACACGGCCTCCGCCTGATCCTGTGCTCCGACCAAAGAGGCACGTGACCAGTACGAAGGCTGTGAGGGATGGGTCTGCTGCATCACGATGTCCGGCGGGAACCATTCGCGGGGGCGTCACACTTCCGGGACGACTTCTTCGACTGCCTGCCTGTGCGCGGGGGCGCACTGTTCGAGCTGACCGACGCGTTGCTGTGCGCGGATGGGCCGGTGACCACGCCGGTGGACCTCACCCTGACGGCCGAGCACCGGCGCGGGCACGGCGCGATGTACGACGCGCTGAACAGCGGGAACGTCGATGTGGCGCGGCTTCGGCAGGTGCTGGCCGGGCTTCCGCAGCCCAAGGCCGCGTACGGGCGCCTGGTCTTGGCAGTGGACGTCACCCACTGGCTCCGGCCGGGCGCGCCGACCAGTGCGGACCGTTCTGCCAGGTCTACGGCCGTAGCGGACGCTCGTCGGACCAGTTCATGCCCGGCCGGCCGTACTCGTTCGTCGCCGCGCTGGAGTCGGGCCGGACCTCGTGGTGCCAGATCCTGGACGCGCTGCGGCTCGGGCCGACCGACAATGTCGCCGAGGTTACCGCGGCCCGGGTCCGCCGTGCGGTCGGGGACCTCATCGACATGGGCCGTTGGCAGGCAGGCGACCGCGACATCCCGATCGTCTTCGACGCCGGCTACGACGCCCCGCGCATGGCCCATCTGCTGGAAGGACTGCCGGTGGAGGTCCTCGGGCGGATGCGCACGGACCGCGTGATGCGCAAGCCCGTCCCGGTGCCGTGGACCTCACCGCCGCAGGGCGGACGACCGCCGAGGCACGGCAAGGAGTTCCGCTTCGCCAAGCCCGACACCTGGGGCGAGCCCGATGCCGCGACGGTGCAGGTCACCGACCCGCTGTGGCACCGCTCGCGCGATGGCCTGGGACCGCATCCATCCTCGTCTCACCACCCGCTCCGCATGGATCGACCACAATTGCGCAGGTTCGACCCTGAGCACACCTTCCGGATGATCATGCAGACGCTGGGCTGGGTCCGCCCGAAGCTCCGCGCTCCTGCGGCGGTGGACCGCTGGACCTGGCTGGTCGTCGCCGCCCACACCCAACTCCGCCTCGCCCGCCCGCTGGCCGCGGACCTCCGCCGCCCTTGGGAGAAGCGGGCCGAGCCCGGCCGACTCATCCCCGCCCGGGTCCGCCGGGGGTTCAGGAACCTCCGCCCCGACCTGCCCTGTCCGGCCCGCGCGCCGAAACCCAACCGGCCTGGCCCCAGCAGGCCCCTCGGCTCGAAGGACCGACACCCCGCCACCCGCTACGACGTGGGCAAAAAGGTCAGGCGGCCCGAGAGCATCGCCAAACGTGACCAGGTCAGACCATAGAGGACAAGCTCAGTTCGCGACGGACATGAATCTCGCCGACGCCGACGTCATCGAGATCCGGCGTGACATCGCGGTGGGTGGCGTTCCGCGCAAACGGTAGGGGGCCTGCCACAGACGGAGCATCGCTTCCGGGTGTGGCCGGCGACGTAGTACCCGATGGGCTGACGGCGTTCCCCAACCCTGGAAGGGGAACGGAGCGCCTGACGGCTTGTCAGTTCATGTGTGTCATGGGTCCCCATCCGCCGAATCCGTCCCTGCCCCGCACGTTCACCGACGTCAGCGTGCTCCACGACCTCTCACCGAAGGTGGCACTGTCACGTTGGCAAATGGCGTCGGAGAAACTGATCCGGTGGGCGGGCCTTCCTGCCGATGTCCTGGCCGAGGTGCTCGCCGGCCATAACGAGCGGCCTGGTAGCGAGCGGTGAGACCGTGTCCGGTGGGCAGCAGACACAGTCCGTGGTCTGTGGTCTGCGGTCCGTGGTCTGCGATTGATGCCGCATCGTGCGGTGCTGTGGTGATCGGAATGCCGGAACACAACCCGCACCTCTTCGGGGCCCACATCGTCCGTGGCCGGGTCAGGCCTCCGGCCGCGGTGCCGGAAGGCGGTCTTCAAGGACCGATCGCCGGTGGGCGTACTACCGTGACCAGGCCGCTCTCGTACGCGACGATCACCAACTGCGCGCGGTCGCGGCAGTCGAGCTTGGTGAGCAAATGGCCGACGTGGGTCTTCACGGTGGCGATGCCGAGGTACAGCCGTTCGGCGATCTCGGTGTTGGACAGGCCGCGGGCGATGAGGGTGAGGACTTCGCGCTGGCGCCCGGTCACACCGTCCAGGGTGTGCGGCAGTGATTGCGAGGGCTGTGGGCGATGCGCGAATTCCGCGATCAGGCGCCGCGTCACGGCCGGTGCCAGCAGCGCATCGCCTCCGGCCACGACCCGAATCGCCGCGATCAGTTCGCCGGGCGGCGTGTCCTTGAGCAGGAAGCCGCTCGCGCCGGCCCGCAGCGCGGCATAGACGTACTCGTCCAGGTCGAACATCGTCAGCATCAGCACCTTGACGTTCGCCGTGCCGGGAGAACCGCAGATCTGCCGGGTCGCCTCGATGCCGTCCATCCCGGGCATCCGTACGTCCATCAGGATCACGTCCGGCGGGTCCTGCCGGGCGCAGCGCACCGCCTCCGTCCCGTTCGCCGCCTCCGATGTGGTCACCAGGCCGGGTTCGGCATCGACGAGCACGCGGAGGCTGCCGCGCAGCAGGGCCTGATCGTCGGCGATCAGGACCCGGACCGGATCTCCGGACGGAACAGCGGGCGAGCCGGCGGGCCTGGTCATGTGCTCTCCTCGTACGGCAGGGACGCGTGCACCGCGAAGCCGCCCTCCGGACGCGGTCCGGTGGTGAGGGTCCCGCCGTACATGGCGACGCGCTCGCGCATGCCGACGATGCCATGGCCGCCGGTCGTCTTCGTCAGGGGCGCCCGGCCTCCGCCGTCGTCGGTGATGTCGATCCTGACGTCGCGGCCGTTCGCGACGACCTCCACCTGGCAACGGGAGTCCGGGACGGCGTGCTTGGCGACGTTGGTGAGCGCCTCCTGGACTATTCGGTAGACGACCAGAGCGACTCCGTCGGGCAGGTTCTCGACACCGCGCATCGTCAGCTGCGCACCGGCCTGCCCGACGAGTTCGGGAAGTGCGGCAGCGCCGGGGACCGGGCCGAGAGAGGCCGGCTGCCGCTCGCCCTCGGGGGTGCGCAGCACACCGAGCATCCGGCGCATGTCGTTCAGTGCGGTACGGCTCGTGCGTTCGATGACCTGCAACGCGTCGTGCGCCTCCTGCGGTCTGACGTGCAGGACATGGTTGGCGACTCCGGCCTGGACCGCGATCAGGCCCATGCTGTGGGTGACGACGTCGTGCAGTTCGCGGGCGACCCGCAGGCGTTCCTCCGTGACGGCTCGCTGCGCGAGCTGCTCCACCGCCCGAATGGCGAACGCGCGCCTCTGCCGCGCGGCCCGTCCCAGCTGCCAGGCGCCGAGCAGCGCGGTGAAGCCGAGCAGCAGCAGCCCTGGGCCGCCGCGCCACCAGTATGCGTCGCCCGCGTGCGTCGCTCCGGCGGCACCGGCCAGGGACAGGGCCGCCAGCGCCAGTCCGGGCAGCCACCGCTGCCACCAACGGTGTGACGGCACCGTGAGGGCGACGGTGTACATGGCGAACGCCGCCGCCAGGAACGGGTCCCAGGTGGCGTCCCGTACTACGGCGACGACGGTCACCGCCAGCACGAACACGAACACGGGCAACGGCCAGATCCGCCGCACGGCGACGGGCGCGGTGGCCGCCGCGATGAGTACGAGCCGCTCCCACGGCACCGGGGCCGGGGAGGGTGCCGTGGACGACGGCGCATCGGCCGTCGAGCCGGTCAGCAACAGCGCGGCCGCGTAGACGAATACGAACACGCAGTCCAGAGCGATGTGTTGGCGTCGGCTCAGCCGCCGGGCCAGGATCGGATGATAGTCCGGGTCCACCTCAGTAGTACTTGCTCGCACCTCTCGACCCTATCCAGGCGCAGGGCCCGCCACCTCCGTCCGGCAGTTGAACCTGGCGCTCCTCCCAGGGGCGGAGGCACAGGCTCCTATGCCGGCCCCCTCCACCCGTGGGTGGAGGAAAGGCGGTAGGCCCTGGGCCGGATGTGGCAGCGGCCTCTCGTCCCGGAACATCGCCGACATGATCGAAGCGACCGACCTGACCAAGCGTTACGGGAACACCACGGCGGTGGACGGGCTCAGTTTCCGGGTACGGCCCGGCCTGGTGACCGGATTCCTCGGCCCCAACGGCGCCGGAAAGTCCTCCACGATGCGCATGATGCTGGGCCTGGACCGACCGACCGCCGGCGAGGTGCGGATCGACGGCGCACCGTACCGACAGCTGCGCGATCCGCTGCGTACGGTGGGCGCTCTGCTCGACACCAGGGCCGTGCACCCCGGCCGGACCGCACTGAACCATCTGCGGTGTCTGGCCCGGAGCAACCGGATCCCGGCACGCCGCGTGCACGAGGTGATCGAGCTGGCCGGGCTGGCGGGCGCCGCGCGCCGACGGATGGGGACGTTCTCGCTGGGTATGGCCCAACGACTAGGAATCGCCGCGGCGTTGCTCGGCGAACCGGCCGTCGTGGTGCTCGACGAGCCGGTCAACGGGCTCGATCCGGAGGGCGTCCTGTGGATCCGGCGCCTCCTGCGGGACCTGGCGGCCGAAGGGCGCACCGTGCTGATCTCCAGTCACCTGATGAGCGAGGCGGCACTCACCGTCGATCATCTGGTCGTGATCGGCCGCGGCCGGCTCCTCGCGGACACCGGCATGACCGCGTTCGTCGACGAACACACGGAAGCAGGGGTGCGGGTGCGCACTCCGGAACCGCAGCGGCTGCGCGACGTGCTGGCCGGCGCCGGGATCGAGGTCACCGAATGCGCGGACGGGAGCCTGAGTGCGGCCGCCGGCCCGGAGCGGATCGGTGAACTGGTCGCGGCCCACGCGGTGCCGGTGCACGAGGTGGCACGGAGTCACGCATCGCTGGAAGAGGCGTTCATGCGGCTGACCGCCGACGCGGTCGAGTACCGGGCGGAGCAGCCGGGAGGAGCACAGCGATGACCAGCAACTCGCCCCGGGCGGTGCTCGCCGCCGAATGGACCAAGGTGTGGACCGTGCGCTCGACCGCCTACACCTTGCTGCTGGCTTTCGTGCTCAGCACAGGCATCGGCACGCTCGTCGCGTCCAACTGGCGCAACGACATCGAGCACGTCGTCAACTTCGATCCGCTGGTCGCCGCCCTGTACAGCGTGACCCTCGGGCAGCTCGCCCTCGTCGTGCTCAGTGTCCTGCTCGTCGGTGCCGAGTACTCGTCCGGATCGATCCGGACCTCGCTGGCCGCGGTGCCGGGACGTGGTCTGTTCTACGGCGCCAAGGTGCTGGTCGGCACTCTGACGGCCCTCACCGCCTCGACGGTGATCGTCCTCATCACGTTCGTCGCGGCACAGGCGGCGCTCGGCCCGTACGGAACCGACCTCACCGCGGACGGAGTGCCGGCCGCGCTCGCCGGGGCCGTCGTCTACCTGACCCTGATCTGCGCCTTCTCCATGGGGATCGCGACCGTCGTGCGCAGTTCGGCGATCTCGATGGGCATCCTGCTCCCGCTGTTGTTCCTCGGCTCCCAGGGGCTCGGCAACATCCCCGCTCTGAAGCCCGTCCTGCGGTATCTGCCCGACCAGGCCGGCCTGGAGCTGATGCACATCGCCGGGCCGGCCAACGACGGACGCTACGGACCCGGTTACGGATCGGGGGCGGCTCTCGCCATCCTGCTGGCCTGGACGGCCGCCGCCCTGATCAGCGGCTACCTGGTACTGCGCCGACAGGACACCTGACGGGACAATCAGCCGGTCCCACGCGGCCAGGTCCTGTGGGAAAGCCCATCGGCAGGCCGGCCGATACGACCAGGCCATCACCGGCCTCACCACCGCCACCGCCCGCCGGGCCAACCTGGCACAAACCGTATCCACCGGCCAGGTCGAGGACGTCATGAACCGCCGCAACTGCCGATGGTCCACACCCAGGCGCCCGGTCTCGTAGGCGACGATGACGGCCTGGACACAGTCACGGAGTCCGAGCTTGGCGAGGATGAGGATACGGGCGACGTGCGTCTTGACGGTCGCCTCGGCGAGGTGGAGGCGGGTGGCGAGTTCGGCGTTGTTCAGTCCTCGGGCCGGCAGGCCGAAGACCTCCAGTTCGCGCGGGGTGAGTGAGGCGAGGTCGCGGTGGAGGGAGGCGTCCCGTAGATCATTTACGGGACAACCCTTAGGCTGGCGCGGTGACTGATGAGCAGGAGCGGGTGCAGCCGTCGGGAGTGTGGGCCACGGCGGTGGGGGTGGCCAGGGTGCGGGCGCGGGAGACCGAGCGGGAGAACGCGCTGTTCCGCGACCCACTGGCACAGGCCTTCGCCACCGCCGGCGGCCTGGGGCCCTCCTCGCCGCCGCTGCCCGGTGACGAGGCCGCGCAACGCCGCCGGCTGGGCGTGGCGTTCTCCATCGTCATCAGGACGAAGTTCCTCGACGACCTGTTGCAGCAGGCCTCCGCGTCCGGGGTCCGGCAGGTCGTGCTGCTCGGCGCCGGCATGGACAGCCGGGCCTTCCGGATGGACTGGCCCGAGGGCACCCGGCTGTTCGAGGTCGACACCGCCGCGCCACTGGACTTCAAGGCTTCGGTGCTGCGCCAGGAGCGGGCCGTCGCACGCTGCGAGCGGATCACCGTCGCGGTGGATCTGCGTGAGGACTGGCCAGGCGCGCTGGCCGCCGCAGGGCACGACCCGGCGGTGCCGACCGTGTGGATCGCCGAAGGACTGCTGATCTATCTGCCCGAGGACGCGGTGGAGCTGCTGCTGGCCCGGATCGGCGCGCAGTCGGCGGCAGGCAGTCGGATGGGGCTGACGTTGGGCTCGCGCGGCGTGATCGAGCGCTTCGGCGCGGACGCCGTGCCGGGATCGGCGGCGTCCATGTGGGTCTCGGAGATGCCCGACGACCCGGTGGGCTGGCTGGCCGGGCACGGCTGGGAGGCCGGCAGCCACACCCTGCGCGAGCGCGCTGCCGGCTACGGCCGCCCGATCAGCACCCCGCCGCAGCACGAGGAGGGGCCCGGCGGACTGATCTCGGCGGTCCGCCAGTAGAGCGCCTCCCGGTTCCCTGGACGATCGATTCCAAGGGGCCTGATGAGTGGAGCCAGGTTCATGCGCGGCCGGCCGGTCATGCGCGCGCTGGCCGCCTACGACCTCTTAGAAAGTGGTACTGAGCGCAACGCCTCCTGCGAACCGCTCCCAGGACACCCCGCGTGCCGCCGCGGAAGGGCGACTCCCCGTACGCGGCACGGCCGCGGCACGCCCCACCGCACACCAGCACGGCGGGGGCGGGGGCCCGGCGTCGGGACCCGGAACATCGGCACCCCTAGGCCACCCGGCTACGCCCGGCCCGCCACCCGCTGCCCGGCTACGCTCAGCCCGTCGGCCGGCGTCGGTGCCGGGGCCGTCGACTCCCGTACGACCAGCCTCGGCCGGATGAGCAGAGACCGTCCCGCCGCGGGGGCCGAGTCGATGCGGGCCCGCAGCTGCTGGAACGTCTCCGCGGCCATCTCCGGCAGCGGCTGGCGGACCGTGGTGAGCGGCGGTTCGAAGAGGTCGGCGAGGAGGATGTCGTCGAAGCCGACCACGGAGACGTCCTGCCCCGCGCTGCGTCCGGCGTCCTTGGCTCCCCGGCAGATCCCGATCGCACACATGTCGTTGATGGCGACGAACGCGGTGGGCGGGCGCGGACCCCCGAGGAGCTCCCTGGCCGCGTTCCGCCCCAGTTCGGCGGCGTCCTTGTCGCCGAACTCCGCGGTGTCGGCGCCGGGCCACACAATCGCGTCGGCCGGGTCGAGGCCCGCCGCCTCCAGGGCGGCCCGGAAGCCGCGCAACCGCTCGCGGCGGTTGACGCTGTTGACCGAGCCGGAGACGAACGCCAGCCTCCGGTGGCCGAGTTCGACCAGATGGCGGGTGGCGAGCTCCGCACCCATCGCGTTGTCGACACTGATGGAGGCCAGCGACGGCGGGTCGCCCGCCTGCGCAGTGCGGTCGAAGGCGACCATCTTCAGTCCGCGGCTGAGCAGCGGCGTCACATGGTCGAGCGAGGGGAGCGAGGAGCAGAGCACCACGCCGCTGACCCCGTCCGCGAGCAGTTCCTCGCCGTACTTGAGCTCACGGGCCGGATCACGCTCGCTGTTGCAGAGCAGTACGTGATAGCCCTCGGCGAGCGCGATGGCCTCCAGCTCGCGGGCGAGCGCCCCCCAGAAGGGGTTGGCGACGGACGGCACGATGAGACCGATGACCTTGATGCGGCCGGTGCGCAGCATCCGGGCCGCTCGGTTGGGCCGGTAGCCGAGCTGCTCGATCACCTGCTCCACGCGGGCCAGCGTGGCCGCCTGCATACGGTCCGTACGCCCGTTGAGGACGTTGGACACCGTGCTCGCGGAGACCCCCGCGGCCTCCGCGACCTGATGGATCGTTACCCCGCTCATGCCACCTCCGGTTCGGAACCAGTCTGACCCTATCAGTGTATCGATTTACTGAACTCTGTTGACCGGTACACCCGTTAACATCGCCGAAAATTCATGCGCCTCAGCTGTTGACGTCTCTCTGACGGCGTTCCTAGCATCAGTGCATCGATTTACCAGCGCTTCTCAGCCATGGCCGGGATGCCATCGCTGGATCGATCCACAGCCTCCACCTCAAAAGGGGTGTCCCATGGAACTCAAAAGACGGTCGCTGCTTGCCGCCATCGGCGCCGGCACCGCTGCCGCCGCCCTCAGCGGGTGCGGTACCGGCACTTCGGCGGCCGGCTCCGCCAACGGCCCCGCCGAAGGTGAGATCACACTGCTCACCCCGATCTACGAAGGCGCCGACGGCAAGACGCTGCTGGAGAAGGAGATCCTCGGCGGGTTCCGGAAGAAGTACCCGGACGTCAAGGTGAACGTGGACTACACCACGTACGCGCAGCTCAACGAGAAGATCACTACAGGCCTCGCGGGCGGGCTGCTGCCCGATGTGCTGATGATGGGGGTGGGCTGGATCCCGCCGTTCGCCGCGAAGAAGGCGATCGCCGAGCTGCCCGAGAAGTTCGCCACCGCGCACGACTACGAGAAGCGGGTGCTGGAGCCGTCCCGGTACGACGGCAAGCTGTACGCCCTGCCGGTCGTCCTGGACACCCGCATCGTCGTCTACCGCAAGGACCACTTCGCCGAAGCCGGGATCAAGAAGACCCCGGCGAACTGGGCCGAACTGCGTGCCGTGGCCAAGCAGCTGACCAGGGACGGCCGGATCGGGTTCGACCCGTTCTCCATCGAACTGCGCCAGTGCTGGGAGGCCTTCCTCTTCGCCAACGGAGGCCAGTTGTTCAGCGCGGACGGCAAGAAGGTGCTGTTCACCGATGCCCGCGGGGTCGAGGCGCTGCAGTTCTTCAAGGACCTCGTCAAGGACGGCTCCGCCTCCTACGCCAAGAAGACGGAACTCGGCGCCCCGACCAATGTGCAGACCGGCAAGGCGTCGATGATGATGACGAGCAGCGCGTTGTGGAAGCAGGTCGGCGACCAGGCACCGGACCTGATCAAGGACGACAAACTCGGGGCGTTCGTCCTCGCCAACCGCAGGCCCGCGATGCTCCAGGGCGGCACCCTCGTCACCCAGTCCGCGAGTTCGAAGCATCCCGCGGCGGCCCGCGCACTCGTCGAATACCTCGCCTCGCCGGAGTCGATCCTCGGAGCGGTCAAGCAGCGCGGTTCGGTGCCCGGACTGAAGGACCTCAGCGACACCGGCTATGTGAAGGAGAACAAGTTCGTCGACCTCTCCCTGCAGAGCATGGGTGACGCGTGCTCCGAAGGCGGCACCGCCGCCTGGATGGAGATCCGCGAAAAGATCAAGCCCACGCTGGAGCCCGCGATCGTGGGCAACCAGTCCGCGAAGGACGCCATCGCGGAACTCGGCCGGCTCGCCGAGGCCGCCATCGGCCGGATGTAAGGACCCGTCACTGTGGGAGCGACATCCGCATGGAAAGCACGGCCCGCGCCGCCTCCGTCCCCGGCCGGGCACCCGGTCGCGAAGAAGCGCACCGGTCGCACACCGACGGGACCGGGGCGCCGCAGGCAACGCGCCGGCATGCTCATGGTGGCGCCCGCGCTGCTGCACGCCTCGCTCTGGATCGGCCTGCCGGTCGTCGCGTCGGTGGTTCTGGCCTTCACCAAGTACGACGTGCTGACGGCGCCGCAGTTCGTGGGCCTGGACAACTTCCGGGAGATGATGGGCGACGCGGTCTTCCGCAAGTCCGTCGTCAACACCGTCGTCTACACCTTCTTCACCGTCCCGTTCGGCATGATGCTGGGGCTGCTCGTGGCCCTGGCGTTGCACACGGGTCTCAAGGCGCGGGGCATCTTCCGTACCGCGGTCTTCCTGCCGCAGGTCACGGCGACCGTCGCGATCGCACTGGTCTGGCTGTGGATCTACAACCCGGGCAACGGGCTGCTGAACACACTCCTGTCGTTCCTCGGGATCGACGGTCCGGCCTGGCTCGCCTCGACCTCGTGGGCGATGCCGTCAGTGATCCTGGTCGGCATCTGGCAGGGCATTGGCATGAAGATGCTCATCTATCTGGCCGCGCTGCAGTCCCTGCCGAAAGAGCTGTACGAAGCCGCTTCGGTGGACGGCGCGTCCAAGGTGCGGCAGTTCTTCTCGATCACCCTGCCGCTGCTGAAGCCCGCGACGTTCTTCGTGCTCATCACGTCGATGATCAGCGCGTTCCAGGCGTTCGACCAGATCTACATCCTGACCGACGGCGGCCCGGCCAACAGCACCACGATGATGACGTTCGAGATCTACAAATCCGCCTTCCGGGAGTTCCGTGTCGGCTACGCCTGCGCGCAGTCACTGGTGCTGTTCGTGCTGCTGATGGGTTTCACCCTGGTCAACCGGCGGATCATGGGAGGCACCCGTGGCCACAACTGAGCTGCAGAGGCCGGGAATTGCGAAGAGGGCCCGGCGCCGGGCCGACGCCAGACCGCTGTCCGCCGGCCGGATCGCGCTCCATCTGACACTCGCCGTCGTCTCGCTGCTGATGGTGGCGCCGTTCGTCTGGATGGTGCTCACCTCGCTCAAGACTCCGGTCGAGATCGCCTCGCAGGATGCCGGAATCCTCCCGCAACACTGGGAGTTCGGGAACTACCTCGACGCGCTGAAGGCTGCACCGTTCGCGACATACGCGCGCAACAGCTTCATCATCGCGTTCAGTCACACCGCGATCAACGTGGTGGTGGCGTCGATGGCCGGGTACGCGCTGGCACGGATCAGGTTCCGCGGCAGCGAGGCCATCTTCTACCTCTTCATCGCCGCGTTGATGATCCCGACGTACACCAAGGTGCTGCCCGAGTTCCTGATCGTCCGCTTCATGCCGCTGGCCGGCGGGAACGACATCTTCGGCCAGGGCGGCAGCGGCTGGCTCGACTCCTGGTGGGCGCTCATCGTTCCCGGTGCCGTCACCCCGTTCGCCGTCTTCCTCTTCCGCCAGTTCTATCTCGATCTCCCGGTGGAGCTGGAGGAGGCGGCCAGGCTCGACGGTCTGGGCGAGTTCAGGATCTACGCCCGGATCATGACGCCGCAGGTCAAGCCCGCGCTCACCACGGTGGCGCTGCTGACCTTCGAGGCGTCGTGGAACAACTTCCTCTGGCCGCTGCTGGTGACCCGTACGGACAGCCTGCGGGTGATCCAGGTCGGACTCTCCGTCTTCAAGACGGAGAACGGCCCCCAGTGGCACTTCCTGATGGCCGGCACCACCCTGGCCACCCTTCCCATGGTCGTCCTCTTCCTCATCGGCCAGCGCTATTTCGTGCAGGGCTTCGCAACCGCCGGTCTCAAGTGACCGGTTCCGGTCCGAGCGGCCGGCTATCGAAAGGTTTCCACTCCATGTCTGCTGATCTCAATGGCTCTCGCGCGCTGGTGACAGGGGCGGGCCACGGAATCGGCCGCGCCATCGCCGTCGCTCTTGCCGAGGCCGGCGCCGATGTCGCCGTCCACTACCACTCCTCCGCCGACGAGGCCGCGAAGACGGTCTCCGCCATCGAGGCACTCGGCCGCAGGGCGAAGGCGTTCAAGGCGGACGCCACCGTGACCGCCGAGGTGGACCGGCTCGTCGAGGAGGCGACCGGCTTCCTCGGTGGTCTGGACGTCCTGGTCTGCAACGCGGGCCATCTGATCGGCCGGGCCACGATCGCCGAGATGTCCGACGACCACTTCGAGCAGGTGCTCTCCACCAATCTGACGTCGACGTTCCGCACCGTGCGGGCCGCGCTGCCGCACCTGACGAACTCGGCGGCCGGACGCATCATCACCATGTCCTCGCTGGCCGCGCACAACGGCGGGGGCCCCGGTTCGGTCGCCTACGCGGCGGCCAAGGCCGGGATCCGCGGCTTCACCAAGGGCCTGGCCAAGGAGCTCGGCGGCACCGGCATCACGGTCAACTCCGTCGCACCCGGCTTCATCAAGGGCACCGCCTTCCACGACACGTTCACGGCGCCCGAGGCACAACAGGCGATGGAGGCGGGCATCCCGGTCGGCCGGGCCGGCACCCCGCAGGACGTCGCCGCCGCGGTCGTCCATCTGGCGTCGCCGTCGTCCGGGTTCCTCACCGCCACCACGGTGGACATCGACGGTGGAGTGTGGCCGCGTTGAGGAGGATCGCCCGGGAGCGCGGCGGCTGGTGGCACGCGTACGTCTGCCCGGCGCACGGCGTGGAGCTCGACCACGGTGATCTGCTTGCCGGGGTCTTCCCGGCGGGCGGTGCGCGCTGCGCGTACGGCTGCCGGGTGGACGACGAGGCGGTGCGCGGTGCCTGGCTGGTGCTGTCGCACCAGGCGTGGGCGCGGCACCTGCGGGTGCTCGCCCACCGGGGCGAGCGCGCGGAGGCCGTGGCCCGGCTCGTCGAGTACGCCGGTCTGTACGCGGAGCTCGCCACCGAGCGGCACGGCGAGGCGCAGACCTGGATGCTCCGCGGCCGCCTCTTCCACCAGGCGCTGACCGACGCCATCTGGGCGGTCACCATCGGGCACACCGTGATCACGCTCGCCGAGGACTCCACGGAACACCTGGCGGCGGTGCTGCCGCTCCTCGACGACCTGGAGCAGGCGGCGCTCGACGCCCGGGACGTGCTCACCGGTCAGGGCCGTCTCGCCTCCAACTACACCGCGTGGCTCAACGCCGCCGGCGTGGCGACGAGCCGGGCCGCCGCCGCGGCGCGTGGCCGGGAGTGGGACGGTGGAAAGCGGTGGCTGGAGGGCGACCACGGGCTGTACGCCCATCTGCGGGTCGCGGTCGCCGACGACGGCTGGGAGTGGGAAGGCAGCACCTACTACCACGGGTTCGTGCTGCGGGCCGCGCTGCTCGCGCTGCGGGGCAGCGACCCCGCGGCCGTTCCGTCCGATGTGATGGACGTGCTGGCCGGCATGACGGATGTCCTGGCGGCGATCGCCACGCCGGGCGGCATCCTGCCCGCGCTGCACGACGGCCCGTATCTGCGCGGTCCGCTCGCCCTGGAGTGGCTCGAACTGGTCGCCCTCGTCCAACAGTTGGTCCCCTCCCCCGCCCTCGAAGCGGTGGCCGGCCGGGCCCGCGAGGAGCTCGGCGCGCACGACGACGGGCTCGACCGCGAGCTGGGGGGCTGGTTCGCGGGGCCCGCGTTGCCGGAGCGGCCGGCGCCGGGCCCGGTGACCGTGTTCCCGACAGCCGGATACGCGGTGCTCCACCACGCGGGCGTCCACGCACTGCTGGACTTCGGCCCGCACGGCGGCTCGCACGGACACCGCGACAAGCTGTCCCTCTACCTGTACGGGGACACCACCCCGTGGCAGCCCGATCCCGGTCAAGTGCCCTACGCACACGCCGAGTTCCGTGATCTGTACGCGTCGGCGGAGGCGCACCCCGCGTTCCGGGCAGACGGCGTGGAACAGGCCGAGTGCGCCGGGCAGCTGCTGGACTCGGACGGTTCGTCCGTCACCGCCGGGGTGACCACCGCGTACGAGGGTGTGCGTGCGGTGCGCCGGCTCGTGCTCGGCGACAGCTTCCTGGTCGATCTGCTGACCGTGAGCGCCGAGGACACACGGCGGTTCTCCGCACAGCTGCGCCCCGGCGTCGCGCTGGACATCCAGCTGCAGGCGGCGGGTCCGGTGCGCACCACCTGGTACGGCGACGAGACCCTGCACGGCTGGCACACCCACACCCCGGGGCGGCCGGTGCGTCCGGTCACCCGGCCCGGTCCCGGTCCGGCCGACGATCCGCAGCGCGTGCGTACCCGGGTCGACTTCACCGCGGAGGCCGACCGGATCACCTTCGCCTCGGTGTATCAGGCGGCTTCGGCGGGCCCCGCGGTGACCGGCGTACAGCTGGACGGTGACGGGGTGCTGACGGTCGCACTGACCGACGGCAGCACCGCGCGCTTCCGGACGGGGGGCTGACCCTTGCTGCTCTCGGCGACCCCACCGCCCGGCCCGCGCCCCGCGCAGGAGGTGCGGCTGTACGAGGAGGCCGCCCGCCACCGCGGGCTGACCCCGCCCCGTACGCACCCCCTGGCCAGCATCACCTGGCTGGGCCCGGCCGCCTCCAACCCGGCACTGGCCCACCGGGTCGGCGGCGACCCCGCCCATCTGGCGGAGAGCCGGCGCTGGATCGAGGCCGCGGTGCGGCTGCCGCACTGGGGCAGGGCCCATATGCCGGACCGCGATCTGGACGCCGGCTGGCTGCTGCACCATCTGTCACTCGCGTACCGGTGGATCGGTGACGAACTACCGGACGGTGTGCGGGCGCTGCTGCGGTACAAGCTGCTCCTCCAGGGGCGGCGGATGTACGAGTACGCCGTGGCGAGCGAGGGCGGCTGGTGGTCGTCGTCGTACTGGCAGAACCACAACTGGATCTGCTACGCCGGTCTGGCGACGGCCGGTTACGTGCTGGGCAAGGAGGAGTGGACCGAGCGTGCCAAGGAGAACCTCGGCACGGTGCTCGACCTGATGCCCGAGGACGGTTCGCACGCCGAGGGCGTCGTCTACTGGCGCTACGGCGTGCCCTTCCTCGCCATCCATCTGGATCTCCTCCAGGAGGCAGAGGGCATCGACTGGTGGGGGCGGGGCGGATTCCTCTCCCGCACCTTCGACTACCGGCTGCACCAGATGGCCCCCGGCTTCGCGTTCAACATCGACCACGGCGACTGCCACGACCGGCGCAGTGGGCACAGCGCCGGCCTGTACTACCGCCTCGCGGCCCAGTACGGCATCCCGGAGGCGCAGTGGATGGGCGACCTCGCCTCGGGCGAACTGCTGTGGCGGGAGGCCGCGGAGAGCGGGGTGCGGCCGGGGATCCTGCCGGAGGCCTACCTCGAATACCTCTGGTACGACCCGTCCGTGGCCGGTGCCCGCCCCACCCGGACGAGGGCATTCTTTCCGGACCTGGGTCTGCTCGCGGCCCGTACCGGATGGGACGACGACGCCACGCTCGTCTCGTTCAAGGCGAGCCCCGGCGGTGGCCACAAGGCATGGGAGACGTCGGCGGAGCACCGGGCCGAGCGGGGCTGGGACACCCTCGACCAGGGGCACCACCACCCCGATTCGGGCTCGTTCGTACTGGTCTCCCAGGGGGAGTTCCTCGCGGTCGACGAGGGCTACAGCAACCGCAAGCGGGCCGCGCACCACAACCTGCTGCTGGTGGACGGGCAGGGGTACGCGGACGAGGGCCGGTTCCACGTCTACAGGGACCTCCCGTACGAGCGGCAGGCCCGGCAGCGTGACGTACTGGTCACGCCCGACTGCGGCTGGGCGCACGCCACGGCGGAGATCGCCGCGATGTACGACCCCGGACTGGGGGTGCGGCGGCTGGACCGGACGCTGGTGTTCACCCCGTCGGGGCGGCTCGTCCTGCTGGATCTCGCCGAGGCGGACACCGGGCGGGAGTGGACGTTCCTGCTCCAGACCGACCGGCCGACCGAGCCGCAGCCGGACGGCGGCCGGCTGATCCGGTCCGGGACGGCTTCGGCGCTGGTGCGGCAGTTCGCGCCGCACCACGCCTCGGTCGTCTCCGAGGTCACCGAGGTCGAGGCCAATCCGACGTCCAGCACGCCGGAGCTGCGCCTCACCCGCACGCTGCACACGCTCCGTGCGACAACCGCGCGCTCGTCGCACGGTCTCTTCCTCACCGCGATCACCCCGGGCGCCGAACCGGTCGCCGCGGAGCGGGTCGTGTGTGCGGAGGGTGAGGGCGTGGCCTTCGGCGGGGAGACCGTGCTCCTCTCCCCCGCCGCCCGTCGCATCCGTACCGCGGGCGTCGCGGCAGACGCGGCGGCGGTGCTTCTCGGCGGCGACGGCTGCGCCCTGTACGTGGTGGCGGCCACCCGGCTGGAGCTGGACGGCCGCCTGCTGCTCGATGTCCCGGAGCCGTACACAGGAAAGGTCGGCTGATCATGCAGGCAACCCTCTCGTCCGGCTGGCCGACGCTGCTGCGGCGGCTGGAGTTCGTGGCCTACCCGGCCGCCGCCGGAGCCGCGTTCACCGTGCTGTCGCTCAGTGTCGTGACCTGGCTGCCGGCGCTCGCCGCGATGGGGTACGCCCTTCAGCGGTGGCGGGTGGAGGGTGACAGCCGCTGCTTCACCCATGCGTTCACCGCGTTTCCGCGGTACTGGCGGGCCCTGTGGCGGCACTCCCTGGCGTCCACCGCGGCGGGGCTCGTCCTGACCGCCGACATCGTCCATCTGCTGGGCCGTCCGGAGCCGTGGACGTTCGTGCTGCTCGCCGCGCAGGTGGGCATCGCGGCCGCGCTGGTCATCCATCATGTGGCGCTCGCGGCCGAGGCCGGCCGGTCGCCGCACGGCACGGTCCGCGTCTGGTCGCGCGGTGCGCTGGTCCTCGGCTTCGGGTCGGCGGCCCGCGGCACCGCACTGCTCGGCGCGGTGATCTCCGCCGCGCTGCTCTCCCTCGTCGTACCGCTGGGCCCCCTGCTCCTCGGCCCCAGCATTCCCGTACTGCTCGCTCTGTCCTTCGCAGACCCCAGGAGGCACACCTCATGAGCCGTGTACTGCGCACCACTCTCGTCGCCGCACTCGCCGTCGGCGCCCCGCTCGCCTTCCCCCCGGCGTCCGGGGCCGCCGAAACCGCCACCGCGTACTACGTGTCACCGTCCGGCAGCGACTCCAACGCCGGTACGTCGGCGGGCGCCCCGCTCGCCACGATCCAGCAGGCGGTCGATCTGGCGCCGACGGGCGCGGTGGTGAACCTCGCCGCCGGTACGTACAAGCAGGACGTCGTGACCAAGCGCGCCGGTGTCACCATCACCGGCCCGTCGAACGCCGTGGTGAAGGGGGCGGGCGACGCCCGGATCATCCAGGTGCGGCACGACTCGACGACGCTCAGCGGTTTCACCGTGGACGGGCTGCACGGATCGTCCACCGATGTGTCGGGGTACCGCCTCAAACTCATCTATGTCATGAGCACGACTCCCGGTAACGGTGTGGGCGGTCTGCGTATCACCGGGATGACGCTGAAGAACGCCGCCGACGAGTGTCTGCGGGTGCGCTATCTGGTGACCGGCGCCGACATCTCCGGCAACACGATCACCAACTGCGGTGTCAACGACTTCAAGTTCGGCGGCGGCGGCAAGAACGGCGAGGGCATCTACCTCGGCACGGCCCCCGAGCAGCAGGGGGCGAACGGCGCCCTGGACGCGGCCCCCGACATCAGCAGGAACAACCGCATCCACCACAACACCATCGCCACCCAGGGCAACGAGTGCGTCGATGTGAAGGAGAACTCGACGAACAATTACGTCGAGTACAACGACTGCAGCGGCCAGAAGGACTCCGGCTCCGGCGGGCTCGACGCCCGCGGCAACGGCAACATCTTCCGCTACAACACCATTCACGACAACGTCGGCGCGGGCATCCGGCTCGGCGGCGACACCGCGACCGACGGCATCGGTACCGGCGTCTACGGCAACACGATCACCGGCAACGCGGGCGGCGGCATCAAGTTCATGCGCACCCCGCAGGGTCCGGTGTGCACCAACACGATGAGCGGCAACACCGGCGGCGACGCGGTCGGCACCTACGGCAGCGAGTACGACCCGACCGGTGCGTGCCCCCAGTGAGCCGGCGCGGACCCGCGAGACGCGGGGTGCTGACGGCGGCGGCCGGTCTCGCGGCCGTCGCCGCGACGGCACCGGGGGCCCAGGCCGCCGGGGCGCACAGCGGCAACCGCTCGCGCTGGGCGACTTCCTGGGCGACCGCGCAGACCGCGCCGACCGCCGCCGACGCGGTGGCGAGCGCCGGACTCACCGACGGCACGTTCACCGCCGGCGTACGGCTGTCGGCGGGCGGAGCGGTCCGGCTGCGGTACGGGCACGCCTTCGGCACGGTCCCGGTCCTGATCGGCCCGGTGACGGCAGGCGGGCGGCCGGTGACGTTCGGCGGACGGCGGACGGCGTGGCTCGCCGCGGGCGCCTCGCTGACCAGTGACCCGGTCGCCGGTCTGCGTACCACCGAGGCGGCGGCTCTCACGGTGGAGACCCGGCTCCCCGGCCCCACCGGGCCGCTGTCCTTCCACCGCAACACCCATGCCTCGCACTCCGTCGACGGCGTGCGCACCACATCGGTGTTCCTGCTGACGGGCGTCGAGGTGACGGGCGCCCACGGGCCGGTGGTCGCGGTGCTCGGCGACTCGATGGCGGAGGGCGTCGGCACACCGGACGACGCCGATCTCCGCTGGCCCGACCAACTGGCCCGGCGGCTGCCCGGTTCGGCCGTCGCCAATCTCGGCATCAGCGGCAACCGGGTGCTGCTGGACGACGCCCGGTTCGGGCCGAGCGGACAGGCGCGCTTCGACCGCGATGTACTGGCGCTCCCGGGGCTGCGGACCGTACTCGTCCATCTCGGTGTCAACGACCTCCAGCAGCCGCCGAGCCAGACGGATCCGGCGCGCGTCCTGGCCGGCTACCGGCAACTGGTGCTGCGCTCCCGGAACGCCGGACTGCGGGTGGTCGGCGCGACCGTCACCCCGTTCGAGGGCTGGACCCGCTGGACACCGGAGCTGGAAACGGTACGGCAGCGGATCAACGCCGCCATACGGACGGGCCGGGTCTTCGACGCCGTCGCCGACTTCGACGCGGCCCTGCGCGACCCGGAACACCCGTCGCGGATGCTGCCCGCGTACGACAGCGGCGACGGACTGCACCCCAACCCCGCCGGTCACGCCGCGCTGGCCGCGGCCGTCGACCGCCGACACCTTCTGTGAGGGCCGCATCATGAACCCAGCAACCACCCCGGGCAGCACCCGGCGCACCGTTCTCGCGGGGGCGGCGGTGCTCGGCGCGGCCGCCGCCCTGCCGCTCACACTCGCCGCGGCCACCGCGCACGCGGCTGCCGCGGACACCGCCGTCGACGACGCCGCCTCCCTCCGTGCCCGATGGCACACCCTGCTCACCGGCGGTCCCGGTCTCGACCTGGCGGACCCGCAGATCGCCGCGGCCGTGGCCAGGATCGGCAAGGCGGCGACCACCTCGGTCAAGGGCCTGGACCCGACCCGTACGGACGGGCTGTTCCCCGACCTGACCAGCACCACGCTCTCCAACCACGTCACGACGTCGTTCAAACGGCTCGCCACCGTCGCGACCGCGTGGGCCGTCCCCGGCACTCCCCAGTACGCGGACACCGCCCTGCG
The DNA here is from genome assembly GCF_042887155.1 of Streptomyces sp. NPDC057963. Lineage (NCBI taxonomy): Bacteria > Bacillati > Actinomycetota > Actinomycetes > Kitasatosporales > Streptomycetaceae > Streptomyces > Streptomyces sp. NPDC057963. Next base: position 215,794 of record NZ_JBHVPX010000005.1, read on the forward strand.
CGACCTGCTGCTGGCCGGCCTCGACTGGATGCTGACGAACCGGTACGGCCCCGGCCACACCCGGTTCGACAACGACTGGGACTGGGAGATCGGCTCCGCGCTCGCCCTCAACGACGCGGCCGTGCTGCTCTACGACGCGCTCGGGACGGAGCGGCTGGGCCGGATCACCACGGCCGTCCGGCACTACACGCCCGACCCGAACCTCTGGCGGGCCGACCGGCAGATCGCCACCGGTGCCAACCGGGTGTGGATCTCCACTGTCGTCGCCGTCAACGCCGTGCTCACCGGCAACGGCGGTGATCTGGCCCGGGTCCGTGACGCTCTTTCGGACGTCGAGGGTTCGGGGGCCAACAGCGTCCTCGCCTTCAACGACACCAGTGCGGCGGCGGAGGGCACCGGCGAGGGCTTCTACTCCGACGGCTCGTTCCTCCAGCACTACAAGCACCCGTACAACGGCGGATACGGGAAGGAGCTGCTGAACAACCTGTCCCGGCTGCTGAACCTCCTCGCCGGTACGGCGTGGACGGTCACCGACCCCGATCTCGGCAACGTCCGCACCTGGGTCGACGACGGCTTCGACCCGCTGCTGGCCCGCGGCGACGTGATGGCGTCGGTGTGCGGGCGCGAGATCGCCCGCCCCAGCAAGCAGGGCCACGTCTCGGCGCAGACGGTCGTCGAGGCCGTGGTGCGGCTGATCCCGAGCTTCCCCGGCGAGACGGCCGACCGGTTCACCGCCCTGGTCAAGCAGTGGATCGCGGAGGACACCTACCGGGACTTCCTGGCCGTCACCGACCTCGCCTCGCTCGTCGCCGCCCGGCAGGTCATCGCCTCCCCGGTCCCCGCGCGCGGCCCGCTGGTCGCGCACAAGCAGCACCCGCGCATGGACAAGGCGGCGCATCACCGGCCGTCCTTCGCACTCGGCATCTCCGCGTACTCGTCCCGGATCTACAACTACGAGTCGATCCAGAACGAGAACCTGCACGCCTGGCACCTCTCCGACGGCATGGTCCTCCTCCACACCGACGACCTCGGGCACTACAGCGAGGACTACTGGCCGACCGTCGACCCGACCCGGCTGCCCGGCACCACCGTCATCGCCGGACGGCCCGCGGACGCGGCGGGTCAGCGCACCACCAGCACGGCCGACTGGGCGGGCGGCACGGCGCTGCCGGGAACGACGCTCGGGGCGTACGGCATGGAGCTGCGCGCATACGGAAGCTCGCTGCACGGTCTGAAGAGCTGGTTCTGCCTGGACGACGTGATCGCGTGCGTCGGTTCGGGGATCACCTCCGACGCGGGCACGGCGGAGACGGTCGTGGAGAACCGGAAGCTCCGCGACCCGCAGGCGGGCCTGCTCGTCAACGGTACGGCCGCGCCCGCCGGCACCGGCTGGTCGGCCCGGCTCGACGAGGTGCGGTGGCTGCACGTCGCCGGAACCGGTGGCTACATCTTCCCCGAGCCCGCCACGCTGCACGGTCTGCGCGAGGACCGCACCGCGACCTGGCGCGAGATCAACCTCAAGTACGGCACGGACACCCCGGTCACCCGCCCGTATCTGACGCTGTGGCAGGACCACGGCACCGCGCCGGTCGGGGCCGGCTACTTCTGGCTGCAGGCCCCGGCGGCCTCCGCCGCGCGCACGGAGCGGTGGGCGTCCGCACCCCCGGTGAAGCCGATCGCCCGCTCCACCGCGGTGCACGCGGTACGCCGGTGCGCGGACGGGCTGGTCGCGGCGAACTTCTGGACCGCCGGCACCGCCCAGGACCTGACGTCGAACGGTCCCGCCTCGGTGCTCGTACGACCGGACGGCAAGACGGTGAAGGTGTCGCTGTCCGACCCGACGCAGCTGCGGTCCTCCGTCGTGCTGGACCTGGCCCAGCGCGGCCTGACCGTCGTCTCCGCCGACCCCGGCGTGAGCGCCGCCCCCACCGGCGACGGCATCCGGATCACCGCCGACACCACCGGCCGCCACGGGGCGACCCTCAACCTCACCCTGAAGAGGAGCTAGACCCTTGCTGTTCGACATGGATCTGGACCGGCTGCGCGACTACCGGCCGGAACCGGAGGAGCCGGCCGATTTCGACGCCTTCTGGGAGAAGACACTCACGGAGACGGCCCGGCACCCGCTGGACGCCGGATTCGTCCCGTACGACGCCGGGTTCGCGACCGTCGACGTGTTCGACGTGACGTTCCGGGGCTGGGGCGGGCAGCCGGTGAAGGCGTGGCTGCTGCTGCCGAAGGCGCGCTCGGGGCCGCTGCCCGCCGTGGTGCAGTACATCGGCTACAACGGCGGCCGGGGCATTCCGTACTCCTGGCTCACCTGGAGCGCACTGGGGTACGCGCATCTGGTGATGGACAACCGGGGTCAGGGCGGCGGCGGCAAGAACACCGCGGACACCCCTGACATCGGCCCGGACGGCCACGGCTCCTCCTCCCCCGGCTTCCTGACCCGGGGCATCGAGGACCCGCAGCGCCACTACTACCGGCGGCTGATCACGGACGCGGTGCGGGCGGTGGACGCCGCGAAGGCGCATGCGGCGGTGGACGCCTCACGGGTGGCGGTGCTCGGGGGCAGCCAGGGCGGCGGGCTGGCACTCGCCGTGGCCGGGCTGCGGGACGACGTCGTGGCGGCCGTCGCCGATGTGCCGTTCCTCTGCCACTACCGGCGTGCCTCGCAGATCACGGACTCCGGACCGTACGCGGAGATCGCCCGCTGGCTGTCCGGCCACCGCTTCCGGATCGACGAGGCGATGGAGACGCTGTCCTACTTCGACGGGGTCAACTTCGCGGCGCGGGCGACCGCCCCGGCGTGGTTCTCGGTCGGTCTGATGGACCGGATCTGCCCGTCGTCCACGGTGTTCGCCGCCTATCACCGCTACGCGGGTCCGGCCGAGATCGAGGTGTTCACGTACAACGGGCACGAGGGCGGCGCGGAGTACGACCTGCCGCGCAAGCTCGACGCGCTCCGGGGCGTGTTCGGCCGGTAGCGGTGACGGTCACCGGCCCAGCGCCGCCATCGCGGCGTTGTGGCCGGGGACTCCGCTGACCCCGCCGCCGCGGACGGCGCCCGCCCCGCACAGCAGGACGTTGGCGTGCGCCGTCTCCACCCCCCACCGCCCGGTGGAATCGGTGGCGTACGGGAACGCGAGGTCCCGGTGGAAGATGTGGCCGCCGGGCAGCCGAAGGTCCTGTTCGAGGTCGAGCGGGGTCTTCGCCTCGATGCACGGTTCGCCGTTCTCGTCGCGTGCCAGGCAGTCGGCGACCGGCTCGTCCAGGTGCGCGTCGAGTTCGGCGAGCGTGGCCCTGAGCAGCTCGGCGCGGGCCGCCGCGTTGTCTGCGGCGAAGAGCCGGGCGGGGGTGTGGAGGCCGAAGAGGGTGAGGGTCTGGTAGCCGCGGGCGGCGAGGCCGGGTCCGAGGATCGACGGGTCGGTCAGTGAGTGGCAGTAGATCTCGGACGGCGGGGCGGCGGGCAGCCGGCCCGCCGCCGCGTCCCGGTAGGCGTCGGCGAGCTGTCCGTACCCCTCGGCGATGTGGAAGGTTCCCGAGAAGGCGGCGCGCGGGTCGACGGTGCGGTCACGCAGCCGGGGCAGCCGGGTGAGCAGCATGTTCACCTTCAGCTGGGCGCCCTCGGCCGGGACGGGCGGTGCTTCCCCGAGGAGGGCGGCGAGCGCCTGCGGCGAGGCGTTGACGAGGACCCGGTGGGCCGCGACGACATGTTCCGCCCCGGGTGAGCGGACGGTGATCTCGGCCCGGGTTCCGTCGGTCTCGATCCGGGTCGCCTCGTGCCGCACCCGGATCTCCGCCCCGGCCGCGCGGGCGGCCCCGGCGAGGGCGTCGGTGAGGGCGCCCATGCCACCGACCGGCACGTCCCAGTCACCGGTGCCGCCGCCGACGACGTGGTAGAGGAAGCAGCGGTTCTGGAGCAGCGACGGATCGTGCGCGTCGGCGAAGGTGCCGATCAGGGCGTCGGTGAGAACGACTCCGCGTACGAGGTCGTCGTGGAAGTTCTCCTCTACGGCGACGCCGATGGGCTCCTCGAAGAGCGCCCGCCAGGCCTCCCGGTCACCGATCCGTTCGCGCAGCGCGTCCCGGGCGGGCAGGGGTTCGGTGAGCGTCGGGAAGACCCGCTCGGCGACGCGCCGCGTCATGCCGTAGAAGCGCTGCCACGCCTCGTACTCCCGGTCCGACCCGGTGAGCGCGGCGAAGGAGTCCCGGGTGCGGTCCCCGCCGACGAGCAGCCCGGTGGCGCGGCCGCCGCGCACGGTCGGGGTGTACGAGGAGACGGTCCGCTTGCGTACGGCGAAGTCCAGGCCGAGATCACGGACGATCTTCCGCGGCAGCAGGGACACCAGGTACGAGTAGCGCGACAGCCGGGCGTCGACCCCGGCGAAGGGACGGGTGGAGACGGCCGCGCCGCCGGTGGTCGCCAGGCGTTCCAGGACCAGGACGGACTGTCCGGCGCGGGCGAGGTAGGCGGCGGCGACCAGACCGTTGTGGCCGCCGCCCACGATCACTGCGTCATAGCTGTCGGGTGCGCGCATGGCCCTTCGTAGCACGGGACGTTCCTCCCTGACCAGAGCCCGTGGTGCCCGGTCAGCTCGGCGGGACGTCCTGCCCGCGCCGCAGCGCCGCGACCCGGCGGTACAGCTCGACGGCCTCCGGTCCCCGGCCGAGCTGCTCCAGGCAGTGCGCCTCGTCGTTGCGGGCGGCGAGGGTGTCGGGGTGGCCGGCGCCCAGGACGCGCTCGCGGGCCTCGGCGACCTGGCGGTAGACGGTGAGGGCATCGGCCCAGCGGCCGAGCCAGCCCAGGCCGACGGCGATCTCGCGGCGGCTGACGAGGGTGTCCGGGTGGTCGGGGCCGAGGACCCGGTCACGGACCGCACACACCTCGCGCGCCTCGGCAAGTGCCTCCTCCCAACGGCCCAGGCGGCCCAGGTTGACGCCGAGGCCGTGGCGGGCGCGGAGCGTCTCGGGGTCGGCGGGGCCGCCCACCCCGGTCCGGTCGGCGACGAGGGCGCGGTACAGCTCCAGGGCCTCCGCGCTGTGGCCCAGGCGGCCGAGGCTGATGCCGACCTCGTAGCGGGCGGACAGCGTGTCGGGATGGTCGGCGCCGAGTGTCCGGGCGCGGGCGCGGGCGACCTCCCGGTAGGTCTGCAGGGCCTCCGTCCAGCGCCCCAGCCGGCCGAGCGTGTACGCCACCTCGTAGAGCGTGACCAGGGTGTCGGGGTGATCGGCGCCCAGCAGGCGGGTACGGGCCGACACCACCTCCCTGGCCATCCGGCAGGAGTCCTCCAGACGGCCGAGCCGGCTGAGGTTGAAGGCGAGGTTGTGGCGGCAGCGCAGGGTGTCGGGGTGGTCGGGGCCCATCGACCGCTCGCGGGAGGCGAGGACCGCCGCGTACACCTGATGGGCCTCGAAGTGCCGGCCCAGCTGGCCCAGGACGTACGCCATCTCCTGGCGGGCGGCGAGGGTCTCCGGGTCGTCGGGGCCCAGGGTGCGTTCCCGGCCCCGGGCGACGCGGTCGAACTCCCGCAGCGCGTCGGAGGCCCGCCCGGTGCGGCTGAGGGTGAAGCCGACCTCGTACCGGCTGGAGAGGGTGTCGGGGTGGTCGGGGCCGAGGGCGTGTTCGCGCTCGGCGGCGACCGCGCGGTGCACCTCGCCTGCTTCCTCCCAGTGGCCGAGCCGGCCCAGGTTGAGGCCCGCGCTGTGCCGGCCGGCGAGGACCGAGAGCAGTTCCGGCGACGGGGTCGGCCGCTCGGCCCTGGGCGGCGGCAGCTCTCCGGTGAGGTGCCGCATGTCGGTGCCGGTGGTCCATTCGCCGGTGAGGCCCGCGGAGTGGTCGGGCGGGGTGAGTCCGAGGCGGTCGCCGGCCGCCTTGTGACCGGTGGTCATGCCGCGGGTCCAGGCCGGCAGCTGCTGCTCCGGCCGCACGACGGGAACGGGCGGCGCGAGCCGTACCTGCTCCGAGGGCCGGAGCTGCGGCTGCTCACCGGTGCGGCCGACGGCGATCCGCTGCCGCAGGTCGCCCGCGTCGGCGGGCCGCTCCTCAGGGGTCTTGGCCAGCAGCTCCAGGACGACGCGGTCGAAGAATCCGGGGAGTTCGGCCCGGTGCGTACGCAGCGGCTCGGGCTGGGTGTCCCGGTGTCCGACGAGGACGGCCCAGGCGTCGTCGAGGTCGAACGGCGGTGCTCCGGTGGCGATCTCGTACAGGACGCAGCCCAGCGAGTAGAGGTCGCTGCGGTGGTCGACCTGACCGCCGCTGATCTGCTCGGGCGACATGTAGTGCGGGGTGCCCATGGCGATGCCCGTGCCGGTGAGGCGGGAGGTGAAACCGATGTCGTGGCCGAGTCTGGCGATGCCGAAATCGCAGATCTTCACCGTGCCGTCGGTCAGCCGCATGATGTTGGCGGGCTTGAGGTCGCGGTGGACGATGCCCTGCTGGTGGGTGTAGCCGAGGGCGTCGGCGACCTGTTCGGCGATGTCGACGATGTCGGGCACCGGCAGCGGATGCTGTTCGTTGTCCTCCAGGAGCTGGCTGAGGTTGCGGCCGTCGAGGAGCTCCATCACCAGGTAGAGGACGCCCTCGTGCTCGCCGAAGTCATGGACGACGGTGACGCCGCGGTGCTGGAGCGCGGCGGCGACACGGGCCTCGCGGCGGAAGCGCTCGCGCAGGACGCGGGTGAAGGACTGGTCGTGCTGGGGGCCCATCGGCTTGAGGCATTTGACGGCCACATGGCGGCCGAGCGACTCGTCCAGGGCGCGCCACACCTCGCCCATGCCTCCACGCCCGATCAGATCGAGCAGTCGGTACCGGCTCTGGATCAGCCTGGTGTCCGCCATCGCCTGCTGTCGCCCCCGTCGGTCCGCCTGCTTCTGTGCCCTCCCCGGCCCGTCCAGTATGGCGGCCCGGCTGCGCGGTTTGTACGGGGCAGGGCGGCTGCCGGGGCCGAGCCGGGCCATCGCGTTCGGAATGTGACCGGGTGGGAGTTGCCGGCGGAGCCGGGAGGGAATCCAGCGCAGAGCGGTTCCGGCGGTACGCGCTCGCCGGTCGACGGCGCCGACGGGCCCCACGGGTCTGCCGTAGAGCTCATGGGCGTACGGGGGCAGTGGCTCGTGGGCGAGGTCCGGGTGGTGCGGTGCTTCGGCGCACCGGACGGGACGAGACCGTCGTCACCTGCGCCGTGACCAGGATTCTTGGTCGGCACCGGACAACATTCGTGATCTGCCGGTCGTACCCGCGTGTCCGCGTCGACGGCGGCGGCCACGGAGTGGTCTCGCGGGCCGGGCCGGTGCCGCTGGTCGAGACGGTCCGCACGTCCGGTCCGGAAGCAGTCATCGCGGCGGCCGGGGCGGCGACGGCGGCTTCGAAGCCGCCCGCGGCATCGACGACTTCCTCGCCGCCATCAACGCCAACCGCGAACACATGGGTGTATACGGGCGTTCCGTCGACGCGGCGAGGTGCCGTAGCCGTCGCCGCACGCCCGCCAGGGATTACGGGACAGCCTTTGGCTTGCGAGTCGGGGTGTCGGGTGTGATCCACGGGCTGCCGCGCCGCTTTCATGAGCCGAAGCACATTCCCCAGCGGAACGCCGATAGGCCGGGCTCTGGGAGAGCACGGCCTATCGGGTGGTGACGTGGCGCTTACCAGTAGGTGCGCGTGATCGTGTCAGGCAGGCGCCCCTGCCGCTCCCTCTCCTGGAAGATCACCGATGCCGCGATCAGGAAAGCGCGGCGGAGTTTCGGGTCCGGGTCGGGCTTTTCCACATTCCCGACATTTCTGTCCAGGAGCATTTCTCCGAGGGTTATTCCCTCTGGAGTGCAGGGGCGGGCGACTGATTCCACCGGATCGATCAGAATGTTTCCGGTATCCCCTTCTGCGGTTTCCCAGGCGTAGACGGCCCCCGTTTCGAGGGAACGGGTCTTCGTGCACGTCAGTGATGCTGTCACGGGGATTTCCACCAGTTCGCTCGCGCCAGGGATCTGATCACCTGAACCCTATACCGTCCGCCGCGGGCGCATGTTCGTCCCAGGTGTGGCCGGCGTCCAGGCTTGCCTGATGGGCGCGGCGATAGTTCTGGTCGCCGTGCTGACGCATCCAGCTCGACTCGTACAGTTCATGTGCGAGCAGATCGAAATCACTAGGGTGCGGATTTCCGTTCTGAAGGCGTTCCCAGGCCCTGGCGATACGCGGATTGGCGTCGAATCGCAGCATTCCCGCATCGAGCTGATGCGATTCGACGAACAGGTGGTTGTAGATCTGATTGATGTCGGCTGCGGAATAGCCGTGCGATGCCGCGCTCTGCGCCACCCTGTCGAGCTGGGCGTCGGTGCGGATCGCGTTGTAGGCGTGGTCCGCCCATTCCAGCTCGAAGTCCATCTCGCTGCGCGGCCGCCGGAAGGACGAACCGCCGGACTGCAGCTCCCGCTCCGTGGCCATCGCGGTCCGCCGCCATCCCGTCAGCCCGCCGACCCCGGTGACGACGAGCTGTTGGACAAGTTCGTCGGCGGTCTCCGCGTACAGATCGGCGAGCGCGTCGCAGCCCTGCTGCCGGAGCATGTACTCGGCACGGTAGAGCCGGTAGGCGGGTCGGACGGGAAGATACTTGTCGATGAAAGCGCCCACGCCGCCGTTCTCACCGGTGAACGCGTCCTTCAGGTCCCCGAGGAACACGAAGGGGGACTTGGCGACGTCGACGAAGGCGTCGCCGAAGATGCCGAGCGTCTCGCCGAGGCTGTCGACCCGGTCGTTGTCCGGGTCGTCGGGGGTCAGACCGCTGGGGTCGGTGAGCACGCTTGGCGCGTTGTCGGCGTAGGCGTACGCGGAGACGTACGGCGTCGACAGGTCCCGGGCAGCCGGATCGGACCGTGTGAAGCGGCCGGTGGCGGTGTCGTACTGGCGGGCGTGCAGGTCGAGATTGCCGGTGCTGGTCTCGTACCGGGCGCCGGTGTACGACGGGGTGCTCGCGGGCGCGCCGCTGGTGGTGGTGTTCAGGACGCGGGTGCCGAACGAGTCGTAGGCCCAGCGCTGGTAGAGGGTCCCGGTGCTGTCGGCGACGTCGACCGGGGAGCCCTGGGTGTCATGGTGGTAGTAGAAGAGTGCCCCGGCGCCGGTCTTGGTGGCGGTGGGCTGGCCGAGCGGGTCGTACCGGTAGGACTGCTTGACCGCCCAGGCGCTGTCGTACTCGGTGGCCAGGATCGGCAGTGGCGCGTTGGGATCCCACTGGGTGCGGTTGGTGACCGCGCCGTCCTTGAGGGTGGCGACCTGGTTGCCGCTGGCGTCGTGGTCGTAGGTGTAGCTGCTGTCGCCGACGGTGGCTGCGGAGATCTGTCCGGCCAGGTCGTAGGTGTAGGTGTCGGCGCCGGCCTTGGTCCGGTTGCCCTCGGCGTCGTGGGCGTAGGCGGTGGTCGTGGTGCCGGTGGTGGTCGAGGTGAGCTGGTCGGCCGCGTCGTAGGCGTAGCCGGTAGAGGCGGTGCCCAGGGTGGAGGTCAGCCGGTTGCCGACCTTGTCGTAGGTGTAGGACGTGGTGCGGCCGGCGGCGCAGCCGGTGACCCAGGGCTGCGGTGCACAGCCGGAGGTGAGCCGGCCGGCCGCGTCATAGGTGAGGTCGTAGCCGCCGGTGCCGACGCCGGCCCGGGTGACGTCCACGCGTGAGGGCAGGCCCGCCGCGGACAGCGTCAGCGCCGTCTTGGTGACGGTGGCGCCCGCCTTGGTGGCGGTCACCGCGGTGACCCGGCCCGCCCGGTCGTAGGTGCGGTTCTCCGTCTCGGTGTTGGGCAGGGCCGACGTGAGCAGATTTCCCGCCGGGTCCCAGGTGTACGTGGTGGTCTTGCCGTCGGCCGCCGTCGTCGCGGTGCGGCCGTCGGCGTCGTACGTGTACGTGATCGTGTTGCCGTCGGAGTACTTGCGGGTGAGTATCTGCCCGGCGGCGTCATACGTGTAGGCGAAGCCACGCGTCTTGGTCGGATTGCCGACCGCGTCGTAGACGAAGTCCTCGGAGATCTTGGAGTTCGCGCGGGCGGTCAGCTGCCCGGCGTCGTCGTAGCCGAAGGTCGCGTCGGGGGTGGCGTCCGAGTAGTCGATCTTGGTGAGCAGACCGCGCGGGTCGTACGTGTACCCGGTGGTGCCACGGGGGGTGGTCTTCCCGGTGACGTTGCCCTCCCCGTCGTACGCGTAGGCCGTCTTCCGCTCCAGCGGGTCGGTGACCGAGGTGAGGCGGTGCACCGCGTCGTAGCCGTATGCGGTGACGTGGCCGTTGGCATCGGTGCGCTCGGTGAGGTTGCCGAGCTTGTCGTGCCCGTAGGCGGTGACTGCGCCGCCGGGAGCGGTGACCTTGGCCGGTTGGTCCAGGTCGTCGTAGCCGTAGGAAGTGGTGCGTCCGTCGGCGTCCTTGCGCTCGACGACCTTGCCGACGGCGTCGTAGGCGGTGGTGGTCACCCCGGCGAGCGGGTCGGTGACCTTGGTGGGATGGCCCGCAGGGTCGTAGCCGTACGTCGTCGTGTACTGGGCGGGGTCGGCGCCGGTGGCGTTGCCGCGCGGATCGACCGCGGTGGCCTGGCGGCCGTCGCCGTCGTAGGTCCAGCTCGACTTGTGGCCGAGCGGGGAGGTGCGGCTGAGCAGGTTGCCGTCGGTGTCGTAGGCGTACGTCGTGGTCTTGCTCAGCTGGTCGGTGCTGCTGCCGAGGCGGTTGTTCTTGTCGTAGACGGCGGTGGTCGTCCTGCCTGAGGCGTCGGTGGTCTTGGTGACGTTGTTGCCGGCGTCGTAGGTGTAGCCGGTGGTGTGACCCAGCGGGTCGGTGACGACGAGCGGCCGGTTGATCGCGTCATAGGTCGTCTTGGTCGTCGCGCCGGTGGGACCGGTGGTCTCGGTGAGGTTGCCGGCCGCGTCGTACACGTAGGACGTGGTGTAGGCGGCCGGGTCGGCACCGGAGACGTTCCCGCGCGGCGAGACGCTGCTGAGCAGCCGGCCGACCTTGTCGTACGTGTAGGTGGTTCGGCCGCCGGCCGCGTCGGTCTCGGAGGCGAGTCGTCCGCTCGCGTCGTAGGTGCGGGTGAGGGACTTGCCTGCCTGGTCGGTGGTCCGGGTCAGGTTCCCCGCGTCGTCGTAGCCGAGCGTGGCGGTGTCGCCCGCCGGGTTGCGCACCGACGACAACTGCTCGGCGCCGTTGTACTCGTAGGTCGTCGTACGGCCCAGGGCGTCCGTGGCCGAGCCGAGCAGACCGCGGCCGTCGTAGGTGTACTTCGTGGTGTACGCGGCCGGGTCGGCACCGGAGGCGTTCCCACGCGGGTCCGTCCTGGTCAGGACGCGGCCCGCCTTGTCGTACGTGAACGTCGTCTTCTCACCCAGCGGCGTGGTGACCGATGTCCGGTTGCCCGCGGTGTCGTACCCGTACGTGGCGACCTTGCCGCGCGGACTCGTCACGGTCTCCAGCGAGCCGAGTGCGGTGTACGTGTAGACGGTCTTGCCACCCGTCGGGTCCGTCGCCGACGTCAGCCGGTTCGCGGTATACGCGTACGTCGTCTTGTTGCCGCGGCCGTCGGTGTGGCTGGTGAGGTTGCCCGCACTGTCGTAGCCCCAGCTCTCCTTGTAGCCCAGCGCGGACGGCGAGGCGCGGGTGAGCATCCGCCCCTCGGTGTCGTACGTCATCTCCGTGGTGTTGCCCCGCTGGTCGGTGATGGCGGCGGGGCGCAGCCGACGGTCGTAGTCGTAGGTGATGCTCTTGCCGTACGGGTCGATCGTCTCCATCAGGACGTTGCCTGCGTAGACGTCGGTCCACACGCCGCCGTCGGGCGCGGTGGTGTGCGACTCGCTCTTGCCGTCCCAGGTGAACGTGGTGGTCTTGCCGTTCTGGTCGGTCTGGGACTTGATTCGGCCCGCGGTGTCGTAGACGTTGCCGACCTTGCCGCCCGCCGGGTCGGTGTAGGACGACAGCCGCTTGTTCGTGTCGTACGCGTACGAGGACGTCCTGTCGGCCGGGTCCGTGACCGAGGTCAGCAAGCCGCCGGTGAAGCCGTACGAGACCGAAGTGCCGTCCGGCAGGCCCACCTTGGACAGCAGTCCGTCCGCGCCCACGGTGAACGCGGTGGCGCGGCCGGCGGCGTCCTTGACGGAGGCGAGCTTGCCCGAGGCGTATGTCAGGCTCAGCCCCTTGCCCGCCGCGCCGACCACGGAGGCCAGCAGACCGGCGCTGTCGAAGGTCCGCACAGTGTGGTCCGGAGTGGTGACCGTGTACGTGTTCGTCCCCTTGACCAGCTTGGCCGTCGTGCCCGCCGGGGCGGTGTAGGTGCCGTCGCTCGCCTGCGTGAACACGAACGACGCACCGTCGCCCGTCCGGTACGTCGCCTTCCCCGTCGCGAGGGTCAGCCGGGCGTCGAACGGTGTCGCCCAGCCGCTCCCCAGTAGACCGGTGGCGGTCGAGTCCGACCGATAGGTGCGCTCCAGGGTCATCGGCACACCCGGGCCCGTCAGGGAAGCGTCGGTGAGCTGCTCGTAGAACATGCCGGTCGCCGTGTTGACCGGGTCGGCGCGGTGGGCCTGGGCGTAACAGGTGCAGATGCCCGCCGCCGCGCCGGGGATGCCGGGCGTGTAGAAAGCCTCCACCAGCGGCGAGGTGGTGCCGCCCGGGCTCGACGAGCCGTCGGCGCTGTTCAGGAAGACCCAGGCGTAGTACTTCTTGCCGTCCGCCAGGATTCCGCCCAGCTCACTGCCGGCCCACCAGAAGCACTGGTCGGTGGGGTAGGAGTTGCTCGGCCACCAGTCGTAGCACCAGGCACCGGTGTCCGGGGTGTCCCCGCTGGGGTCGTCGGTGGACTTCTTGATCTCCTGCTGGACGACGGGGGAGCCCGCCTCGTCCAGGACGTACAGCCACACCCCGGTGTACGTCGATCCCCGCTTCGGCAGCTTCACCTGCCCGCCGATCGAAAGCATGCCGGGGTACGCGGTCGCCCAGGACGACACCGAGGTCGGGTTCTCGGGCGCCGCGGCGAGGCGCTGCGCGGCCGCGCCCGTCTCGGCGGCGGGACCGCGCTCGATGCGCTCCGTGTCCGGCCGGCCGTGCGGCGTGCCCTTGGCTTTCCGCTCCGGCGCGTTCATGTAGCCCCGCATGGGCGACAGTTCGTGCCGGTCCTTCGCGACCTGCTTGCGGCGCTCGGCCAGCGTCATCGCCTTGGGTGGTTCGGGCAGGTCCTCGGCCGTACGGGCCTTGACCTGGGCGATGCCCGCCGCGGCACCGCCCGGCCGGTCCCGGGGCGCCGCCCAGGACGGGGCGGCGGCCGCTGCCGCAACGAGAATGAAGGCCAGGAAGGCCATGACGAGTCTTCGCGCTTGTATGCGCATGGTGAATCACCTGTGAAGCAGCAGTGAGCAGAGACTCGGTGATGTTGATCCACAAAGCATCCGCAGTAACGCGCGGTACGAAATACGGCTGGATTGCGATGGCAGGGCTGAAGTGACGAGAGGTGAAGCGTCCTGGTCACAGGAACGAGCGAGGGCGGGCGGGTGCTCAAGTTGGCGTGGACGCGTCGATGCGTGCGAACCGGTGTACGTGAACGCGCCATGGCCGGCGGAGGACTGGGCGGAGGACAACCCTTTGACGGACGTGGCGGCCCTCGGGCGCGAGGCCGCCACGGATGACGCTGCGAGGCCGGCCCGGGGTCGGACACAGGCAGGTCGAGCGCGCACCGGACGGCCTCGAAGCGACCCGTCCGATGAACGCGGAACAGCGGACTGAGCCACCCCGTCCCCCAGGGCACAAACGGGCAGAACTTCCCGTCTCCCCCTGAGACGGCTGCCGCATGGTTCGCAGTAGGTCGTTCAGCCGCTTCCAACGGGTGCCCATGAGACAGGAGGGGAACTGAGACATGCGAAGGGTTCCAAGGGCGGCAACAGGGACTACGGGACAGCCCTCAGGACAAGACAAACCTGAGCGTGGCTGCCAAGCGGCCGGCCTCCGACTCACTTCCTTCGGGACGAAGAGGTCGCGGCTTCAAATCCCGCCACCACGACAGAGTGAGCCAGGTCAAGGGCCTGATCCTCAATGAGGATCAGGCCCTTGACCGCGTCTCGCTGATCGTTCGAGAGAAATCCGGGAGAAGAACGCCCGCCGCGGCGCCCCGCACGGCTCCGGCCCGGGCAAGACCTGCCGGATCGTCGAGCACACCGCGACCCGGCTTCACCAGTTCACAGGTCTGTGCATCCGCTACGAGATACGCACCGATCTCCACCAGGGACTCCTCGAACTCGCCCGCACCATCATCTACTTGAGGCGGCTACCCACCGTGTCCTGAAACGATCAGTGGCCCACCCCTCACAGCGCACAGTCGCCAACGTTTGGCAAGCACTCCGGCAACTATGGCTCAATACATCGCTCAATGATCTTTCACACGTTTTCCCGCAGTTATGGGCAACAAGTAGTAGGACTGAAAGGGCAAGTTCCCTAGTCGAGGAGTCATCGATGGCCAAGGTTCCCGCAGCACCCAAGAGCGAGTCCCACTCGGCCCGCCGGCCGAAGAGGATCGGATTCTCCGTGGAGACGGTGAAGACGGCCCAGGTCAAGAGCGTGCCGAACCTCGAAGTCGACCAGAAGGACGTGTAAGGACAGGGGGCAAGTCACTGTCCTGACCCGCCCGGTGGCTCCTGGAGCCACCGGGCACTCCCCTTAGACCTGTGAGGAATGGCGTGTTCGATCTGGAATCCCTGCTTGACCCAATGCCTCTCGATCAATTCCTTCGCGAGAACTGGACAATCCGGGGCGTCGTCTTACGCGGGCAGGATCGGGACCGTTTCCGTCCGCTCTTCTCATGGGATCAGCTCAACCACCTTCTCAATTTCCATCGTCTCCGGTTCGGCGAAGAAATCCGCCTGGCAGCAATAGGCAGAAAGATCTTCGACAAGCCCGAGACCCCCGAAGAGTGGATCAAGCACTGCCAGGACGGCTACACCCTCATCATCAACCAGTTGCAGGCGCGGCTGCCCGCTGTCGCCGAACTGGCAACGGGGATCGAGCGTGCGACCGGCCACCGGAGCCAGGTCAACATGTACTGCTCCTGGCCTGAGCAGCAGGGGTTCGACCAACACCACGACGACCATGAGGTCTTCATCCTGCAGATCGAGGGGACGAAGCGCTGGGTCGTCTCCGAGGAGACGTACAAATACCCGCTCGACAAATACAACAACGTCTCCGCCGACACGGGCCAACCCAAGGGGCCCCCGTACATCGAGACCGAACTCTGTCCGGGGGATGTGCTCTACATTCCACGGGGCCACTGGCACTACGCGGTGGCCGGTGACGAACCCTCCTTGCACCTGACGCTGGGGGTGACGTGCCGCACCGGCGTCTACTGGCTGAAGTGGCTTGCGGACGAGCTGATGGACGAGGAGGAGTGGCGGCGCAATCTCCCGCCCGTCGTCGGAGGCGATACGGCCCAGCTCGCCGACCACGTCCGCGGACTGATGGGCAGGCTCGCCGCGCGGGCCGACGACGAGCAGTTGGTGAAGGCGTACCTCGCCCATCATCTGACAACCCAGGACAGCCGTCACCGGGAGGTCAGCCTCCCGAGCCAGTCCGGGTTCCATCCCCTCTCCACGAATGGCGACACACGTCTGCGGCAAGCACAATTCAACCCTGTCAAGGTTGATTACGATGCCGAGGCCGAACAGCACCGTATCCAGTTCGGGGCGAGGAAGATCACGCTCGACGGCGCTCCCGCAGAGCTCATCGACAATCTTTTCCGCCGCACGTCGTTCACTCTTGCGGAAGCCGGCGGCTGGGCCCCCGAATTCGACCTGGCCGAAGACATCGCTCCACTGCTACGGCTGCTGGTCGAGGAAGGAATCCTTCTGGAGGAGAATCCTCCGCCGGCGTGAGCGCCGCCAGGAATCCCGACCCGGCCTGCGGCATGACGGGCAGGCGGTCCATGTCCGACGGGCCTGTACCACGGGGTCGGTTCCTCTCAAAGGTGCAGACCCCGCAGAGCGCTCATCACTGACGGAGACAACTCGATGAAGATCGGCCTGATCGAGCTCAGCGCACACAGCGAGGTCCTCGACAGTCTCATACGGCAAGCCGTCGATATCGGGGCGAGCCCTACCGTCTACACCAATTCGTTCTGTGCCGAATCCTCGGAGGCCGCCGAATCCGCGGAAGTCGAGTGGAAGGTGTGTCCCCGGGATCTGCCGTACACGGAATTCCTGGAGAAGCACACGTCCTCGATCGCCTCTCAGGACCACCTGTTCATCATCACCCCGGTCGATTCCCTGTGCGGCCTGCTCTCCGATGCGAGCGCGAGGACACCCGCCTGGCACTGCCTGGTGCACAACCTCAACACGTTCACCTCGTCAGACGGCAACCGGCCGAGCGCTGCCGTCGCGAAGCTCGTTCTCGACGGCGCGGCGGATGTCCTTCTCCCGGATCTCCGGCTCAGGAGGACCGGCGATCCTCTGCGGAGCCACGCCATCAACATCGCCTACCCGCAGCATCCGCCTACGGAGTTCGTGAGGGACGAGGTGCGGTGCTGTATTCCGGGGAGAATCTATTCTGGCAGGGACCACGCCGAGGTTCTGTCCGCACTGGAAATCGCCTCCCCTCGGCTGACGAAGCGGCTGCGAGTCGATTTTCTGGGAGAGCACTCCGCTGAGGACACCGATGCTGCCGTGGAAGCCGCGAGGAAGGCGGTCGCTCCCTCGGTCGAACTGCGAGATCACCCGGGTTACGTCCCTCAGGAGGAGTTCGACCGGACCCTGGCAGGGGCGGACTTCCTCATTCTTCCGGTCTCCGAGCACCTCACGCGCAACGGCATCATCGAGACGCGCGGCCAGACCTGTGTCACGGGCAACATCAACGACATGGTCCGGTTCGGCCTTCCCTCGCTCATGCCCGCCTTCTATCCGCTGAGCGGTCATGCCGAAGGGATGACGGCGCGGTACGGCGGCATTCCATCCCTGGCGGACCTGATCGTCACCTGGGTGAACACCGGCGAGTTCAACCGCAGGAAGCGGGCGGCGGCACCGGGACTGGAGGCCTACCGGGCCGAGTGCCTGTCGGCCATGCGCGAGCAACTGGGTTGCCGTTACTGACCTGGAACCTGTCCCGGAGAAGCAGGCATCCGAACCCGATTCGAAGGAAAGCGACACGTGCCACCAGGAGAGCAACAGCGCCCCCCAGAGGCGCATATGACGACCGATGTGTTTCGTGGCCCGGTACGTTTCCTGACGATCGCCAGTTTCGTCACCACCGTCGGCAGCGGGCTCTATCTTGCCGGAAGCATGCTGTTCTTCACCCGCGTCGTCGGGCTGAGTGTGTCGGGCGTGGGCACCGGCCTTGCCATCGCGACGGTCGTCGGCATCCTGTCGGGCCTCCCCCTCGGTGCTGTGGCCGATCGCGTCGGGCCCCGGGGACTGTACGTCGCCACCCAGGGTGTCCAGGCGACGGCGATGTTCCTGTTCCCGATGACACACTCCTTCGCCGTCTTCCTCGTGCTGGTCACCGTCGCCGCCATCGGCCAACGCGGTGCCCAGGCCGTCGGCGGCGCCCTGATCGCACGGATCAGCGAGCCCGGCGAACGTACCCGCGTCCGAAGCCATCTCCGAGCGGTGACCAACCTCGGGATGGGCATCGGCGCCGCTGCGGCCGGCGTCGCGCTCCAGCTCGACTCGACGGCGGGCTACACCCTGCTGATCCTGGCGAACGGACTGAGCTTCCTCGCAGCGGCAGGACTGCTGCTCAAGATCCCGTCCGTGGAGCCGGTGCCACGCCCGCCGGGCGCGCGGCGCATGGAGGCCATGCGGGACGGACCGTACCTCGCCCTGGCGCTGCTGTGCGGGGTCATCGCGTTCCAGTACGACGTGGTGTCCCTGGTCCTGCCGCTCTGGCTGGTGTCGCACACCGCGGCGCCCCGATGGTGGCTTTCCACACTTCTTGTGGTGAATACGGCAGTGGTCGTGCTGTTCCAGGTCAAGGCAACCCGGTGGGTGAGGGGCCCGCTGCCCGCTTCCACCGCTCTCCGCGGAGCAGGGTTTCTGTCCCTCGCGGGCTGTACTGTGCTCGCCCTCGCCTCAGGGGTTTCCGCCCCCATTGCCGCGGCCCTGCTGCTCGTCGGCGTGCTCCTGCTGTCATCGGGTGAACTCGGCCTGGCCGCAGGGGCATTCGAAATCAGCTTCGTACTGGCCCCGGAACACGCCCAAGGCCAGTACCAGGGGGCCTTCAACCTGGCCGATGGCGTGGTACGCGCAGCGTCACCGGTCGTGCTCACCGCTCTCTGCCTCCAATGGGGCAGGCCCGGCTGGGTGGTGCTGGGCGTCGTCCTCGCGCTCTGCGGGCTGGCCACCCGGCCGCTCACCCGATGGGCACTGCGCACCCGGACGCTTCCGGCGACGAAAGGACCCGTCCCCGTTGGCTGAGGTCTCCAGCGTTGCGACAACTCCGATATCAGCGATATGTGCGATACCAGCGGCATCAGGAGCGGAGTGCTCCTCGGCCCGGGACTTCGTCGGCCGCCACGTCGACAGAAGCGCGACCGGTGGACTACGGCGTGGCGTTTCGGGCGGACGTTGGTCGGCTGTGCCGTCAAGGACCTGGGCGAGGTCGACTTGCTCTCGAGTGTTCCTGTGCGCCGCTTCACTTGGCGTACCTGTCAGTGGCATCGTCCCGGCCTTGGATATCTGGTCAGTACCGACCGTCGCCATGGCTTCGAGAGCTTCGAGGAGGAACTCCTCCCTCTGGCCGCAGACCGATGAAGAACACGATCAAGGGGTGGGCCTCGCACGCCTCTGCGCGCGGGAGAGGCGACACGCCGACGCCGCAGAGGAGCACCGGCACGTCGGCCTGCTGTACCGACGTGATCGGCTGCCGTGGTTGCTCACCTCAGTCGTGAGGAACGACGGCGACGGGGCAGCGCGCGTGATGAATGGCGGCTTGGGCCACGGGGCCCAGGTGAGGCGCCAGGGCGGGGCGGTGCTTGCGTCGGCCGACAACCAGCAGCCCGGTGCCATGGGCGGCCCCTACGACAGCCTTGGCGGGGCTTTCGAGAGCGATGCCTTCGCTCACCTCCACGAGCGGGAACTTGTCACGCCAGGGGCGGAGGATCTGGTTGAGGTGCTTCTGCGCGTCCTTGGTGATTTCTTCCGTCACGTCGTGATCCACGCCCCAGGGCGCGTATGCGCTCAGCGGCAGGCTTTGGCCATGGACGGCTCTAAGGGGCACGCCTCGCGCCGCGGCGGTAGCGAAAGCGAATTCGAGTAGGTCGTCGCAGGGGCCGTGCAGTTTCAGTGCTACCACGACGCCGCCTTCCACAGCTGGAGCGGGTTGTGGCCCTTGTCCGCTCGTTTCGGCGCGTACCAGGACCACCGGCCCGTCGGCCCGTGCCACGACGGGCATGCTGATGTCTCCGAGGAAATAGCTCTCGACGGGCACCAGCCCGCGCGAACCGAGCACGGTCATCTCGGACTCCGATGCCGCCCGCAGCAGCGCGTGCTGGGCGTCGTCGGCCACCAGGTTGCCGACAATGGGAAGGCCCGGGTGGTGTGCCTGGAGCTCCGCCCGCACCTTGTGCACGATCCGCCTCGCCCAGTAGTTCTGATCCATCTCCGCAGGGACGTGGGTCGGTTCCGGCACCAGCAGAGGCCACGCGTGCAGCAGACGTAGCGTGAGCTTGCGCCGCTCGGCTTCGTCGGCGGCCCAATGGGCAGCGGCAAGGCTCTCGGGTGAGCCGTCGAGGCCCACGGTGACGACTGGCTCCATGGCGACTGCCTCCGTCTCGTAAAGGTTGGATGACGGCGGGCGAGTCCGCCTGCCCAGCCTTCTGCCGTCCCAATGCCCTTTGTCTGTACCAGCCAGACGAGGGTGAGAGGCAATCGATGGTGTGAATATCCGCGCCGACGCACCGAACGCGGTTTCTCCTCATTTGAGAAGTACCGCAAATCTCCTGGTGACGCATGCGGACCCTGATGCGGCGGGACTCGTAGGGGCACAGAATCCGCACAAGGAGGGAAAGCGATGGTCATTCCCCCTGGTAGTTGGGCATCGGCGGGTTGCGGGGCGCTCACTGGAAGGGCGGAACGGGCTGCTGGCAAGGCAATCCGGCACGAAGAGGTGCTCCTCCTCGCGGGCCTGCTCCGGGCTCGGTCAGCCTTGCCGTGGGCCCGTGCAGACTGCCCTGCCGTTGCCGTGCCCGGTGAGGCGGGTTACAAGGGCCCGAATGTCTCACGTGCCGGCGCGGGAAGTCTGGATGTCGTCGGTCCGGTAGGCGACACGCTCAGCGACGGAGACCACACCGTCAACACTCCGGCACAGCCGTTCGATGATGGGGATCAGGCTCTTGAACTCGACGGATCCGTCGAGGGCGACCTGTCCCTCGCGTACTTCGACCGTCACCTCCGAGGGGGCCAGACCCATCGTCCGCTGTAGGACGTCCCGGTTGATTTCCTCGTAGATGGCGTCGTCACGACGCAGGAAGACCCGCAGCAGGTCACTACGGCTGACGATGCCCAGCAACTTGTCCGTCTCGTCCACGACGGGCAGTCGTTTGACGTTCTGCACTTCCATGAGGCGGGCCGCCTCGACCACGGTCCACTCCGGACGCGCACACACCGCGGGAGCCGACATCAGTTCCTCGGCCCTGGCCCCCTCGGCCTTGGCCCGTTCCCACGCCTCCAGATGCGGAATCGGCGTCAGGCCGGACGGATCGGCCTGGTCGGAAGACTTGCGCAGCAGGTCGGCCTCGGACACGACACCCATGGGGCGATCCAGTTCATCGACCACGGGTACCGCTGTGACATCGTTCTCCGCCAGGAGCTTGACAATCTCTTTAAACGGCAGGTCACGCCGTGCCCGGACGACGTCTCTGGTCATGAGCTCTGCGACCGATCGGTGATGCATGCGGCTTCTCCTTCGAGGTGTGACGGTCAGTAATGTTTAGTCGTCGCGCGTCTTGAGGACCACCGCCCGCGAGTCGCGCGGTGAGTCGGCCAGGCTCGCCGATGGACCAAGTGGGCCCGGTACCAGCCCGCTCGACCCCGTGGAATCACTGTTTCTCATCCCGTGCGGCGACATGCCACGCGTGGCACATTGGGTACAGCAACATGATGAGGAATTGGCGGCGATCATGCGAGCTCACCTCGGCGATCAACTTGTTGTCGAAAGCCCGGCCGCCGGCGCCAGCAGGCGCGCCGGCGAGATTGTCGGACTGCACCACGAGGACGGAACCCCTCCCTACGACGTGCACTGGTCGGATACCGGCCAGGTGACGCTCGTGTTCCCCGGGCCCGACGCCCATATCCGTCACCTTGAGCACAGGCCCGACAGATCCCGCGAGCCAGCCCGGCCGGGCATGGCCGAGGCCGGTGGCGAGTCCGCCAGGGTCAGGCTCGATGGCGCGCCCAACCCCGGCGACATCGGCCGACGCGTGGCCATGGAGCGCGAGCGGCAGGGGCTCAGCCGCGCGGAAACAGCCCGCCGCGCCAGAATGGCGCCGGACTACCTGGCATACCTCGAACAACAGCCGGCCGACCCGAGTCTGGCCAGTCTCATCAGCCTGGCCGACGCACTGGGCACCACCGTCGCAGCCCTGCGCGGAGGCGGCATCGATCTGCCACCCGGCCAGGGCCAGGCGCTCCTGCACCCCCAGCTGCAGGACCTCAACCCCGACGAATGCCGCACCCGGCTCTCCACACACGGCGTAGGACGCATCGCGGTGTCAACACCCGATGGCCCGGCAATCCTTCCGGTGAACTACGAGGTCATCGATGACACGATTGCTTTCCGGACCGCACCTGACTCAGTGCCCGCGATGGCCGGGGGAACGGATGTCGCTTTCGAGGTCGACCACGTGGACGAGGCCATGAGCCAGGGCTGGAGCGTGCTTGCCGTGGGCCCTGCGCGGATTGTTACAGAGCCCGACGCACTGCGGCGGCTTGCCGATCGCGCCCATACCACGCCCTGGGCAGGAGGCGAACGCGAGACGTGGGTATCGATCCGACCCACGCGCCTCACAGGGCGGCGCATCAGTCCGGCCGATCAGTGACCGACAGCGGACTGCCGCGACGCCCGGCGGGCATTCCACGACCACGATCCAGCCCTGACCGCACAGCGACCGCGACCAATGGGTCCGCCGACTCGCACAGGGAGGCTTTGGCGATCCAGGACCCTGCTCGCCGACGAACACAACGCTGGCCTATGGCGCGTAGCCGTGGCTCTTTGTCTGCCTCCAGGGCAGCCTTGACTTTCATGTGCTGCTGATTTCGACCGAGTCAGGCCGTACGCCGAACTCGACACCCGTTCCGGCGGTCTCAGGGGCACGCTCACCCGGTGCACGGCCGCGCTGAGCGCCGCCGCCGTACGCGGGGTGATGTCGTCCACCGCGGCACCGGTCGCTTCGGCGAGCGCCTCCGCGAGGGCCTCTTCGCGCCGGTCGTGCGGTACTGAAGGACGATCCGTGCCGGCCTGCCCTCTGGCCCGCCCATCCGCAGGGACGGCTGGAAGCCCAGGGTCCGTGCGGCCTGCTCGACCACGGTCGCCGTCCAACTACGCAGCCCCTGGCCGACTCGGCCCGAGTCACGGACATGGAGGCCGAAGACGGTGGACCGAATGATCTTGCTGGTCTCGTCCAGATCATCCACCGCACGCAGCAGCCGCTCGCTCGCCTTCAGCTGCTCCGCGAGCCGCACCACGCTCTTGCAGCGCCGTCCCCATGGCGAACAGCCGCTGAAGAAACCAGGTCGTGCAGATCTCATTGACCGGTCGGACACCCACCCGATGCGCTGCGAAGAGACCGCTGTACATCAATGCGGGCCGAGCGGCCCAGTCCAGAGCGACAGCGGTGTTGCCGCCGTGGACACTGATATGGGGATACACCTCAAGGAGCTTTCGTGGCTGCGTTCAGGGACTTCCTGATGCGGTTCCGTCCGGCCGGCTCGCCGGGTCGGGCAGCGCCTATGGGCGTGCCCGCAGATCGTTCGGCTGACCTCTCAGCCGAACTGGTCCCAGTGCTCTCTCGCCTGGAGCAGGCCGAGACCGAGGCACAGCGGATCCGCGAGGAGGCCGCTCAACAGGCGGAACAGAACCGACGGGCCACTGCCGACAAGGCCGAGAAGATGGTGCGTCGAGCACGCCGTACCGGGTCCGCGCAGCGAAGCCCGTTCGGCGCTGACGCTTGACATCGAGCATCGTCTCCCCCATAACGTCATCCCCATGTGGGACGGGAAAGGCTCGGGCGAGCCCGGAAAGCTGCCGCGCTCGCTGTACGAGCGGGAGCTGTACCGGCTCCAGACCGAGCTCGTGAAGCTCCAGGAGTGGGTACGCGCCGAAGGCGCACGGCTCGTCGTGGTGTTCGAGGGACGTGACGCGGCGGGCAAGGGGAGCACGATCAAACGCGTCACCGAACACCTCAATCCTCGGGTAGCACGCATCGTCGCTCTGCCGCGGCCCACCGAGCGCGAGCGCGGCCAGTGGTATTTCCAGCGCTACGCCGAGCACCTTCCAACCGCAGGGGAAGTGGTTCTGTTCGACCGGAGCTGGTACAACCGCGCAGGCGTCGAACGCGTCATGGGGTATTGCACCGCGGAGGAAAACCAGCGATTCCTTCGCCAGTGCCCGATCTTCGAGCGGATGCTGGTGGAGGACGGCATTCTGTTGCGAAAGTACTGGTTCTCGGTGAGTGACGCGGTGCAGGAGGAGCGGTTCCGGCGCCGACTGCAGGACCCCACCCGCCGGTGGAAGCTCTCGCCGATGGACCTGGAATCGATCACCCGCTGGGAGGCCTATTCGCGGGCGAAGGACGAGATGTTCGTCCATACCGACATCTCGGAGGCTCCGTGGTACGTCGTCGAGAGCGACGACAAGCGCCGGGCTCGGCTGAACATGATCGCCCATCTGCTGTCGACCGTGCCGTACGAGGCAGTCGCTCCGCCGGTGATCGAACTGCCTCGGCGGCCTCCGGCCACCGGGTACCAACGGCCGCCGAGGGGCCTTCAGACGTACGTCCCCGACCACGCGTCGCAACTCAGGAAGTGAGGCGAGGGGTCTCACTCGACATGACCGCCAGAGGTACAACGGCCACCGGGCAATCGGCGTGGTGGAGCAGGGTATGGGCAACTCGACCGAGTTGGAGTCCGAGGTGGCCGCGGCGGCGATGCGCTCCGACAACGATCAGGTCCACAGCAGCCGAGCGCTGGACCAGCACTTGTGCGGCCGTTCCCTCGACCGCCGTCGAGTGCAGCCGGACCGTCGGGTGATCGCGTACGGACTCGGCCACCGCTTCATCGATCAGGGTTGCCGCACGTTCCTTGTGGTAAAGGTGCTCACTGGCAGTACGCCGGGGGTCGGCACGGTTGTGCGCGGGACAGCGCCAGGCATGTACGGCATCCAGGTCGCAGCCCCTTGCCCCAGCTTCTTGGAAGGCGAACCGGACCGCCGCCGCTCCCCTCTCCGGCTCCCCGACACAGACGAGGATCCGCCCGTGCACGCCTTCGATCCCGGCCCTGTCACCGCGCACGACGATGACGGGACACGGGGCCCGCGCGGCCACGGCCAGGCTGACCGAGCCGAGCAGAAGTCCGGTGAGCCCCCCACGGCCACGCGCCCCGGTGATCAGCGCCTGGGCATTGCGCCCCTCGCGCAGAAGGGCAATCACCGCGTCCTCGGGCGTCATCTCGACTGAGACGTCGACGTCCGGATGGCGGCGGCGGGCACGCTCAGCGGCAGTTCCGACGATGCTGTCGGCGAGCGCCTGCTCCGAAGGGCGGCCCAGGCTGAGCGCCAGCGCGGCGCCCTCGTACTGTTCCCACCTTGACGCGTACACCAGCCGTAGCGGCCACTCATGGAGAGCCGCCTCATCGACGGCCCAGTCGACCGCCCTCAGGCCGGTTTCCGATCCGTCCACACCCGAGACCAGGGGCACCTTCATCATTTCCACCGCCTTCCACTCGACCGGGCAAGAAGTACCCGCCCTCACAGTTGCACCGGAGCGGGCCGTTCGTGAAGACCGGTTCGGCCCGCATACGGAACGTCCGGCCCCCCTTCGTGGTCCGGCCGGCCCGCACGCACGACGTGCTCTTTGGCAGCGGCAGGAGCGACTCGGCAGTGCTGGTTGCCGCCCTGGCGTCTGGCTGGCCCACGAGACGCAGGCGGCCGATAGTGGAGAGAGGAGTGCAGGGTAGTGCGGCGCGCGGGGGCGAGCGGCGGTCCCGGACGGGATGACGCGACGGGGAGGAAGGTACCGCCGATGTCGAATGCCACGAGCACCGACCTCTACGAGGTCACGATGGCTCAGTCGTATCTGAGCGAAGGCACGACACGTTCGGCGACGTTCAGTCTGTTCGTGCGCGATCTGCCACCGAACCGAGGCTTCCTTGTCTGTGCCGGGTTGGGTTCGGTCCTCGATTTCCTCTCCGCCTATCGTGTCGACGCAGATGACGTGGACGTCTTCGCCTCCGTCGCTGGGACGACGGCCCGAGGAACTGGCACCGCTGCTTGGCCTGGAATTCCAAGGTGAGGTCCGGGCAGTACCCGAAGGGCGCATCGTGCAGGCCGGAGAACCCCTACTGGAAGTCATCGCACCCCTCCCGCAGGCCCAGCTCGTTGAAACCTACGTACTCAACCAGCTCAACCACCAGACCTCCGTCGCCTCCAAATGCGCCCGGTGTGTCCTGGCCGCCGCCGGACATCCGGTCGTGGACTTCTCCCCGCGCCGCACCCATGGCATCGAAGCCGGACACCAGGCCGCCCGGCTGGGCGCCCTGGTCGGCTTCGCCGGAACCAGCAATGTGGCGGCGGCCCACTCCGAGGGCCTGACCGGAGTCGGCACGATGGCCCACTCATATGTCGAGGCCTTCGGTACCGAGGAGGACGCGTTCCGGGCATTCGCCGGTTGGGTCCCTCGCGGACGATGCTGGTCTGCGCGGACATGTAGAACACCCGTCGCAGGCGGCGGCTGTAGCGCTTGGGCCGGTGGAGGTTGCCGGTGCGGCGGCCCGAGTCGCGTGGCACGGGCACGAGCCCGGCCGCCGAGGCCAGGTGGCCGGCGTCGGCGTAGGCCGACAGGTCGCCGGCGGCGACGAACTCGGCGCCGAGTATCGGCCCGATGCCGGGCATGGAATCGATGATCTCCGCCTGCGGATGGCTGCGGAAGGTGTCGCGGATCTGCCTGTCGACCTGCTTCAGCCGGTCGTCCAGGGCCAGGATCTGCACGGCCGGGTCCGCCACGATCTGGCCCGCGGCGTCCTCGCCGGGCAGCGCGGTCTGCTGGGCCTCGGCGGCCTGCAGCGCGGTGGCGGCGACCGTGTCGGCGCCCCGGACGCCGCGGTTGGAAAGCCAGGCCGTCAGCCTCGCCCGGCCGCGGCGCCGGATGGCGGCCGGGATCTGATAGCCGGTCGGCAACACCAACGCACCTTTGTGGGCCGAGTAGTCGAAGGCCCGCTCCAGCGCAGGGAAGACGCCGGTGAGTACGTCTCCCAACCGGTTGATCATCCGTACCCGGTCGGCGACGAGGTCGGATCGGTGGGCGGTCAGCAGCGCGAGGTCGGCGGCCGGCTGCGCGGGCACGTCGATGGTGGTGAAGTCCTGCCGCTGCCTGGACGTTTCGGCGATGACGTAGGCGTCGCGGGCGTCGGTCTTGGCCTCGCCGCGGTAGGCACCGGACATGCGGTTGACCGTCCGCCCCGGGACGTAGACAGCCTTCTGGCCGTGGGCGGCAAGCAGGGCCGGCAGCAGCGCGGAGGACGTCCCCGAGATGTCCACCGCCCAGCTGACCCTGTCCGCCAGGCCCAGGATCTCGCCGAGTGCGGTCAGGATCGCCGCCTCGTCGTTCTCGATCTTCTTCGACCACAGGGTGGCACCGGTCTCGTCGACCACGGCGGCCCAGTGATGACCCTTGCCCGCGCCGATGCCGGCCCAGAGCCGGGCTCGTCGCTCGTTCATCTGCCCCTCCTCGTTCCGCACGGCTTGCCGTCGGCCCGAGGGACACCCCGCTGTCATCTCCGTAATCAGCGACCGCAAGAAGCGCGCGCATCTCAATCAGCAGCCAGGGCGCCCAAGAGAGCCGGGCGGCCACTCCTGGCAAGCCACTGAAGGCAAGACCCCATCAGCCGCACCCGGCCCTCCCGGGCCGACTAACTGATCGTTTCAGAATGAGGTTCGGAGTCGTCTCAAGCAGATGATGCTGCAGGCGAGTTGGAGGAGTCCCAGATGGAGATCGGCTCGTATCTCGTAGCGGATCCGGAGCCGTTTGAACTGGTGGAGCCATGCGAAGGTCCGCTCGACGACCCAGCGGGTCCTGCCCAGGCCGGAGCCATGGGCTGTGCCCTTGCGGGCGATCTTCGGTGTGATGCCGCGGGCCCGGAGGAGGCGGCGGTACTTGTCGTAGTCGTAGCCGCGGTCGGCGAACAGCCGGCCCGGCCGGTGCCTCGGCCGCCCGCGCGTCCCGCGGATGCGGGGTATCGCGTCCAGCAGTGGCATCAGCTGAGTGACGTCGTGGCGGTTTCCGCTGGTCAGCGAGACGGACAAGGGGGTGCCGTGCCGGTCGACGATCAGGTGGTGCTTGCTGCCCGGACGCGCGCGGCCGACCGGCGAAGGTCCGGTGTGAGCCCCCCTTTGAGGGCCCGGACATGAGAGCCGTCCACTGCCGCGTCGTTCATGTCCAACAGTCCCGCGGCCCGCAGCTCGGCCAGCAGTACCTCGTGCAGCTGCGGCCAGACACCGGCCTCGGTCCAGTCCCGCAGACGGCGCCAGGCCGTCACACCGCTGCAGCCGATCTGTTCCGCCGGAACACCCCAACAGCTCACGCTCTTGCACAGCACGTAAACGATGCCCCGCAACGCAGCCCGGTCATCCGCCGGCAACCGCCCGGGATACCGATGCCGCCAAGGCGGACGAGCAGGCAGCAGCGGGGCCACACGCTCCCACAGGCCATCGGGCACAAGATCAGCAGACACCCAACAAATCTTGCCGACACAACCAACAACTGCCAAGCCCCACAACGAGATTCATTCTGAAACGATCAGTTACTCGGCCTGGTCATGGTCGCAACCGATCTGGTTCGATCTTCACGTCGCGGACCAGATCATTGGAGAATGGGCGGGCGACATGGCGCAAGGTGAATGGGCATCAAAGTCATAGCACCCTGCGGTGCTTCTCCTTGCCATAGTAGGGCTGCCCCCGGGCGCGCGGCTTCATATCCGCCGCACGGGAACGCTCCGCCCCGTGGCCGATCACCTACCGGGCGTCCAGTTCGAGGGTCCAGAGAACCAACCCATCCCGACGGTAGACGGCGACCTTCGATGGCGGCTGCTTCCCGGCGGTGACGAAGTGGTCCCTGATCTTGGCGGCCGTGTCGGGTAGTCCCGCCTCGGTACTGTCCGGGATCGGCCCCGTCGGCTGCCAGTACATGGTCAGCTCCCAGTGACGGCCCCTGCCGCTGCCGCGTGGTGCAGTGGGCTCGGCCTCAAGGTTCAGCCCGTCGAGGAGGTCGAGGATGACGTTCATGTCGCGGCCGTCTATACGCGCGAAGTTCTCTTCCACCAGGATCTCATTCATGCATGCTCCCTACCCCCATGCGCGAACCGACCAACCCGTGACAGGTACGGTCGCAACGCGGTGGGGCGGGGCGCTCATATCCGCTGCTACCGGACCAGATCATCTGAGATAGCTGGAGGGAACTATCCCAACGGACCGGATCGATTGAGAACAGCGTCAAGTAGTGGTCTCAATCCATCTGGTCGCCCCAGCTCACAGTCCAGTGGCCGGACCAGATCAATTGCGACGGGACAGCAGACCGGGCATCACTCCTGGGCGGAGGCGGTCAACTCCATCATCGCCTGGGCGTAGGTTGCGCCGTCAATCTCCTCGTCGTCGTACTGGCGCATCAGCTCGTCGATCTTGGCCTGTAGCTCTGTCCGGTCCATCGTTATCTCCCAACATGTCAGTGCTGCAAGGTGGGGACAGTAGCGCGACACGTACCGCACGGACGGCGCTTTCCCCAGATCGAGGGCACCTTGCCCTTCCACTTTCGAACTGGTCGCGCGCCTGCTGTCCACCTTCGATGAGACGGACCAGCATCTGTCCATCCTCAGTGAGACACGACCCAACTCCGATGAGACAGGTCAGTCGGCGATCGCTCTGCCCGGACATGGCGCGGGACTGCAACGCGCGGCGCAACACCGGCTCCGCGGACCTCTATCCGGTGCATCACCGCAGGTCGGGGGCGAAACGCGCGGCGGTGTTGCACTGGCTGCGTTGCAGCGCCTGGAGCCATCTGCCTCAGAAGTACGGCAACTGGCGAGGGGTCTACAACCGGCTGCGGATGTGGGCCGTCGACGGCACTTGGGAGCGGGTGTTCACCGCGTTGATGGCCCAGGCGGAAGCCGATGAGGACCTGGGCTGGGCGGTCTCGGTGGACTCCACGATCGTGCGCGCGCACCAGCACGCGGCCGGGGCCCGCAAAAAGGGGCCCCGGCCGACGAACCGGACCACCATGCCATCGGCCGGTCCCGGGGCGGACTGACCACAAAGATCCACCTCCCTGCGGACGGCAACTGCCGGCCTCTGGCGTTCGTGCTGACCGCCGGCCAAGCCGGCGACGCTCCTGCCTTCACCGACGTCATGGCTCACCTGCGGGTCCCCCGCCCCCGAGGACGGCCAGGCACCAGACCGGACGTGGTCCTGGCGGACAAGGCGTACTTCTCCCGCGTGATCCGCGAGCACCTGCGCAAGCGCGGCATCCGGGCAGTGATCCCCGTTCCGGCGGACCAGCGCGGACACCGGCTGCGACGGGGCGGCCAGGGTGGCCGGCCACCGGCCTTCGACCGGGAGGCATACAAGCAGCGCAACACCGTCGAGCGGTGCATCAACCGCCTGAAGCAGTGGCGCGGCATCGCGACCCGCTACGAAAAGACCGCCACCATCTATCTGGCCGGACTCCACATCGCAGGCATCTTCCTCTGGTCCGCCCGATGATCCAAACGAAACTGCCTAGCGCGGGACGCGGACGCTGTTGCCGAACTCGAAGACGCCATCTTTGCCTGGCGCAACCGTGCCCTCGGGGTAGCCGCTGCAGTCGGAGGAGCCGTAAACGGTAACGGTGACGTTGGTCTGGTTGTTGACGAAGAGCGGGATGAACTTCCCGGTGTAGCAACCTGCCGGAGGATTCTTGAACGTGTTGCCACTGACCCCGAGCGTGCCGGTGGCGGCACTCGCGTTGGTGGCGGTGGTCAGGCACAGCGATGTCGCGGCAACGGCGATGCCGACGGCGTGAAGCAGACGCTTCAAGGGATTCTCCTTCGGTGAGCTGGACCCCTTGAGCATCTATTCCCATGGGCTCTGGCCGCTTAGCGACCTGTTCGAGTGGTGCGGTCGAGGTTGTTGCGGCACTGTCGGCTCACGGCAGGGACCATCGTCCCCTTCAAGCTGGACTTACAACTTACGGAGCACCCCATGGCTGCATTCCAATACACCGTCAGCGACGTCATGACCCACACCGCTGTGGCCATCGGCCGCGATGCCTCGTACAAGGAGATCGTCGAGCTGATGCATCAGTGGAAGGTCAGCGCCGTGCCGGTCCTCGAAGGCGAGGGCCGCGTCGTCGGGGTCGTCTCCGAGGCGGACCTGCTGCCAAAGGAGGAGTTCCGGCAGGACGACCCGAAGCTGCCCGGCCAACTGGAGGAGGCGTCCAAGGCCGACGCTGTGGTGGCCGAGGGGCTGATGTCGAGTCCGGCCGTCACCGTCCACCCCGATGCCACGCTCGCCGAGGCCGCCCGCATCATGGCGCGCAAGGGAGTGAAACGACTGCCCGTCGTGAACGGTCTCGGCATGCTGGAGGGCGTCGTGAGCCGCAGCGACCTGTTGAAGGTGTTCCTGCGCCCGGACGAGGAGATCGCCGAGGAGATCCGATCCGCTGTTGTTGCGGAACTCTCTCCCCCGGACCGGGTGGAATTCTCTGTGCTGGATGGTGTCGTCACCCTGCGGGGGCCTTTCCCTCACCGTTCCCTTGTCCCGCTTCTGGCTCGGGCCATTCGCGCGGTCGAGGGAGTCGTGGACGTGCGCATGGAACTTGGCTGAAGGTCCCTTCAGGCACTGCGTCCCACAGCAGCAGGTGCGGGTCCGCCATTCGGGCGGTCGCGACCCGGCAGGAATCGACCGGGTGAAGTTCCTCCGGCGAAGTGGACACTCCTCTTCTACGCTACGGGGCCGTGTCGTGACTGGGCTGCTGCTGAAACCCGGCCGGGCCGCACCAGTCTCCTTGATCAAGCCGACTGTCGCCGCAGTCGTAAGCCATGCTCCGTGAACGCCGCAACGTGGAGAACCGGGCGAGCTGAAACGCGGCGACTGCGCGAAGGGCTTGGCCCGCGACATTCCGAGTGGCTCGTCCCCCTTGTGTCGGAAACACTGGGACGGTTTCTAGGAGTGCAGCCGATGGGGGGCCGTGTCCAGGAGGACTCAGATGGCCACAAGGCGACAATTCATCAAGGCCGGCCTCGTCGGCGGAACCTGCCTCTTCATCCCGGCAGGATCGGCCTCCGCGCGGACCTGGCAGGGGATCCCCAGCCGCGTCCTGGACGCGACGCGTATCGACAAGTACGTCACCGAGCTCGCTGTCCCGCCGGTCATGCCCTGGGCGGAGAAGGACGAGGCAGGGCGCGTCGACCACTACACGATCGGTGTTCGGCAGTTGCGGCAGCAGATCCTGCCAGCCGGTATGCCCGCCACAACGGTGTGGGGGTACGGATCGACCCGGCATCCGGGAAGCTTCTCCTATCCGTCATGCACCGTCGAGGCGACCTTCGGCCGGGCCATACGGGTCACATGGGTGAACCAGCTGCTCGACCGCCACGGCAACCATCTGCCGCACCTGCTGCCGGTGGACCCCACACTGCACTGGGCCAACCCCCAAGGCGGCATTTCACGCCGTGATGCACGGTCGGCCTTCACCTCGACACCCGGCCCCTATACCGGACCCGTGCCGATCGTGACCCACCTGCACGGGGGACACAACACGCAGGAGAGCGACGGCTACCCCGAGGCGTGGTATCTGCCCCGCGCTTCCGACATTCCCGGCGGATACGCACGGGTGGGCACCTTCTACGAACGGTTCAGGACGCTGTTCGAGAACCAGTTCGATGCCGTTTGGGAGCCTGGAGCCGCCGTATTCCAGTACGCCAACCAGGAGCGTGCCGCCACCTCCTGGTTCCATGACCATGCCCTGGGGGTCACTCGGCTGAACGTCTATGCAGGGTTGGCGGGCTTCTACCTCCTGCGTGGCGGGCCGGCCGACCTCCCGGACGGTGTGCTTCCGGGGCCGGCGCCGAAACTGGGTGACCCCCCGGGAAGGCACTACTACGAGATCCCGGTCGTCATCCAGGACCGTTCGTTCTCGACCGACGGCAGCCTGTTCTACCCGGCGAGCCGCGCATCCTTCGACCACTTCACCGGACCCTACATCCCCGGCAGTGACATCTCCCCGATCTGGAACCCGGAGTTCTTCGGCAACACGATGGTGACCAACGGCCGTACCTGGCCTGCTCTCTCCGTCGAGCCGCGCCGCTACCGCCTGCGGTTTCTGAACGGCTGCAACGCGCGCTTCCTGATCCTGAAGATCGTCACCGATCCGATGGCCCCTCGTCCCGCGAACCCGGTGCTCCCCTTCTGGCAGATCGGTTCGGAGGGAGGCTTCCTGCCCGCCCCCGTGCAGCGCGACCAGCTGCTCACCGCCCCCGCCGAACGCGCCGACGTCGTCGTCGACTTCACCTCGATCCCGGTCGGCACTGATCTGTACCTCATCAACGAGGGCCCCGACGAGCCGTTCAGGGGCGGGAGGGCGGGCACGGACTTCCGGCCGGCGGCCCCCGGGACCACTGGACAGGTCATGAAATTCACGGTTGCACGACCGCTCGCCACGCCGGACAGGACCGTACCCCCAGCCCACCTCACCCTTCCGCCGTTCGAACCGCTGGGTCCAGCGAGCCACACGCGGCAGGTCTCCCTGCAGGAGCAGAACTCCGCGGTCCTGCGGGGCGTGGGCCCCCGCGTGGTGATGCTCGGCACCGTGGACCGGCACGGAAACCCGACCCCCATGGGATGGGGCGATCCCCTCACGGAGAACCCGGCACTCGGGGCGACCGAGATCTGGGAAATACACAACTCCACCAAAGATGCCCACCCGATCCACATCCACGAGGTTCAGTTCCAGGTCGTCGACCGGCAGAGCGCCGGGCACAGCGCAAGACCTCCAGAGCCCGGGGAGAGTGGTTTCAAGGACACGGTGATCGCCTATCCGCACGCCATCACCCGGGTCAAGGCCACCTTCGACCGGGCGGGACAGTACGTGTGGCACTGCCACATGCTGGAACACGAGGACAACGAGATGATGCGGCCATACCGTGTCGGCCCTCGCTGAACACCAAGGCACCTCGCTCCACGCTCCCGCCCAACGCGGAGCGGGTGAAGATCCTGCGTGCCCTGGTCAAGGAGACCCTGAGCCGTGAGCAGATCGAGCGCCTGACCCAGGACATCGCCGACGCGTGTGGCACCTTGGACCACAAAGGTGCGACCACCGACGCCGAGCGGGCCCAAGTCAAGCGCGGCACCGGCTACTGACGCCCCCAACCGGCATGTGACGGAGCATTGATTTTCAGGCCGGTTGGCCGTTCTGGTCTGACCTCCTGTCTTTTCGTTGGGATTTTGGAGCCAGGGGTGCGGTCTGGTTCGGGGGTGATGGGCGTGGTTTTCTGGCGTGTTTGGTTTGGTTGTTCGGGTGGTTGGCCTGCGGTCCGGTAGTTGTGTGGGAATGATCTTGGGTTTCCCGTTGATGTAGTGGTGCGTCTATAGGCGGCTGCGCTCTCTCCGGGCTTTGGAGTCGGGTTTGTGCTGGTCAGTGGCGTGTGTGGGTGAGGAAGACGTGGAGCGGGTCGTGCGCGCGGGGGGGCAGGCGGGCGAGGTTCAACCGGTGGGCGATGAGGCTGAGGGCGTCGTCGGTGGTGTGGTGTGGTGTGGCCGGTTCGAGAGGGTGGTGAGTGTGATGGGGATCTCTGAATTCGGCCAAGACTGCTCTTCGCTCCACTCGGTGCGCCGTTCAACGGAGTGAGGAGTTTCAGCGAGCACCGCGCGTGTTTCCGGCCGGGGTCATGTGCTCGGGGCAGCCGTCTACGCTCTCGGCATGCAGCACAGTGATGTCATGCGGGACGACGGCACGTGGATAGGCCTGTCCCTGGATGTACAGGACCGCCAAAAGCCGGGGCTGTGCGTGTTCAGTGCCGGGCCGCAACTGCTGGTCTCCCAGCTGTCGCGACCTGTGCTGCTCGCCGTCGTCGACGAGCATCTTCAGGGTCTGGACTTCTGGCGCACCAACGAGTACCGCTCGTTCGTCCCGCCATTGCGCGCCGATGTGGGGCGCGCCCTGGCGGGAAGCCCGGAACGATGGGCTCACCGTTTCGCGCAGTACCTCATCGACTCGCCGGACAGCCCGCTGCACGAGGGCCGATGGCTGCTCTCGTGCGACAGTCTGCTCCGGCGCTGGCGCCCCGCTGACGCTTCGCATGCCGAGTACTGGGGCTCGATGATCGTCGACGGCCATCCGGCCGGATACCTCGACTGGTTCTTCCACTCCCATTCGTGGGAGGTCCTACCGCTACGGCCGATGCCCGATGCCGACGACAGCCGGGTCAAGGCGTACCGCAAGCAGGCCCGGGAAGGGACGCTCCCACCCGTCCTGTTGTGGTGGGTCAGCGGCCTGGACAGCCATCTGATCCTGGACGGTCACGCGCGGCTCGCCGCGGCGATCGCCGAGTCCATCGACCCTCCGCTGCTGCAATTGCACCGCGCGGTGCCGCGAGACGACCTGGTCGCGCGAACCGATGAGGCCGTGGGCTTCTACGAGGACGAACTGGCACGCTTCGCCGAACTCCGCGCCGCCCACGGCCCCACCATCCCGGACGGTACCGCCACCGCCGGCCCGCAGCTCGTCCGCATCCTCCACGACCTGAACACCACCCAACAACCCACCTGGGCCTGGCCCCTGCCCGGCGGGGAGGCCCAATGGCGTCGCATCGCACTCGAGGTGACCGCCGACCAGGACTGGCCCCGCACCTGAACCCTGCCGAACCCCTCCCGTTAGCGGTCACGTCCAGTACCGCCAGTTGTGGACCCCGCCGGGTCAGGGGTGGGGTGGGGTGGGGTGGGGTGGGGGGCGTTGTCAGGTTGAGTGGTGGCCTTCTCGGGCGGCGTGATCATCCGTCTGGTCGAATCGCTGGAGGGGCTGTCCGTGGTGACGCCGTCGTACCGGGGTTTCCGCTTCCGTCCGGAGGTCATCTCCCACTGCGTGTGGCTGTATCACCGCTTCAACCTGAGCCTGCGCGACATCGAGGAGCTGATGCTCGAGCGCGGCATCGAGGTCAGCCACGAGACAGTCCACCGGTGGACGCGCCGGTTCGGCCCGGCTTATGCCGCTGCTCTACGTCGGCGCCGTCCGGGGCCTGGTGACAAGTGGCACTTGGACGAGGTGTTCGTCAAAATCAACGGCGTGCAGCGGTACCTGTGGCGGGCCGTGGACCAGTACGGGAACGTGTTCGACATCCTGCTGCAGAACCGGCGGGACGCGGCCGCGGCCAGGCGTTTCTTCCGGAAGCTGATGAAGAAGACCCGGTCGGTGCCCCGGGTGATCGTCACCGACAAGCTCCCCTCCTACCGCGCCGCCCACCGCCACGAGATGCCGTCGGTCGAACACCGCTCGCACAAGGGCCTGAACAACCGGGCCGAGAACTCCCACCAGCCGGGGTCCCAGTAGTTCTCGCCGAAAAAACAACGCTAAGGATTGAGCCCCAGGTCAGGCTGTGGGCTCCAGAGTGGCTGTGACTGTCTGCTAGTCGTGTTCGCGCAGCATGCGCATGACGGTGGCCGGGGCTGGGTGCTGGCCGCGCTTCTTGCCGGTGCGGATGACGAGGCGGGAGGCGATCTCGCGCAGGGACAGGTGTTCCTGGTCGCGCAGTCGGAGGGCGGTGGCAAGCATGTCGTCGTCGGAGACCTTGACGCCACCGATGGCCTTGCCGTTCTTGCGGGCGGTCTCCTGCCCCTCGAGGGTCTTGTCGCGGATGTAGTCGCGTTCAGACTCGGCCATGGCGGCGAAGAAGGCGAACAGGGCGGCCCCGTGGCCGGACGGGTCGTGCTTCCCGGCGAGGGGGCCGGTGAGGAACTCCAGCTCGATCTCCGCGTCCCGCAGTTCCTCGGCGACCTTCAGCAGTTCCAGGGCGCCACGGCCCAGGCGCTTCATCTCGTGCACCACGAGGGTGACCTTCGCTCCCAGCGAGCGGTACTCGCGGGCCGCCGCCAGGGCTGCCTTCATTTCGGGGCGCTCACGGACCCGAGTGCTGATCTGTTCCTGGAACAGCCGGTGTACGCCGGAGGCTTCGAGGGCGTCGACCTGGGACTGGATTTCCTGCGTCCGGGTCGAGATGCGGGCGTACGCGAGCCGGACTTCCATCGGCACGGCCGGCGCCGCGAGCTTCTGCACCGGCAGGGCCGTCCAGACGGAGCCGGGATGGCGTACAGCCGGGGTGGCGACGTGCAGCTCGGAGCAGAGCGCGGGGACGAGCTGGAAGCGCGCGGTGTGGTACTTGAGCGCGACCTTGCCGGAGGTGGTGCGGCAGGGCGAGCCCACCGGAGCCTGGCAGGTGGACATCGGACAGGCGTGCGACTCGACGAGCCGGTACGGATCGGTGATCACGCCGGGATCGTTTCAGGAATGCGTTTCACCGGTCAAGAGGAAGGAAACGACCGGTGAAACAAATCGACC
The DNA here is from genome assembly GCF_042887155.1 of Streptomyces sp. NPDC057963. Taxonomy (NCBI): domain Bacteria; kingdom Bacillati; phylum Actinomycetota; class Actinomycetes; order Kitasatosporales; family Streptomycetaceae; genus Streptomyces; species Streptomyces sp. NPDC057963. The sequence goes on from NZ_JBHVPX010000005.1 coordinate 252,559, forward strand.
TGCGGCGATGCCGTCGGCGCCCGGTGTCGAAACGGGGACCACCTATGAAGCGCCGCCGCATCTCACCGGGCACCGGATGCAGTCCCTGCGGCCCACTCCCTGGTGAATGCGGCCAGGCCCCCGTCCGCCGGCGCCCGGTCTCCGGACTGCCCCCGAGCCGCCGCACTGCCCGATCAGCGCTGCGGCCCGGGCAGGCCGACCGTCAGGATTCCTCGCCCTGCGCAGGGCGGGTGAACGCTCCGGCGGCGGCGGCCAGGGTTGCTGTGGTGGCGGCGTGAGCGGGCAGCTGCGGATCAGGAGCGGTCCGCAGGAGTACTAGCTGGTGGTAGAGCGGTGCGGTGGCGGCGATCAGCAGACGCCGCGCGTCCGTGTGCGGCGGGAGTTCACCGCGTTCGACGGCGCGCTCGACGAGGACCTCGCAGCGCGCGTACCGGTCCTCCCACAGCTGCTGCTGGGCGTGGGCGGCTTGCGCGGAGCGGAACGAGGCGGCCATCAGGGCTTCGGGGATCGACGGTTGTGCGACCAATGACTCCTGGATCTCGTCGTTGAGGGCTGTCAGATCGCCGTGCAGGGAGCCGGTGTTCGGGGGCTGCCAGTCGTCCTCGCCGGCGGCGTCGAGGACGTCGGCGAGCAAGCCACCGACGTCCTGCCAGCGCCGGTAGACCGTGGCGCGGTGCACGCCGGCGCGGGCCGCGACGCCCTCCATCGTGAGCCCCTCGTAACCGTTTTCACCGAGTTCGGCGCGCACCGCGTCGAGTACTTGGGCGCGGATGCGGGCGGTGCGGCCGCCCGGTCGGCGGTCGGGCGGTGCGGTGGGGCGGGCGCGTTCCGGCGGGTTGTCCGGTGGGTCTGTCATCGGGAATCCGGTTGCTTAGCGGGACGGGACCATGGCAGCATCTTAAAGTAACAGTTGTCGCACTAGTGGAGTTGTCGATGCTCTTCCGAAGCGTTCTTCCGGCCTTGCGGTCCCAGGCGACCGTTCCGTCCCCGACAGCTTCGGAGTTGCTCGTATGTCCACACAGATCACCGCGCTCGCAGTCAGCAAGTCCTTCGACGGCAGGTCCGTTCTCGACTCGGTGACCTTTTCGCTCGCGAAGGGTGAGTGCACCGGGATCGTCGGCGAGAACGGGTCCGGCAAGACCACCCTGCTGCGGCTGCTCGCCAAGCGGGAGCGCCCCGACCAGGGGGAGATCATCCTGCAGGCCGACGGTGGCGTCGGCTACCTCGCCCAGGACGGGGGTCTGCCAGCGGATGTGACGGCCCAGCAGGTCATCGACCGGGCACTGGGCGATCTTCGTGCGATCGAAGCGCGGATGCGCCGCCTGGAGGCAGCGATGGCCGACGGTGACGAGTCGGCGCTCGACGCGTACGGCGAGGCCGTCTCGGCCTTCGAGCTGCGCGGTGGCTACGACGCCGATGCCCGGCTGGAACGCGCCCTGCACGGCCTCGGCCTGAGACAGGTGGGCCGTGACGCGACCATGGGCAGTCTCTCCGGCGGCGAACAGGTCCGGCTGCGTCTGGCGGCGGTGCTGGCAGCTGCCCCGGAGGTGCTGCTGCTGGACGAGCCGACCAACCATCTGGACGAGGCCGCCCTGGCATGGCTGGAGGAGCACCTGCGCAGCCGACGGGGCACCACAGTGGTTGTCTCCCACGATCGCGGCTTCCTCGAACACGTCGCGACAAGCCTGCTGGAGGTGGACGGGGACCGACGCAGCGTCGTCCGGTACGGCAACGGCTACGCCGGCTACCTCGCGGAGAAGGCGGCGGCGCGGCGGCGCTGGGCCCAGCACCACGACCGGTGGCGTGCCGAGGTCGACCGGGTGCGCGACTCGGCTTCGGGTACCGCCCGCCGGGTGGCCCCCGGTCGGGCGATGAAGGACGGCAACAAACTCGCCTACAACCAGGCCGGCGCCCGCGTGCAGCAGTCCCTGGCCAGCCGCGTCCGCAACGCCGAGGAACGGCTGCGCCGCCTGCTGGCCGACCCGGTCCCGGCCCCGCCGGAGCCTCTGAACTTCTCGCCTGTGCTGCGCGCCGGACAGCTGCACGGCGCCGTCCTCGACGCCGTCGGGGTCGCCGTCGCAGGCAGACTCGACCCGATCGATCTGACAGTCCGGGCGGGCGAGCACCTGCTGATCACGGGCGAGAACGGCGCGGGCAAGAGCACCCTGCTGCACGTCCTGGCCGGCGACCTGGCCCCCGACCGCGGCAACGTCAACAGGCGCGGCCGGATCGGGTACCTCCCGCAGGACCCGGACCCTGGTTCGGCGGACGAGACCCTCCTGGCCGCCTACGCCCGTGGGCGGGCGGGGGAAGCCGACGACCACGCCGAACGGCTCCTGGCCCTCGGGCTGTTCGACCGTGCCCGGCTGGCGGTGCCGGTCACGCGGCTCTCCACCGGCCAGCGGCAGCGGCTTGCCCTGGCGCGGCTGGTCAGCCGGCCGGCGGACGTCCTGCTGCTCGACGAGCCCACCAACCACCTGTCTCCAGCCCTTGCCGAGGAACTGGAGACCGCCTTGGCCGGTTTCGCCGGCACCGTCGTCCTCGTCAGCCACGACCGGATGCTTCGGCGGCGCTGGAGAGGAACCCACCTGGCTCTGCGCGCCGCCCGAGTGCCCGCGATCAGAGGCTGAGGTTCCTGTCCGACCCCTACGCCCGTTCCAGAGAGGAATCGACTCATGATGCCGACTGCTCCCGCCGACCCCACCGTCCTGCACCCGATGCCCGAACAACAGCGGGTGGTGCTGCTCAAGCCGCTGGTGAAGTCCCCGCTGATCGAAGTCGGCGAGTACTCCTACTACGACGACCCGAACGACCCGACTGCGTTCGAGACGCGCAACGTCCTCTACCACTACGGCCCCGAGAAGCTTGTCATCGGTAAATTCTGCGCGCTGGGCACCGGAACACGGTTCATCATGAACGGCGCCAACCACCGTATGGACGGCCCCTCGACCTTCCCCTTCCCCACCATGGGCGGCTCCTGGGCCGACCACTTCGACCTGCTCACCAACCTGCCCGGCCGGGGCGACACCGTCGTCGGCAACGACGTCTGGTTCGGCCACAGCGCGACGGTCATGCCCGGCGTTCGGATCGGCCACGGCGCGATCATCGCCTCCGGCGCCGTGGTCACAGGCGACGTACCCGACTACGGCATCGTCGGCGGCAACCCTGCCCGGCTCATCCGCACCCGCTACGACGCCAAGGACGTCGCCCGCCTCCTCACCGTCGCCTGGTGGGATTGGCCCGCGGACCACATCACCGAGCACGTACGGACGATCATGTCGGGATCGGTCGCCGAGCTGGCGGCAGCCGCCCCGCGCACGCGTCATCCGTGACACCGACGGATGCACCTCTATCCCGCCCATACCCACCCCACACCCGAAACGAGCGATCGCCCATGTCCCCTCGCCGTGCCCACATCGCGATGGTCGGCATCCCCGCCATCAGCCACGTCCTGCCAAGCCTTGAAATCATTCGCGAGCTGGTGGCCCGCGGCCACCGGGTCACCTACGCCAACGACCCAGCCGTGGCCGACCGGATCGCGGCAACCGGAGCCGAACTCGTCCCCTGCACCTCCGTGCTGCCGGTTGCCGACAACAACTGGCCCGACGACCCCATCGCCGCGGCGAACCTTTTCCTCGACGACGCCGTCCAGGCACTCCCTCAGCTGCGCGCCGCCTACGACCACGACCCGGCGGACCTGTATCTGTACGACATCGGTGCCTACGCCGCGCGGGCCCTCGCCGAATCGCAGGGCCGGCCCCTCATGCAGCTGTCCCCGACGTTCGTAGCCTGGGACGGCTATGAAGAGGAGATCGCGGCGCACCTGCGGAAGTTGCCGGGTGCCGACGCGTACCGGGCGAGGTTCGCACACTGGCTCGCCGACTGCGGGGCAACCACCACAGACGTGGACGCCTTCTCCGGTCCCCCCACACGTGCCCTGGCCCTGATCCCCAGGGCGATGCAGCCGTACGCCGATAAGGTCGACACCGACTCGGTGACCTTTGTCGGGCCGTGCTTTGACGCACGTGCGGACGCGGACGCGGACAGTTGGACACGGCCGGCGGACGCGGAGAACGTACTGTTGATCTCCCTGGGCTCGGCGTACACACGCCAACCGGAGTTCTACCGACAGTGCGTCGCGGCGTACGGAAACCTGCCCAACTGGCACATCGTGCTCCAGATCGGCAAGTACACCAACCTGCACGAAATCGGCGACATCCCACCCAACGTCGAGGTGCATTCCTGGGTCCCGCAGAGGGCGATCCTGGAGCAGGCGGACGCCTTCGTCACCCACGCCGGAATGGGCGGCTGCGGCGAAGGACTCCTTGCGGGCGTCCCAATGATCGCCGTGCCGCAGGGCGCCGAACAGTTCATGAACGCGGACCGGCTCGTGGAGCTGGGCGTTGCCCGCCGGATCGACACCCAGGACGCCACTGCCGAGACCCTGGGAGCGGCCCTGAACGAACTGGTCACCGACACGGACGTCGCCCGCCGATCGGCACAGTTGCGCGCCGACGCACGGGCCGAGGGCGGCACCCCGCGCGCCGCCAACCTCATCGAGAACATGCTGGCCATCGCTGACGGACCGGCGGGCTGACGGGTGCTGTAGCTGCGAGCAGGGGCCGACTGCTGTTCTACAGCCCGGCTCCGGGGTCGTCCGTGTCCACGGTCCGCAGCGGCCGGTGTCCCCGGTCGTCGAGCTGGGCGAGTTCGCGCTCGTAGTCGACGGTGATCGAGCCGTAGTAGTTGACCACCGAGCTACGGGCCGGGGAAATGTGCGCCAGCACCTCGGCGTCCACCTCGCGGCCGGCAGTACGGAGTTCATCGACGGCCAGGCCCATGTACTCGGTGTGCCAGCAGACCACGCTGTTGGTCACGACGGTCAGGCACCACGCCTGCTCGTTCTGCTGCTCGGGCTGGCGCCGAGCGACCTTGCCCTCGCGGGCGTAGTGGAGCTGACGGCGCAGGGCGTGCAGGGACTCGCCCTTGTTGAGCTGGCGCGCGATCTTGCGGCGGTAGCCCTCGTCCGACAGGTACTTCGCCGCATAGATCGTTCTGCGGATCGCCCCGTACTCCTTCAACGCGGCGGCCAGCACGTTCTGCCGGGAGGACGCGGACAGCTTGCCGACGATCAGGGAGGCGGTGGCGTGCCCGTACTTCAGCGAGCCCGCCAGACGGAGCAGGTCGTCCCAGTGGTCGGCGACCAGGTCCAGGTTGGCCTTCTTGGTCAGCAGCGGCCCGGCGGTCGGGAAGCGGTCCTCGTAGTCGGCCTTCGCGCCCAACCGGTACAGGGTGATCTCGCCCAGGTCGCGGATGCGGGGCGAGAGCTGCTTGCCGACCAGGTCGAAGAGCCCGAAGTTGACCAGGGTCACGCCGTGCGTATCGGTCGCGTGCTCGCTGATCGGCAGGTCGGTGGCGTTGCCCAGGATCTCGTCCAGCACGTAATGGGCCTCACGGTGAGTGGCCACGATGACCTTCGTGCCGAAGGTGGAGTGCTGGTCGGAGACGTGGGTGTAGGTGGAGATGCCCTCCGAGACGAAGTACTTGTTCAGATGCCGGGCGCTGATCGACTTGCCCCGTGTCGGGAACCGCTGCCCGTCGGAGGACGACAGCGTGCCGGACCCGAACATGGTCGTCATCGGCAGCCTGTGGTGGTAGTTGACCAGGCAGATGTTCGCCTCACGCAGCGTCTCCTCCCGGATGTACCACTCCGCGGTCCACGCCAGCACGTCGTACGGGATGCCGCAGGACGCGACCATCCCGTGCAGTCCGAGGTTGGTGGAGAGCCCGATCAGGCAGGCGATCAGGTTCCGTTTCAACTGCGGGGAACGGGCCTGCTTGCCGCCAGCGTGGGTGAAGCAGTCCAGGAACCCGGTGTGCCGGTCCATCTCCACCAGTAGCGAGGCGATCGGCACGTTCGGCAGCATCTTCTCCAGCTCGCCGTGCAGTTCCTCGGCCTCGGACGGGATGTCCTCAGCCGTCAGCGGCGAGATGACCAGCTCACCGGCGTCGTTGAGCCGCACTGGCCCGTCTCCGCGTCTGAGGACTCCCTCCAGGTCGGTGAGGGCCTCGTCCAGCTCGTCCATCACCAGGGGCAGGGCCTCGGAGAAGTCGGGGCTCTTGCCGACCAGGCGGCAGAACTCGGCCCGGTGCGTCTCCCACTGGGCGGGCTTGAAACAGGTAGGCGGCCGGGTTGTCGTAGCGGCGGGAGCCCGGCACGTACACGTCCCCGCTCCGCAGGCCGTCGCGCAGTGCAAGCAGCGTGCACAGCTCCCAGTAGTGCCGGTAGGCGGTCGCATCGCCCTTCGCTGCGGCCTCGTCGAGGTAGCCCTGCCACCGGGTCGGCACGAACAGCGTGGGGGCGCTGTCGGGGACGTTGCGGGCGCCGGTGGCGTTCAGCTCCCGCAGGATCTCCAGGGCCTCGATCAGCGGCTTCGCCTCGGTGCCGCCCTTGAACCGCACCGTTTCCAGGACCTTCGGGGCGAACTGTCGGATGTAGGTGTAGGAGCCGTCCAGCAGCGCCAGGTGCCCGTGGTCGCGCGGCAGCCGCACGGTGGCCCCGGCGTGCGCGGCCCGCAACCGGCTCATACCGATCTTCCCGCGCAGCAGCGTCCCGACCTCCTCGTCCGGGATATCCGTGTCCGCGAGGACGGGCAGGATCTCGTCCAGCAGGGCGAGCCGGTCCTCTGACAGCTTGGCCCGCTCGGCGAGCACCTCGCGCAGCTTGATTTTCGCCCGCGACTCCGAGCCCGACAGGGTCTGGTCGAAGAGCTGCACCACCGAGTCCAGGACATCGACCGCGGACTGCGCCAGCAGCGTGAGCAGGATCGGGTGACGCCGGTTGGGCTCGCGCCGCACCAGGGCCTGCGCCGTCAGACGGCGGCCGATCTGGGCCAGGTAGCGGCGGCGTTCGGCGGGCAGCGCGGACAGATCCAGTGCGTCGGCGCCCAGTCCCCGCAGGAACGTCAGCTTCTCGACCTCGCCCTTCACGCTCGTCGGCGACCCCTGCACCGGTCCCGTCACCATCCAGTGCAGCCGCATCGAGCCCAGCGTCGGCTCGACCACCAGCAACCCGTCCAGCCCCCGCACCTGCTCGCCGGTGAGCAGGTGGGCCACCCGGCCGTGGGTCTCCTTCTCCGCGGCCTGGCGCGCGGTGGCGACCTTCTCCAGCAGCGAGACGACACCCGGCCGGATCACCTTCGCCGAGCGCAGGTACTCACACCCCAGCCGGAACAGCAGGCTCGGGGAGTCGTGTTCCATCGCGCGGGCCAGCAGGAACTCGTCCAGCTCTTTGAACTCGATTGCTTTCGCGGGCTTCCACGACAGGTACTCGGCAATCTCCCGCAAGTGATCCGTGCGGGCCTGCCCGCGCTCTCCGTAACCCGCCAAGTCGGCGACGGCGACCCCGAGCTGCCTTGCCAGACGCCCCACTGCGGCAGGCGGCGCGGAAGGGACGTTGTCGGGAACGAACCCCAGCCAGGGCAGAGCCGAGAGCTGGACGGCGGCGCCGAGTACGTTCTGGGCCCGGCGGAACTTGCCGAGGAACGCTTGATCGGCCGAGGTGAGCGTGAAGTAGCGGATCAGCTCGTCCTTGCCGATCGCGGGGAAGGACCGTAAGCCCTCCAGCTCCTCATCAGAAAACACCCGCGTGGCCATCGGCTTCTCCCGCCCCATTCGATCAGCACAGTCGGGCACCACCGATACCCGGCCGGGAGGCGCGGGCAGACGAAAACCCCCGAACTGGTGGCGCCAGGGCGGGGGTTGCTCTAATCTCCCGCGCTCGTGACACGAACTGGTCCCTCATCGCACAGGTTCACCATGGTCGGGTCGGCCTGATCTGGCTTCGAGCTCCGCACCGCACCGAGCACCGCGGCCAGCAGCTCATCCGGCTACTCTGCGGACTCCAATCAGGCCAGATCAGGAGCCGCTGCACGGCATAGCGTTGTTTTTTCGGCGAGAACTACTGGGACCCCCAGACCTCCGCGAGTTCATGGAAACTGAAGGGTTCTTAGGAGGAACACGCGGGTCCGTCCTCGTGCTTCTCGGGGACGGGCCCGTGGGTTCGGTGCTGACTCGCGGTGTTGCTGGTGGTTGGCTCGCTGCCCCAAGCGAGTTCTTCTTCGGTCACCTCGTCGAGGAACCGCCGGAGGAGGGGAAGGGGCACTTCACCTTCGGAGAAGGTCATTTGACTGGGAGAGACGGGTCTTCGTCGGGGACGGTGGCGGTGATCACATGGCGGGCCGTGTCGGCGGCCTATGTCAGTTCGAGGCGAATAAACCCAGGCCCTGAAAGGCGGTCCATGCGCCAGGATGGCCGAATGACCTGGTACCTCGCGATCCGCTCGGACTCCCGTTACAGCGAGAGCATCCCCACTTCCGCTCTGACCGAGTACCTGGACTCCATACCTGAGCTTTGCCGGACGGACTTGTCCAGCTATACGGCGGAGGGCGGGCTGCTCGGCTGGGTCCATCTGGTCATCGCCTCCTGCGGTCCGACCGGTAACTACGCCACTCATCCGAGCCGGCTGCCGCAGGACATCAACCAGGTACAGCTGATCTGTTCGTCGTCCCTCGGAAGTAACTACGAGGCCCAGAAGGCTCTCGCGAGACGGATCGCAGTCCGACTCGGCTGGGAGATGGTGGACGACGAGACCGACGAGATCCTGCACGCGAGAGGCGAAGCCGACTGGATGATCGATTCCAAGGGATACCCGCGGACATGAAGCGAGGGAGGCCAATGTCGTTGTGTGAACACTGACTTGGACTCTCTCGACTCGGTCGGCATCATGAGATCAAGGCATCCAGCGGTGGTCAGGACCTGGGGTTTTCCCGGTGCTCGGCGGCAGTCTCCAGGAGTTGGCGGGCGGAGTTCGCGTAGCGGATCGCGGTCTTCTCGTCCAGGCCGAAGACCGCGGCGAGGTGGAGCGGGTCCGGGCCGTGGACGAGGGCTTCTTCGAGCTGCCGGTCGACGCGGAGCTGTTCCAGGGTGGCGGCCTGGCCGCGAAGCGGTGCGGTGAGGGAGACCTGGCTGACCGGTCCGGTTCCCAGGGCGGTGATCTTGTTGATCAGCAGGTGCGGGTTGGCGGTGTCGGGCCAGCGGCGCCGCCGGAACTCCAGCCACTCGCGGGCGACATGCAGTGTGAGGTCGTCCAGCTGTCGGGAACGGCCGTCGATGGTGAGCTTCCGGTTGCCGATGTCGAGGTCGTCGAGCTGGAGGCGGCGGATGGCGCCGGACCGTGCCGCGTGCACCGCGGCGAGGGCGAGGACCAGGCGGTCTGCCGGCTTGGTGACCGCCGCGACCGAGTTGTCGATGTGCTCGGGATCCAAGGGCTGGATGATGCTGCTCTCGCGCTGGCCGACGCGGATGCGGCCGGTCGGGTTCTTGAAGATGGTGCCGCTCTTCTTGGCCCGACCGAACAAGGACCGCAGCACGATGAGGGTGTGCTGACGCTGACTGCCGTGCAGGGCGTCGAGCTGGGCGAGGACATCGTCTCGGGTCACCTCGCGCAAGTGGTCGTAGCGGCTGGACCAGTCGATCAGCACGGGCCGGATGCGGTTGAGGTAGTTCCAGACCGTGGCCTCGTCCCGGGGTTGGGATCGAGGGCTGCCGTCGTGCAGGAGCCGGATCCAGTGCTCGACGTCGCGGCGGATGCCGGGGGCGATGCCGTCGAGCTTGCGCTGGAGCCAGTACTCGAACGACGGTGTCCGGTCGTCGAGGAAGACGCCGACGTGATTGAGGACCTCGATGGTCAGCTCCATGTTCAGCCGACGTGGCCGCAGGGCTGGATAGAGCTCGGAATGGCGCACGACATCGCCGCCGATGTGCCGGGACATCAGGATGATCAGGGCTCGGTCGACGCTGAAGCGGACCTTGCGGGGCCAGCCGCGGACCTCGCCGAGGCGGTGGGCGGTGTGCCTCGCCCAGGCGAGCCACGGGTTATCCGGGCCCGTGTGCTGGTCGGGTTCGATGCGGGTGAAGTCGCGACAGACATCGAACAGAGCGGGCTGGAGCCAGCCGCCGGGCGGTGACGCCGGAGGGGGATCAGGCCTGCGGGGGCGTCCCCGCCGCTCGTACTTCGGCTGCCGGGGCCGCGGGACCCGCTCCCACAACGGGGCCATGTGCGCGAAGAACAGCTGGTGATGCCGCAGTTCCGGCAGCAACGACTCCGCCCTGGCCCCGGCGGCCGCGGCATCCGTACGCGCCTGGCACCAGCACAGCCAGCAGTACCCCTTCCGCAGCGGGCCATATCCAGTGCAACCGACGCACCGGCCATCCGAACCGGGACGGGCGAAGGAGGAGCACCCTCCGCAGCGCCGCATGAACAGCAGTCCCCAGCCCAGACAGTGCGGACAACTCTTCGGCTCCAGCATGGAGTTACCGCCCTCGCACCAACCACATCGTCACTGCGGCGGCAACGACCGGCCGTCCCGCCGCCGCGGGACCACCGCCGGGGCGGGGGCGCCGACAGCGGCAGCCTGCTGGCCGGCCTCCTCGCCAGGGCGGGCAACCTTGCCCGGCTCGGGGATCAACAGGTCGCCGATCTCGCAGCCGAGGACGACACAGATGACGTCCAGGTCCTCCAGCTTGAGGGAGACCGGCTGGCCGGACCACAGCCCGGACATCTTCCCCGCCGAGATCACCAACCCGTGCTCAGCCAGGCCGCGTTGGAGCTCAGACGCCTTCCAGATACCCCTGTTCGCGGCGGTCAGCCGCAGGTTCCACCTCATCGGATCAGCCCTTCCAGCCGCTTCGCGGCCCGCTCGGTCCCGGCGGCCCAGGCGTCCTCGGCCCGGGTCTGCTGGACGTGGACGTACCGCATCGTCGTGGCGATCCAGGAATGTCCCAAAACCTCCTGAATTGCCAGTAGGTCCAGCCCGTTCTCATAGAGCTGGGACGCGCAAAAGTGCCGCAGGACATGCGGCGCCAGCCGCTCGCCCCAGCCCGGCAGATGTGCCTTGGCCGCGTTCTTGAGCCCGCTCCGCAGGGCATCGTCGCCCACTCGGTGGGCCGTTCCGTCTGTGTTCCTGCGCTCAGAAGGGAACAGCGGGGCGCCGGGCCGTGTGTGGTCGTCGCCGAACTGGCCCCACACGTCCTCGATGAACCACCGCAGGGTCCGGTCGGCACCGTTGATCAGCGGCACCATCCGCTCGCGCGGCCCCGAGCCGCGGGCGCCCTTGCCGTGGCGGACGTGGAGCTTGCCGAAACGGCCCAGGTCCCACTTGATGTCGTCCGGCGGTGTAGTTCCGGGCGGTCGGGGCGAACTTCCGGCAGGTCGCCAGCTCGCCGCCCCAGCCCGTGAACAGCGCCCTGACCTCCGGCTCGGTCGGCGGGATCCGCAACTGAGCGTCCTTGGCCCCGCGCGGCCGGTTCATCTCGTCGATCGGGCACTCGACCACCCGGCCGGTCATCCGGTGGATCTCGACCTTGTGCCGCAGCTCCAGGAACATGAAGTACGTGCTCAGGGCCTGCGACCGGCCCAGCCGAGTCCCGCTGGGCGAGTGCCGCAGCACCTTCCCGAAGTACACGTCAGCGTCGGCGGGCTCCATGTCCCACAGCGGCCGGCCGAACCAGGTCCTGATCTGATCCAGGTGACCGACGTCCCCGCGGATAGTGCCGTCCGCCAGCCCTGCCGAGGCCCGGGCCAGGACGAATCCGGACAGCACGTCGGTCTCGAACTGCTCCAGCTCCTCCGCCGACGCGGGCGCCCAGTGCTCACGCAGGTCTCGTACGACTGCCAGCGCCGTCAACCCGAGCCTCCTCACCTTCGACCCGACTGCGAACCGGTCGGACGAGATGAGAACGCTTCAAGAATCCCGAAGTTACGTCACAAGCCAGCAGAGCACACGAAGGAGGAAGAACCCCCTGGCCACGGGCCCAGGGACTCAGCGGAGCTCAGGGGAACTCACGGGATGTCGCACAGCCGACGAGGCAACGCGAGCGCGCGATGAAAGGCTTCCGATCGGTGGGTGCCGCACAACGGTTCCTGGCCGCGTTCAGCGGCATCTCACCCCACTTCCGACCCCGCCGTCACCTCCTCACCGCCCCGAACTACCGCGCCGAGATGATCACCCGCTTCGCGATCTGGGACCAGAACACCGGCACGTCGCCAGCCTGCCCGCCGTAGCCTGAGCGGCTGTCACCACCGAAGCCGAAACGCGTCGAACCGGCTCACGCCCTCAAGCACTCGCTCAACCTGACAAAGCCCTATACGACATTGGGATGCTGAACCACATCTTCACACCCACGAGCTGTGTTGATCATGGTGCCAACTATGCCCCTTTTGTGCCAACTAAAAATCCTCGTCACATGCGCTCAGCGCCGTACCCGCGGCATCCCCAGGCCGATCCACGAGATGATCTCCCGTTGGATCTCGTTGTTGCCGCCGCCGAAGGTGAAGATGACGGCGGACCGGTATCCGCGTTCGAGTTCGCCGTGCAGCACGGCGCCCGCCGACCCTTCCTTGAGCGGTCCGGCCGAGCCGACGACCTCCATCAGCCAGGCGTAGGCGTCGCGGCGCGCCTCGGAGCCGTAGACCTTGACGGCGGAAGCGTCCTGCGGGGTGAGGGTTGCGTTCTGGACCGCGGACACCATCTGCCAGTTGAGGAGCTTCATGGCATCGAGCCTGGCGTGGGTGCGGGCGAGGAGGGCGCGTACCCAGCCGAGGTCGATGACGCGGCGGCCGTCGGCGAGCCGGGTGTCCGCCGCCCAGCGCTGGACGTCGTGGAGGGCGCGGACGGCCATGGTGCCGTGGGCGGCGAGGGTGACGCGTTCGTGGTTGAGCTGATTGGTGATCAGCCGCCAGCCCTTGTTCTCGTCGCCGACGCGGTGGGAGACCGGGACGCGGACGTTCTCGTAGTAGCTGGCGGTGGTGTCGTGGGAGGCGAGGGTGTTGATGACGGTGCAGGAGTAGCCGGGGTCGCTCGTGGGGACGAGCAGCATGGTGATGCCCTTGTGCGGGGGCGCGTCCGGGTCGGTGCGGACGGCGAGCCAGACCCAGTCCGCGGTGTCGCCGTTGGTGGTCCAGATCTTCTGCCCGTTGACGAGGTAGGCGTCGCCGTCGCGGACGGCACGGGTCTTGAGCGCGGCGAGGTCCGTGCCCGCGTCGGGTTCGCTGTAGCCGATCGCGAAGTCGATCTCACCGGCGAGGATCTTCGGCAGGAAGAAGGCCTTCTGTTCGTCGGTGCCGAACTGCATGATCGTCGGGCCGACGGTGTTGAGGGCCATCAGCGGCAGCGGCACACCCGCCTGGGCGGCCTCGTCGAAGAAGATGAACTGCTCCATCGGCGACAGGCCGCGTCCGCCGTACTGCGTCGGCCAGCCGACACCCAGCCACCCGTCGGTGCCCAGGCGCCGGATCGTCTCCCGGTAGAAGGCCTTCTGCGCGGCCGGGGCCGCATAGCGCGCGTAGGCGTTGTCGGGGACCAGTCCGGCGAAGTACGTACGCAGCTCGGCGCGCAACTGCTGCTGTTCAGGCGTGTATTCGAGGTGCACGGCCCCTCCAGGAGTCTCGCGGTCGCGTCGCCCGTGTGCGGCGGCGCACACAGTAGAACGTGTTGCAAGAATCCGGAAGGGCCGCGGCGCCCCGGCGGTGTCAGCGCTTGACGGCGCGCAGGACGACGAACTTCGGGTCGCCCGCGACCGTGGTGCAGTTGCCGAAGGTCCGGCGCAGCTGCGTGTGGTAGCCGAGGTGCCGGTTTCCGACGACCCACAGCTCACCTCCCGGCCGCAGCGCGGTGCGCGCCCCGTGGAACATCGCGCGGGCCGTCGCGTCGGTGGTGGCCTGGTGGGAGTGGAACGGCGGGTTGTTGAGGACCAGGTCCGCACTGGCGGGCGCCAGCCCTGCCGGCCCGTCGCCGACCACGAACTCGGCCGTGACGTCCGGGCCGGTGTTGGCCCGGAAGGTCTCCTCGGCAGAGGCGACCGCCTGGTAGGACTCGTCGATGAACGTGACCGTCGCTTCGGGGTTGGCGAGCGCGGCGGAGAGTCCGACCACACCGTTTCCGCAGCCGAGGTCGACGACCCGGTCCGGGCCGCTGCGCTCGGGGAGATGGCCGAGGAAGAAGCGGGTACCGATGTCGAGGCGCTCGGCACAGAAGATCCCGGCGTGGTTGGTGACGGTCCGGCCGGAGACCGGACCGACGTCCTCGGGCAGCTCGTAGCGGTACGGCCAGGGGCTGGGCGTACGGGGCAGCGCCGGGTCCGGGGTGCAGAAGATGAGCCGGGCCTTCTTGACCGCGAGCGAGGTACGGGTCGGGCCGATGATCCGCTCGAAGAGCTTGAGAGTGGAGGTGTGGATCTCCTTGACCATGCCGGTGCCGATGACGACGGTGCCCGCGTGGACGGCCGGCGCGAGCCGGTGCAGCTGGTCCTCCAGGAGCGCGAGGCTCTTGGGGACGCGTACCAGCAGGACGTCGATCCGGTCCGGCGGTGTGTCCCTGGCCGACAGAAGGCGCACGGCGTCCGCGGCCGCGCCGTTGCGCTCCAGGTTCGCCAGGGTGGCGCGCTGCGCCAGGTAGGAGTCGGTGATCTGTACGGGGCGGTGCCCGGCCAGCACCGTACTCAAGGCACCCCAGCGGTCGCCCACCACGACCACGGCGCCCGACAGGTCGACCGGCTCCGCCTCCTCGGTCCCCTCCAGCCGCCGCAGCAGGTACTCATCGGCAGCGTCCCATGCGCGGAACGGGTCGCGCGGATCCTCGGGGAAGCGGGCGAGGTCGCACCCGGCCCCTGACGTCGTCAAACGGTTCATTGTGCACCCAGGCTAGCCGAGCCGCGGGGAGTGCCCACACACTCCCCGCACCACCCGGGCCGCCGGGCTGCGGACCCACGGATTACGACGGACTACGGCAGCGTCTTGTCGATCGCCGACCGGCCCTCCCGGGCGAGCCTGCGCTCCGCCCACTGAAGATTCTTCGGGGTCAGGTCCCGCCCGGAGGCGAGCACCAGGTCCTCTGCCGACGGATTGTCGCTCCCGCCGGTGTGCAAGAGGCTGTCGGGAGTCACGCCCCGCAGTGCGGGAGTGACCACCGGGGCTGCGGATACGGATTCGGGCTCGTCACTCATGCCGCCTCCTCGTCCTTTCGGTCATTCTCGCCCCGCGCCCGGCCCGCCGCATCCGATGCCTTCACGGCCCCCTCCCGACCCCGCAGAAGCACCCTCACTTGACCTGCACATGATAGGTACGCAGCGTTCACACCAGGGTCACGGTGCGTGTGGAAGGCTCCCGCTGACCACATACCACACGACCACCGCGGCGCCGCCCCCCACCATGTGACGGTTTCGTGGTGCCCGCTTCTTTTCGGAGAGGACACCCCCACATGTCCCGTCGTCACCTGCCCTGCCGGCGCCCCCTGCTGGCGACCCTCGCCGCGTTCGCGGTACTCGCCGGCACCGCGGCCGCCGCCCCGGCCGCCACCCCCCGGGCCACCGCCCCCGCGGCTGCGCCGATCGCCACGACGCCGCTCGGCGTCCTCGACGACACGTACTACGCGGACGCACTCGGCAAGTCGGGAACCGCGCTCAAGAGCGCGCTGCACACGATCATCAGCAACCAGACCAAGATCTCCTACAGCCAGGTCTGGAACGCCCTCAAGGACACGGACGAGGACCCCGCCAACCCCTCGAACGTGATCCTCCTCTACTCCGGACGCTCCGAGCCCAAGAGCGACAACGGCGGCTCGGTCGGCCAGTGGAACCGCGAGCACGTCTGGGCCAAGTCCCACGGAGACTTCGGCACCGCCACCGGTCCCGGCACCGACATCCACCACCTGCGCCCGGAGGACGTCACCGTCAACTCCATCCGCGGCAACAAGGACTTCGACAACGGTGGCAGCGCGGTCAGCGGCGCCCCGGGCAACTTCACCGACAGCGACTCCTTCGAACCGCGCGACGCGGTCAAGGGCGACGTGGCCCGCATGATCCTCTACATGGCGGTGCGCTACGAGGGCGACGACGCCTTCCCCGACCTCGAACCCAACGACAAGGTGTCCAACGGTTCCGCTCCGAACATCGGCCGCCTCTCGGTGCTGAAGGCATGGAGCCAGGAGGACCCGCCGGACAACTTCGAGAAGCGGCGCAACGACGTCATATTCGATCAGTACCAGCACAACCGGAACCCGTTCATCGACCACCCGGAATGGGTCGAGTCCATCTGGTAGACGGGCCCGGCCACGAGCGGGTCCCTCCCCCGGTTCAGCCGGCCGGGCCGCTCGCGCACCAGGCCGCGGCCTCCTCGCGGGAGGCGAACGGCCGGACCGCCGGGTGTCCGCCCTGCTCCGCCGTGCCGGGGAGCAGGGCGAGACGGTCCGCCGGGTCGGCCACGGCGGTGCGCACACCGTCCGCCGCGAGCCGGCCGAGCCCGCTGCGCAGCATCGCACGGGCCACCGTGTCGACTGCGGTGACCCGCCGCAGGTCCAGCACCACGGCCCCGGTCTCCCGCGGCCGCGCCTCGTCCAGCGCGTACAGCACCCGCTCGGCCGCCGTGAAGTCGAGGGCGCCCTGGGCGGCGACGGCGGCGACCCGTTCGCGCCCGGCGCTCCCCCGGGCCCCCGCCGGGGCTGCGGACGGCTCGTCGGCGGTGGCGACCAGGGTGACGGTGGAACCGGCCAGCGCCGGATTGTGCATCAGGTGCAGACCGAGCCGTTCCGACAGGGCGCCGAGCGCGGCGCGCCCGC
This sequence comes from Streptomyces sp. NPDC057963, assembly GCF_042887155.1. Classification (NCBI taxonomy): domain Bacteria; kingdom Bacillati; phylum Actinomycetota; class Actinomycetes; order Kitasatosporales; family Streptomycetaceae; genus Streptomyces; species Streptomyces sp. NPDC057963. The sequence continues at coordinate 269,232 of NZ_JBHVPX010000005.1, forward strand.
GTACGGAGGTGCCGGTCGGGTCCAGCAGCGGGCTGTACGTCGCCAGACCGAACCTGGCGGGGCCGGCGGCGATCAGCCCGCCCGACACCCCGCTCTTCGCCGGCAGCCCGACCCGTAGCAGCCAGTCGCCCGAGGTGTCGTACATGCCGCAGGTCGCCATCACGGCCAGCACCTGGGCGGCGACCGGCTCGGGGACCACCGCGTCGCCGGTGAGCGGATGGACGCCGCCGTGCGCGAGGGTCGCGGCCATCGCGGCGAGGTCCAGTGTGGTGACCCGTACCGCGCACTGCCTGAAGTAGGTCTCCACCGCGGCCACCGGGTCGACGGGGAGCGGGCCGGCGCTGCGGATCAGATAGGCGAGGGCCCGGTTGCGGTCGCCGGTGAGGGCCTCGGAGGCGTACACCTGCTCGTCGACGTCCAGCCGCCGTCCGGCGGAGCGGCTCAGGCAGTCGAGGATGCGGCCGAACCGGGGGGCGTCCGGGGTGTCCGGGATCAGCGCGGTGGTGACGATGGCGCCCGCGTTGACCATGGCGTTGTCGGGCCGCCCCGTGACCGGTTCGAGGCTGATGGCGTTGAACGCCTCGCCGCTGGGCTCGGCGTTCACCCAGCGGCCCACCTCGTCGAGCCCGAGCACCGACAGGGCGAGGGCGTAGACGAACGGTTTCGACACGGACTGCAGGGTGAACAGCGCGTCGGCGTCGCCGGCGCTGTAGCGGTGGCCGTCCATGCTGATCAGCGCCAGTCCGAACGCACCCGGATCGGCCAGCGCCAACGGCGGGATGTAGTCGGCCAGTTGACCGTCCCGCAGCCCGGCGAACCGCCTGTGCAGTTCGCGCAGGGCATCGGTGACGGCTTCGGCGGCGCCCACCGGAACCGGCCGTCAGCCGCGCTCGGCCTGGGCGATCCGGGGGAACGTCTTGACTCCGGCCGCCTTGCGGCTGTTGGCGTGCTGGCTGACGGTCCGGCCGGGCGGGACGTCCGCGAAGCCGAGCACCACGGAGTCGAGCACCTTCCCGGCGGAGTCGGCGAACTCCACCTTCACGGCGTAGAAGGCGGACTTGTCCGTACGGTTGGTGACCCGCACGAGGGCACTGCGGAACTGCTCGGACTTCGCGACCGCCAGCCCCGTCACCGAGACGTCCTTGACCGCGTTGCCGCGGCCCTGGACACCTTCGAGCTGCTTGACGGCCCGCTGCCGGTCGCGTTCGGCGGCAGCCGCGGCCGAGGCGGCGAACTCCTGCTGGGTACGCGGGGTGGGGCTCGGGGACCGCGTCATGGCCGGTTCCGGGGACACCGTACGGGTGCTCCTGGCCGTGCCCGGCGAAGTGGTGCCGGAGCCGCCGCAGGCGGCGGTTCCGGCGACGATCACCGCGGCGAGCACGGCGAGGGCCGGGTTGCGGGCTGCGCGGCCGCCGAAGGCGTGACGCGAGGGACTGGTCGGTTTCACGGACGCTCCGTCTGCTCGGAAGGACGTATCGGAAGGGCGCAAGGGGGACAGGGGGCGGAACGAGGAGCCGCCGCACCCCTGCCAGGACCACTAACCAACAACTCGCCCATATTAGGATCAAACGGTATGAATTAACTCGTTGAATTCGCCCGCTTCACTCAGGAGCGGATACCAGCCCCTGGGAGTGATCGATGGACACGGACGCCCTGACCGCCGGCCTGTTGAGGGAGCTGCGGGCGGCCAAGCCCTATCCGGCCCTGTCCCTGACCATGCCGACCCACCGCCGCGCTCCGGACAATGCCCAGGACGCCGTACGGCTGCGCAACCTGGTGGCCGAGGCCGTCAGCCGGCTGGAAGCGGACCCTGCCGTCACCCGCGAGTCCGGAAACGCCCTGAAGGAGCAGCTCGACCGGGCGGTCACCGAGGTGGACCCGCGCCGGGCCCTGGACGCCCTGATCGTCCTCGTCACCGCCGACGAGCACCAGATCTGGCAGCTTCCCCGCACCGCGCCCGAACGGGTGGTGCTCAGCGACACGTATCTGACCCGCAACCTGGTCGCCGCCAAGGCCCAGGCCCAGCCGTTCTGGGCGCTCACCGTGTCGGCCGGGCACGCCGCCCTGTGGAGCGGCACCCAGGACGTCCTGAACGAGGAGCGGGCCGACGGGTTCCCGCTGGCGGCGCCGCAGGAGGCGCCCGACCCGCAGCGCGAGGAGCAGATCGGCGACACCCCGAGCACCTTCACCGACGAGGAGACGCGCAACTTCCTGCGCACCGTCGACGAGAAGCTGCGCGCGGTACTGGCCGCGGACCCGCGCCCGCTGTATCTGGTCGGCCTCGCTCCCGCGCTCGCCCTTCTCGACGAGGTCGGGGAGGGCGCCGGGGCGGCGGTGGGCCGGATCACCAAGGGGGCACCGGCCGGCATGACGCCGGGCGACCTGCTCAAGGATCTCCGGCCCGCGCTCGACGACCGGCGGCGGCGGATCGCCGCGGAGATCGACGGCAAGCTGGACGAGGCGCGCGGCCGGCGCGCCTTCGCCGGTGGTCTCGACGAGGTCTGGGCCGCCGTACGGGAGGGACGCGCCGGACTGGTGGCGGTGGAGGAGAACTTCCAGGAGACGGTACGGGTGACGGACGAGCACCTCGAACCGGTGAGCGGTGAAGCCGCGGACCTGACGGACGGCACGGTCCGTGAGGACATCGTCGACGAGCTCGTCGAAGCGGCCCTGGACAACGGAGCCGACGTGGTCTTCCTCGCCGACGACTCGCTCGCGGAGCACGGACGGATCGCCGCGGCCCTGCGCTACTGAGCGTGCCCGGGACACCGTGCGCCGCCCCGGGCACGCGGCAGGCGTGCGGGTCCCCGGGGCCGCTGGGACACTGGAGAGAACGCCCGACCGGGCCCCGGGCCGAGACCCGGGGCAGGTCCCTGGGAAGGGAGTGACAGCACCATGCCCATGCCACGCGGATCCAATGCCAAACGGGAACGGCAGTACGAACACATCAAGGAAAGCGCCCAGGAGCGCGGGGTCGGTGAGGACCGGGCCGAGGAGATCGCGGCCCGTACGGTCAACAAGGCACGCGCCCGCGCCGGTGAGTCGAGGATCGCGAGCCGTACGTCCATCGAGGACATGTCGTCCCGCCGCGGCGGGCTGCGCTCCCACAGCGGCGCCGGGGGGCCGACTCGCGAACAGCTCTACGAAGAGGCGAAGAAGAAGAACGTCCACGGACGTTCGCACATGACGAAGGCCGAGCTGGAGCGGGCGCTCGGCCGCTGAGCCCGGCGTCGCCGGAACAGGACGGACGTCGCGCCACCCCGGACGGCCGCCGGCACCGGGCGGTGCCGGCGGCCGTCCAGCTGTTGTCCGCCGCCCCGGCGTTGTCCGCCGCTCCGGATTCAGCCGCTCCAGGTCCAGTCGGCCACCTCGGGAAGGTCCGTGCCGTGTTCACGGATCCAGTCGTGGTGGCGGGTGCGGACATCCGCCATCGCCTGGCGTACCGCGACGGCGCGGACGCCCAGGCCGGGCACCCGGTCGATGACGTCCATGACGAGCCGGTAGCGGTCCAGGTCGTTGCGGACCACCATGTCGAAGGGTGTGGTGGTGGTGCCCTCCTCCTTGTAGCCCCGCACATGCAACTGGGCGTGGCCGGCCCGCCGGTAGGCCAGCCGGTGGATCAGCCACGGGTAGCCGTGGTAGGCGAAGATCACCGGGGCGTTGCAGGTGAACAGCGCGTCGTACTCGGAGTCCGGCATTCCGTGCGGGTGCTCCTCACGGGTCAGCAGCCTCGCCATGTCGACCACGTTGACCACCCGCACGGCCAGTTCCGGCAGATGCCTGCGCAGCAGATCGGCTGCCGCGACGGTCTCCAGCGTGGGTACGTCACCGGCGCAGGCGAGTACCACGTCGGGTTCACGGCTGCCGTCCTCCGTGCCGGCCCACTCCCAGACGCCGGCTCCGCGGGCGCAGTGCGTGCGGGCCTGGTCCAGGGTGAGCCAGTCGAAGCCCGGCTGCTTTCCGGCCACGATCACATTGACGTAGTCGCGGCTGCGGAGCGCGTGGTCGGCGACGGAGAGCAGGGTGTTGGTGTCCGGCGGCAGATAGACCCGTACGACTTCGGGGCTCTTGTTGAGGACGTGGTCGACGAAGCCGGGGTCCTGGTGGGAGAACCCGTTGTGGTCCTGGCGCCAGACGTGCGAGGTGAGCAGGTAGTTGAGCGAGGCGATGGGGCGGCGCCAGGCCAGCCGACGGGATGTCCTGAGCCATTTGATGTGCTGGTTGACCATCGAGTCGACGATGTGGGCGAACGCCTCGTAGCAGGAGAAGAGACCGTGCCGGCCCGTGAGGAGGTATCCCTCCAGCCAGCCCTGGCACAGATGCTCCGAGAGCACCTCCATGACGCGTCCGTCGCGGGAGAGGTGCTCGTCGGTCGGCAGGATCCGCTCCTGCCATGCCTTGCCGGTGGCCCCGTAGAGGGCGTCGAGCCGGTTCGACGTGGTTTCGTCGGGGCCCATGACCCGGAAGTCGCGGCGCTCGGCGGTGGCGGCCATGACGGCCTCCAGCAGTCCGCCGAGGACCCGGGTCGGTTCGTGCAGGACGGTGCCGGGCTTGTCGACCGCGACGGCGTGGTCGTCCAGCGGCGGGATGGGCAGGTCGCGCAGGAACAGGCCGCCGTTGGCGTACGGGGTCGCGCCGAGCCGGTCGGTGCCCCCGGGCACGCAGTCGAGCACCCGGGCGGTGGGGCGCCCCGCCGTGTCGAAGAGTTCCTCCGGCCGGTAGGAGCGCATCCACGCCTCCAGTTGCCGCAGGTGCTCCGGGTTCTCCCGGACACCGGGCAGCGGCACCTGGTGGGCGCGCCAGGTGCCTTCGACGGGCACGCCGTCGACCTCGGCCGGGCCGGTCCAGCCCTTGGGGGTGCGCAGCACGATCATCGGCCAGTGCGGACGCTCGGTGGTACCGCCGGTGCGGGCGGCGGCCTGGAGTTCCCGGATCCGGTCGACGGCCCGGTCCGTCGCGGCGGCCATCGCCCGGTGGACGGTGAGGGGGTCGTCGCCGCCGACGTACAGGGGGTCGTGTCCGTAGCCGCGCAGCAGGGCGTCGAGTTCCGTCTCCGGCAGGCGGGCGAGCACCGTCGGGTTGGCGATCTTGTAGCCGTTGAGGTGGAGGATCGGGAGGACGGCCCCGTCGTGCACGGGGTCGAGGAATTTGTTGGAGTGCCAGGACGCGGCGAGCGGTCCGGTCTCCGCCTCGCCGTCCCCGATGACACAGGTGACGAGCAGGTCCGGGTGGTCGAGGGCGGCACCGTAGGCGTGGGTGAGGGCGTAGCCGAGTTCGCCGCCCTCGTGGATGGAGCCGGGGGTCTCCGGTGCCACATGGCTGGGTACCCCGCCGGGGAAGGAGAACTGCCTGAACAGCAGTTCCATCCCCTGGGCGTCCCGGCTGACGTCGGGGTACGTCTCCGAGTAGCTGCCCTCCAGCCAGGAGTTGGCGAGGACGGCGGGTCCGCCGTGACCGGGGCCCCAGACGCACAGGGCCTGGACGGAGCGGGACTTGATGACGCGGTTGAGATGGGTGTGGACCAGGTTCAGTCCGGGTGACGTGCCCCAGTGGCCGAGCAGGCGCGGCTTGATGTGGTCCGGGGTGAGCGGCTGGGTCAGGAGCGGGTTGGCCATGAGGTAGATCTGGCCGACGGTCAGGTAGTTGGCGGCCCGCCAGTGCGCGTCGAGCGCGGCGATCTCCTCGTCGGAGGGGCCGGGTGTCGCTGCCGGGTGGGCGGCGTGACTCATCCGTGCCTGCCTTTCAGGGCTCCTGGGACGTGGCGCCGACGGGCTCGGGGCCGTACCAGACCGTCGTCGCGTTGCAGAATTCGCGGATGCCGTGGCCGGCGAGTTCGCGTCCGTAGCCGGAGCGCTTCACGCCGCCGAAGGGCAGCGCGGGATGGGACGCCGTCATGCCGTTGAAGAAGACGCCGCCCGCCTCCAGATCGCGCACACAGCGGCGGGCCTCGTCGGCGTCACGGGTCCATACGTTGGAGCTGAGGCCGAAGGGGCTGTCGTTGGCGAGTTCCACGGCTTCGTCGAGTCCGTCGACGCGGTAGAGCGTGGCGACGGGGCCGAAGGTCTCCTCGCGGTGGATGCGCATGGCGGGGGTGATCCCGGTGAGGACGGTCGGGGCGTAGAACCAGCCCCGCTCCAGCTCCGGTCCCAGGCCGTCGGGGCGGCCTCCGCCGCACAGCGCGGTCGCACCCTGCCGTACCGCGTCGTCCACCAGCTCCTCCAGGTCCGTGCGGCCCTGTTCGCTGGAGAGGGGCCCGACGTCGGTGGACTCCTGGAGCGGGTCGCCGACCGTAAGGTCGCGCATGCCCACGGTGAACCGCTCGGCGAACTCGTCGTACACCTCCGTGTGCACGATGAACCGTTTGGCGGCGATGCAGGACTGGCCGTTGTTCTGCACCCGGGCGGTCACGGCCGTACGGGCGGCCCTGGCGACGTCCGCCGACGGCAGGACGAGGAACGGGTCGCTGCCGCCCAGTTCCATGACGGTGTGCTTCACCTCGTCGCCGGCGATCGACGCAACCGAGCGTCCGGCCGGTTCGCTGCCGGTGAGGGTGGCGGCGGCGACCCGGCGGTCGCGCAGGACCGACTCGACCGCCCCGGCTCCGACCAGCAGGGTCTGGAAGCAGCCCGCCGGGTATCCGGCCCGGCGGAACAGGCCCTCCAGGTACATGGCCGTCTGCGGGACGTTGGAGGCGTGCTTGAGCAGCCCGACGTTCCCGGCCATCAGCGCGGGGGCGGCGAACCGTACGACCTGCCAGAGCGGGAAGTTCCACGGCATCACGGCGAGCACAACGCCCAGCGGGCGGTAGTGGACGAAGGCCCGCGACGCGCCGGAGTCCCGCACATCGGCCGCCGACGGGTGCTCGTCGGCGAGGAGTTCCTCGGCGTGGGCCGCGTACCAGCGCATCGCCTTCACGCACTTGGCGGCCTCCGCGCGGGCCGCCGTGACGGGTTTGCCCATCTCGGTGGTCATGGTGCGGGCGATGTCGTGCCGGTCCTCTTCGAGGAGGCCGGCGGCGGCGTCGAGCAGACGGGCCCGTTCGTCGAACCCGGTGGTGCGGTACTGCCGGAACGCGGTGTCGGCGGCGTCGAGCCTCTGCTCGATCTCCGCCTCTCCGAGCGCGTCGAACGTTCTCAGGGTCTCGCCGTTCGCGGGGTTGACCGTCGCGATGGGCATGACTGTGCTCTCCTTGCCTCGGTACTTCGACCGTGCCGCGCCATGCGCCGTACCGCAACGCGGGCCCTGCCTGAGGACACCCTCCCGGCGCGGACCATGCGTGCGGTGTGCACGCCGTCCGCGCCGGGAGGGTGAGGCGTTCAGCGGGTACGGGGGCCGGCAGTACCGGGCCCGGTGGCCCGCCTCAGACGAGAGCGGGGGTGATGCCGGAGGCCGCGGTGGTTTCGGGCACGGGCTCCGGAACGGCGGCCGGCGGGCGGCGGAACTCGCGCACACCGGGCAGCGGCGCCGACGGCACCAGTTCGACGGTGTGCGGCTCCTTCGCGTACCGGGTGAACCAGACCACTTTGCCTTCGGCCGTACGGCAGGTGCCCCAGCTGTCGCTCAGGGCCATGACACGGCTGAGACCACCGCCGCCGTTGCTGAGCAGCCGCGGCATCTCGGCGCCGTTGTCGGCGACGGAGACCGTGAGATGCCGCCCCGACCAGCGGAGTTCGACGACGCAGTTGTTGTCGTCACCGACATGCCGGTGGACATTGGTCAGCAGCTCCTCCACACCCCGGCACACGGGCCGGATGTGGAGTTCGAGACTCCAGTGACGCAGATGCGCGGCGATTATTCGCCGCAGCTGGTACACACGCTCTGCCGAAACCTGGAGTTCGACCGAGTAGTGCCGGTCGAGTTGAACGGTCATCGTCGAGGCTCCTCACATCGAGGCCCACTGACTTCGCCCCGTTGAACCAACGACTCCCGAATGCGAAGAGTGAGCAGATGCCACTTCTGGGTCACTCCACAGGGTGACCCGGCAGAGCCGGGTGCGCAACACAAGGAACGCCCGATCGGCCGTATGGAGGAGGTCCGCCCAGGTCAGAGCAGGTATGGCAGCAGTGTGTCCGGGGTGATCGGAAGGCTGCGCACCCGGACGCCGGTGGCGTGCCGTACCGCGTTGCCGACGGCCGCCGCAGCGCCGACGATGCCGATCTCACCAATGCCCTTGCTGCCCATCGGGTTGAGATGCGGGTCTTCCTCCTCGATCCAGTGCACCTCGATGTCCGGCACGTCGGCGCAGACCGGCACATGGTAGGAAGCGAGATCGCTCTCGGTGAAGTCACCGAAGAAGGGGTCCATGGTGCTGGACTCGGTCAGGGCCATGCCGATCCCCATCGTCATGCCGCCGATGAACTGGGAGCGCGCGGTACGGGAGTTGAGGATGTGTCCGGCGGCGAAGACGCCGAGCATCCGGCGCACCCGCACCTCTCCGGTACGGGAGTCGACGGCGACCTCGGCGAAATGCGCACCGAACGCGTGCCGGGCGTAGGGGGATTCCGCGGACGTCTCCTGCTCGGTGTCCGCGAAGGCCGTCATCCCCTCGGCGGGCAGCGGGCCGCTCCGCTCGCGCAGTTGCCGCAGGAGGGCGGTGGACGCCTTGTGCACGGACCAGCCCCAGGAGGCCGTGCCCGAGGAACCGCCGGCCAGCGGGGCGTCGGGCAGGTCACTGTTGCCGATGTCGATCCGGACGTTCTCCACCGGGGTCCCCAGTACCGAGGCGGCGATCTGCGCGAGTACGGTGCGGGTGCCGGTGCCGATGTCGGTGGCGTTGACCCGGATGTGGTACGAGCCGTCGGGTGCCGCGTGCGCCGTGGCGCTGGAGGCGGCGATGTACACGGGGTACGTGGCGGAGGCGACGCCCGTCCCGAGCAGCAGCGGCCCCTCTTCGCGGGCCGCGGGGCGCGGATCGCGCTCGTACCAGCCGAAGCGCGCGGCGCCCGTCTCCAGGCAGGCGGCGAGGCCGCGGCTGCTGAACGGGCGGCCGGAGTCGGGCTCGTTCGCCGGGTCGTTGCGCAGGCGCAGCTCGACAGGGTCCATGCCGAGGGCGGCGGCGAGTTCGTCCATGGCGGACTCCAGTGCGTACAGTCCCGGGGCCTCGCCCGGTGCGCGCATCCAGGACGGGCTCGGTACGTCCAGGGCAGCCACACGATGGGCGGTACGGCTGTGTTCGGATCCGTACATGACACGGGTCGGTACGGCTGCCTGCTCCACGAACTCCTTGACGGTGGAGGTGTGGGTGATGACCTCGTGGGCGACCGAGGTGAGGGTGCCGTCGAGTGCGGCGCCGAGCCGGACGCGCTGCACGGTGGGGGCGCGGTGGCCGACCACGGCGGGCATCTGGCGCCGGGGCAGAACGACCTTGACGGGTCGCCCGGTGTGGCGTGCGGCCATGGCGGCCAGGACGGTCTGCGGGCGCGGGGTGCCCTTGGAGCCGAAGCCGCCGCCGACGTGTTCGGAGACCACGGTGATCTGCTGCGGGCGCAGCCCGAACGCGGTGGCGAGGCTGTCGCGGACCCTGGTGGAGCCCTGGCTGGAGTCGTGGACGGTCAGCCGGCCGTCCTCGGTCCATCGTGCGGTGGAGGCGTGCGGCTCCATGGGGTGGTTGTGCAGGGCGCCGACGGTGTAGGTGGCGTCGACCTGTACGGGCGCGTCGGCGAGGGCCCGGTCGGTGTCGCCGCGTTCACGGACGGCCGGGAATTCGCCGTTGACGGTCTCCGGGGTGTACAGCCCGGGGTGGTCCTCGGTCAGCAGGACGTCGTGCCGGGTCTCCTCGTAGGCGATCCGCAGCGCCCCGGCCCCGGCGCGGGCCTGTTCGAACGTGTCGGCAACGACGACCGCGACGTGCCAGCCCCGGTGCGGGACCCGGTCGTCCTGCAGGACGGCGAGGATCGGGTCGTCGGGCTGCTTCAGCGTCGGGGCGTTGTCGTGGGTGAGGACGGCGCGCACGCCCGGCAGGGCCAGTGCCTCGTCGGTGTGGATGGCGCTGACGCGGCCGCGGGCGATGGTGGCGGGGACGGGCCAGCCGTACAGGCAGCCCGGCGGGGTGTGTTCGGCGGCGTAGCGGGCGGTGCCCGTGACCTTGTCCCGGCCCTCGCGGCGGACGACGGGACTGCCCAGTGGTGGAGGGGCCTGGCTCATGACGGGATCCTCACGTCTGCGGGTCTGCTTGTCTGCGGTTGCTCAGCTGTCGGCGGCGAGTTCGGCCAGTGCTTCGACGGCCAGACTGCGGGCGAGACCCACCTTGAACGCGTTGTCGCGCAGCGGCCGGGCCGCGGCGAGTTCGGCGTCCGCGGCCCGTGCGAAGGTCTCGTCGGTGGCCGGGGCGCCCCGGAGCACGTCTTCCGCGGCGTGTGCCCGCCAGGGCCGGTGGGCGAGCCCGCCGAAGGCCAGTGCCGCATGCGCGATCCGGCCGTCGCGGACGCTCAGCACCGCGGCGACGGACGCGAGGGCGAAGGCGAACGAGGCGCGGTCGCGGGCCTTGCGGTAGAGGGAGCCGGCACCGTCCGGGCGCGGCGGGAGCACCACCGCGGTGATGAGTTCGCCCGCCCGGATCTCGGTGTCCCGGTGGGGGGTGTCGCCCGGCAGGCGGTGGAATGCGCAGGCGGGTACGGTCCGTTCGCCGTCGGGTCCGTGCAGGTGGACGGTGGCGTCGAGGGCGGACAGGGCGACGGCCATGTCGGACGGCTGGGTGGCGACGCAGTGCTCGGAGTGGCCGAGTACGGCGAGGTCGCGGTGGGCGCCTTCGCGGGCGGGGCAGCCGGTGCCGGGTTCCCGCTTGTTGCAGGGTTTGGAAGTGTCCTGGAAGTACGGACAACGGGTGCGCTGCAGCAGGTTGCCGCCGGTCGTGGCGGTGTTGCGGAGCTGTCCGGAGGCTCCGGACAGCAGCGCCTGCGACAGGACGGGGTAGCGGGTGCGCACGGCGGGATGGGCGGCCAGGTCGCTGTTGCGTACGGTCGCGCCGATGCGCAGCCCGCCGTCGTCGGTGTCGGCCACCCGGTCCAGCGGCAGCCGGCTGATGTCGATGAGCAGGTCGGGGGTTTCCACCCCGAGCTTCATCAGGTCGACGAGGTTGGTGCCGCCGCCGAGGAATCCGGCGCCGGGGTGGGCGGAGCTCGCGCGGACCGCTTCGTCGGTGGACCGGGCGCGGAGGTAGGCGAAGGGTTTCACGGCGCCACGTCCTCGATCGCCTCGACGATACGGGGGTAGGCGCCGCAGCGGCACAGGTTGCCGCTCATCCGCTCGCGGATCTCGGGGACGTCGAGTGGAGCCGGTGCGGACACGGCCGCGGCGCGTGCGGTGACATGGGACGGGAAGCCGTCCGCCGCCTCGCCGAGCATGCCGATGACCGAGCAGATCTGGCCGGGTGTGCAGTAGCCGCACTGCAGGGCGTCGCGGTCCAGGAAGGCTTCCTGGACGGGGTGGAGCCGGTCGCCGTCGGCGAGGCCCTCGACGGTGGTGATGCGGGCGCCGTCGTGGGCCACGGCGAACAGCAGGCAGCTGTTGGCACGCCGCCCGTCGACGAGGACGGTGCACGCCCCGCACTGCCCGTGGTCGCAGCCCTTCTTCGCACCGGTGAGGTCGAGGTGTTCGCGCAGGGCGTCCAGGACCGTGGTGCGGTGATCGAGCGTCAGGGTCCGCTCGGTTCCGTTGATGTGCAGTGTCAGGGTGGAACGGTCGCCGGTTGCTTCCGGCTGTCGCGCACCGTCGTCCCGCCCGCGAGAGGGGTCCACTCACTCGCACCTTTCAGGGGTGGCCTTTTGTTCGCTTTCTACCAGAAACACCCTGCCTTCCCGCTTCATTGCTCCGTCGCCGGGCGGCGGCCTGTCGGCCTACCGGCCCGGGTGGCTCCGGTGGGTCTCCAGGCGCAGGCGCACCTCTTCCTCCTGGTCCCCGGAGACCGTCCCGACGACGCGTACGTCGAAGGCGTGCGCCAGGCTCCGCCGGAGCCGTTCGACCGCCCAGTAGCCGCCCTGCACATCGATCTTCACGGGCGCGCCGAGAGCGACCGGTCCCGAGATCACCCTCTCCTCGGTGACGTCCACGGTCGCCACCCATGCGGTGGGCCGCCTCTCCGCGAGTTTCCTGGGTACGTCGACCGAGGCCCGGTCGGTGGTGAAAGCGGCCCGCAGCGCGTCGAAGACCATCCGCGCGTCACCCGTGTCGCACCCGCTGATGACGACCGAGACCTCCTGGCCGTGCACGCTCTCGTCCGGCTGTCGCTCCTTGATGCTGTTCACCGCGATTCCTTCCGCTCGGCGCCGTGTGGTGCGTCCCCGCGCCGGAGACCGGGGGCCTGGACGGGGCCGGGTGGGTCCGGCACTTCCCTCGCCCACCCCCGGCGGTTCGAGGATCCCCTCCAGGCTCACCCCGCTGCCGGACGACGGCGACACGAGGCCGCCGGCAGACGGACGGCGCAAGGCACCGCCCCTGGCCTCCTGGGCACCCCGACCCCGACCCCGAAACACTTTTAGGTTCATATCCACTTAAAACATGAATTCAGCGCTATTGACCGAGTGACGCCTGCCCCTCGGGGTATCCGGGAGGCATGGACGTATCGAACGGAGACCTCAGGTCGCTGGCCCTCACTCTCGCCGACGGGCGCGGCGCGGTCGGCGCGGTGATGGGCATTGTCGGAGTGGCGCTGGTGGCCATGCTGATCGGCGGCTTCTGGCTGGGCAAGCGGCGCCGGGCCCAGGAGCCGCCTCCGCCCCGGCCCGAGGACCAGCCGCCCCGGCCGGACCACCGGACCCACATCGAACGACCCGATGCCCAGCTCGACGAGAGCTTCCCGCCCAACGGCCGGGGACTGTCCCCCTACGAGCTCGGCGACCGCGGGAACGAGCCCATCCGCCACGACAGCGACGAGCAGCGTGACTGACCTCCCGGAGGCCGGAAGGACAGCTGTCGTACCGCGCCGCGGAGGACCGCGCCGCGTCGCCGCGTGTTGCGGGAGGGACCGCCCGCGGTGAGGCTGGTGAGGCTCCGACGGCCGTCGGCACGCGCAGGCCGCAGAACCGATGAAGGCAGGAGGACCATGACCGGAAGCCCTCCCGGGGCGGCGTCGATGCCCGCGCCGCTGACCGGGTCCGCAGCACCCTGCTGGGTCAACCTCATGACCCGCGACCTTGCATCGGCGCAGGAGTTCTACGGAGCGGTGCTGGGCTGGAGCTTCCGGTCGGCCAAGCTGGGGCAGGAGTTCTCCGTCGCACGCCGCAGGGACGTGCCGGTCGCCGGCATCGGCGCGGTGGCGACCGCCTACCGGGTGGCGGTGGCCTGGACGCCCTACTTCGCCGTCCCCGACGCCGACGCGGCGGCCTCACGCATCCGCGAGCGCAGCGGCACGGTCGCGGTGGGGCCGCTCGCGCTCGGCAAGGGACGCGGGGCACTGGCGGCCGATCTCGACGGCGCGGTGTTCGGCATCTGGGAACGGACCGAGCCCGCGACCTCGCCCCCCGTGCCGGACGACCACTCGCACGCCTGGCTGCGACTGCACACCAGGAACGCGTTCGATGCGGCGATCTTCTACGGCGGAGTGCTCGACTGGGCGAGCGGGCGCCCCGGAAGCTGCGAGGTGTCGTACGAGAAGGACGAGGTCATCGTCGACTGCAACGGGCGCCGGCTCGCCCGGATCAGCTCCGGCGCGGTGGAGGCGGCGCCCGATCCGCTGGTCCGCCCGCACTGGCAGGTCCTCTTCCCCGTCACCGACGTGGCGGCCACCGTCGAGGCGGCGCGGCAAAATGGCGGCAGCCTGGTCGAGCGGCGTCCACTGGGGCCGGGCGAGGAGGCGACTCTGCTGGACCCGGACGGTGGGCTCTTCACGGTCACGGACGTCCGGGACCCCACGGCAGGCGACGCAAACTGATCCGGCCGCTCCGTTCGGCGGTCATTTCCCCCGCTCGCGCGAGGAGCGGGCCAGCGCCCGGACCGGGACCACGAACCAGCAGCCCAGGAACCACAGCGCCATGCCGCCCACCAGCCACAGGGCGAGGGAGTTGTGCAGGGCCACCCGCAGAATGAGCAGCAGTGCGCAACACATGGTGCACAGCAGCAGGACCAGTCCGAGCACGGTCAGCCGTGACGCCCAGGTGACCGTCTGCGGCTTGAGCCGCCTTCCGCTGACCAGACGGTGGTACGACACGGGCCCGATCAGGGCGGCGGCGGTGGCGGAACCCAGCATCACGGTGACCACGTAGATGGCGCGGTCGGTGTCCGACAACTCGGCGAAGCGCGGCTGGAAGACGACGGCGAGCAGGAAGCCGAACAGGATCTGCACGCCGGTCTGGGCGACCCGCAGTTCCTGGAGCAGTTCCCCCCACCGCCGGTCCGCCCGCTCCTCGGGCGTCTCGTGACGGCCGGTCTTCGGCCCCCGGCTGCCTGCGCCGCGGGGTTTCGAGGTCACCGTGAGCCTCCGTCCGGATGCGCGGCGTACATCAGCCACCGCTCCTCCCCACCGTAGACCTCTCAACGATCACACCGGGCCCTCGACGAGCCGCCCGGCCGCGTCTAGGCTTTTGAGTACGGCATCGCGCGCCGGTCACCGGCCGGGTGAGGCGTGGAGGTGCCCGTGAGATGCCTGTTGGAGGCATTCCACAGTGTCAGTCGAGTTGAATCACACCATCATTCACGCCCGGGACAACCAGGAGTCCGCCGAGTTCCTCGCGGACATACTGGGCCTGGAAGTCGGCGCGGAATGGGGCCCGTTCGTCCCGGTCGCCACCGCAAACGGCGTCACCCTGGACTTCGCGACCGTTCCCGAGGCGTCGATCACCCTGCAGCACTACGCCTTCCTCGTCTCGGAACCGGAGTTCGACAGGGCGTACACCCGCATCAAGGAGCTCGGGCTCACGTACTACGCGGATCCGCATCGGAAGCATCCTGGCGAGATCAACCACAACGACGGCGGCCGAGGTGTGTACTTCCTCGATCCCGCCGGTCACGCCATGGAGATCATCACGCGTCCGTACGGGGGCTTCCCCTCCTGACACGGCGCACGGCCAAGGGGCCGGCCGGAAACCGCGTACGGGTTCCGGCCGGCCCCTTCCGTACCGGGTCAGGCGACCGGCAACTCCAGTTCGGGCCGGTCCCACATCACGGCGGGCGGATTGGCCGCCAGGGTGCCGGTGCGCCGGGCACCCACACTCAGGTAGAAGCCCTCGGCGGGCGGATGCGAGACGATACGGACACCGGTCAGACCGGCCGCCCGCGCCTCGTCGCGCAGATGCGCGACGAGCAACCGCCCGATGCCGAGGCCCTGCACATCATCGGCGACGAACATGAGGTCGAGCTCCGGCGGAACGAGGATCAGTGCGTAGAAGCCGAGGATCCGGTCGGTGGCGGCCTCGACGGCCGCGAAGACCCGGTGGGCCTCGATGTAGTCGGGGCCCACCTGATAGTCGGCGACCATCGCGGCGTAGTGGCCCTCGTACGCGCGGGAGGACCTGACCAGCCGGGTGAGCCGCCGGCCGTCCCGCGCGGTAGCGCGCCTGATCCGTACGTCCTCGCGGCGCGCACCCTCGTTCGGATGCGTAATGCTCGATGTCATGGTGAGAGTATTACGCATCCGGTTGCGTGCCCGCGGGGCGCCCGCTTCCGGGCGCTCGGGTCCCGGGCTACGACGGACGCCGGGCCGCGCGCCACTCCTCGACGACGGCGTCGATGTCGAACGGCTTGCGGTTCAGCAGCGGCCCGGGCGGCGGCCGCCGAATGACCGCCCGGATCTTCTCGTTGACCTCGGCCAGCATCCGCCGCACCTCGGCCTCCGTCGGCGCCTCGGACACGGCTTCGCGCACATCCTCGGCCTCTTTGCGCAGCGCCAGTACCGGCGGGAGCACCGACACCCCCTCCCGCTGCATCTTCTGCTTGATCCACCAGGTCTCGTCGTAGGGGGCGTCGAGAGCGTCGAGGGGTTTGCCGTAGCCCGGCAACTGCGAGAAATCGCCGCGCTGCTCCGACTCGCGTATCTGCTTGTCGACAAATGATTCGAAGCTGACGCCTGCGGGTTTACGTTCGGTCAACGTACGCCCCTCTCGGAGGATTCGTATTCCGGACCGTCCACTATACCCGGGACCACGAAGGCGCCCGCTGCGCCCATGGGTCCACGCCACCGCCAATTGCCCGCCACCCGCGCCCTGTTCAGGGTGTGCGCCCGGTTCGGTGCGCGTGCCCGGCGGGTGCCCCGGACCCGTTCTCCCGGGGACCGGGGGCATCCTGCCCCGATGCCGGCACGCGGACGGTGAAGGCCGCCGTGCGGACCTTCCCGTCGTGCCGGAAGTCGAGGAAGAGCCGGTACGTACCCGCGCTGGGCGCCGTCGCCGTGAAGGACACCACGGGTCCGGGACCGCCCTCGTTCGGGTGGACGTGCAGATAGGCCAGGTCGCCCGAGCGGAGGGCGACCAGATGCCCGTACGCGCCGAGGTAGGGCTGCAGATCGGTCACGGGGCGGCCGCTCCTGCTCACGGTCAGCCTCAGCTCGCCGCTCCGGCCGGCGCGGAGTTCGCCGTCGAGGGCAACGCGGTAGCCGTCCGTCTCGGCAGTGGCGCGCGGGGCCGGCAGAGGAGCGGGACGGTAGGCGCCGGAGACGGCCAGATCCGCGCCCAGCGTGAGGTTCTCGGCGCCCTCGACCGCGGGGGTGAAGTCGGCGAACGCCCGGTACCCGCCGGCCCTGGGCAGGTCGACCGGGGTCGACCAGGTTCCGTCGGCCGCGCGGACCGGGTGCAGGTGCCGGAATTCGGTGAGGTCGGTCGAGGCAAGGATGAAATGCAGTTCCTTGCCGTGCTCCCGTCGATAGGCGGTGATCTTGCGGCCGGTGCCGTCCTTGACGGCAAACCTGATTTCGGCCCGGGACCCGGCTCGTATCGTGGGCGTTTCGAGGGCCAGCGTGTAACCGCGGTCGGAGACCTGCAGCCCGCCTGCCGCTCCGGCCGCCGCCTTCGCCCCGCCCCCCTTCCCCTCGCCATGACCGGTGTGCGGCTGCGCGGGGCGGCCTTCCGCGGCCACCAGCGGGTCGACGCCCCTTCCCACGCCGTACGCGGTCCCGAAGGTCGCGGCGAGCGCGGCCGCGAAGACGGTGATCCTCAGCGCGTTGTTCATGACGGTTCCCCTCCATCGGATCAACCGGAAGGCGGCGCCTTCCGACGGTTCACAACATACCCCCTGGGGGTATCAAGTCAACCTGGGGGTACGCCAACGTCCGCCACGGTCATGACGATCCGGCCGACGGCGCCGGAGAGGAGCGGCGCCTCGGCGCGCGACTCAGGCGGACACCACGAGCCCAGTGCGCAGCCGGTCCACCGCCGCCTGCGGAATCCTCAGCCCGTCGCGCACGTACCCGTCGAGCCCGCCCCACCGCTCGTCCATCGCGTCCAGCGCCATGTCGAGATAGCGGGGACGGACCTCGATGATCGCGGACGCGATCTCCGGGTCACCGCCCGCGTCCAGGAAGCCCTGTACGTACGGGGCGTAGGCAGCCCGAACGACCGGATTCACCGCGAGGACCTCGTCCCGCACCACGTCCCGTGAGGCACCGAGCAGCATCAGGAGCAGCGCCGTGGCCCATCCGGTGCGGTCCTTGCCGGCCGTGCAGTGGAAGAGCACCGGGCGGGCGCGGTCGTCGGCGGCCGTCTCGACGAAGGCCCGGTAGGCGGCCGCGGCCCCCGGCAGGAGCACCATCTGACGGTAGGTCTCGGCGAACATCTCCTCGGCCTTCCCACTGCCCAGCAACTGCTCCGCCTCGACCGGGTCGGCGAGCAGCGCACGCAGCCGGGCAGGGGCCACACCCGGGTTGTCGCCGAGCACATCGGCGACGAAGAGCCGCGCGCCCGGGGGCAGCCGGTCGGGCGCCGCCGCGCGCTCGTCGGCGGTCCGCAGATCGACGACGGTCCGGATGCCGAGCGCCGCCACCGCCGCGTCCCGCGCGGTGTCCAGCTCGCTGAGCTGACCGGAGCGCAGCACGGCACCCGGTCGGACCCGATGGCCGGAACCCAGAGCGATGCCGCCCAGATCGCGCAGATTGACGACGGTGGAGGCCGGGACGGCCCTGGCGGTCTGCACGATGAACTTCCCCTTTTCCCGGCATGTATCCGAATTGTTCCGATCTGCCGGATCAAACGTCGCACGCGGCCGGGAATTCGACAAAGTAAAACGCCGTACGGGAGCCGTCGGAGGACAGCGAAAGAGATAAAGGAAATGTGAAATCGGCATCGCTTCCCTCCAGGTCGGAAGCGCGGGCCATTCGACCTGTCGCGTTTCCCCGGCATACCGTGCGACCGGAAACGATTGGCGGCACGTCATGGGGCGGCGGCCCTCGGGGTCCCGGCTGCGTGATTCCCGGCGATTCGGCCACCGGGCGACGACAGGCGGCCCGGCCGCCTTCGCGCCGGTCCGCACGGCCGCCCCCTCGGCGAGACCCCACCCGGTCGCCGCTCGGCCGTCGCTTCGGGGGCGACCTCGGCCACCAGGCCCGGAACCTCCCCGCACCGGAGCACGCGGCCCTCGTCGAGCACGCGTATCCGATCGCCCGTATCAATCCTCGCAATTGCTACCCTTCCGGTTGATCCGTGGAGCACATACCGAACCTGCCGGAGGGAGTGCCAACCCCTGGATCCACGCCGGTTACGCGACCGTGCGTGAAGGATCAAGCGCGTTCGGAGAGTGCAAGGTCACAGGCGGAGCCTCTGCTGCCCGTCCGGGACCTGACCTAGCATCTGGGCATGACGGTCCTGCCTGCCGACGGGCTTTCGTTGGCCGCCGAATTCCCTCACCCCACCCATGAGCAGTGGCAGAGCCTGGTCGAAGGCGTGCTGCGCAAGTCGGGCAAGGATGTTGCGGGTCCGGCCGCCGAGGAAGCGCTGTCCACCACGGTGGAGGACGGGCTCATCACCCGTCCCCTCTACACCACGCGCGACAGCGCGCCCGATGCCGGATACCCGGGATTCGCCCCTTTCACCCGCGGCGGCAAGGCCGAGGGCAACGCGGCGGGCGGCTGGGACGTACGGCAGCGGCACGCCCTGCCGGATGCCGCCAGGCTGAACGAGGCGGTGCTCGCCGATCTGGAGAACGGCGTCACCTCTCTGTGGCTGACCGTGGGCGGCCCCGGTGGCGTTCCGGTGGCCGCTCTGGCGGCGGCGCTGGACGGCGTCTATCTGGATCTGGCCCCTGTGGTGCTCGACGCCGGCGGTGAACTCGATTCCGCAGCAGCCGAGTTGCTCCGTCTGTACGCGGAGCGGGGGGTCGACGCGCAGGCCGCCCGCGGCAATCTCGGCGCCGACCCGCTCGGGCAGGCCGCCCGCAGCGGCGCCACATCCGATCCGGCGGCGGCGGTCCACTGGGCCGAACGGTGCACCCGTGAGTATCCGGGGCTGCGGGCGCTGACCGTCGACGCCTTGCCGTACCACGAGGCCGGCGGCTCGGCCGCCGAGGAGCTGGGCGCTTCGCTGGCCACCGGAGTCGCCTATCTGCGGGCGCTGACGGAGGCCGGACTCACGGTCGAAGAGGCGTGCGGGCAGCTGGAGTTCCGGTACGCGGCGACGGCCGATCAGTTCCTGACCATCGCGAAGCTGCGCGCCGCGCGGCGGCTGTGGGCCCGGGTCGCCGAGGTGTGCGGGGCCGCCGGAGCCGGGGCGCAGCGACAGCACGCGGTGACGTCCTCGGTGATGATGACGCGGCGCGACCCCTGGGTGAACATGCTGCGGACGACACTGGCGTGTCTGGGCGCGGGTGTCGGCGGGGCCGACTCCGTCACCGTGCTGCCGTTCGATCACGCCCTGGGGCTGCCGGACGCATTCGCCCGGCGCATCGCCCGCAATACGTCGACGATCCTGTTGGAGGAGTCGCATCTGGCCCGGGTGATCGACCCGGCGGGCGGTTCCTGGTACGTGGAGCGCCTCACCGCCGAACTGGCCGGCTCCGCCTGGGCGTTCTTCCAGGAGATCGAGCGGTCGGGCGGTCAGGCGGCCGCCCTGCGCTCGGGAATGATCGGTGAGCGTCTCGCGGCCACCTGGGCGGCGCGCGGCAAGGATCTGGCGCGGCGCAAGGAGCCGGTCACCGGGGTCAGCGAGTTCCCGCAGCTGGCGGAGCGCCCCGTGGAGCGCGAGGCGGCCCCCGCAGAGGTTTCCGGCGCGGCATCGGGCGGTCTGCCCAGGGTCCGTCGTGACGAGGCGTTCGAGGAGCTGCGCGCCCGGTCGGACGCCCATCTCGCGGCGACCGGGCAGCGGCCGCGGGTGTTCCTGGCCGCGCTGGGCCCGGCCTCGGCCCACACCGCGCGGGCGTCGTTCGCGTCGAACCTGTTCCAGGCGGGCGGCATCGAACCGGTCCACGACCCGGTCGCGGTCGACGCAACAACGGCCGCCGGTGCGTTCGCGTCCAGCGGGGCCGCGGTGGCGTGCCTCTGCTCCAGCGACACGCTCTACGCCGAGCAGGCCGGGGCGGTCGCCGAGGCACTGGGCTCGGCCGGAGCGCAGCGGGTGTTCCTCGCGGGCCGACCCGGCGAGTACACCGGTGTCGACGAGTACGTCTTCGCGGGCTCCGATGTGGTGGCCGTGCTCTCTTCCCTTCTCGACCGTATGGGTGTGGCGTAATGCGTATCCCTGACTTCTCCGGCATCGAGCTCGGACCGGGCGGCGCCGCCGAGGTGTCCGAGGACCAGTGGCGCGCCTCGGTGAAGGAGTCCTCCGGCAGTTCCGACGGCGATCTGCTGTGGGAGACACCGGAAGGCATCACCGTCAAGCCGCTGTACACCGGGCGTGACCTGGAGGAGCTCGACTTCCTCGGTACGTATCCGGGCATCGCCCCGTATCTGCGGGGCCCGTATCCGACGATGTACGTCAACCAGCCCTGGACGATCCGGCAGTACGCCGGGTTCTCCACCGCGGAGGAGTCCAACGCCTTCTACCGCCGCAACCTCGCGGCCGGGCAGAAGGGCCTCTCCGTCGCCTTCGACCTGCCGACCCACCGCGGCTACGACAGCGACCACCCGCGGGTGACCGGCGACGTCGGCATGGCGGGGGTGGCGATCGACTCCATCTACGACATGCGCCGGCTCTTCGACGGCATCCCGCTGGACCGGATGTCGGTGTCGATGACGATGAACGGCGCGGTGCTCCCCGTGCTCGCGCTGTACATCGTGGCCGCCGAGGAACAGGGCGTCGGGCCCGAGAAGCTGGCCGGGACCATCCAGAACGACATTCTGAAGGAGTTCATGGTCCGCAACACGTACATCTATCCGCCGAAGCCCTCGATGCGGATCATCTCCGACATCTTCGCGTACACCTCGCAGAAGATGCCGCGCTACAACTCGATCTCCATCTCCGGCTATCACATCCAGGAGGCGGGTGCGACCGCCGATCTGGAACTGGCGTACACCCTGGCGGACGGAGTGGAGTACCTGCGGGCGGGGCGGGCGGCCGGGCTCGACGTCGACGCGTTCGCACCGCGGCTGTCGTTCTTCTGGGCGATCGGCATGAACTTCTTCATGGAGATCGCGAAGTTGCGTGCGGCCCGGCTGCTGTGGGCCAAACTGGTCGGGGAGTTCGAGCCGAAGAACGCCAAGTCGCTTTCCCTGCGCACCCATTCGCAGACGTCGGGGTGGTCGCTGACCGCGCAGGACGTGTTCAACAACGTCACCCGGACCTGCGTGGAGGCGATGGCCGCCACCCAGGGGCACACCCAGTCGCTGCACACCAACGCGCTCGACGAGGCCCTCGCCCTGCCGACGGACTTCTCGGCGCGGATCGCCCGGAACACCCAGCTGCTGCTCCAGCAGGAGTCGGGCACCGGCCGGGTGATCGACCCGTGGGGCGGCAGCGCGTACGTGGAACGGCTGACGTACGACCTGGCGGACCGGGCCTGGCAGCACATCCAGGAGGTCGAAGCGGCGGGCGGCATGGCGCAGGCCATCGACGCGGGCATCCCCAAGCTCCGGGTGGAGGAGGCCGCGGCCCGTACCCAGGCGCGGATCGACTCCGGGCGCCAGCCGGTGATCGGGGTCAACAAGTACCGGGTGGAGACCGACGAGCAGATCGATGTGCTCAAGGTCGACAACTCCTCGGTGCGCACCCAGCAGGTCGAGAAGCTGCGCCGGCTGCGCGAGGAGCGCGACGAGCCGGTGTGCCAGGCGGCTCTGCGCGCGCTGACCGCGGCGGCCGGGCGGGCCCCCGGACCCGGCCTCGAAGGCAATCTGCTGGCACTCGCCGTCGATGCGGCACGCGCGATGGCGACCGTGGGCGAGATCTCGGACGCCCTGGAGAAGGTGTACGGGAGGCATGCGGGCCAGATCCGTACGATCTCCGGTGTGTACCGCAACGAAGCAGGTGAATCCCCTTCCGTGGACCGTACCCGGGCGCTGGTGGACCGGTTCGGGAAGGCCGAGGGGCGCCGTCCGCGCATCCTGGTCGCCAAGATGGGGCAGGACGGCCACGACCGGGGCCAGAAGGTGATCTCGACGGCCTTCGCCGACCTGGGCTTCGACGTCGACGTCGGCCCGCTGTTCCAGACGCCGGCCGAGGTGGCGCGGCAGGCGGTGGAGGCGGACGTGCACATCGTGGGCGTCTCCTCGCTGGCCGCGGGGCACCTCACCCTCGTCCCGGCGCTCCGCGAGGAGCTGGCCGCCGAGGGCCGCGACGACATCATGATCGTGGTGGGCGGGGTGATTCCGCCGCAGGACGTCGAGGCGCTGCACGAGGCGGGGGCAGCAGCCGTGTTCCCGCCCGGCACGGTGATTCCGGATGCCGCGTACGACCTGGTGGCGCGGCTCGGTGCCGCGCTCGGCCACGAGCTGTGAGCCGCTGACCCGATGGCTCCGACGATCGACATCGACAGCTACGCGAAGGGCGTGCTCGACGGAAGGCGGGCGTACATCGCGCGCGCCATCACTCTCGTCGAGTCCACCCGCCCCGATCACCGGGCGCTGGCCCAGCAGTTGCTGCGCGAGCTGCTCCCGCACTCCGGAAACGCCCGGCGCATCGGCATCAGCGGCGTGCCGGGGGTCGGGAAGTCCACGTTCATCGACGCGCTCGGCACGATGCTCACCGGGCTGGGCCACCGGGTCGCGGTGCTGGCCGTCGACCCCTCCTCCAGCCGTACCGGCGGCTCCATCCTGGGCGACAAGACCCGGATGGAGCGCCTCGCGGTGGACCCCGCGGCGTTCGTGCGCCCCTCCCCCACCGCCGGGACGCTCGGCGGGGTGGCCAAGGCGACCCGGGAGTCCATTGTGGTGATGGAGGCCGCGGGCTACGACGTGGTGCTGGTGGAGACGGTCGGGGTCGGCCAGTCGGAGACGGCGGTGGCCAATATGGTCGACACGTTCCTGCTGCTGACGCTGGCCCGTACCGGCGATCAGCTCCAGGGCATCAAGAAGGGCGTCCTGGAGCTGGCGGACGCCATCGCGGTCAACAAGGCGGACGGCCCGCACGAGCGTGACGCCCGCGCGGCCGCGCGCGAACTGGCGGGCGCACTGCGGCTGATGCATCCCGTGGACGCGGCCTGGACGCCCCCGGTCCTCACCTGCAGCGCCCGTGAGTCGAGCGGCCTCGACACGCTGTGGGAGCGTCTGGAGCAGCACCGTACGCTGCTCGAATCGTCCGGGCGGCTCGCGGCGAAGCGGCGTGACCAGCAGGTCGACTGGACCTGGACGATGGTGCGGGACGAACTGCTGGAGCGTCTGCGCGCCCATCCGGAGGTACGCGCGCTCACTCCGGCGCTGGAACAGCTCGTAAGAGACGGCGAGTTGACCGCTACGCTGGCGGCCGAGCAGATCCTGGAGGCGTTCCGGGGCACGCACCCGGTGGCGGGTCGCGCCGACGGGTGAGGCAGCGGTGCCGTCCGGTGGACCGGGCCCCGCCCCGGTCCACCAGGGACTGCGGGACAACCCTCAGAGGTCGAGCTGGTACTGGAGCGACTTGTGCGTCGGCTCGTATCCCAGCGCGTCATTGACGCCGCGCATGTGCGTATTGCTGTCCGCGGTGTCCGTCAGCAGCCCGCCGAGGCCCGGATGGAGCTCGCGTGCCCGCAGAATGGACCGCGCCTTCATCCACCGCGCGAGGCCGTGCCCCCGGTGTTCGGGGAGGACCCCGGTGCCGTAGTGCAGGCCGTCGCCCTTCCCGTCGCCCGGGACGACCAGTTCGGTGAAGCCCACGATCGTGGACCCGGACGCGTCGACCGCGGCGACGGTGTGGAGCAGCTCGCCGCGTGCCGCGACGGCCGCCGCCGCGGCCCGGACCCGGTCCACGTCCCAGACGACCGTGCCGTAGTCGGTGTCGTCCATCGGCATGTCGTCCATGGCGCGGCGCGACGCGGCGAACGTCGCGGCGAGGTCTTCGGGGACGGTGCCGTCCCAGGACAGCAGGCGGTAGCCCTGGTGCGGCCGCCCGGCGATTCCGCGGAGGGCGTCGGTGTCGGCCTTCTCCAGCGGGAGGCGGGCGTACGTCAGGGTCAGGACCTTGCGCAGCCCCTTGGCCCGCAGGAAGTGATCACCGGAGGATCCGGCCTCGGCCTGCGCGACGACGCTGCGTCGGCCCTCCTCACGGGCGGCCGCGACCGCCGCGTCGAGCAGCTGTGAACCGATGCCGCCCCGGCGCTCCGCCGGGTGGACGCGGAGGTCCAGTTCGGCCAGGTGGTTCTGGCCCTCGCGGGTGAAGACGCGCAGGAACGCGGAGCCCACGGGGTTGCCCTCGGGGTCGGACGCCAGCCACACCAGCCGGTGACTCGTGCCGGAACGGTCGGGGTCGGTCAGTGCGGTGATGCGTATGGACACTCTGTCTCCTCCGCGCCGAGGGCGCCGGTCAGGACGGGTGAGCGGGCCGACGGGCCCGGAGTACCACATCACTCCGCGAACGCCACGGCAACCGGATATTCCGTCCGTTGCCGCCCCGGTGGGCACGCACCGTGGTACGGTGCACCTGGTACATGTGTCCGCCCCGGTTCGGGGTGCCGGTACCGATTCACTCTCACAGAGCTGCCGCCCCCGTCCTTTCGCGACCGGCGATCCAGCTTTTCCGCACTCCTTTCCAGTCCGGTTCGGGCTTTCTCCGTCCGGGCTTTCCCGCCCGTCGTCCGGGGCGTGATGTCTTCCGCCCCCGTGCCGTCCGGGCCCCTTCGTTCGCCATGTCCGCGAAAGGACCACTCACATGACCAGCACTCTCGAACACCCCCTCGCCCAGCGGGAATTGCCCGCCGAGACCGCAGCCGGTCTCCTCGACATCACACACCAGGGGCACGGCACACTGCGCATCCGGGCCGACCACCCCTCCCCCGACGACGTGCGGGTCCCCGCCGCGCTGATCCGCCGCCACGACCTGCGCAAGGGCGATGTCGTCGAGGGCTCCTGCGACCGGCCCCGCGCCCTGTCCGAGGTCGTACGGGTCAACGGCCGCTCCCCGCAGGCGCTGCGCGGCCGGCCCCACTTCCGTGACCTGACCCCGCTCCACCCCCGGCAGCGGCTGCGCCTGGAAACGCCCTCCGGCGGCCCGGCGACCCGCCTCGTCGACCTGGTCGCCCCGATCGGCAAGGGGCAACGCGGACTCGTCGTCGCACCTCCCAGGACGGGCAAGACGGTGCTGTTGCAGCAGATCGCCGCGGCGATCGCCGTCAACCACCCCGAGTGCCGTCTGATGGTGGTGCTGCTCGACGAACGCCCCGAGGAGGTCACGGACATGCGCCGGTCCGTGCGGGGCGAGGTGCTCGCCTCGACGTTCGACCGGCCCGCGAAGGAACACATCGCGCTCGCCGAACTCGCGGTCGAACGCGCCAAGCGCCTGGTCGAACAGGGCCAGGACGTCGTCGTCCTGCTGGACTCCCTCACCCGGCTGTGCCGCGCCCACAACAACGCGTCCGCCGCGGGCGGACGCACCCTGAGCGGCGGCGTCGACGCAACCGCCCTGCTCGGCCCCAAGCGGCTCTTCGGTGCCGCACGCCTCGCCGAGGAGGGCGGCTCCCTCACCATCCTGGCCACCGCACTGGTGGAGACCGGCTCACGCGCCGACGACTACTTCTTCGAAGAGCTGAAGAGCACCGGCAACATGGAACTACGGCTCGATCGCACGCTGGCCGACAGGCGCACCTACCCGGCCGTCAACATCCCGGCGTCGGGCACCCGGCGCGATGAACTCCTGCTTCCGGAGGAAGAGTTGCGTACGGTTCGCGGGCTGCGCCGCGTGCTGCACCCGCGGGATCCGCAGACGGCTCTCGAAACGCTGCTGGACCGGATCCGGCGCACTCCCGACAACGCGGCCTTCCTCCGTACGGTCCACCGCACCGTTCCGGATGCCTGAGCCTGTCCGAGGGCAGCCGGACGGAGCAATAGCATGGGTCGCCCCCGCACGATCCGTCCCTCACGAGCACAGGGAGAGCAGGCCCATGGAGTTCCGCCGTCTCGGCCGCAGCGGTCTGACCATCAGTGAGATCGCTTACGGAAATTGGCTCACCCACGGCTCCCAGGTGGAGGAGGACGCGGCCGTCGCCTGCATCCGGGCCGCGCTCGATGCCGGGATCACCACCTTCGACACGGCGGACGTCTATGCGGAGACGCGGGCCGAAGCCGTCCTGGGCCGGGCGCTCAGGAACGAGCGCCGCGAAGGCCTAGAGGTGTTCACCAAGGTGTACTTCCCGACCGGTCCGGGGCACAACGACCGGGGCCTCGGCCGCAAGCACATCATGGAGTCCATCGACAACTCGCTGCGCCGTCTGCAGACGGACTACGTGGACCTGTACCAGGCGCACCGCTACGACCACTCGACTCCGCTGGAAGAGACCATGGAGGCATTCGCCGACGTCGTCCGCTCCGGCAAGGCCCTGTACATCGGCGTCTCGGAATGGACTGCCGACCAGCTCCGCGCCGGACACGGACTGGCCCGCGAACTGCACGTCCCGCTGATCTCCAACCAGCCTCAGTACTCGGCGCTGTGGCGGGTCATCGAGACCGAGGTGGTACCCGCGTCGGAGGAGCTGGGCATCGGTCAGATCGTCTGGTCACCGGTGGCCCAGGGCGCCCTGACGGGCAAGTACAAGCCCGGTGCGCCGCTCCCGGCGGGCTCCCGGGCGACGGACGACAAGGGCGGTGCGAGCATGGTCGCCGGCTGGCTCCGCGACGACGTGCTGGAGCGCGTCCAGCAGTTGCGGCCGCTCGCCGACCAGGCCGGTCTGAGTCTCGCCCGGCTCGCGGTCGCCTGGGTGCTGCAGAACCCCAACGTCTCCGCCGCGATCATCGGCGCCTCCCGGCCCGAACAAGTGACGGAGAACGCCGGGGCGGCGGGTGTGACCCTCGACGCGGAGCTGCTGAAGAGCATCGACGACATCCTGGAACCGGTGATGGAACGCGACCCGGGCCTGACCGCCGGGCACGAGGGCAACAGCTGATCCCGACCGGCCGCGAAGTGCGGGCGCGCAACGGCCCGGATTCACCGGCGTTCCCCCGGCACGTCGCGGTGGACAGGGTCTTCCTCCAGGCCGTACGCCGCATCCCTGTCCGGGCGGAACGCGGTCAGGTGCCGGTGTGCAGCGAGGTGGTGTGCTCGCGGACCTGTGCCGGGGTGAGATAGGAGTCCGTGTGCTCGAAGTCGCGCAGCTTGGCCGGATAGCGGTCCTGGAATCCGGTGCGTACGAAGTCGTCGCCCGCGATGGCGTTGAGCATCCAGTTGGTCATGACCCGTGCCTTGGCCACATTGGTGCGCAGCGCCGACCAGTGGTAGCCGCGGGCGACGGCCTGCGCGGCGATTCCGTGCATCTCGATGCCGATCGGCTTGGAGACCGCGTCCTTCCCGCCGAGGTCCACGACGAGGCCGAGGTCCTTGTGGACGTACGGCTTCAGCGGCTGGTGGCGCAGTGTGGCGATGAGGTTGGCGGCGAGCCTGCGCCCCTGGCGCATGGCGTGCTGCGCGGTGGGCGGGCAGACCGCCCCGCCTCCCTTGCTCAGGTCCGGTACGGCCGCCGCGTCCCCGAGGGCGAAGATGCCGTCGAAGCCGGGCAGGACCATCTCGGGCGTCACCGCCAGCCGGCCGCGCACCGTCTCCGCGTCGAAGGTGGCGACCAGGGGACTCGCGGTGACTCCCGCCGTCCAGATCAGAGTGCGGCAGGGCACCACCCGGCCGTCGGTGAAGGTGACCTTCTCCGGTCCGGCCTCGGCGACGGAGACGCCGAGCGACACCTCGATACCTCGTGCGCGCAGCACCTCCAGGGCGCTCCGGCCGAGCTTGTCCCCCAGTTCGGGCATCAGCTTCGGGGCGATGTCGATGAGATGCCACTTGATCAGCCTGGGGTCGAGCCGCGGGTAGTGCCTGAGCGCGTTGGTGGTGACGCGCTGCAGACAGGCGGCCGTCTCGGTGCCCGCGTATCCGCCGCCGACCACCACGAACTGCAGGCGTGAAGCCCGCTCGTTCTCGTCGTGGCTGGCGTCCGCGAGGTCGAGCTGAGCGATCACGTGGTCACGTACGGAGGCCGCCTCGGCCAGGGTCTTCATACCCCGGGCGTTGTCCAGCAGACCGGGGATGTCGAAGGTACGGGTGACGCTCCCGGGGCTGAGCACGATGTAGTCGTAGGGCTCGTAGACAACCTCGTCGGTGATCTTGCGAATGACACAGACCTTCGCCTTGGGGTCCACTCCGATGGCTCCGCCCGGGATGATCCGGGTGCGGTGCCTGCGACTGCGGCGCAGCGACACCGCGACCGACTGCGGAGTGAGCACGCCTGCCGCCACTTGGGGCAGCAGGGGCAGATAGAGCTGGTACGAGAACGGTGCGACGAGCGCGATCTGCGCCTCGCCCGGGATGAGCCAGCGCTCCAGACGGCGTACGCATTCCACCCCGGCGAATCCGGCGCCGACAACAAGAATCCTGGGTCGTGCCACGGTGTTCGTCCCTTCTCGGGCCTGCACGGTCGTCCGTTCGCCTGCCCCGTCGCACGCGCCCGTCCTCCCCCCATCCTTACGAGCCGCGTCCGAGTCCGCCTGCTGAGGACGGCGGACGGACCACCCGGCCCGGTCAGCGGACCAGGAGAGTGACCGCCGTACAGGTGCCGCCGACCGCACCGACGAGCACGACACCGGCGGCCACGCAGCGCGCCCTCAGCCGGCGGTAGCGTGCGTCGTATTCACCGCGCAGCTCGGTGGCGCGGGCGCAGACGCGGCGGAACATGGTCCGCGACGCGGCGATCCGGTCCGCGGTGTAGGCCCGCCGCACGTCCTCGCGCTGTGCCGTGGTGAGCCAGGGCAGCGCGTCGGTGAAGCGGTCCGCCTGTCGTCGCGCCTCCTCGACCTCGGCGTTCCACAGCAGATAGCCCTCCAGCTGTGCCAGACCGCGGGCGGTGTCCTTGTCCGGGTCCACGAGCTCCTCCTCTCCCGGTGCCGCTGTACTCACGCCTACCGGTCCCCGGGGGCCGGTGTCGTCCCGGTACCGGGGCTGCTGAGTGCTTCTTCGAGGCTGCGTACCGACGGATGGTGCAGGTCGAACGCCGGGGATTCGGAACGGATCCGCGGCAGGGTGAGGAAGTTGTGCCGCGGCGGGGGGCAGGAGGTCGCCCACTCCAGCGAACGGCCGTAGCCCCACGGGTCGTCGACCCCGACGTCGCTGCCGTATCTGGCGGTCTTCCACACGTTGTAGAGGAACGGCAGCATCGACAGGCCGAGCAGGAACGAGGAGATCGTCGAGATCGTGTTCAGCGCGGTGAAGCCGTCGACGGCGAGGTAGTCCGCGTAACGACGCGGCATGCCCTCGGCACCCAGCCAGTGCTGCACCAGGAACGTGCCGTGGAAGCCCACGAACAGCGTCCAGAAGGTGATCTTGCCGAGCCGCTCGTCCAGCATCTTCCCGGTGAACTTCGGCCACCAGAAGTGGAATCCCGCGAACATCGCGAAGACCACGGTGCCGAAGACGACGTAGTGGAAGTGCGCGACGACGAAGTACGAGTCCGAGACGTGGAAGTCCAGCGGGGGCGACGCCAGGATCACACCGGTCAGACCGCCGAAGAGGAAGGTGACGAGGAAGCCGACCGACCAGAGCATCGGTGTCTCGAAGGACAGCGATCCCTTCCACATCGTGCCGATCCAGTTGAAGAACTTCACCCCGGTCGGTACCGCGATGAGGAAGGTCATGAACGAGAAGAACGGCAGCAGCACACCGCCGGTGACGTACATGTGGTGCGCCCACACGGTCGCCGAGAGGCCCGCGATCGCGATCGTGGCACTGATCAGGCCGATGTAGCCGAAGATCGGTTTGCGGCTGAAGACCGGAATGATCTCACTGACGATCCCGAAGAACGGCAGGGCGATGATGTACACCTCCGGGTGGCCGAAGAACCAGAAGAGGTGCTGCCAGAGCAGCGCGCCGCCGTTGGCCGGGTCGAAGACGTGCGCACCGAACTTCCGGTCCGCCTCCAGCACCAGGAGGGCCGCCGCGAGGACCGGGAAGGCCAGCAGGACGAGCACGGCGGTCAGCAGGACGTTCCAGACGAAGATCGGCATGCGGAACATCGTCATGCCGGGGGCGCGCAGGCAGATGATCGTGGTGATGAAGTTGACCGAGCCGAGGATCGTGCCGAAGCCGGAGAAGGCCAGACCCATGATCCACAAGTCGCTGCCGATGCCCGGCGAGCGGACCGCGTCGGTCAGCGGGGAGTAGGCGAACCAGCCGAAGTCGGCAGCGCCCTGCGGGGTGAGGAAGCCGGCCACGACGATCAGCGAGCCGAAGAGGTACAGCCAGTAGGCGAACATGTTCAGCCGCGGGAACGCCACATCGGGTGCGCCGATCTGCAACGGCATGATCCAGTTCGTGAAGCCGGCGAACAGCGGCGTCGCGAACATCAGCAGCATGATCGTGCCGTGGATCGTGAACGCCTGATTGAACTGCTCGGGCGAGACGATCTGGATCCCCGGTCGCGCCAGCTCGGCCCGCATGACCAGGGCCAGCACACCGCCGACGAGAAAGAAGGCGAACGACGTGACCAGGTAGAGCGAGCCGATCGTCTTGTGGTCCGTGGTCGTCAGCCACTTGATGACGACGTTGCCCGGCTCCTTGGCGTGTACCGGAAGCTCGTTCGCGTACGCCTCCTCCTCGTCGGCTGCCCCTGGTGTGCCCGTCGTCGTCACTGGGACGCTCCTTCGATTGTCATTCGCGGGCGGACTGCGCACCCGGCAGGGGCGCCGCCTCAGCGGGGTGGCCGACCGGCCGGCCCCGCGCGCGTCACGCCAGATTCCAGGTGCAGCAAATCAGCCGCGGGGCCACTCTGCGCGGCCCTGCGCCCGCCGTCGCGCGACTTTCACCCGTCAGGGCGTCCTCGGGTCCGGAGCCGTGCCCGCCCGCACCCGGCCGATGACCGCGCGGTGTTCCGCGGCGGATGACGGACGGCGACGGTGTCCGCGGCGCGGGGTACGGAGGTCCTGCCCGCTCAACCGGCCACGAGCGCACACCGGTTCACGCCGCCGGTTCGCGACGGCGTCTCGGGGCAGCCCAACTCCCGTGCCGGGCGGCGCCGTTGCCGGACGGACGGTGGGCGTCCGGATCGGCGGCCGGCCCGGCCGCCCCAGCCGTCCGTCAGGCGAGTCCGCCCGTCGCGCGCACGTTCTGGCCGGTGATCCAACGGCCGTCGTGGCCGGCCAGGAAGGCAACCACATCGGCCACATCGGCGGGTTCGCCCAATCGGCCGAGCGGAGTCATGCCGACGACGGCGTCGAGCGCCTCCGGCGGGTTGGCGCCGCGCAGCAGTTCGGTGTCGGTCGCGCCGGGCGAGACGGTGTTGACGGTGATCCCGCGCCCTCCGAGTTCACGGGCGGCGATGGCGGTGAGCTGCTCGACCGCCCCCTTGCTGGCCGCGTACGCGGAGATGCCGGGGCCCGGCCGCACGGTGTTCGCCGTGGAGATGTTCACGATGCGGCCGCCGTCGCGCATCCGCTCCGCCGCATGGCGGATCGTCAGGAAGACCGCTCTCGTGTTGACCGCCATCACCTTGTCGAACACCTCCGGGGCGGTGTCCACGATGAGTGAGGGGGTGAAGCACAGCGCGGCGTTGTTCACCAGGATGTCGAGTCCGCCCAGGCGCTCCTCGGCGGCTTCCATCAACTGCTGGGCCCCGTCCGGGGCTGCGAGGTCGAGACGGACGGCCGAGGCCTCTCCGCCCTTGTCCCGCACGGTGCGGACGACGTCCTCGGCCGCCTCGTCGCTGGTGGCGTAGTTGAAGACCACATGTGCCCCGTCACGGCACAGACGCTCGACAATGGCGCGGCCGATGCCCCGCGACCCCCCGGTGACCACGGCGTTCTTGCCCGTCAGCACGGTCCCTCCTCCTCGAAGAGCAGTCGATCGGATCGTCCGAACATACCGTCGCGAGGGCTCGTTGTACGCGATTGTGCGGAGAACGTCCGGCGTCGGGCGAGCGGGCCGCGACGATTCCGTCGCGGGACACGCGACCGCCCCGGCCGGGCATGATGCCGGCCGGGGCGGGAGGGGCGCCGGGATGCGCCCGGAGACGGCGGTCTCGTCAGCCCAGGCTCGCGATGGCCTGCGTGAACGTCGCCGACGGACGCATGACGGCTGCGGCCTTGGCCGGGTCGGGCTGGTAGTAGCCGCCGATGTCGGCCGGCGAGCCCTGCACCGCGATGAGCTCGTCGACGATGGTGCGCTCCTGCTCCTCCAGCGTCTTCGCGAGCCCGGCGAACGCCTGCGCGAGCTCCGCGTCGTCGGTCTGCCGCGCCAGCTCCTGGGCCCAGTAGAGGGCCAGGTAGAAGTGGCTGCCGCGGTTGTCGATGCCGCCCAGCTTGCGGCTCGGCGACTTGTCCTCGTTGAGGAAGGTGCCGGTCGCGCGGTCGAGCGTGTCCGCGAGAACCTGGGCACGCGCGTTGCCCGTGGTCTTCGCCAGGTGCTCGAAGCTGGCAGCGAGCGCGAAGAACTCGCCCAGGCTGTCCCAGCGCAGGTAGTTCTCCTTGACGAGCTGCTGGACGTGCTTGGGCGCGGAGCCGCCGGCGCCGGTCTCGAACAGTCCGCCGCCGTTCATGAGCGGGACGACGGAGAGCATCTTCGCGCTCGTGCCCAGCTCCAGGATCGGGAACAGGTCGGTCAGGTAGTCACGCAGGACGTTGCCGGTGACCGAGATGGTGTCCTCGCCGCGGCGGATGCGCTCCAGCGAGAAGGCGGTCGCCTTCACCGGCGACATGATCTCGATCTGCAGGCCGTCGGTGTCGTGGTCGGCGAGGTACGTCTTGACCTTGGCGATCAGCTGCGCGTCGTGGGCCCGGTCCTCGTCGAGCCAGAACACGGCCGGGGCGCCCGTGGCGCGCGCGCGGGTGACGGCGAGCTTGACCCAGTCCTGGATCGGCAGGTCCTTGGCCTGGCACATGCGGAAGATGTCGCCCGCGCCCACGGCCTGCTCCAGCACGACGTTGCCGCTGCCGTCGACGACCCGCACCGTACCGGTGGTGGGGACCTCGAAGGTCTTGTCGTGGCTGCCGTACTCCTCGGCCTTCTGCGCCATCAGGCCGACGTTCGGCACGGAGCCCATGGTCGACGGGTCGAAGGCGCCGTTGGCGCGGCAGTCGTCGATGACGACCTGGTAGACACCCGCGTAACTGCTGTCGGGGAGCACCGCGAGGGTGTCGGCCTCCTGGCCGTCCGGCCCCCACATGTGACCGGAGGTGCGGATCATGGCCGGCATGGAGGCGTCGACGATGACATCGCTCGGCACGTGCAGGTTGGTGATGCCCTTGTCGGAGTCGACCATGGCCAGGGCGGGGCCTTCGGCGAGCTCGGCCTCGAAGGCCGCCTTGATCTCGGCGCCCACGTGCGGCACCGAGTCCAGGCCGTTGAGGATGGCGCCGAGGCCGTCGTTCGGGGAGAGGCCGGCCGCGACGAGCACGTCGCCGTACTTGGCGAACGTGTTCGGGAAGAAGGCGCGGACCACGTGGCCGAAGATGATCGGGTCGGAGACCTTCATCATGGTGGCCTTGAGGTGGACGGAGAACAGCACGCCCTCGGCCTTGGCGCGGGCGACCTGCGCGGTGAAGAACTCGCGCAGGGCCGCGACGCGCATGACCGCCGCGTCGATGACCTCGCCCGCGAGCACCGGCACCGACTCACGCAGCACGGTGGTGCTGCCGTCGTCCCCGGCGAGCTCGATGCGCAGCGTGCCGGCCTCGGCGACGACCGTGGACTTCTCGGTGGAGCGGAAGTCGTCGACGCCCATGGTGGCGACGTTCGTCTTCGAGTCGGCCGACCACGCGCCCATGCGGTGCGGGTGCGTCTTGGCGTAGTTCTTGACCGAGGCGGGGGCCCGGCGGTCGGAGTTGCCCTCGCGCAGCACCGGGTTCACGGCGCTGCCCTTGACCTTGTCGTAGCGCGCGCGGACGTCCTTGTCCTCATCGGTCTGCGGGTCGTCCGGGTAGTCCGGCAGCGCGTAGCCCTGCGCCTGGAGCTCGGCGATGGCAGCCTTCAACTGCGGGATCGACGCCGAGATGTTCGGCAGCTTGATGATGTTGGCCTCGGGCGTCCTGGCCAGCGCACCGAGCTCGGCCAGCGCGTCGTCGATGCGCTGGCTCTCCTGGAGACGCTCGGGGAAGCCGGCGATGATGCGCCCGGCCAGAGAGATGTCACGGCTCTCGACATTGACCCCGGCCGTCGAGGCGTACGCCTGGACGACGGGCAAGAACGAATACGTCGCCAGGGCCGGGGCCTCGTCGGTGTGTGTATAGATGATGGTCGAGTCAGTCACCCTCTGCTCCGCTCCACGTCTGCAACATTGCTTGACATCAAGATATCTCGTGGTCGCCGACGGCTCGACAGTGCCCTGCCCCCGCTCCGACGGGAGCCGTCGGAGCGGTCCGGTTCAGGGACGCCCCGACGGCGGGACCTCCTCGCCGGGCGGCACCGGCCCCGGCTCGGTGCCGTCCCCGAACGGGCGTCCGCCCAGCTCTTCCCGGTGGTGCGGGGTCAGCCAGCCCGACAGGTCGGGGCCGACGGGCACAATGCCGGTGGGGTTGATGCCGGTGTGGACCCGGTAGTAGTGCTGCTTGATGTGGTGGAAGTCGACCGTGTCACCGAATCCGGGCGTCTGGTACAGGTCCCTGGCGTACGCCCACAGGACCCGGTCCTCGGACAGCTTCGTACGGTTGCACTTGAAGTGTCCGTGGTAGACGGCGTCGAAGCGCACCAGCGTGGTGAACAGCCTGATGTCGGCCTCGGTGAGGGATGCGCCGACGAGGTAGCGCCGGTCCGCGAGACGTTCGGACACCAGGTCCAGGCGCCGGAACACGTCCTCGTACGCGGCTTCGTACTCGGACTGCCCCGCCGCGAACCCCGCGCGGTACACGCCGTTGTTCACATCGCGGTAGATGCCCTCCATGACGTCGTCGATCTCGTCACGCAGGCCTTCGGGGTACAGGTCGGGCGCGCCCTTCCGGTGCAGCGCGGTCCACTCCGTCGCGAAGTCCAGGGTGATCTGCTGGAAGTCGTTGGTGACGAGTCTGCCGCTGGGCACGTCGACGATCGCCGGCACACTGACCCCGCCCGGGTAGTCCTGCTCCCTCGCGTTGTACGCCTCGCCGAGGTAGCGGATCCCGAGCACCGGGTCCCGGCCTCCCTCGTCCAGGGTGAAGCGCCAGCTGCGGTCGTCCTGGATCGGATCGGCGACGGCCAGCGAGAGCGCCTCCTCCAGCCCGAGGAGCCGCCGGGAGACGAGTGCGCGGCTCGCCCACGGGCAGGCGCGGCTGACGACCAGCCGGTAGCGGCCGGCCTCGACGGGCCAGCCGTCGCGGCCGTCGGCGGTGATGCGGTCGGCGAAGTGGCTCTTGGAGCGTTTGAAGGCCTTGTGCCCGTACGTCTCGTTGCCGTCGGGCCTGCCGTTGGTCTCTGTGCCGGTGGTCCCGCTCATCTCGCTCTCCCTCATGACGCTCTTCCTACGGTTGGACTTCGGACGGGTCGTTGTGCACGGCTCCTGTCACGGCGCTCCCCGAACACGTCGGCCATCCCGATGAGCAGCGCGGCCAGGATGAAGGCGCCCGCGACCACGAGGCCGTGGTCGTACGCGGTGGCCCACCCGTCGCCGCCCAGTTGGGCGAAGAACACCGAGCCGACTGCCGCGATCCCGATCGCCGATCCGACGCGCTGGCCGGTCTGGAGGGTTCCGCCTGCGCTCCCCGCCGTCGCCACCGGCACTTCGGAGAGAGTCAGCGCCTGGTTCGGGGAGATGACCAGCCCACTGCCCAGCCCGGCCAGCAGCAGCGGGGCCGCCATCACCCAGCCCGCACCCCGCCCCGGCACCAGGTGCACGGCAAACGCGGTGCCCGCCAGCCCCACGGTCACCGTGATCAGCCCGGCCACGACGAGGGGGCGGCCCAAGCGGCCGACCAGCCGGCCACCGGGGCCCGCCGCGACGGCCGAGCCCACCGCGAAGGGCGTGATGGCGATTCCCGCCTGCAGGGCGGAGTAGTGCAGGCCGTTCTGCAGGTAGAGCGTGGTGAGGAAGAAGATCGAGGTGAATCCGCAGAAGTACAGGAGGATCAGCAGACAGCCGAGCCAGTAGGAGCGGACCCGGAAGAGCGACAGGTCGACGACGGGTTGCGTGCCGCGCCTGCCGCATCGGGACTCCCAGCCGACGAAGGCGACGAGGAGCGCCGCGGCCACCGGGACCAGCAGCCATTTCCGGTCGCCCGGCCACTGCTGCGCCTGGACGAACGGGAGCAGCAGCGCCAGCACGCCCGCGCCGAGCAGCAGGACCCCGAGGGGGTCCAGGTCGCGCAGGCGCACCGGGCCGGCCGAGGGGGTGTCCGGGAGCAGGCGCCGGGCGAGCAGGAGGCAGACGGCGCCGAGCGGCAGATTGACGTAGAACACCCAGCGCCAGCCCTCGTGGGCCCCGGCCGCCTGGATCAGCAGCCCACCCGTCAGCGGGCCGACGGCGGTGGAGATGCCGACCACCGTGCCGAACATGCCGAAGGCCCGGCCGCGTTCGTCGCCGGAGAACATCTGCTGGATCAACGCGGAGATCTGGGGCGAGATCATGCCTCCGGCGAGGCCCTGGACCAGTCGGGCGATGACCAGCCACAGGCTGGACTGGGAGGCTCCGCAGGCCGCCGACGCCAGGGTGAACAGGGCCAGTCCGGCCATGAACACCACGCGGCGCCCCCGCGCGTCACCGAGCCGTCCGGCGGGGATCAGGAACAGACCGAAGGCGAGCGCGTAGCCGGAGAGGATCCATTGAAGATCGGACTCCGGAGTGCGGAGTCCTTCCCTGATCGACGGCAGGGCGACATTGACGATGGACACGTCCAGCAGGGTCATGAACCCCGCGATCAGGCACACCGCGAGCGCCTGCCATCGACGCGGGTCGGGGGTGCCGAGGTCGGAGGCAGAGTGATCGCCCCACCTCGCAGCACCCCGGTGAGCTGCACTCTCTGCCATGGCTCGCACCCTAGGACGAAGCGGCCCGATACTCGTCCCGGCAGGGCCGCGACGGCGTTTTTCCGGCATCGGACGGCGGCCTCTCCGGCGGCGGACGGCAGCTCTTGCGGCGACGGACGTCGCGGTGGACGGTCGGCGCCGGGTGGCGGCGGCCGGCGGCCGCTCCGTCTCTGCCCCGCTCGGTCCTTACCCCGATGCGGCACGGCCGGCCCTGGAAGGCTTCGACGATGCGTCCGGGCCTACGACGTGGCGCGAAAGTGCCGCTCAGCCGTTCCGATGAGTGAGGGGCGGTCGCCCCGATGAGTGAGGGGGCGGTCGCTCGTCCCACCGGCCGTCGACCGTCGCAGGGGCCGTCGACCGTCGGATGGCGTCGCGGGGCGGCCCTGCGGGCTCGCCACGGCCGCGTGACCGGGCACGCCGAACCCGTGGGCTCACGGCGGCCGGGTGGTCCCCGGGCCCGGCCGTTCCTCGGGCGTGCTCTCGCCGCGCCGCTGCCTGGCGCTGTGCCTGCGCAGGTCCTCGACCTGCTGAACCACGCGGTCGACGCGGTCGGCGAGGTCGCGGCGGTCCCCCAGGTGGGGGCGCGCGTCGGAGAGCGGCCCGAGGAGACGGGCGGGGTCGTCGGCGCCGAGGGCCTCGTTGAGCTCGTCGACGGCTGCACGGGACCGCGCGGGAAGGCCGGTGAGGGAGGTGATCCGGCCGGCGAGCCGGCGCAGGTCCGCCGCATTGTCCCGCGCCCAGGCGTCGACCGTGCGGTTCGCGGCCCGGTTGTCGCGAATGGCCTGCACCCGCTGTTCACCGGTAGTGCCCAGCGGACCCGTGCGCAGGCGCAGGTAGCGGCGTTCGGCGGCCTGGCGGCTGGTGACGCCGAGCGGGTGGGCGATCTCGGCCCAGCTGGCTCCGGCCTCGCGGGCGAGCTCGATGAGGGACGGCTCCCAGGCCGCGAGCCGTCGGCGTACGTCCCGCAGCAGAAGGAGGGCGTCCAGCGCCTCTCCCGGCTCGGGAACGGCGCCCGCGCGCTCCGTGCCGTCGGGGGTGCAGGCCTGCCGCACGATCGCGTCGACCCTGCTCAGCGCGGTGGTGGCGGCGGGGAGCGAGGCCGGTACACCGCCGGTGCCGGGGATCTCCGCGGTGGCGTGCACGTCATCGACTTCGACTTCGGTCACGACACAACCCTCTCGGGCGAAATGCATGTCATCGTTCACATGACATCGCATTTGTCATCCTTTGGACGACATATTACAACCGAGTCGAAGAGCATGCCGAGAATGTCCGGACTCGTCCTGGAGGAGACCTTCCAGGAGCGCGGCGCCTGTCCCACGGCGCCGGAAGCGGAACGGGCCGCTCGTGTGGTCGTGGCGCTACTCGGGGCACGCCCGGTCGGCGAGGAGCGGAGCGAGCCGGCCGCCCGGCTCCCCAAAGGCGCTCGCGCCGTTCCCGCTGGACCCGCCGCAGGCCGCCGAACCACGCGAGGCGGCCCCCGGCGACCACGGCTGCACATGCCTTTTCCGGGGTCCCCGAACCTTTTCCGAGGTCACCCGAAGGAACCCGGCCGGTCCCCTCGGCCTGTGGCCCCGCGGTGGACCACCGAGTCCGGTCACTGACACGGCACGCCGGAGTACTCGACCGCCGGAGTCGCTCCGGTGACTCCTCTTGGAGCACGCCCACAATTGGTATGACAATCAGTCGAAGAGGCCGACGTTGTGTCAGCATCGGACCGCCGGGCTGCGTAGCACGGCATCGGGCCCGACCCCCGGCGTCGTCATCGCCGTCCGGTCGAGACCGAACCATCGCGCGCATCCGTCCCGACCAGGAAAACGCAGGCCGCCGGTTCCACCGCCCGTCTCACCAGGAGGTACACGTGAGGATGCTGATCAACGTCCCCGAAACCGTTGTCGCGGACGCGCTGCGCGGTATGGCCGCCGCCCATCCCGAGCTCACCGTGGATGTCGAGAATCGTGTCGTCGTACGGCGCGACGCGCCCGCGGCCGGGAAGGTGGCGCTGGTCTCCGGGGGCGGATCCGGGCACGAGCCGTTGCACGCCGGGTTCGTCGGCCCCGGGATGCTGTCCGCGGCGTGTCCGGGAGAGGTGTTCACCTCCCCGGTACCGGATCAGATGGTGCGGGCCGCCGCCGCGGTCGACAGCGGGGCGGGGGTGCTGTTCGTCGTCAAGAACTACACCGGTGACGTGCTGAACTTCGAGATGGCCGCCGAGCTCGCCGAGGACGAGGGGATTCAGGTCACCCAGGTGCTCGTCAACGACGACGTGGCGGTGACCGACAGTCTGTTCACAGCAGGGCGGCGGGGTACGGGCGCGACCCTGCTCGTCGAGAAGATCGCCGGTGCGGCTGCCGACGAGGGTGCGCCGCTGGAGCAGGTGGCGGCCGTCGCCCGGCGGGTGAACGAGGCGTCGCGGAGTTTCGGGGTGGCGCTCAGCGCCGTCACCACACCCGCCAAGGGGTCCCCCACCTTCGATCTGCCGCCGGGCGAACTGGAGCTGGGCATCGGGATCCATGGCGAACCCGGCCGGGAGCGGCGCCCGATGATGACGTCGGGGGAGATCGCGGACTTCGCGGTGGACGCGGTGCTGGAGGACCTCCGGCCGAGCGGACCCGTGATCGTGCTGGTGAACGGGATGGGCGCGACCCCGCTGCTGGAGCTGTACGGGTTCAATGCCGAAGTGCAGCGAGTGCTGTCCGAGCGGGGTGTCGTGACGGCTCGTACGCTCGTGGGGAACTATGTGACCTCGCTCGACATGGCGGGCTGTTCGGTGACGCTCTGCCAGGTGGACGAGGAGTTGCTGCGCCTCTGGGACGCGCCGGTGGAGACACCGGCGCTGCGCTGGGGCCGTTGACCCGCCCGACAAGGAGATCATGTGCTCGACGCCGAATTCTTCCACCGTTGGATGACCGCCGCCGCGGCTGCCGTGGATCGCGAGGCGGACCACCTCACCGAGCTCGACTCGGCGATCGGGGACGCCGATCACGGCAGCAACATGCAGCGCGGGTTCGCCGCGGTGACCGAAGTCCTGGGCAAGGAACTGCCGCAGACCCCGGGTGCCGTGCTGATCCTCGCCGGACGGCAGTTGATCTCGAAGGTCGGCGGGGCTTCGGGACCGTTGTACGGGACGCTGCTGCGGCGGACAGGAAAGGCTCTGGGCGACGCGCCCGCCGTGACACCGCAGCAGTTGGCGGAGGCGCTCGGGGTGGGCGTCGCGGCCGTGGCCCAACTCGGCGGGGCGCAGGCCGGGGACAAGACCATGCTCGACGCGCTGCTGCCGGCCGCCGAGGCGCTCGGGACGTCGTTCGGGGCGGCCCGGGAAGCGGCGGAGGCGGGAGCCCTGGCCACGGTACCGCTGAAGGCCCGCAAGGGCAGGGCGAGCTATCTGGGTGAGCGCAGTATCGGGCACCAGGATCCGGGGGCGACGTCCTCCGCCCTGCTGATCGCCGCGCTGGCCGAGACCGGCGGTACGCGTGGGGGTGAGGCATGAGCGGCGGGAAGCAGGTCGGGATCGTGCTGGTCTCGCACAGCGGCCCGGTGGCCGAGTCCGTCGCCGAGCTGGCCAGGGGCCTCGCCGCCGGTGGATCGACGGCCCCGGTCGCCGCGGCCGGTGGTACGCCGGCGGGTGGGCTCGGGACCAGTGCGGAGCTGATCGCCGAGGCCGCCAGATCGGTGGACGGCGGCGCGGGAGTGGCGTTACTGGTCGATCTGGGCAGCGCGGTGCTCACGGTCAAGACGATGCTGGCCGAGGGCGACGAACTGCCGAACGGCTCGCGGCTGGTGGACGCGCCGTTCCTGGAGGGTGCGGTGGCCGCCGTGGTCACCGCGTCGGCAGGTGGCGACATCGCGGCGGTGGAGGCCGCGGCGTCGGAGGCGTACGAGTACCGCAAGGTGTAGGCAGGTGGAATTCCCGCTGCCCGTGCGGCGGTCCCGCACCCGGTGTCCTGCGGGTGCGGGACCGCCTCTTGCCCGTCCGGCCGCGATTCCTCCGAGCGGCCCCCGGCCGATCGCGCCGCGAACCGCCGGACAGGCTCTCGACCCGTCAGGCCGCACTCCTGCCCGGCCGCCGCCCCTCCCAGCGGCCCCCGGCCGATCGCGCCGCGAACCGCCGGACGGGTTTCGGCACGCCGTACCGCGAACCGCCGGACCGTCCTCGGCCCGTCAAGCCGCGAACCGCCGGACGGGATCTCGGCCCGTCAGGCCGCCGACGCGGTCCCGGCCGCCTCGATCCTGATCCGGGTCCTCTGCGTCGTGCCGTTGACCGTCACGGCGAGGGTGATCGTGCCCGGCCGAAGCGCGGTGAGGGTGCCGGTCGACGGATCGAGGACCGCCGTGTGGCGGTGGCGGGCGCCGTCCCGGTCGCCGATGTGGACGTTCGGTGATCCGGTCCAGTCGGCGGCCAGCGGGAAGCCGACCGGAACGCTGCGGGCGCCCTGGGTGACCGTCGCGGTGACCCGCGTACGGCTGCCGGCGCCCAGTACCGGGGGCGCCTCGATCTCCAGGGCGTCGACATGCGCACGGGTCTGCACGGAGACCCAGTCGGGCCCGCCCCGCCACGGCCGCTGCCGCGCGGCGGCCTGTTCACCGGAGGCGATGTGGTCGGCGCCGACCAGCGACCAGCCGGTGAAACCGCCCTCGTCCGCCGGTCCGGCCGGTGCCTTGCCGGAGTTGCCGTTGATCAGGTAGGGAACCCCGTCGACGTGCGAGGCGTGGAAGACCCCGACATGGCTGCCGATGAACGCCGCGCCCTTGCCCGTCGTACGGCGGAAGTCGGCGAGCCACTGCTCGACGAGGGCCGCCTCCTTGCGGTCGCCGAGCTGGCTGCCCTTCTGAACGGTCGGGTCGCGCGGCGGCACGTGCTCGATCAGCATGACCGATTCGACGGTCCGGTCCTTCGCCGCCGCGTCCAGCTGGGCGCGGAGCTGCGCGATCTGGGCGAAGCCCCCGCCACGCAGGCTGAGGCTGGAGGTGTCGAGCGTCACGAAGCGGGTGCCCTTGTGGTCGAACGTCCGCTGGGCGGGCCCGAACTCGGTGACGAAGTTGTCGATCTTTCCGCCCATCACCTCATGGTTGCCCGGTACGTAGTACCAGGGCAGCGAGTCGCCGAGCTCCTCGGTGAGGATCCGGTGGGCGAAGGCCAGGTCGGCGGGCGAGCCCTCGTCGACGAGATCGCCGTTGATCACGAGGAGGTCCGGGTGGGCCGCCTTGATCTCGCGCAGGGTGCGCCGTGCCTGGGTGACGATGTCGCTGTCCGGGTCCCGGGCGACGAACTGGGCATCGGACATCACCGCGAACTGCCAGTCCCTGCGCCCGGTCACGGCGGCCGGATCGATCAACGGGTCGGCGGGGGACGCCTGTTCGGGAAGGTCGACGGTGGGCGGCACCTGGGCGGTGAGTTCGTCGATGACGATCTCGCCGGTGTACTGCTTGGCGGCCGCGGTCTCCGCGAGGTAGAAGCGGGACACGGAGAGCGGCATGGCGGCTCCCGGCGGTACGGCGAAGGTGATCTGCCGCCAGCCGGTCCAGGTGACGTACGGTCCGCGCAGCAGTTGGTCGGAGCCCGCGGCGTCCTTGAGGTGCAGGGTCGGCCAGGCGCCCTTCCCGTCGCCCTTGATCCACAACTTGAACGACTGGGGCTGGCCCGACACGGTGACCGGCTGGGGCGGGGCCGCGTAGGCGGCGCGGGTCGCGGTGGACTGGGTGAAGTCGTAGGTGAGCCGCAGACCGGTGCCGGTGCGGCCGTCGGGCGTGGCGGCGAGCGACCCGCTCGCCCGGGCCTGGCTGAACTTCCAGGATCCGGCGTCGTCGAAGGAGGAGACGGCCTGCTCGGTCAGGCCGACGCTGACGGCGAGGACGGTGGTGGTGCCCGCGACGGTCGCCCTGATCTGTCCGGCGCCGCCGCCGGTGCGTGAGGAGACGGTGAAGGAGCCCTGGCCGTCGTCGCGGATGTCGAAGAGGGCGCGGTCGTAGTCGAGGGCGACGTCGCGCGGTTCGACGGGGGCGCTGGTGCCGTGGGCGTCGAGTCCCACGATGCCGAACGTGCCGGTGGCCCCGGCGTCGGCGAGGCCCACACGCCGGGTCGTCGGCTCGATCCGGGCCAGCTTGTCGAGGACGGTCAGGGAAGTGCTGCCGCGGGCCGGACCGTGTGCGGCGCGTACCTCGGTGGTGCCGCTGTGGCGCGCGGTGAAGAGACCGCTGCTGTCGACGGCGCCGACGGAGCCCCGCACCGTCTGCCAGTGCGGGTTGCCGTCGGCGGGGCCGTACGTCTCGTCGTATCCGGTCGCGGTGAGGCGCCGGGTGAGTCCGGGGAAGACGCGGTCGGGGTGGCCGCCCTTGACGGGGTCGACGCCCGGTGCGGAACCGGCGGGGGTACGGGGCTGGACCCAGAAGCCCTTGAGCCGGCCGCTGCCGTCCGGGGCGGTGAGGGCGAGGCCGTTGGGTACGGTGCGTTCGCTGCCGTCGGAAGGGCTGTTCTCCACTCGGAGCGCGTCACTGCCGGGCTCGCGCGCGACGAGGGTCGACGAGCCGCCGCCGTCCAGGTTGAGTGCGCTGTACGAGCCGGCACGGCGCATCATCAGCCCGAGTTCGGTGAGGGTGACGCCGCCGCTGTCGGCCTGCCGCCCGTCGACGGTGAGGATCTGCATGGTCCGGCCGTCTCTGGAGAAGCCGACCGCGGTGCGGGGCGCGGCGGTGTTGTTGCCCTCCCCGTCGTGGTTCTGCGCGACTCCGTCGACGACGAGGAGTTCCCGGCCACCGACCGCGGTGCGCGGCACGGCTCCGCTGTCGGTGCGTGCCCGGTAGGTCAGGGACACCGGGTCGCCGGGCTTCAGGGCATCGAGTGCGGCGGCTCCGGTCTCGCGGCCGACCAGGACGGTGGTGTCGTCGGGGACGGCTCCGGATCCGGGGGCGTGCGAGACGGAGACGACCTTGCCGTCCCGTACGACCGCTTCTGCGACGGGGGTCGCGTCGTCCACGGTCAGGGCGCGGTCGGCGGTTCCCCACGCGGAGGTGTACGCGCCGACTCCCCCGGTCGGCACGTTGGCGGCGTTGTACGCGTCGAGCGGCCGCTGCCCGGCGGGCAGGGTGAGCGTCCCCTCGAAGTAGAGGTCGAGTATGCGGCCCGCGCTGCCGGGGCCGATGCCGACAGCCCGGTTGATTCCCGGGGCG
This sequence comes from Streptomyces sp. NPDC057963, assembly GCF_042887155.1. Taxonomy (NCBI): domain Bacteria; kingdom Bacillati; phylum Actinomycetota; class Actinomycetes; order Kitasatosporales; family Streptomycetaceae; genus Streptomyces; species Streptomyces sp. NPDC057963. Next base: position 313,766 of record NZ_JBHVPX010000005.1, read on the forward strand.
GGCGACTGGACAGTGGCTCCGTCCTTGATGCCGATGCCCTCCGGCGCGCCGGTCTGGTTGATGTCGAAGAAGTCGGCGTTGATCGCGGCGACGGTGCGGCGGCCGCGGCCCGCGTCGTGTCCGGCGGCGAGTTCGGAAACCGTGTGCCGCTCGGAGACCTTGCCGGAGGAGAGGTAGTCGGCGTGTACGCCGCTGCCGGCGAGGTCGACGGAGAGGGAGTCGACCCTCAGCCATGCGGCGGATTCGAGCCGGTCGTACGAGTCGAGGCGGATGCCCGGGGCGATCGGGCGGGAGGTGCGTGCGGTCTCGATGCCGTCGCCGTCCGCGATGGACCGGGGCTCCCCTGCCGGGTTGCTCGCGGGTGGCGGGGCGACCGGTCTCAGGACTTCGGCGGAGGTACGGGGACGGGGGTCGGGGGTCGAATCGGCGAGCGCGGGCGAGATCGCGCCGACCGTCATCGCGGACACCGTCGCGAGCAGTACCAGCGGTCGCGCCACCGCTGCGTACCCTCGCGCCGCCCTCACGGGCGTTCCGGCCGTCCTGCCGACTGTGCCAAGGGCCACGAATCCTCCTGGAGTACCTATGGTTGCCCGGCCCGGCCCGCGGGCCGAGAGCGCTGTCGGCGGACAGCATGGCCGCGCGCACAGCCACGCACCAGGGGGCATCGGGAACCTCACGGGAAACAGCGCGAGTCGGCTCGATGACGGAAATGATCAACGGGGCAGAGGTGTCGTCCGTGACGACGTGCGGTACCGGCCCGCAGAATTGAGGGCATGTCATCCCAGAAGCGCACCACACGCAGTGCGGGTCTCCTCCTGTTCCGCAGGCCGGCCCGGGGCGCGGACGGCGGCGCCGGCTTCGAAGTGCTCATCGGGCACATGGGCGGCCCGTTCTGGGCGGGCCGCGAGAGCGCGGCGTGGTCGATCCCCAAGGGTGAGTACGGTCCCGCCGAGGAGCCCGCGGCCGCGGCCCGCCGTGAGTTCGCAGAGGAGTTCGGCCGTCCGGCGCCGGACGGTGAGTGGGTGGCGCTGGGTGAGGCCCGTCAGTCCGGCGGGAAGACCGTGACGGTGTGGGCGATGGAGGCGGATCTCGATGCCGCGACGGCCGTTCCGGGGACGTTCACCATGGAGTGGCCGAGGGGATCCGGGATGCTGCGGGAGTTTCCCGAGGTCGACCGGTTCGCCTGGTGCACGCCCCTGGAAGCGGCGGAGCGGCTCGTCGCGGGGCAGCGGGTCTTCCTCGACCGGCTGCGGGATCACGTACGGGACGGACGGGTCACGCCCGCTCAGGACGGGCCCTGAGCGGGCTGTTCGCCCTCGCTTCCCCGGCCGCCGGCGGTTGCGGACGGCCCGCGGTCGCGCGGCGGACCGTGGGCCTTCCGGCCGTCTCCGCGGCCGGATCAGACGAGGCGCACCGGGAAGGTGCCGAAACCGCACGCGATGAAGGAATCCAGGGGACCGGCCGGTGCCGACGCGTCGTCCGGGCGCAGACCGGGGAAGCGGGCGAACAGGGCGGGCAGGGCGATCGACGCCTCCAGCCGGGCCAGCGGCGCGCCGATGCAGAAGTGGACGCCGTGGCCGAAGGAGAGGTGCTCCTTGTCGGCACGGGAGAGGTCGAAGACGTCCGCGTCCGCGCCGTGCCGCCGGGGGTCCCGGCCGGCCGCGGCGTAGGTGGCGAGGATGGCCTCGCCGCGTGCGAGGGTGGCGCCGTCGGGGAGTTCGATGTCCTCGACGGCGTAGCGCAGCGGCAGGTTGGCGATCGGTGGGGCCCAGCGGAGGGTCTCCTCGACGACCTCGCTCCAGGGGACCGCGCCGTCGCGCACCAGGGCGAGCTGTCCGGGGTGGGTGAGCAAGGCGTGGACGGCGTTGCCGATCAGGTTGACGGTGGTCTCGTGGCCCGCGCTGAGGACCAGGAGGAGGGTGCCGACGAGTTCGCTCTCGGTGAGGCTGGAGCCTTCCTCGTCGCGGGCGGCGATCAGCGCGCTGGTGAGGTCGTCGGCGGGCTGCTCACGCTTGGCGGCGACCAGACCGGCGAGGAGCTCGTGGGCCTCCTTCAGCGTGGCGAGGGCCTGTTCCGCCGACGCGGTGGTGTCGAAGAACGCGCTGACGATCCGAGCGCTGTCCGTCCGCCGGTCCTCGGGGACGCCGAAGAGTTCGCAGATGACTCTTGTCGGCAGCGGATGGGCGAAGGCGGTTCGCAGGTCGGCCCGGCCGTCGGGGGAGGCGGCCATCCGGTCGAGCAGCGTCGCGGTGATCTCTTCGATCCGGGGCCGGAGCGCGTCCGTCCGCCGTTTCGTGAAGGCGGGCGAGACGAGCTTGCGCAGCCGGCGGTGTTCCGTGCCGTACGCGGTGAACATGTTGGTCACACCCACCCAGGTGTTGATCCAGCTCTCCCTGAACCGGCCGTCCCTCCAGGCCGGCCAGTGCTGGTTCGGGTCCTTGGACACCCGGTCGTCGGCGAGGAGTCGCTTGAGCACCTCGTGCCCGGTGGGCGCCCATGCCCTGATTCCGCCGGGGAGCTCGACAGGGGCGACCGAGCCGTGCGGACGGAGCGATTCCGCCTCGCCGTGGATGTCGCGCCCCGCGGGGTCGATGACGATCGGCTGCTGCTCCATGGAGATCTCCTGTCTGCGCCACGGCGCACCCCGAACGGGCCTCGGCAGTCCAGGAGTTCATGGTCGGGGTAGCGCGACGGAGCGCGAAAGGGCGCACAACGGTTCGAAGGAGCTCGAAGGAGTCCGAACGGTCAGTGCTGCGCGCCCTCGCCCTGAGCTGCCTCGATGCTGCTGTGCAGATCGCTCGTCGCGTCGAGCGCGGCGGCCCCGGAGACGACCAGGCAGGCCAGCAGCGCCGCGGCGGCCGCCCTGCCGACGCGGCGCCGTGGCGAGCTCCGGCCCAGCAGTGCGGCGACGCGGCGCGGTACGGGGCCGGCCGCCGCGGCGAGCGCCGTCCGGGGGCGGGGCTGCGGGGTGCCTTCCGCGGCGCGCGCGGCGAGGGCGGCGCGGCCGATGGCGCGGGCGGCGATCCGCCGGTCGCCGACGGCGGAGGCGGCCGCCTCGTCGGCGCAGCGCTCCAGGGCGTAGCCCATGGGGGCGCGCAGGGAACGCAGTGCGGGGTGGCAGAGTGCCGCCATTTCGGCGGCGGCGCTGAAGAGGTGGTGCCGGCCCCTGAGATGGGCGCGTTCGTGTGCCAGCAGGGCGTCGCGCTCGGCGGCGTCGAGGGCGCGCAGCATTCCCGTGGTGACGACGATCCGACCGGGTGTGCCGGGGCGGCCGGGCAGCGCGTATGCGTCGGGGCGGCTGTCGCGCAGGACGGTCAGCTCCCCGGCTGCGTACGCGGGCGGTTGCGCGGACCGGTGCAGCTCCGCCCAGTGGCGGTGGGCGGCGCGGGCCACTGCGGCGGCGCAGCCCGCGAGGAGGGCCAGGGCGGCGGCCGCGAGGGGTACGGCGACGGCGGGAGCGGCGTCGGAGAGCGGTCTGACGAGTTCACCGAGGGCAAAGACGGCGGGGAACCGCGTCGCGCCGGGCACCACCAGCAGGGCCAGGGCGAGGAGGCTGCACAGGGCGAGGCCGAGACCCGTCGAGGCGAGCAGCCGAGCGGCACGCACCGGCGACAGGGCATCCGCCAGGCGGCGGGCCGCGGGTACCGCGACGAAGGGCATCAGCAGCGGAACCCACACGGCGTAGATCATCGGGCTTCTCCGTCGAGCAGGTCCCGGAGCAGTTGCTCGTCCTCGTCCGTGAGCTGTGACACGAAGCGTGCCAGCACTGTGCCGCGGTCCTCTTCCTTCCGCAGTTCGCTGTGCATCCGGCGGGCGGTCAGCCCAGGGGCGTCCTCGGTGGGGGTGTACGCGAATCCGCGGCCGGCCCGGGTGCGGGTGACCGTACCCTTTTCATGGAGCCGCGACAGGATCGTCGTGACGGTGGTCCGGGCGAGTGCCGCCCCGATCGCCCGCTGCACCTGGCCGGGCGTGAGCGGCCCTTCGGCCGCCCACAGGGCCGCCAGGACGGTGGACTCCAGCTCGCCGGACGGGCGCCGGTCCGATGCGGGGTGGAGCGGCGACGGCCGCTCCGGAACGGCTTCGGGTGCCGGCCGGGAGGCCGGTTCGCCGTACGGGTGGGGGCCGGGTTCTCCGCTCGATATCCCCTTCACCTGGGACATGGGAACTCTCCTCCCCCTTCGGGCGTCTACAGTGATGTAGACCGTCTACATCACTGTAGTCAGTCCGGGCGTTCCGCGAGGTCGCCCGCTCACCATTATGGGAGACCCTCCACTGTGTCCGTATTCTCACTGGCGGCCGCGCCCCAGGCGGTGAACCTGCTGGACGCCGGTTCACTGCTCGGGGCGTTCGGTGCGCTCGGCATCGCCGTCGTGCTCTTCGCCGAGACGGGACTGCTCGTCGGCTTCTTCCTGCCCGGCGACTCCCTGCTGTTCACGGCGGGTCTTCTCTGCGTGCCGGGCGCCCACGGGCCGGTCGAGCTGTCGTTGCCCCAGGTGCTGATCGCGGCGGTGGCCGGTGCGCTGCTCGGTGCGCAGGCGGGCTACTGGATCGGCCGCCGCGGCGGCCGGGCCCTGCTCGCCCGCCGCAGCGCCGGACGGCTGCGCGAGGGCGCCGCCCGCGCCGAGGAGCTGCTCGCCCGGTACGGCCATGCGCGGGCGATCGTGCTGGCCCGCTTCGTACCTGTCGTACGCACGGTGCTCAACCCGCTGGCCGGAGCGCTCGACGTCCCCGCCCGGCTGTTCACGCTGTGGCAGGTCGTCGGCGGGGCGGTCTGGACCGTGGGGCTGGTCCTCGCCGGTTACGCGCTGGGTTCCTCGGTGCCGAACGTCGACCGCTACCTCCTGCCGATCGTCGCCGTGGTGGTCGCGGTCTCCCTCGTCCCGCTCGCCGCCGAGCTGCTCCGCGCCCGCGGCCGACGCACCGCCGAAGGAGACAACAGCTGATGCCTCTCGCCTCCACCGCCACCTCGATCGACGGCGGCCTGTACACCTGGATCACCGAGCTGGCCCAGCGCTCCCCCGCCGCTCTGGACTCCGCCGTCCGCCTCTGGTCCGACTACGGCCTGGCCCTGTTCGCCCTGCTGATGCTCGCGTCCTGGTGGCGCTCCCGCTCCGCGGGCCCCGCCCGTACCGCCATGGCGCTCTGTACCCCGCTCGTCGTGGTGGCCGCGTACATCGTCAACGACATGGTGAAATCCGCCTTCCATGAACAGCGGCCGTGCCAGACCCTGCATGTCGTGACGGTGGAGGCGTGTCCCGCGCTCGGCGACTGGTCCTTCCCCAGCAACCATGCCGCCATCGCGGCGGCCGCGGCGATGGCGGTCTGGCTGACCGACCGCAGGCTCGGAGCGATCGCCGTACCCGCCGCCCTGCTCATGGCGGCCTCGCGGGTGTGGATCGGTGTGCACTACCCGCACGATGTGCTGACCGGGCTGGTCGTGGGCGCGTTCGTCGCCTGGCCGTTGACGATCGCGGCGCGACGCTGCGCCCCGGTGGTGGTCCGGCTGCGCGAAAGCCCGCTGCGTCCCCTGGTGGCGACGCGGTGACCGGCGCCGCGCCGCCGGTGACACGCACCGGGCCCACGCGCCGCCGGGTCCACCGCCCCGGACACCCCGTCGGGTGGCCGCAGCGAAGCGTTCCCGGACACGGGGCGGTGCTCACCGGCTGAGCGGGGGCGTGGCACCCGCCGACTGCGGACTCGGCGCCGCGGCCGTGGCCGCTCCGCGTCAGAGCCTGCGCCTGCGTGTCAGGACTTGTGCCCGGGTACGCGGATGACGGCGAGGCCGCCGTCGAGGTCGACGGTGGACCGGTGGGGCGGGGCGCCGTCCTCCTCGTCGTCGCGCAGCAGCAGGGCGCTCCGGCGCTCCTTGAGTTCGCTCTGCTTGCCGGGCGAGAAGGTCGCGTGCAATTGCTCGAACCCGGTCGCCGAGACCTGGCCCTGGCGGGCGCTGTTGCGCCACGGCAGCAGTCCCGCCCGTCCTGCGCGCAGCATCAGTTGATCGAGAAAGGCCACGGCGGTCAGCCCGATCACCAGTCCGGGCAGCGTCATCAGAGCGACGAATTCCATCCGCTCAGTCTCACCGGTGTGCGGTGCGCCGCACATCGGCCGTGAGAATGACCGTGCGGGCCGTCGCACTGCGCGACGGCCCGCACGTTCCCGACAGGTCGGGTCCCGGACGGTCAGCCGTTGGGGAGGATGACCGCGCGGCCGTTGATCTTGCCGTGGTGCAGCCGCTCGTACGCGAGCGGCGCCTCGTCCAGCGTGTAGGTCTCGACGTGGACCTCGACCGATCCGGCGCGGGCCAGGTCGAGCACCTCGGCGAGCTCGGAGCGCGAACCCCAGTACGGTGAGCTCACCGTCGTGTTGTACGGCAGGGAGCCGAAGCCCACCGGCAGCGCACCGCCGCCGAGGCCGACGATCGTGACATCCGAGTCGACGGCGGCCGCGGCCCCGGCCGTGACGACCGTCGGAGGTGCTCCGACGAAGTCGAGGACGACCTGCGCGCCGACACCGCCGGTCAGCTCCCGGACCTTCGCCGCGGCGTGCTCGTCGGAGAGCACGGTCTCATGGGCGCCGACGGCACGGGCCAGGGCGAGCTTGTCCTCGGCGACGTCCAGGGCGACCACCCGGACGGCCGTCATGGCACGAAGCAGCTGGATCGCGACATGACCGAGGCCGCCGGTGCCGATGACGACGGCGGTGGCACCGGGCACCAGCTTGGGCAGGGACCGCTTGATCGCGTGGTACGGAGTCAGGCCCGCGTCGGTGAGCGGTACGGCCTGGACCGGGTCGAGGCCGCCCAGCGGCACCAGGTGGCGGGGGTCGTCGACGATCATGTACTCGGCCATGGCGCCGGGCGAACCCAGTCCGGGCGGGGCGATGCCGAGCTCCTTGGCGCGCAGGCAGTAGTTCTCCTTGCCCTCGGCGCACTTGACGCACGTACCACAGCCCCAGGGTCCGTAGACCGCGACGGGCTCGCCGATCGGGAGACCGCTCACCCCGTCGCCCAGCGCGGCGACGGTGCCGACGCCCTCGTGGCCGAGGGTGAGCGGAAGCGGGAAGGGTATCTGCCCCGCGGGCCGGCTCATCACGGCGATGTCGGAGTGGCAGACACCGGCGGCGGTGACCTTCAGCAGCACCTGGCCGGGGCCGGGCTCCGGGTCGGGCACGGTGACGACCTCGGGTGCCGCGCCGGCGGTGCGGTACTGAACGGCCTTCATGGGGTTCTCCTCACTCTTTGTTCTCTCACTTCGCCCCCGTTCCCCCCGTCCGCCGCTCAGGAGGCGGAGTAGCCGCCGTCCACCAGGTGGTAGCTGCCGTGGATGAAGGAGGCGCGGTCGGAGAGCAGGAAGGCGGCGAGTTCGGCGACTTCCTCCGCCGTGCCGAGGCGGCCGGCCGGGTGCAGCGATATCAGGTGGTCGCGGGCCGGGCCGTCCGTGTTGCGCAGCAGCGGCGTGTCGATGAAGCCGGGGCCGACGGCGTTGACCCGGACGTTCTGTGCCGCGTATTCGAGGGCGGCGGTCTTGGTGAGGCCGACGACACCGTGCTTGGCGGCCACGTAGGCGGGCGATCCGGCGAAGCCGTTGGTGCCGAGGATCGACGACATGTTGACGACGGCGCCGCCACCCGCCTCGACGATCGCGGGGAGCTCGTAGCGCATCGAGTAAAAGACACCGCTGAGGTTGGTGGCGACGACCCGGTTCCAGTCCTCGACCGCGTACTCACCGGTGGGGCCGCTCGGACCGCCGATGCCCGCGTTGTTGACGGCGAGGTGCAGGGCGCCGAAGGTCTCGACGGTGAAGCGCACGCCCGCTTCGACGGATGCGGGGTCGGTCACGTCCATGGCGACCGCGGCGGCCTTGGCGCCGGCGCTCTCCAGTGCGGCGGCCGCCTTGCGGGCGCCGGCCCCGTCGTAGTCGGCGACGACGACGGACGCGCCGCCTGCGGCCAGCCGGTGGGCCAGGGCCAGTCCGATGCCGGACGCGCCGCCGGTGACGAGGGCGGTCCTGCCGGCGAACTCCTGGTCGGCGGGGGTGAGGGGGCTGCTCATGACGGTTCGTTTCCTTCCGTGGTGCTGTGCGGCGCCGACCCGGCGGGAAGCTGCGCGAGCAGTTCTCCGGAGAGGGCGTCGAAGGCCTGCCCGACCAGTTGGGGCAGGTCGGCCGGTTGTCCGCCGCGTACCCACGCGGCCTGGGCGGCGAGGAGTGCCCCGGCGCCCGCTGCGACCGTGACGGCGGGGCGGATGTCCAGCCGCGGGTCGACTCCGAGCCGGTCCGCGACGATGACGATCGAGTCCTCCTGCGCGTCCACCCGGATGTGGTGGAAGGCGGCGTAGAGGGTCGGTTCCTGCTCGGCGAGGACCAGCAGGTCGAAGATCCGGGCGCGGCGGTGCCAGGCTTGCGCCCCGGGATCGCCGAGCCAGTCGAGGACGGCGTGCCGGTAGGCGGTGAGCGGGGGCTCGTCGGCGGGGCGTGCGCGCAGGGCGTCGTTGATCCGGCCGCCGTCGCCCCGGATCGAGTCCAGGACGGCTTCTTCCTTGCTGGTGAAGTACCGGCTGAAGGTCCGCCGGTCGACGTCCGCGCGTTCCGCGATCTCCTCGACCGTCACATTCTTCAGGCCCCGGTCGAGTACGAGCTCGAACGCGGCCTGCGCCAGTGTGTCCCGGGTCCTGCGGGCCTTGCGGCTCCGTCGCTCCGGGCTCTTCCGTTCCGGATTCATAACTGCACCGTACACCCAAAAATGTCCCACTGCGACAGACGTCCCGACGGGACATGGGATCATCATCAGGACCGCCTTCCCTGTCCCTCTACCGGTGGCTGAAGGCCGCTGCGGACCGGCGGGCGCCGTGGCCGGCCGGAAGGGGACGGGAGCGGCTCCCGGCCGGTGCCCGGCGCAGGGCCAGTACGGCGATGTCGTCGCGTCGCACGCCTCCGGAGAATGACTCCAGATCGGTGTGGAGTGCGTCCAGTACCTCGCGCGGCCCCCGCTGCGCCCATCGGCCCAGCCGGGCGTCGAGCGGGTAGAAGGCGCCCGATGCGTCGCGGGCCTCGGTGACTCCGTCGGTGCAGAGCAGGAGCGTGGCACCCGGCGGGAAGTCCAGCCGTTCCGCGACCCGCGCCTCCCCGCTGAGCTCCGCCATGCCCAGCGGAACGGAAATGCGGTGCAGCGGGACCGGGTACGCCACGCCGTCGTGCAGCAGCCGGGGCGGCAGATGACCGCAGTTGACGGCTTCCACCCGGTCCTCCCCGTCGAAGCCGAGCACCAGGGCGGTGACGAAGCGTTCGATCTCCCCGGTCTGGGCGGAGAAGATGTTGTGCCGGGCGACCGCGTCCTCCAGCGCGTCGACCACACCGGTCAGAGTGGGCTCGCGAATGGCCGCTTCCCGGAACGCGCCGAGCACGGCGAAGCCCGCCCCGATCGCGGCGAGCCCCTTGCCCTGGACGTCCCCGATGATCACCCGGGTTCCGTAGGGCGACTGGACGACCTCGTAGATGTCACCGCCGACCAGGCGGTCCTCCTCGATCGGCGTGTAGATGCCGTGGGTGAGGAGCTGGTCGGTCAGGATCGGCAGCGGGCGCAGAATCTGCCGCTGGAGCGCGACCGCGGCGGAGCGCAGCCTGGCTATCTCGGCGGCGTGACGGAGCCGCAGGGCGCAGGAGCCGACCCCCAGGAAGCAGGCCAGCACGGTGAAGGCGACGCTGCTGGTGACGTCCCAGAAGGTTCCCCCGGACATCAGCCGTGAGCAGACGACGACGGTCATGACCCAGGAGGCCACGCCCACGGTCTGCCGGATCGTTCCGAAGACCGAGACGAGCGCGGGCACGACCACCATCAGGGGTACGAGGCGCATCTCGTCGCCGGTACGGATGTCGAGGGCGCCGACCAGGGCGGTCAGCAGTGCCAGCCCGCCGAACAGTGCGCCGTTCCCGACCCGGGGCGCGAAGACGGCCGCCTCCCCCGCGTCCGTGGCCGGGAGTGTCGCTCCTCGCGTCGCCGTCCTGTACCGGCGCCCGATCGTCACGGCCCGTTCCTCCCGGTGTCTGCCGGCCTCGCGCCGGCGCTCGTTCCCAGTCCATCGGGATCACGGGGGTCGGCGCACGAGGCTTACGGCCTCTTGGAGTTCGCCGAAGGTCCCGCGACGGGAGGCGTCCGGCGACCTTCGGCCCGGAGGTCACGGGCCGAAGGTCCTGTGCCGCGGGTCAGTGCGCGGCTGCCGTACGGACGCCGCCGGGCCCCGGCAGGCGGGTCGGCGGGTGTTCCGGCACGAGGGCCGAGAGGAAGGACGTCCGGCGGCGGAGCACGAATCCCAGCGACTCGTAGAGCCGGACCGCGTTGGTGTTGTCGGCGGCGGCGTGCAGGAACGGCGTTTCACCGCGCTCCCTGATCTCGTGGGCGACGGCCAGGACGAGTCCGGTGCCGAGCCCCTGACCGCGCACGGACTCGTCCGTACAGACGCCGCTGATCTCGCTCCAGCCGGGCGGGTGCAGGCGCTCGCCCGCCATCGCGACGAGCACCCCTTCACGCCGGACGCCGAGGTAGGTGCCGAGCTCGACCGTACGGGGCAGGAACGGACCCGGCCGGGTGCGGGCGACCAGGTCGAGCATCTCGGGCACATCGGCGGGTCCGAGCCGTACGGCCTGCGGAAACGGAGCCGCCGCGATCCCGGCGTCGACGAGCTGGACACCTTCGGCGTGGAAGGTGACCTCCCAGCCGTCCGGCGGCGGCTCGCGGAACGCGGTGATGGTGACGGCGCCACCGGGTCCGGCGAGGGCCGCGGCGTCGGCCCAGTCCGCGGCCTCGGGCGCGTCCGGGACCGCGACCCAGGGGGTCACGTCCGCCGGGTAGCGCAGGACGCGACCGAGGCGCTCGGCGAAGTGGGCGTGCGGGCCGGTCAGCGCGGCGCGGACCGGGTTGTCCAGCGGATGCGCGTCACCGGCAGCGGCATGCGGCACGCTCACGCGGCCACCTCGATCACGGTCTTCCCACGCGCGTGTCCGCTCTCCACGGAGCGCAGTGCTTCTCCCGCCCCGGAGAGCGGGAAGGCCGCGGTCACATGCGTCCGCAGGGCTCCGGTGACGACGAGGGCCGCCACCTCGTCGAGGACCGCCGCGGTGCGGGCGCGGGCGACGGCCGCCCCGCCGAGCTCCACCGCCAGTGGCTTGCCCCCGGCGCTGATCAGCGCCGTCCGATCCGCCAGCAGCGGGGCCACGCTCCTGAGAGTGTCGCCACCGACCAGGTCGAAGATCGCGTCGATGCCGTCGGGGGCCGCCGCCCGCACCCGGTCGGCCAGACCGGAGCCGGATGTGACGTGCACCGCGCCGAGCGATTCCACGAGGTCCTTCTTGGCCGCGCTCGCGACGCCGACGACCTGGGCGCCCGCGTGGCGGGCGAGCTGGACCGCCGCCGTTCCGACACCACCGCCGGCCCCGGTGATCAGCAGGGTCGAGCCGGGGGCGAGACCGAGCTGGTGCACGCCGTCGAACGCGGTCGCCGCCGCGACCGGCAGCACGGCCGCGTCGGCGAACGACAGACCGGCCGGCTTGTGCGCGGTCACGGCGACGGGAAGCAGCGTGTACTCGGCGTACCCGCCGGTCACCGGATTGCCGAAGACCTCGTCCCCGACCGCGAAACCCTCGACGCCCGGACCCACGCCCTCGACGACTCCGGCGGCCTCACTGCCGAAGACGGTGGGGAACGGCTGCGGCTCACTGCCGGGCCTGATGTACCCCGTCCGCAGCTTCCAGTCGACCGGGTTGACCCCCGCCGCCCGGACGGCGACGAGCAGCTCGCCGGGGCCGGGCACCGGCACCTCCTGTTCGACGAGGGCCTCCACCTCCGGCCCGCCGTTGCGGGTGAACACGTACGCCTTGGGCATGAGCTCCCTCTCTCCTGTTCCCTCGCGGCGACCGTTCACGGCACCCGGGGCCGACCCGGTCACCGCTCGCCACAACAGCGGGAAGGCCCCTCCCCGCACGCGTATTCCCGGATCGGCGCGATGTTCATCGGGCCGCAATGATCGACGCGAGAACCGACGCCGCGTTTCCCGCGGCCTCTGCGCGGTGGTTCAGCGGACTCCGCCCGTGGCCGGGTCCACGACCTCGTTCACCAGGAGTTCGAGAAGCCGCCGGTCGTCGCCCGCGGTGCCGCGCTCGGCCGGCGTGTCCGGGTTGACGTCGAGCAGCACATGGGTGGCGCCCAGCTCGCCGAGTTCCGCCAGATCGGCCCGGATCCGGTCGACCGTGCCATGTCCGGCCGGGCGTTCACCGCCGAGGAGGGCGTCGGTGACACGGATCTGCAGCCGCGGCACGAGCGCGGGGACGGGGCGGTGGACCCGTCCGGCCTCCTCGGCGATCACCGGCAGCCCGGCCCGGATCACCTCCAGCGGCAGCCGGTACGGGTGCCAGCCCTCGCCGAGCCGGGCGGCGCGGCGCTGGGCGGCGGCCGAGTTGCCGCCGACCCAGACCGGCAGACAGGGAGTGGATGCCGGCGCGGGCGCGGTCCGTACGCCTTCGTAGGAGACGTATTCGCCCCGGAACGTCGCGGGATCCTCGGCCCAGGCGGCCCGGATCGCGGCCAGGTACTCGTCGGTGATGCGTCCGCGCTCGGCGAAGGGCACGCCCAGCGCGTCGTACTCGGCCCCGGACCAGCCGATCCCCGCGCCGAGGATGAACCCGTCGGCGTTCAGGTTGTCGACATTGGCGGCGAGCCGGGCGGTCTGCAGCGGATGGCGGTACGGGATCACGGTGACGGTCGTGCCCAGCGTCAGGCCGGGTACCCGCCCCGCGATGTGCGCGGCGAGCACGAACTGGTCGTAGAACGGGGCCGGATACGTCTCGTGCACATCAGGGGTGACCGCGATGTGGTCGGAGATCATCGCGAAGGAGAACCCCAACTCACGTGCGTCCAGGGCCTGTTGGAGAAGACCTGCCTGAGTGGTACCGACACCGAAATTGAGTATGTTCACGCCGAATCTCACCGGCGGAGCCTAACAACCCGGACATGCGCGGGTCTCGCGGCGGGGAGGCCGGGAAAGCGGCCAGGGCGGGAGACAGGGCAGTGCGGCAGCTGCCGGCTCCCCTCCGCGCCGGGCGGGCCGGGCGGGGCGGGGCCGGCCGAAGATGACCCGGCGATCAGTCGGCCACGTCGTGGCGATGGCGGGCGGCTTCGATGTCCTGGAGGTACTGGCGGGTCCAGTCGCACAGACCGTTCACCTGGGAGCGCAGCGCCCGCCCCGCCTCCGTAAGAAGATCTCGCCCGCCGGCGCCTGCGCCCGCGCCACCTGCGCGCCGTCCGGCCCGTCGCCGGTCCGCCCTCCGCCCGCCGGGACTGCGGCACCCGTCGCCTCCGATTCGGTCGCACGCGCCGGATCCGGTTCCGTCGTACGCGCCGCCTCGGGATCCGCCGTACGCGTCGTCTCGGAGTCCGTCGCACGCGCCGCCTCGGGCGGTACGCGGCCGGGCTGCTCGGTACGCGCGGCACGCGGGCGGAGCCGAGATCGAGTACGTCGAGTGGGCCCCCGAGCTGGTCCGGCGGATCGTCACCGGGTGGGGCCCGTACAGCGGTTGGAGAACGATGTCCCGCACCCGAGGGGGCAAAAGGGCATCGGCCCGTGGTCGGCTCACCGTCGATTTCGACTCAACTACCGCTGGATATAGGCCGGTCGGCCCCGATACGCCGTCGGCTGTGGCAGTCTGGAAGCGACCGCCCCACCGGGCTCCCCCGTACCGGTGGGGCGGTTCTGCCGTCCGGCCGCCTCGCCCGCACCGACAGGACGGGGAATCACGACGATTCCCGGCCATTGATGCCGTGTGATCTGATCGACTTCCCCCTTTCCGCATGGGATCCGCCTGCGGGGGCAGACGCCTACACCTCACCTACGACCAGGGGAGCGTGACGAGATGACGGCGCACACTGCGCGGACCGCCGGTACGGAGCGAGCGGAGAGTGCAGGGGCGACACCGACGGGTGTGCCGGTCGACACCGGCGACCTGCCATGGATCGAGGACGCGGGGAAGGTCGCTCCGGCGGACGCACGGGATCTGTCCCGGCTGTTCTTCGACCGGCTCCAGGTCCTGGAGGAGGGAACTCCTGCCCATCAGTACGCGCGCAACACCCTCATTGAGATGAACCTCTCCCTCGTCCGGTTCGCCGCGGGACGGTTCCGGAACCGGGGCAGCGGTGACACGGAGGACATCGTCCAGGTCGGCACCATCGGGCTGATCAAGGCCATCGACCGGTTCGACCTCTCCCGCGAGGTCGAGTTCACCTCCTTCGCGGTCCCTTACATCACCGGTGAGATCAAACGGTTCTTCCGCGACACCAGCTGGGCGGTGCACGTCCCGCGCCGGCTCCAGGAGTTGCGGGTCGACATCGCCCGGACCAAGGAGTCCCTGGCCACGGCGCTCGACCGCGACCCCACCGTGCCGGAGCTCGCCGAACAGCTGGGGATCAGCGAGGGCGAGGTCACGGAGGGCATCGTGGCGGCCAACGGGTACACGGCTGGTTCACTGGACATGCCGGCCGATCCGGCGGGCGCGGGACGGCGCAACTCCCCGGGGCGCACTTTCGCCGACATCCTGGGCGAACCGGACCCCGCCATGGAGGCGGTCGAGAATCTGCACGCGCTCGCGCCGCTGCTGGGGGATCTCGACGACCGGGAGCGTCGCATCATCGACATGCGTTTCGGCCAGGAGATGACCCAGTCGCAGATCGGCGCGGAGCTCGGCATCTCGCAGATGCATGTGTCGCGGCTGATCAGCAGGATCCTGCGGAAGCTCCGCAGCGGGATGTTCGTCGAGGAGTGACCCGCCCGGACGGCATCTCCGCCTGAGGCCCGGTCTCCGGCCGGGGTTCCACCCGAGGCCCGGTCTCCGGCCGGGGTTCCACCCGAGGCCCGGTCTCCGGCCGGGGTTCCGTCCGAGACCGGCTCTCCGGCCGAGTCGCGGTCTGCCCGGCGCCCGTGCGCGTACATTGCGGTCGAATGAAATCGGGGGCCCTCACCGGGCTGCTCGGCGGCCCGTCCCCGCAGCTCCTCGCACGGCTGCTCGGGAGACGCGTCCGCGCAGGTCGGAAGCGGAACGGAGGGGCCACGGCCACTCTCGTGACCGGTGGCCGAACCGGTCGCGAAACGCCGTGCGGCCGTCCGGAAGAGCGGTTGACGGCCGCCGGGGCCGCTGACACGCTCACGCCATGCCCGCGACTCCGGTACTCGTCTCGCGGCGCCATGTCGACCTGGGGCGCCTCTCGTCCGCGGCGTGTCGCCGGGACCTCCGCCGCGGTCCGCTCCGCTGAGCAGCTGAGCCGCACCGACGCCGCCGCGCCGACGATCCTCCTGACCCCGCCGGGGCGCCGGAGGCGCCGCAGCCCCTGAGCGCGAGGCCGTCCTCCTTCTCCGGTTCTCCGGCCACGCGCACCTGGGCCGAAGGAGCGACGAGGCGTTCGGCCGGCCGCTCGGTACCCGGCCCGCCCATGCCCCCTCCCCTTCCGCCGCACCGCGCAGAGGTGCGGCGGCCCGGACTCCCCACCCGGAAGCGGCAGACCGTGCTTCCGCCGACGTACCACCGTGCGAGGAAACATCATGAGCCAGCCCGTCGACTCCGTCACCGCAGGCCACACCCCCGAGGACCGCGACCTGCGGGACGCCGGGGCCGCCTGGTCCTTCGAGACCAGGCAGATCCACTCCGGAGCCGTCCCCGACCCGACGACCGGGGCCCGTGCGGTGCCGATCTATCAGACGTCGTCCTACGTCTTCCGTGACACTCGGCACGCCGCCGATGTGTTCTCGCTGGCCGAGCCCGGAAACATCTACACCCGGATCCACAACCCCACCCAGGACGTCCTGGAGCAGCGGATCGCCGCCCTGGAAGGCGGAGTCGCCGCGGTGGCGCTCGCCTCCGGGCAGGCCGCGGAGACTCTCGCCCTCCTGACCCTGGCCGGAGCGGGGGACCACATCGTGTCCGCCGCCTCGCTGTACGGCGGCACGTACAACCTGCTGCGGCACACTCTCCCCCGGTTCGGGGTCGAGGTGTCGTTCGTCGACGACCCCGACGACATCGACGCGTGGACGGCGGCGATCCGCCCGAACACCAAGGCACTGTTCGCGGAGACACTGGGCAATCCGCGCGGCAACGTCCTCGACATCCGGGCGGTCGCCGATGCCGCGCACGCGGCCGGTGTGCCGCTGATCGTCGACAACACCGTGCCCACCCCGTACCTGCTGCGTCCGATCGAGCACGGCGCCGACGTCGTCGTCCACTCGGCGACGAAGTTCCTCGGCGGGCACGGCACCACCATCGGCGGTGTGGTGGTGGACGGCGGTACGTTCGACTTCGGTGCCCACGCCGGGCGGTTCCCGGACTTCAGCTCCCCCGATCCCAGCTACCACGGACTGCGCTACTGGCCGGATCTGGGTCCCGGCGCCTTCGCGGTGAAGCTCCGGGTCCAGCTGCTGCGCGACCTGGGGCCCGCGCTCTCCCCGCACTCCGCGTTCCTGCTGCTGCAGGGCGTGGAGACGCTGAGTCTCCGGGTGGAGCGGCACACGTCCAACGCCCTGGTCCTGGCCGACTGGCTGGAGCGGCGCGACGAGGTGTCGGCCGTGCACTACGCGGGACTCGAGTCGAGCCGGTGGTACGAGGCGGGGCGCCGCTATCTGCCGCGCGGTGCCGGGGCCGTGCTCGCCTTCGAGCTGCGGGACGGGGTGGAGGCGGGGAAGCGGTTCGTGGACGCGGTCGAGCTGTTCAGCCACCTCGCCAACATCGGAGACGTACGGAGCCTGATCATCCACCCGGCGTCCACCACGCACAGCCAGCTGACCGAGGAGCAGCTGACCGCCACCGGGGCCACCGCGGGGCTGGTGCGGCTCTCGGTGGGGCTGGAGAACGTGGACGACCTCAAGGCCGACCTGGAGGCCGGGTTCCGGGCCGCGAAGGCGGCGTCCTGAACCCGGCGGCCCCCTCCCCCGCACTCCCCCTCCCGCCGGCCACCGGAGGCCGGCGGGAGGGGGATCCGCCGGGCCGCCTCGCCTGGGCGGCGCTGGACCGGCCGCTGCCGCTGGAGTCCGGCGGCGTGCTGCCGGAGGTGCGGCTGGCGTACGAGACATGGGGGCGGCGGGCACCCGACGGATCCAACGCGGTTCTGGTGCTGCACGCCCTGACCGGTGACAGCCATGTCGCCGGGCCCGCGGAGCCCGGCCATCCCACGGCCGGCTGGTGGGACGCGCTGGTCGGCCCCGGCAGGGCGCTGGACACCGACCGCTGGTTCGTCGTCGCGCCGAATGTGCTCGGTGGCTGCCGGGGCAGCACCGGCCCGTCGTCGCACCGTCCTGAAGGGCCTCGCTGGGGCGGCGATTTCCCGTACCTGACGGTCCGTGACCAGGTGGCGGCCGAGGCGGTGCTGGCCGACGCGCTGTCCATCGGCCGGTGGGCGGCGGTGATCGGCGGTTCGATGGGCGGCATGCGGGCGCTGGAATGGGCGGTGAGCCGGCCGGAGCGCACCGGGTCGCTGCTGGTGCTCGCGGCATCCGCGGCGGCCTCGGCGGAGCAGATCGCCTGGGGCGCCCTGCAGATATCGGCGATCCGTTCCGATCCGGGATGGCGGGACGGCCACTACCACGACGCGCCGCCCGGCGGTGGTCCGCACCGGGGCCTCGGGCTGGCACGCCGGATCGCCCATGTGACGTACCGGAGCGAGCCCGAACTCGCCTCCCGGTTCGGCGGCAGGGAGCAGGCGGGCGAACACCCTTGGCGCGGCGGGCGGTACCAGGTGGAGTCGTATCTCGACCATCACGCGGCCAAGTTGGTGCACCGCTTCGACGCGGGCAGCTACGTGACGCTCACCGAGGCGATGAACGGGCACGACGTCGGGCGCGGGCGCGGTGGCGCGGCGCGGGCGTTGCGCCGCGCGCGGATGCCCGCGCTGATCGCGGGCGTCGACTCCGACCGGCTCTACCCGCCTTCGCAGCAGGCCGAATTGGCTTCGCTGCTGCCGGGCGCGGACCGGTTCAGGACCGTGGAGTCGCCCCATGGGCACGACGGGTTCCTGATCGAGACGGATCAGGTCGGGGAGCTGGTACGGGAATTGCTGCCCGGCGGGCCGGGCGGGGGGCCGGCCCGCTGATCCACCATCACCGTCCCCAGCCTCCGTCCTCCGTTTCCCGTGCTCCGTTCCCCGTGCTCTGTCCTCCGCCGTGGTACGGCACGAGGTGCGGCTCGTCCGACGGCCCTGCCGGGCACGGCGGTGCCGGAACGGATCGTCCCGGCATCCGGGCCGGCCGATGGACTCAGCCGCCGTCCTTCTCCGGGGCACGGCCCGCGTAGTAGGTGGCGATCATGTCCTCGCCGCCGTGCCCCGCCGCTTCGGCGCGCGCGAATCGGTCGGCCGAGGCGGCGACCAGGTCCAGCCGCACCCCCGACTTCTCCGCCGCGTCCAGGATGAGACGGGTGTCCTTGAGCGCCGTGGACAGGGCGAAGCTGGGGGTGAGGTCACCCGAGAGTACGGCGGCGGACTTGCCCTGGAGATACGGGGAGTCCAGTGGGCCGCCCTTCATGGCATCGAGGAACGTCTGCGGGTCGATCTCCAGTCCCTCGGCGAGGTTGAGGCACTCCGCGATGTTGTTGACCATGGTGATCACCCAGGTGTTGACCACGAGCTTCAGCCGCGAGGCCGCTCCGGGGACCTCGGCGACCCAGACCGTGCGCTGCCCGATCGCGTCCAGCACGGGGTCCACCGTCGCCCGGACGGCGGAGGGTCCGGAGACGAAGACCGTCAACGCGCCCTGTTCCGCGGGCTGTCTGGTACCGGAGACCGGGGCGTCGAGATAGACCAGGCCCAGGTCCGCCGCGCGCCGGGCGAGATCGGCGGTGGCCTCGAACCCGACGGTCGAGCTCTGGAGGAGCACCTGGTCGGTGTGCAGCCCCGGCGACGCGGCGGTGAGGGCGGCGACGACGGAGGGGCCGTCGTTGAGCATGGTGAGGACGACATCGGCGCCGCGTACCGCTTCCTCCGCCGTCTCCAGGACCGTGGCGCCGTCGGCGGCCAGCGGGGCCGCCTTGGAACGCGTTCGGTTCCAGGCACGGACGTCGAGTCCGGCCCGCAGCAGACTCCGGGCCATTCCGGATCCCATGATCCCGGTTCCGAGGACGGCGACGGTCGGAGGCTTCGAGGTGGCGTCGGCAGCGCTTGAGGACATGAGGAACTCCCTTGGTCGGCCGCGCCCCGGTCGGCTCGCGGCGCGGTGAGTTCTCAGGATTGCCGCAGCGCGCCTTCGAGGACGGCAGCGTGCACGGCTCTGGCGAGTCGCCCGCCCCAGCGGGAGCGCGGTCCCGCGAAGGGTTCGCCGGCGCCGGGTTCCGGCGAGGGGGCGGCGATGCAGACGGCGTCGGTGGGAGTTCCCGAGCAGTCGAGACCCGCGTCCAGGAGTGCCTGGACCTTGGCCTCGGTGGCCGTGGCGACCGCGTTGACGAGTGCGGCGTCGGAGAGGGCCGTCGGCAGGACGACGACGATGTTGACGGTGCCGGGCCGCGGCGGTTCCCCGGTGTCCTCCGCCGGAGCGGCGGCCCAGCCGCGTACGCCGAGACCGCAGGTGGCGGTCGCCGTCACTCCCTCGTCGGCGGCGACCGTGTACGCGGTGACATCGGCGGCCGTCATCAGCCCGGCGCCGGGCCCGGTGAGGCGTTCCGCGGCGGCGATCTCCGCGAGGTGGCGGTCGGGATCCAGCCGCGGATAGCCGCCGGGCACCTGGGCGTTCAGGATCCAGGCGCGCGGGCCGATGCCTCCGCCGAGCACGGCGCTGCTGCACCCCCGCCATCCAGGTCCGAGCCGCCATACCAGGTGGTGGAGGTCCAGACCGTCCTCGTGCCGGGCCAGGAGTTCACCGCGCTGTTCGGGCAGCCGGACGCGTACGGAACGGATGGGGCACCCCCGGTGGCGCGGGACGTCGGAACGGTGATCGGTGGTCGGTCCGGCGATCATATGCGCCGCGGTTCTTCAACCCGCGGCCGGTGCGGTGCCGGGCCGGAGCCGTACCGGGAGCGTCCCGGTGCTGTTGCCGACGAAACCCGCGTGCCGGGGCAGCCCGGCCCGCGGGACGGCGACGTCCAGTTCCGGGAAGCGGTTGAAGAGCTGTTCCAGGGCGATCGTGGCTTCCATCCGGGCGAGCGGCGCGCCCAGGCAGTAGTGCGGTCCGTGGCCGAGCGAGAGATGGCGGGCGGCGGTGTCCCGGCCCGGTCGGGTCACGTCGAACCGGTCGGCGTCGGGCCCGTGCGCGGCCTTGTCGCGGCCGGCGGCCGAGTATCCGGCGAGCACGGGTGTGCCCCGCGGTATGACGGTGCCGTCGAGGGTGAGGTCGCGGGTCGGATAGCGGAACGGGAAGTAGCTGACCGGGCTGTCCCAGCGCAGCGTCTCCTCCACCGCGTCCGCCCAGCTCGCCCGGCCGGATCTGACCAGGCCGAGCTGGTCGGGGTGGGCGCACAGGGCCCGTACGGCGTTGGTGATGAGGTTCAGTGTGGTCTCGTGCCCCGCGACGATCAGGAGGAGCAGGGTGCCGATGAGTTCGTGCCGGCCGAGCCGGCCGCCGCCCTCGTCGCGGGCGGCGATCAGGGCGCTGGTCAGATCGTCGCCCGGTTGCTCCGCGCGGGCCGCGGCGACCGTTTCGAGCAGGGACACCAGCTCCCGGTTGGCGGCCACGGCCTCCTCGGGGCCGGTATCGGTCGCGACCACCCGGCTGGAGAGGCGGTGCAGCCGGTCCTGGTGCCGGTCCTCGACCCCGAGGAGTTCGCAGATGACGCCCATCGGCAGCGGCAGGGCGAACCGGGCGCGCAGGTCGACGGTGCCGTCGCCCTCGGTGGCGGCCCGCTCGACTCCGTCGAGCAGTCCGGCCGTGACGGTCTCGATCCTCGGCCGCAGCGCTGCCACCCGCCGTGCGGTGAAGGCCGAGGCGACCAGTGAGCGCAGCCGCCGGTGGTCGTCGCCGTCGGCCGTGGTCATGCCCCGCACGGTGGCGAAGGTCCTCAGCGGCCAGCCGTCGGGGATGCGTCCCTCGGCCAGCTCGGTGAAGTGGCACGCGTCCTTGGCCACGTCGGGGTGGGCGAGGAACTCCTTGAGCGCGTCGTGCCCGAGCACCGCCATCCCGGCGACGCCGCCCGGGAGCACGACGGATGCCACGGCGCCCCGGGCGAGCAGCCCGGCGTTGTCCGCGTGCGGGCAGCCGCCGGCCGGGTCCATGGGGTGCGGGGTGCTGGTCAACGGGGCTCTCCTGACGGTCGGCGGCACCGGTGCGCCCGACGGGCCTCGGGGCGGCAACCTGTTCGAGCATGCCGATCCTACGGTCGGCGGCGTCGGCGAGAAGGCGTGTTGCCGGAGTTCACAGGGCCTTCCGCACGATCAGGAGTTCATGCAGATACCGCTTGGTGATGCTTCCTCCGTACTGCTCGTCGATCAGGGCCCGGATGCAGGCGAGCATGCCGTGCCGCGCGGCCGGGGCGAGAGCCCGGTGGCCGGAGTAGGTCATCAGCAGGTCCAGGTACTCCGCCGGCGTGTACGTGATCTCGCGCGGGTGGCGGTGCACCTGGACCGGCCCGTCCCACGGGGGGTGTGCGAGTTCCTCGAAGACCGTTTCCGTCGACGCTTCGTTCGGCAGCACGATGTCCGGAGGGGTGGCGGGGTCCCAGCGCTCGTAGCACCGTTGCACCCGCGCGAAGAACTCGACGCTGCCGCCCGCCACATGATGGGTGGTGACGAGCGCCAGTGTCCCGCCGGGACGCAGCGCCTGCGCTGCTCTCGTGAAGCGCTGTGCGGGGTCGATCCAGTGGATGGCGGTCGCGCACACCACCAGGTCGAAGGGGTCCGGCAAAGGCGCCCACTCCTCGAACGGCGACACCTCGACGCGGGCGCGGGGGAAGCCGCGCAGATTGCGTCGCGCCACGGCCGCCAGCGAGGGGCCCAGCTCGACGGCCGTCACCTCACACCCCAGCGCCGCGAGCGGAACCGTCAACTGCCCTGTCCCCGGCCCGACTTCCAGCACTCTGCTCCGATCGTTGAGGCCGGCCAGGGCCGCCAGTTCCGTGACCAGGCCCACCGGATAGCGCGGGCGTATCCGGTCGTAGAGCTCCGCGTCCTCGTCGAATCTGCCGCGCAACGTGTTCATGCCCGGATACAACGCCGGGCGGTTCCCGCCGGTTTCCCGGTGCGGCAGAAAACGCGGGAACCGCCCGGCGCTGTATACGGCCGGTGGCACGTCGACATGCTCGCACCGGAGCCCTCGGTCCGCTGTTCGAGGAGGCGCAGCAGGTCCGTACACGGCGGAGCCGCCGGTACGGTGCGCGGTCACTGTCCGGAGTCCGCCGGCACGGCCTGTCCGACCGCGGCGGACTCCACCGGGGGCGGCGTCTCCCGTCTCGTGCTCCTCAATGTCATTGACGGGGCGGTTTGGCGATTCCGCGGTGCTGTGCCCTTCGGCCGCCCAGCCCCGGTCCCGGGTCCGGATTCCGGGCCCACCCCTCTCACGCCTCACTCGATTGGCCTAACGAAAGGGTGGCCTGCCCACCGCCGTGACAGGCGGCCAACGCCGAAGCACCGCGCATGTGACGGCCGCCCCGCACGAGTGGGGAGGTTGCAGCGTCCATCCGGGTGAGGCGCGATGGATATCGGACGCGCCTCCCCTGATGGATCCAGCCACAGGACGCGCCCGGGCGAGGAGGAATCGGTCATGGGAGCCCCTGACGGATTCACGGATTCCGGAGAGCTCGACGGCCTGACGGTGTACGACACCGCAGGCGAGAAGATCGGCAGTGTGGGCCGGGTGTATGTCGACGACAACACCGGCCGCCCGGACTGGATCACGGTGAAGACCGGCCTGTTCGGCATGAAGGAGAGTTTCGTTCCACTCGCCGGAGCCCGTCGCGTGGGCTCCGACCTGCACATCACCCATCCGAAGGACCGCGTCAAGGAAGCCCCCAGGGTGGACGCGGACGCGCATCTTTCCGTAGCGGAGGAGGAGGAGCTCTACCGCCATTACGGCCTTGCCAGGAACACCACCGCCCGGCTCGGCGGGCAGTCGGGCACCGGCACCACGGGCGCGGCGGGAGCCGCCGGAACCGGAGCCATGGGTGCGGCCGGCACCGGACGCACCACCGGCACCGGCAGGCCGTCCGCGGCCGGCACCTCCGCCTCCGGTGCGGACACCTCCCGCACCACCACATCACGGACGACCGGCGCAGCCGGCGCCGGTACGGGTCCGGGCAGGCACCGCGACACCGAGGCGACCGGCACGGCCCGGCCCCTCGTCGGCGCGGGGGCAGGTTCCGAGCGTGCCGCCGCGGACCTGGGCGGCAAGGAGGAGTTGATCCGCTCCGAGGAGCAACTGCACATCGGCACCGAGGAGTACGAGAGCGGCAGGGCCCGCCTGCACAAGTACGTCGTCACCGAGAACGTGACCAGGACGGTGCCGGTGACGCACGAAGAGGTACGGGTGATCCGTGAACCGCTGCGGCCCGGCGACAGGGCGGCGGGGCCCGCGGACATCCGTGAGCAGGACGTCGAGGTCACCCTGCACGCCGAGCGCGCCACCACGCGCAAGGAGACGGTGCCGGTCGAGCGGGTGCGCATGGAGACCAAGAGGGTGACCGAGCAGAAGGAGGTCTCCGCCGAACTCCGCAAGGAGCAGATCGACTACGCGGACGGCAAGAGCGTCGAAGGCGTCGAAGGCGTCGACCGCGGAGGCAGGCGAATCCGGGGCGGAGACACCGGAGGCAAGGACGTGGGCGGCGAGTTCGGCCGGGGCCGCCGCCGCTGACCCCCGCACACAGCGGCAGCCGGGGCAGCCGGCCGCACCGAGAGCACGAATGAGAGGCGGGCCCGTGTCGTGCCAGGGTCCGCCCTCAGGGGCGGCGCGTGGATGGCGGACTCGGGTTCCTTCGGACCGCGTGGATGGCGGACTCGGGTTCCTTCGGACGGGACGCCTTCCCAGGACCCTCGAAAGCCCAGGCCCCTCGAAAGAGGTCCCGGTGGCCGTGGCCCCGCCCGTCCCCCTCACCGCTGTGCGTCGCTTCCGGACTCTCACCGGATCCCCTGACCCCTGCGTGGAGTTTGACCGGCCCCGGCAAGCCATCGCGTGCCTCTGCGCAACTCACGGGCGGTGTGGCCGGTGGTACGCCGGGCTTGTGCGCCCGTCGCACCACCTGCCAGATGCCTACGGACGCTGTAGAGCGATCACGGCGTTGTGTCCGCCGAAGCCGAAGGAGTGGCTGACGGCGCGCCGGATAGGCAGCCGCAGCGGTTCTTTGGTGACGCAGTTGATGTCGAACTCGGGCGCAGGGGCGTCCAGGTTCGCGATCGGCGGTACGACTCCGCGCTGGAGCGTCAGGACGGTCAGTCCGGCCTCGATCGCCCCGGCCGCCCCCATGCAGTGCCCCAGCACGCCTTTCGGGGCGGTGACGGGCGGCCGGTGGGGGTAGACCCTGCCGATGAGGGCGGCTTCGGTGGCGTCGTTGATCGGTGTCGCCGTGCCGTGCGCGTTGATGTGCTCGACGTCCTCGGCCGCCCAGCCCGCGTCGCGCAGCGCGGCCTCGACCGCTGCCTGCGCGACCGCGCCGGACGGGTGCGGACTGGTGGGGTGGTGGGCGTCGGTGGTGGCGCCGGTGCCCGCGAGCAACGCCCGCGCTCCGGCGCCCCGGGCGGTGGCGTCGTCCGCCCGTTCCAGCACCATGACGGCGGCGCCCTCGCCCATGACCAGCCCGGCGCGGTCTGCCGCGAAGGGCCGGCACCGCCTGGCCGGGTCGCCGTCCGCCCGTGCCGCGGCCCCGGACCGGGCGAAGCCGGCCATGGCGGCCGGGTAGACGATCGACTCGGTGGCCCCGGCGATCGCGATGTCGCACTGCCCGGTGACCAGGAGGTCCCGGGCGACGGACAGGGCTGTGGCGCCGGACGAGCACGCGGTGCACGGTGCCATGCTGGGGCCGGTGGCCCGCAGTTGGATCGCGATCTCGGCCGCCGGCATGTTCGGGATGGTGAGCAGGATGCCCGACGGCGAGATGGCATCCGGTCCGAACCGGTCGAGTACGACGGCCTGTTCGGTCAGTGAGGCGGAGCCTCCGCTGCTGGTGCCGACGACCACCGCGACCCTGCTTTCCTCCCACCGCGCCGGGTCGAGTCCGGCGTCGGCGACCGCCTCCCGGGCGGCGAGGACGGCGAACTTGACGTACCTCCCCATCCGGAAGGAGGTGCGGCCGCCGATCGCGGCGTCCAGGTCGATCCCGTCGACCGTGCAGGCGAAATCGATCGCGCACCCTTCGAGTGCCGCGACGGTACGCACCGGCGAGACTCCGGCGCACACGCCTTTCCAGGTGGATTCGGTGTCGTTGCCGACCGGGGTGATCATTCCCAGGCCGGTGACGGCGATGGCGGGCTTGTTCATCGGGCGTTGCTCATCGGTGCCTCGCCGCCCGCCTGCGCCCCGCCGTCGGCAGCCGCGTCGATGAACCGCGTGATGTCGGCCAGGGTGGCTCCCTTGGGAAGCCTGTCGAAGTCCCCGTCGCCGCCCACCGCCTCCCTGATGAGGACGGCGAACTCCGCGACGGCGAGGGAGTCCATCTCCAGGCTGTCCATCGTGGAATCCGGCCGGATCTCGGCGGCGGGCACTTTGAAGGTGTGTGTCAGCACCTCGGTGATCTTTGGATGAATCGTACTCATGGGCTTCCTCTCCCTCGTTCGGTACGGCTGCCGGGGACGGTGGGCGCATCGTCCCGACGCCGAATCAACTGGGTGACGTGCCTCCAGTTACGCCTTGTGGCGAACCGATTCGGCACCGTTCTTCCGCGGCTGTGCGCCCCATCGGGCCAGAACGGCCCCGGTACCCCAGAAGGCGAGCAGCACGGCACGGACGCCGAGGGTCCCCGCCACCTCCCGTACCCGGCGGGTCCGCGGGGCCGTTCCTGCCCTGGTCACGGCCCTCACAGCTGCCCCGGAGCCGTTGTCCCCGCGGCGTGCGATTGCCAGGAGGCCGCCGGGTCGTCGTACGCGTCGACGTAATCGGCCCCCGCGATGGGCCAGTCGGCCAGCAGTTCCCGGGGAAGCGCGAAGGAGTCGGCGAGGGTGGGCAGTCGGGGGGCCACGACGGCGATGAGCCGATCCACCATGTCCGGCAGACCGCTGACCTGTTCGGCCGTCAGATGTCCTGCCGCCAGCAGGTCACCGCTGTTCCTGGTGATCCGGTCGAGGGCGAACAGCCGGTGCAGTGCGACCAGTTGTTCACGGGCGGGTCCGTCCGGCAGGCCGGCCACCGCGTCCGTGTACGCCTCGGCCGCCTGCCGGTGGGCGTGGGCCTCGACGCCGCGCAGGGCGGGCCCGGACGCGGCGTTCCACCGTCCCAGCGGATCGCCGTGGGGGGCGCGGCCCATCCGCTCCCTGGCCCGGCCGAACCAGATCGCCTCCAGGGCCGCCAGGAGCCTGCCGAGGAACCGCGTGTCCGCGAGATCACCGGATTCGCCGGCGGAGGGGATTGCGTTCCCCGCCGGTTCGGTGGCGAAGAGCATTTCGGCGGCCGCCTTGGCGTGGATGGCCAGGTTGTCGCCCTCGGCGGTGATGGCGCCCTCCACTCCGGTGATGAGTTCGCTCATGCCGTTGTTCTCCAGGAGTGCCTGGGCACCGCATCGTTCGCGGCATTCGACGATCACGGACCTGGCCTGCCAGGTGATCCAGCCCTTGGCCACGGCGACCAGCCGTTCCGCCTCCTCCGGCCCCGCGCCCGAGCCGTCCTCCCGCCGCTCCCAGCGGTCCAGCGCCCTGCGGTGCAGCAGGCTCATCGCGAAGACGGTGGCCATGGCCAGGGCGAGCGGGCCGTGGTGGCTGCGGTGGGCGATCACCGGTACCTGCCGTGAGCCGCGCGGCCCGGAGATGTACCGGTGGCCGCCGTAGCGGACGGCGACGGCGAGCGTCGCGCGCGCACAGCCGACCGCACAGGCGCTCATCGAGATCTTGCCGGACGTGACGCGCCCGATCGACGCAAGGAGGCGACGCCTCCGGTTGCCGACGGCGCTGCTGAACCCGCCGTCGCCGCCGATCCGTCCATGGTCCCCGCCGAGCAGCGCGTCGCGCCCCACGAAGACCCGGTCGAACGAGGTCAGGCAGTGGTCCACCGGGCTCCCCGTGCGTGCGGGAAGCCTGCGGACCCCTACACCGGGCAGGGCCCGTACGGCGTCGGTGAGGGGGACGAGAAAGAGGAAGACCCCGTGATCGGTGCCGTCGACGAGCAGGCGGGCGGCCACGAGTCCCGTCTTGGGGCCGCCCGCCGGACTGGTGTTGGGCATGAACTTCTGGGCACCCGCGTGCGGGGTGTGCAGCACGAACCCGTCGCGTGCGCGGTCGTAGGCGGCCACGGTCTCGACGGCCGCCGCGTCGTTGCCGTGGGCCACCTCCGTACAGAGGAAGGTGCCGATGCTCCGCAGCCCGAGGAAGTCCGACAGGTCGCGCCGGGTGCCGTCCTCGTGGTCGAGGAGGCTGCCGAGAAAGAGGTTGTAGTGGATGCCCGCCACCGTGGCGAGTGCCGGGTCGACCGGGCCGAGCCATTCGTGCAGGGCCGCGAGGGAGCGGGGATCGGCGGCGAGCCGGGCGCCGCTGTCGAGGCGGTCGTTGAGGACGCGCAGCCGCTCGTACGTGAGGCTCAGGCGCTCCTCGGGGGTGCGGTGCTCCGGGCGGCGGAACGGTTCCGTGCTGATGAGTCGCTGCCAGAAGCCGTGCTCCCGGCGGTAGTTGTCGCCGAGGAGCACAGCGGTGAGGAGGTCCGTGGACGGTTCGGTGGAGGGGCTGTGGGTCGTTGCGGTCATGCGACAAGAACGATCAGTCAACGGCGAGGACACCGGGGGCCGTCCGCCGCGGACCGTCCGGTTCGGCACGTTGGAAGGCGAGTACGACGTTGTGCCCGCCGAAGCCGAAGGAGTGGCTGAGTGCCCGCTCGGCATCTTGCATGCGGGGTTCCTTGACCACACAGTCGAGGTCGAACCCGTCCGGCAGCGAGTCCAGGTTCGCGATCGGCGGGACGAGCCCCTGCTCCAGGGTCAGTACCGTGGCCACCGCTTCGATCGCCCCGCCCGCGGCGAGGGTGTGACCGAGCACGCCCTTCGGCGCCGTCACCGACGGCCGGTGGGGGAACAGTTCCGAGATGAGCGCGGTCTCCATCGCGTCGTTCAGCCGGGTCGAGGTGCCGTGCGCGTTGATGTGATCGATCTGGCGGGCCGCCCAGCCCGCATCGCGCAGTGCCGCCTCCACGGCCCTGCGCGCCCCGGCTCCGTCCGGGGCCGGGGCCGTGGGGTGGTGGGCGTCGGTACCGGAACCCGTACCGGCCAGCAGGGCGCGGGGCCGACCGCCGCGGGCGTAGGCGTCGGGCGTCCGCTCCAGCACCAGCACGGCGGCGCCCTCGCCGATCACGAATCCGTCCCGGTCGGCGGCGAACGGCCGCGATGCCCCCACCGGGTCCCCGGTCCGCCGGGAGAGCGCTCCCATGCCCGCGAAGGCGCTCACCACCAGCGGCGTCACCACGGACTCCGCGCCGCCCGCCACCACCACATCGCACTGGCCGCTCATCAGCAGGTCGCGGGCGACGGCGATCGCGGTGGCGCCGGACGCGCACGCCGTGGCCGGTGCCAGGCTCGGGCCGTGCGCCCGCAGCGCGATGGCCACTTCCCCCGCGGCCGCGTTGGGCATCATCATCGGGACCAGGAGCGGCGACACCGCCTCCGGTCCCCCGTCGTCCAGCCTGCGCAGATTGTCGACGAGCACGGACACCCCGCCCACGCCGACCCCCAGCACCACGCCCACCCGGTCGCCGTTCCACCGCTTTGGCGACAGCCCGGCGTCCGCCACCGCCTGCCGGGCGGCGATCAGCGCCATCTTCACGAACCGTGCCATCCGCCACACCGCGCGTCCACCGACGGCCTCGTCCAGGTCGACACCGTCCACCGCACAGGCGAAGTCGACCGGCAGTCCGGCCAGTTCGTCGCATCGCCGGGCCATGGACACGCCGGCGCACAGTCCTGCCCAGAACGCGTGCTCGTCCGCGCCCGCGGGAGTCACCAGCCCCACTCCCGTCACCGCGACACCCATCTCGGCCCGCCCCATGTTCCGCCCCCTCCTCCGTAATCGATCATGCCTACCGGTTGTCGAACGGCAGTAGCCCCGCCGAGGATGCGCCCACTGGGCTGAACGGGTGACCGATGGGCCGAGTGGACCGATCCGTGTGGCACGTCCGGTATGCGCTTTCACCCGTCCGCAGCAGCCCACCGCGCTGTGCGCAGCGGTGGGGCATCCCCTGGGGAAATGGAAGCGGAAGGTAACCGGCCGGAGTCCCCGCAGGCGCGTGCGGAACTGGAGGCGCTGCGCGCCAGGGTGGCGGCACTGGAGGAAGGCGACCCGGACCGCCACCGGCCGCGGGCCCGTTCGCTGCTCGCCGTGCTGCTCGTCCTCGCCGCGGCCGTCCTCACGCCGCTGAGCATCGTGTCCACCTGGGCGAGGAACGAGATCGGCGACACCGGCAACTACGTCGCGATGATGGCTCCCCTCGCGTCCGACGCCGATGTGCAGGCCGCGGTGACCGACCGTGTCACCGGCGCCGTCGTGAAGCACCTCGATCTGAAGGCTCTGCTGGCCGATGTCGCCCCCGCGGACCGTCCGGTGGTCGACAAGGCACTCGCGCGCCTGAGCGGCCCCCTCACCACGGGAGTCTCGGACTTCGTCCACCAGACGGTGGAGAGGTTCGTCGCCAGCGACGCCTTCGCGACGATCTGGACCGACCTCAACCGGACCGCCCAGTCCGCGGCGCTGAAGGCTCTGACCGGGAGCGGTGGCGGTGCGGTGAAGCTCACCGGCAACGCCGTCACCATCGACCTGGCGCCCGTGATCGACCGGGTGAAACACCGCCTGGTCGACGACGGACTGACGATCGCCGCGAAGATCCCCGCGATCCACACCGACTTCACCGTGCTGACCTCCGACTCGGTCGGCCGGGCGAAGAAGGGGTTCCGGGCCCTCCAGATCATCGGCTTCTGGCTGCCGCCGGTCACTCTGGTCCTGGCCGCGGGCGGGGTGCTCCTCGCGGTGCGCCGCCGCCGCGCACTGGTGACGACGGCGCTCGCGGTCGCGGCGGGTGCCGCGGTGCTCGGGCTGGCCGTGTGGCTGGGCCGCGCGTTCTATCTCGACAGCCTCCCGCCCGAGGTGTCGCAGCCGGCAGCCGGTTCCGTCTTCGACGCCCTGGCCGGCCCGGTACGCACCCTGGTCCGGCTGGTGATCACGCTGGGCATCGTGGTGGCCCTCGCCGCGTGGCTCACGGGTGACGGCCGCGCCGCCACCCGTGTCAAGGCCATGTGGAACGATGGTATCGGTGCCGTACGGGACGCGGCCGGTGTCACCGGTGGCCCGGCCGGCAGGTGGGTGCACCGGGCCAGGCCCTGGCTGAACTGGACGGTGGTCGTGGTGGCCGCGGCGGTCCTGGTCGCGTGGGACCGGCCGACGGTCCTGGTCACCGTGTGCGTAACTCTGTGCGCGCTGTTCGCCCTCGCCGTCGTCGAATTCCTCGACGACGACAGCGGACCGCGTGCGTCGGTGCCCGGATGACGGACGGGCAAGGAGCCTCTCCCGCCGTTCCCCGACGTCATGGCCCGGCGCCTGCCGATCCGCCGGCGGAAGAACCCGGAAGGACGGCGCAGGGCCCGCGCGGGGTGCGCCGTGGGCCGGCCCCGGTCTGCCGGCACCCGCACCTCTGCGGCCCGCCGCTCACCTCCTGGTGGCGTTCCGCCCGCGCCCGCCCCCACGAGCCCCCGACCGGAACATGGCCGGCCGGTATCGGGAGGACGAGCCCCCGTCCTCGCCGTCCGGCCGGCCGAATCCGCACCGTCGTGTTCAGCTCCGGGCGGAGGGCTGTCCCGTAATCCCACGCCCGCCGGGGATTACGGGACAGCCCTGAGGGCCGCCTTCAGCTCCGCCTCGTCCGGCGGGTTGGCGCCGGCCCGTGCGACGGTCACGGCGGCGCAGGCCGCGGCGTGGCGCAGGACATCGGTCACGGTGGCCCGGTCCAGCGAGCGCAGCCGTTCGCGGCCGTCCGGGCCGAGCAGTCCGTGGGCGGTGAGGGCGTGCAGCGTGCCCGACATGAAGGCGTCGCCCGCCCCCACCGTGTCGACCACGTGGGTGGGCAGCGCACCGACCGTCACCTGCCCGCCGGGAAGGACCGCCAGGGCGCCGTCGCCTCCCCTGGTGACGAGGACGACGGCCGGGCCGGTGGCGAGCCATCGCTCGGCGGCCTCCTGCGGATCCAGGTCCGGGTAGAGCCATTCGAGGTCCTCGTCGCTGGCCTTGACCACGTCGCTGAGCGCGACGCATCGCTCGGCCTTCCGTACGGCCGCGTCGTGGTCCCCCATCAGTTCGGGTCGCACATTGGGGTCGTAGCTGACGGTCGCGGACGTCCGCAGCGACTCCACGGCGGCGAGGACGGTGGCCGCGCCGGGTTCCATCACCGTGGCGAGGGAACCGGTGTGGACGTGCCGGGGCGGCCGGTCCAGGGTCACCGGGGCGAGCGTCCACGTGATCTCGAAGGTGTACGAGGCCCGGCCGCCGCTGTCCAGGGTCACGGCGGCGGACGGGGTGGGCGCCGCGGCACCGTCCGTGCGGACCTCGACCCCGGCACCGGCCAGGTGGTCCCTGAGCAGCCGTCCGTTGTCGTCCGGGCCGAGCTGGGTGAGCAGGGTGGCACCGTGCCCGAGCCTGGCCAGGCCGTACGCCACATTGGCCGGGCTGCCTCCCGGGTGGACCCGGTCGGCCGCACCCGGCAGCCGGACGATGTCGGCGACGCATTCGCCGATGACCAGCGGGTCGAGTCTGTCGAGCATGAGGGTGGGGTCTCCTGGTGAGCGGTGGCGAAGATGTCCGGGCAGGCGGTGCGGCCGCCGGACACATTGAGCCCGATCCTGCCGCGTGCGTGGCGGGTGCCGGTCACCTCGATGGCCGTCCAGTCGTCGTCGGCGACGGCGGCGGCGGCGGCGAAGTGGGAAGCGGGGCCGGCGGGTCGGCGGGCCGATGCCGGATCGTGGGGGCCGTACGGCATGGAGACGCCGTGCTCGTCCCGGCGACCGCCGCGTCAGGTTGAGGTTGCCGACGCGTACGGAGACATCGGGCATCGAGGTGGGTGCGTCGGCGGGGACGAGGCGTCGGGGTCGACGGCGAGCGCCGTTGGGCCGGTGGGCGCGCTCCTCGGCCGAGGCCCGGATGCGGACCCGGGCCTCCTCGGGGGTGCCGGCGACGGCGCGCTCGTCGAAGGCGAAGGAGACGGTGGTGCGCGAGATCTCGAAAGGGCGGGCGGCATCGCACGCCGTCACACGTCGTGCCTTGTCCGTGGCCATTTCCTTCACCCCTGTGTGCCGCGACGGCGGGCCCTGTTCTGGCTGCGCGCCACAGCAAGGCGTGTCCGTACGATAATGCGGGCGGTTGCGAGGGGTTGGCGGAGGGTGTGGACGGCCGAGCCCCAGCCTTGCGGGCAGGACCGGGGGACTCGGATCGGCAGGCAGGTCAGGAGGCGTCCTTGCGCCCCTCCTCCCCGTACCGGCGCTCGAACTTGGCGACCTGCCCCTCGGAGTCGACCACGCGGGCCTTCCCGGTGAAGAACGGGTGGCTCTCCGCGGAGATCTCCACGTCGATGACGGGGTAGCTGTTGCCGTCGTCCCAGTCGATCGTCTGCTCGCTGGACGCGGTGGACCGGGTCAGAAAGGCGTAGCCCGCCGAACGGTCGCGGAAGACCACGGGACGGTAGGGCGGGTGCTTGTCCTGCTGCATGCCTGCTCCTGGGGACGTGCGGGGTCGGCTCGGGGCGCTCCTGGCCAGCCTTGCGAACCGGGGCGCCCGGCGCGATCGCTGGCGTCCGTACGGGGCACGGCCACGCGGGGCGGGGCGTACGCGCCCCGGGCCGCATACGTCACCGCCGGTGGGCGGCGGCCTCCAGTGCGTCGGCCACGAGCGTGAGGAAGCGTGCGTGGGCCTGCGGGCTGCAGACCGGCTCGGGGTTCCAGGGCAGCACCCGGGCGGCGCGGGTGATCGCCGACCACGCCTCGTTCGTCCGGAGTTCGCCGAGGGGGGTGGCGTTGGCCCGGATGTCGGCGAGCACGACGGCGGGCCGCAGGGCCGCGGCGTCCGCCCAGTCGACCGTCGACCAGTTCGCGCCGGGCCCCTGGGCCGGTTCCACGAGGTCGACGCCGAGCTCGGCCAGCACCCGCAGCTCGGGCCACATGCGGGGGCGGGCGAGGTGTGTCCGGTCCTGTCCGGCCGGGGAGAGGGCGACCACCCGGGGCCGGTCCGGTCCGGCGGCGAGCGTGCGCAGCCGGTCCCGGGCGGCGTCCAGGTCCTGGGTCGCCGTCGTGGGCTCGTCGGCACCGAGCGACCGGGCGAGCTGGGCGAACCGTTCGCCGATCTCCCCGAGAGTGCGGGCCTGGCCGACGTCGATGACGACGACGGGGACGTGCTCCTCCAGATGCTTGGCGGTCTCCGGGGCGAGCCCGTAGACATGGCCACCGCCGTAGCTGACGGCCACGACGAGGTCCGGCCCACCGCTCAGCAGGGTGTCCACGTCCAGAGCGCTGCCCGCACCGAGGTAGCGGACCTCGGTCAACGGCAGCGATCCGGTCTTTGCCCTGTCCGGCTCGGCGTGGTCGTCGTGATCGGAGCCGAATATCGCGCTCGGACGTATCCCGCGGTCCCACAGGGTCGCTCCGGCCTGGACATAGGCCAGTACCCGTTCCGGGCGCCTCGCAGCGGTCGACGCCTGTCCACGATCGTCCGAGAACTGCCACATGGTCTGCTCCCTCACGTCACACGCCCCTCGCCGCTGGCCGCTGCGCCCCTTTTTTTCCGGGTCGTACATCTGTACCTGCCCAGCGAACCCCCGGGGCACCCCCGGTGCGGCCCGTCCGGCGCGGATGGCGCGGATGGCGTGGATGGCGCGAAGACACCCGCGCATGGCCGGGGCCGACGCGTCCGGCACGGAAGCCGTTGGGGTTTGGTGGCAGCCCCGGCGGCAGCATGGCGGTGGCCTGGTCTTTCCACTCCCTCCCCGGAGGAAAGACCAGGCCCGTATCGCGCGGGGCGCCGCGCGCGGCCCGGCACTGGCCACGCCCTGGCGGCCGCGCACCCACGGCCCCGGACCAGCGGGCCGGCCAGGGCCCACGGCAGAGCAGCGATCAACGACCGCGGCGCAGCGGTTCTGCCGGGCGCCATGGCCTCTTTGGCGGGGCGAAAGCCCCTGGGCCGGGGGCAACCGGACGGGTGTGACTGGGCAGGGAGCTCGGCACCGCTGGCCAGCGTCGTTGCTCAGGACCGGCTCGGTGGTCGGTCGCGGCCGGTGTCGGGGTCGGCGTGCACGAGAGCGGCGGTCAGCCGGGGCACGGCGTTCAGGAGGGCGCGTTCGGCGTCGACAGCGACCTGGTGGGCCTCGCGGCCGCTGAACCGTGGGACCCGCGGGACGGGTTGGTGTGCAGGGAGCGCACCGTGCGAGCGGACGCCGGGCGCCGTCCGGCCGATGGCGACGGACGCTACAGGTCCGCTTCGGTGGTGCGCCCCAGGTAGGTGACGGGGCCGGGGTCCGGCACCCGGATCTCGCCGAAGCCGAGGCGGTCGTAGAAGGCCCTGGCCGGAGTGTTGGCCGTGAGCATGGACAGATGCACGGCCGCGACTCCCCTGGCCCGCAGCGCAGCCAGGAACGTACGCATCAGCGCTCTGCCGTACCCCTTCCGCTGCCATGCGGGCAGCAGATCGATGTGCAAGTGCGCGGGATGGGCCGCCAGTTCGGGGAGGGCCATCCGCTCCGGATCGTGCAGGAGGGCGGTCATCTCCTCGCTGGGGGTACGCGGCGGGCCGTCGGGCACCGGGAAGCGCTCCTCGACCATCGGCAGCCATTCCTCGCGGAACGCCTCGACGAACCGCGCCGTGTTCGCGGTGCCGAGGATGTAGCCGACCGCTCGGCCCGTGCCGTCGTCGATCACGAAGGCCAGATCGGGTTCGAGGTATGCGTACGGTGCGGCAAAGATCGACGGCATCAGCTCCTGGTCCGGGTAGAGATGCCGGGAGTCGCCACCGTTGTCGGCCGTCCGGACGCAGATGTCCGCGAGGGCCGCGCGGTCGTCGGGGTGGTAGGGCCGTGGCCCGGCAAGCTGGGTCATCGCCTCATCCTGCCGAAATTGGGAGCGCTCCCACAAGCCTCGGGAAGCAAAATCCCCGAGGCTGTGTACCCTGCCGCGTGCCCGCCGGTGCCGATCTTCCCGAGCGGGTCCGCTCCGTGCTCGCCGCCGTGCGTCTCCCTTCGACGAGGGGTGCGCGGCGAGTCCGGGCGATCGGCCGGTGCGCACCGGCCGATCGGGACTTCCCGCGGAGCCGCCGCCGACCGCTGCCGGAAGGCCGGAGGGGGAGTTGTCAGTCGGCGTCGACGCCGAGTCCGGTCAGGAACGCCGCGGCAGCCGGGGTCGGGCGGAAGCGGCTCCAGACCAGCCGCTCCGTGCGGGCGGGCGCATCGCGCACGGACAGCACGTGTACGCCGGTCAGTTCCGCCGCGAAGGCGGCCGGCAGCAGGGCGATGCCGAGCCCGCTGCGGACCAGCCGGACGATGAAGTCCGTCCCGCTGACCTCGAACGCCACCTCACGGGTGAGTCCCGTCGCCGCGAACGCCTCCTCCGACTGCGCTCGGGCGGCGGTGCCGTCCGGATGGTCGACGAACGTTTCCTCCGCCAGCCGTTCCAGGCCCACTTCGGCCGTCCCGGCCAAGGGGTGGGCCGGGGCGACGACGGCGACCAGTTCGCCCGTGGCGAGTTCGTGATCGCTCACGCCCTTCGGCCGGTAGCTCGGCAGTACGCCCAGGAACGCCACGTCGAGCGTGCCGTCCCGTACTTCCTGGACCAGGTCCTTGCTCGCGCCGTCCCGCAGCACGATGTGCACCCTCGGGTAGCGGAGGTGGAATGCCCGCAGCGCGGCCGGGATGTCCACCGAGGCGACGGTCGGGACGGCTCCGACCGCGAGGCGTCCGCGGACCTCCCCCGCCGTGGCCGCCACCTCGGCGCGGGCCCGCTCCGCCGCGTCCAGCGCCTGTCTGGCCGCCGGAAGGAACGCCTCGCCCGCCGCGGTGAGCCGCACCTGACGGCTGGTGCGGTCGAAGAGCCGGGCACCCAGCTCCTTCTCCAGCCGGGCGATCTGATGACTCAGGGCGGACTGGACGACCAGGCACCTCTTCGCGGCGCGGGTGAAGTTGCCCAGTTCCGCCACCGCGACGACGTACCGCATCTGCTGTAGTTCCATCCATCCATCGTGAACCACGATCGATGGAATGAAAAACATGTGTTGGACTCATGGATGGTGGGTCCCCGAGGCTGAGGGACATGGCACATTCCACCTGCGGGGCCCGCAACCGGGCCGTCCCGCGCACGCTTCCCCGATCGCCCGAGCTCGGTCGCGGCCTGATCCTGCTGATGGCCCTCGCGGCCGGGCTCTCGGCCGCCGGCAACTACTTCGCCCAGCCGCTGCTCGACGTCATCGAAGTGAATCTCCACATCGGTGTCACCGCGGCGGGGCTGATCGTGACCGCCGCCCAGGCCGGGTACGCGCTGGGCCTGATCCTGCTCGTCCCCCTCGGGGACGCCATGGACCGCCGGCGGCTTGCCGTGAGCCTGTTCGCGCTCACCGCCTTCTTCCTCCTGCTGACGGCCGCCGCGCCCACCGGCCCCCTGCTGATCGCGGGGACCCTGCTCACCGCGCTGACCTCCGTCGGGGCGCAGGTCGTGGTGCCGTTCGCGGCGACCCTGGCGGCTCCGGCGGAACGCAGCAGAGTCGTCGGTGCCGTCATGTCCGGCGTCCTGCTCGGCGGGCTGTTCGGACGGCTGGCCGCCGGTGCGCTGTCCGAGTTGGGCGGCTGGCGGACCGCGTACTGGGTGAACGCGCTGCTCATGGCCGTCATGGCGGTACTTCTGCACCACCGGCTCCCCCGGCTGCCCCGGCCGCGCGACGCGGCCCCGATGCCGTACACCGGCCTCCTGCGCTCCACGCTGGTCCTGCTGCGACAGGAGCCTCTGCTGCGGTGGCGGGCGGCCATCGGCGCGTTCTCCATGGCCTCGTACAGCGTGCAACTGACCGCGCTGACGTTTCTGCTGACCCGGCCCCCGTTCGGCTGGAACGCGGCCGCCATCGGACTTTTCGGGCTGGTGGGCGTCATCGGCGTGGTGGGCATGAACATCGCAGCGCGGCTGAGCGACCGCGGCCGGGTGCAGGCGGTGTCGGGAACGGCTGCCGCACTCCTCACGCTCTCCTGGATTCCGCTGCTGGCCGGCGAGTCCTCGCTGCTCTGGCTGGCGATCGGGGTGATCTCGCTGAACATCGCCCAGCAGGCGGGGCTCAACAGCGCTCAGAACGTGATCTACACGCTCCGCCCGGAGGCCCGCAACCGGATCAACTCCGGCTTCATGACGCTGTTCTTCACGGGCGGTGCGGCCGGGGCCGCGCTGGCTTCGGTGGTCTGGTCGCGGGCGGGCTGGAGCGGAGTCTGCCTCCTGGGGGGCTCGCTGGCCGCCGGAAGCCTCGTGCTGTGGGTCCTGGAACGCGTCCGGATGACCTCCGCCGCACGTCCCGGGACCGCCGCCGTCACTCGTTGACAGCGGTCAGCAGCACCACGGCGTCCTCCAGGGCCAGCAGACCGTGCCGCTCCCGCGGGATCGGGTGGAGCATCCCGGCGCCGAGCTCCGCGTCGCCCGAGGCCGCCGTGAGGCGCACCCTGCCTCGGAGCACCTGGAGGGAGGCCGCGGCCGGTGCGTTGTGCTCGTCGAGGGCGAAGCCCGAGGCGAGGGCAATGACGGTCTGGCGCAGGGGTTCCTGATGCAGCAGGCGGTGGGCGCTGCGGCCGTGCGCGGAGGCGCGGGCCACGGCCAGATGCTCGTCGGCGAGGGCATTCAGATCGTCCATATGCCCACTGTGCCGCAGCCCTCGTGCCCCCGCGATCCTGCCGGGGCCCGGCAGGCGGACGGCCGGGTCGCCCCCAGGAGCTCCCCCGCGGTCAGTTCCGCAGCCAGGCGGCCGTGTCCTGCGGAAGCCTCCCCTCCTCGTCGAGCGGGCCGCTGAGGAGGAGGACGTCCGCGTACGCGGGCAGTTCGACGGGTTCCGCGCCCAGGTCGGCGACGCACACCGGTCCGCCGGTCGAACAAGTGCAGGTACCACTTGCCGTCCTCCGCCCGGGTCCACGGCACACCGCCGAACTCGGACACCCAGTCGTTGGGCGGTACCTCGCCGTCCGTTCCTCGTCCGGTGCGGAAGTGGAAGAGGTCCCGCTCGGGGCTGCCCGGTCCGGCGGCGAGGGCCGCGCGGAACCACGCGTGCCGGTCGGAGACATGGTGGGGAACGATGTCGACGATCGCACGGAGGCCCAGTTCCCGGGCCTCCGCGATCAGTTGCTCGGCATCGGCGAGGCTGCCGAAGGCGGGGTCGACGGTGCGGTAGCCGGCCACGTCGTATCCGCCGTCGGCGAGCGGCGACAGGTATCAGGGGGTGAACCAGAGCGCGTCCACGCCCAGCTCGGCGAGGTAGGGCAGCCTGGCCCGTACTCCCGCGAGATCGCCGGTTCCGTCACCGTCGCCGTCGGCGAAGCTGCATACGCAGATCTGGTGGATGACGGCGTCGCGCCACCAGTTCGCGGTGTCTTCGGGCGGAAGGCCGGCTGCCACGTCGAATTCCTTTCGGGCAGGGGCGCGGAGGGTTTCGGCCGGCACGGAGCCGGGGCTCGGCACCCTCAGCCACCGCGAACAGCGGAGAGCAATAACACGCGTGATCATCGTAAATAATTGACAGCCAGACGCATGAACCCCGCAAGGACGGCAGAGGTGCGCCGGCGGGCAACGGGCGTGCGGCTGCGGCCCCGCACGTCCCGCGTGGCCGGCCGGCCACGACGGCGGAGGCCGGCGACCCACGAACACCCGTCCTCCGCCCGTGAATCCGCCGGCCCGCGAGCCCGATCAGCCCGGCAGCTCACCCGGGTGACGCGGAGGTACCGGCGCGCTCGTCCCGGACGGCGGACAGGACGGGCCGGCCGCGGTCCACCGGTATCTCGCGTCCGGTTCCTTCTCCTCGTTGCGGCTGCCGTCGTCGAACCCGACCGCGGTGAATCCGTACCGCTCGTAGAAGGCCCTGGCGGCGGTGTTGCGCTGGAAGACGTACAGGGTCAGCTCGTCGGGGGCGGCCTCGCGCACCTTGGCCAGGAGCAGTGAGCCGATGCCCCGACGCCGTACGTCGGGTCGCAGATACAGGTGTTC
Source organism: Streptomyces sp. NPDC057963 (assembly GCF_042887155.1). Classification (NCBI taxonomy): domain Bacteria; kingdom Bacillati; phylum Actinomycetota; class Actinomycetes; order Kitasatosporales; family Streptomycetaceae; genus Streptomyces; species Streptomyces sp. NPDC057963. The sequence continues at coordinate 353,065 of NZ_JBHVPX010000005.1, forward strand.
CAGCTCGGTTCCGTCGAGCGAGGCGAATCCCAGCACCTCCCCGGTCCCGGTCTCGGCGATCCACACCGTTGTTCCGGGCAGGACGACATGGGTCATCCAGGCGAGCGTGTCCTCGTCGCTGTGCACCTTCGGCAGGTAGGGCATGGCCGCGGCGCGGGAGTCGAGGAAGAGCCGGGTGAGCGGCCCCGCGTCCCCGGCGGCGGCCTCGCGCAGCAGGACGCGGCCGGCCGGTGCGGAATCGTTCGGTGCCATCGTGTGTCTCCCTGTTCGTTCAGAACCCGCCATGTGTTGCGGTCGGCGGTACACCGCTCGTCGTCGTGGACGAACATATGCCGGGCCTCGCGGCGTCTCCACAGGTTTCGCGCCGGGCCTCCGGGACGGCCGGTCCCGGCCGGGCCGACGCGGCGGGGCGGTCGCGGACCGGTGCGGGCCACCCGCGAAAATGGCGCGGGGGAAAGCACAACGACCGACCGATACGGAGGAGTGGCAGATGCCGCACGAACGAGCTGGACAACCGGCCCGGCCGGAGGATCTCACCGATGTGGCCCGGCTGGTGACCGCGTATTACACGCTGCACCCGGATCCGGCCGTCCCCGGTCAGCGGGTCGCGTTCGGCACCTCCGGCCATCGCGGGTCGTCCACGGCGACCGCGTTCAACGAGGACCACATCGCGGCCACCAGCCAGGCCATCAGCGAGTACCGGGCGCGGCAGGGCACGGACGGGCCGCTCTTCCTCGGCGCCGACACCCACGCCCTGTCGGAGCCGGCGCGGATCACCGCCGTCGAGGTGTTCGCCGCCAATGACGTGACCGTGCTCATCGACCCGGCCGACGGCTACACCCCGACCCCGGCGGTGTCGCACGCCGTCCTCACCCACAACCGGGGACGGACCTCGCGGCTCGCCGACGGTGTGGTGGTCACCCCGTCCCACAACCCGCCCGGCGACGGAGGGTTCAAGTACAACCCGCCGAACGGTGGCCCGGCCGGGTCCGAGGCCACCGGCTGGATCCAGGAACGGGCCAACGAGATCATCGCGGCCGGCATGAAGGAGGTACGCCGGCTGCCCTACGCCCGCGCACGGGCGGCGTCGACCACCGGGACGTACGACTTCCTCGGCAGCTACGTCACGGATCTGCCGTCCGTGCTCGACCTGGACGCGATCCGCTCGGCGGGGGTGCGGATCGGCGCCGATCCGCTCGGCGGCGCCTCGGTCGCGTACTGGGGACGGATCGCGGAACAGCACCGGCTCGATCTGACCGTCGTCAACCCCCTGACCGACCCCACCTGGCGGTTCATGACGCTGGACTGGGACGGGAAGATCCGGATGGACTGCTCCTCGCCGTACGCCATGGCCTCACTGATCGGGCAGCGCGACCGCTATGGGATCGCGACCGGGAACGACGCCGACGCCGACCGGCACGGCATCGTGACGCCCGACGCCGGTCTGATGAACCCGAACCACTACCTCGCCGTAGCCATCGACTACCTGTACTCCCACCGCGAGCGGTGGCCGGCCGCCGCGGGCATCGGCAAGACGCTGGTCTCCTCGGGAATGATCGACCGGGTGGCCGTCGGTCTCGGCCGTGAACTGGTCGAGGTGCCGGTCGGCTTCAAGTGGTTCGTCGACGGACTGGCCGACGGGTCGCTCGGATTCGGCGGCGAGGAGTCTGCCGGGGCCTCGTTCCTGCGCCGCGACGGATCGGTGTGGACGACCGACAAGGACGGCATCGTCCTGGCCTTGCTCGCCTCGGAGATCCTCGCGGTGACGGGCAGTTCCCCGTCGGAGCGCTACACCGCGCTCACCGCCCGGTTCGGCGAGCCGGCGTACGCCCGGATCGACGCGCCCGCCGACCGCGCGCAGAAGGCGGTTCTCGCACGGCTCTCCCCCGAGCAGGTCACGGCCGACACCCTGGCCGGCGAACCGGTCACGGCCGTGCTGACGGAGGCGCCCGGCAACGGCGCACCGATCGGCGGCATCAAGGTGACGACGGAGAACGCCTGGTTCGCCGCCCGCCCCTCGGGCACCGAGGACGTCTACAAGATCTACGCCGAGTCGTTCCTGGGCAGCGATCACCTCGGCCGGGTCCAGGAGGAGGCCAGGGCCGTGGTCTCCGCGGCCCTGGACGCCTGAGCCCGGCCGGGCCGCCCGGCACCCGTCCGATGCCCGCGCACGCCGGAGCCGCCCGGAGCCCGTCCGACGACAGGTGCCGGGCGGCTTCCGGCCGTTCGGCGGGGTCAGCGCACGACGTCCACGAAGACCGGGTTGGTGTAGAACCAGGTGTCGAGCCACGGGTTGCCCTTGCCGGGCTCGTGCGGCAGCGGGCCGTGCGGGTCGATCGACGCGCCGAGGAATCCCTTTCCGTGCCGCTTGCCGTCGCTGCCGCGCAGGCGCAGGTAGAACGGCTCGTCAGCACGCCCGACCGGGATGCGCAGGGTGTACGTGCCACGGCGGCCCGAGACGTCGGCGGTGTGCGCGAGCCGGGTGTCCGGTGCGCGCCAGCCGTCGCGGTCGGCGGCCGGGCCGCGGACCGCGCCGCGGATGACGTCGACGTGCTCCAGACGCGGCAGCACGCCGTACGGATTGCGGCGCGAGGCGGCGGTCACCGTGACGGTGAGGGTGAGCTTCTCGCCGCGCCGGGCGCGGAGCCGGCCGCCGAGTGTCGCGCTGTTGCCGTGCTCGCCGCGGACCTTGACGTCGATGCCGTCGATGAGATGTCCGTGGTCGACCCAGACCCGGCCGGCCCGCAGCCCCTCCATCACGTTCCGGTAGCCGTAGCGGGTGACGCCGACATGGGTACGGCTGAACTGGCCCGGCCAGAAGTCGCCGCCGGGCTGCGGCTCGGTGGTGTTGTACGGGTCGGGGAGGTGGCCCGTGTTGTCGAAGTCCCGGCCGGGCGGCCAGGCGCCGTTGACCCAGGTGTCCTGGGCGACGCGGTGGACGTCGGAGTTGGACGTGATCGTGAAGAGCTTGCCCTCCGCCAGCATCGCGTCCCACAGGCCGCCGACGGTCGCGGTCGCCCAGTCGAAGCCGCCGTAGGTGACATATGCCTCGCGCGGGTAGCCGGGCCAGGAGTCGGCGGAGGGTGAATTCGTGTACTCGCCGCGGATGTTGGTGTCCGGGTGCCAGCCCGGGATCGCCCCGGCCTGGGCGCCCGGGGCGCCCTCCATGCCGATCATTATCTCGGGGGCCGCGTCACGCCAGCCGCGCATCTCGTGCGGGGAGTCGATGCCGAGCCGCATGGGGTGGTTGGCGAGGACGAGGACGTCGTCGACGTACCGGGTGCGGCGCTGTTCGGCCAGCCACTTCAGGGCCTTGAGCGCGTGGGCCTCGTTCCGCGGGGTGTCGGGGTGCGTCGGGGCACCGGCGGTGTAGCCGAGCAGCTTGCCGTCGAAGGCCTCCTCGAATCGGGTGAGGAGGTCGACCTCGTGCCGTCCGGGCGGCGAGAAGACGGTGCAGTGCTCGGCGCCGGGGATGTACCACTCCAGGCCCTGGAAGATCAGCATGCGCTTGTTGTCGGCGCGGGCCTTGAGGATCTCCCGGTGCTCCTGCGCGGCGCCGAACTCCGCGTGGCCGATGTTGCTGTGCTCGGTGAAGACCATCCAGTCGAGACCGAACTTCTGCCCTGCCGAAGCAAGTTGGGAGAAGGTGTACTTGGCGTCATGGCTGTAGACGGAGTGGTTGTGGTGATCACCGACCAGGTAGACCAGGTCGGGGGCCTTTCCGTGACCATGCCCTTGGCCGTGCCCCTGGAGCCGGCCTCCCCTGCTGTCGGCCAGCGCGGGCAGTGGCAGCGACGCGGCGGCGAAGGCCGCGCCGAACAGACCGGCACGGCGCATCAGCCCTCGGCGGCTGAGGCCCTGGGGGTCGAGCGACTCCGCGGGAACCTGGGGGTCGGCCCATTCGGGCACGGGGTGGGACATGACGCGACGTTCTCCTTCGTGCGGGGCGGCAACGGTCCGGGGCCCGGATCGCATGGGCCGCCGCCAAGAGGATTTCTTGATTCCGGAACCGTCGGGTGAACCCGGCCTGAAATACGGGGGACGCATCCGTGTCGCACCGGTGGGAGCGGCTGCGGAACGACCGCAGAACGACTGCGGGCCGGTCGCGGACGGTCGCCCGGAGGCCGAGCGGTTCGACCTGCCGGGCACACAGCACTGCGATCGGCCCGAAGCACCCTTCCGCAGAGCCCCTTCCGAAGAGCCCTTCCGACCTGCCCGGGAGGCCGGTCGCGGGCCCGGTGCCGAAGAGCGAGACCGGTCCCGGCGCCGGGGCGATGGCCCACCGGACCCCCGGGAGGGGGCCGCCGAGCGGCACGGGCCGTCGTTCCTCCGTGCTCCGTGCGGCGGATCACCCGTCTGCCACGGCCCGGTGGCGGAGCACGCGGGGTGCCTCGACGCTTGTCCCTACCCGCCGATCCACAAGGCGGGCGGAGCCTGATGGGGGTGAATCCGTGGCAGACGCCGGTGCACCGGACCCCGCGTCACGGGCGGTCGGCGGCATGGGGGCCGCGGTCCTCAGCACCTTGTTCGCCCAGTCGGCGGTGGGCCTGCACGTCCTGGACACAGACCTGCGGGTGGTGCGGGCGAACACCCTTTCCGGCGTCGTCCCCGACGAGCGCCTCGTGGGGCGCTACTTCACCGATGCGTACCACGTCGAAAGACCCGACGAGGCGGAGCACTTGCTGCGCCAGGTGCTGGACACCGGCGTGGCCGTGCGCGAGCGGGTGATCCGCGGTCGGGCCGTCGACTCCTCCGGCCCCAGTCGCCGCCTCATGGTGTCCGTCCACCGTCTGAACGATACGGACGGCCGTGCCCTCGGGCTGCTGGCCACCGTCGTGGACGTCAACGAGCGGGAGAAGGCGCGCGTCCGGACGGCCTGCCTCACCGCGGTGCGCACGCGGGTGGGCAGGTCACTCGACGTGGCGGCGACCTGCGAGGGGCTCGTCGAGGCCGCCGTTCCGGCATTCGCCGACCTCGCCGTGGTCGAGGTGGTGGACGACGTCCTGCGGGGTTCGGATCCGCCGCCCGGCCCCCTGGGGCCCGATGTCCCACTGCGCCGCGCGGCCGTCCGCGGTCTCGGTACGGACGGCCACCGGAGCGGCCTCGTCGGAGAGATGCGCCGGCTGCCCGACCGTACGCCGTACTCCCTGGCCGCGTCGGACCTGCGGCCCCGCCTCGTCCGGATCGACGCCCGGACGCCGTGGCTCGACGCGGACCCCGACAGCGCCCGGCTGATCGAAACGACCCGGGCCCACTCCTTGATCGTGGCCCCGCTGAAGCTGCACGGCACGGTCCTGGGCCTGGTGAGTCTCTACCGGTGCCGGGGTACGGAACCCTACGAGGAGAACGATCTCCCCCTCGCTCTGACGGCGGCCGCCCATGTCGCCCTGAGCATCGACAACGCACGGCGCTACGAGCGCGACCACGTGATCGCGTCGACGGTGCAGCGCCGGCTCCTTCCCCAGGCCGACGGCGGCCGCATCGCCGTGGAGACGGCACACGCCCTGCTGCCCGGACGCAACAGCGGCTGCTGGTTCGACACCATCGGCCTCTCGGGCGCGCGCACCGCCCTGATGGTCGGCAGTGTCGAGGCGCCCGGCCTCCAGGCGGCCATCACCATGGGACAGTTGCGCACCGTCATCCACGCGCTGGCCGGTCTCGACCTGGAGCCGGACGAAGTGCTGGCCAGGCTGACCGACACCGCCGGGCGGCTGGCCGTCGAGCGGGCCGCGCTGCCGCCCGGCGACTGGCTGCACAGACAGTCACCCACGGCGACCTGCATGTACGCCGTCTACGACCCGTTCTCCCGTACCTGCACCTTGGCGCGGGCGGGGCATCCGTCGCCCGTCCTCGTCTCACCCGACGGCACCACGACCACCCTCGATGTCCCCGAGGGGCCCTCGCTGTTCTCCAGCGACAGTTCACCGTTCGCCACCGCCGCCTACGAGCTCGACGAAGGCAGCGTCCTGGCGTTCTTCACCGGATCCCTCCTGACCGGAGACGGGTCCGCGCATCGGGTCCGGGAGGTGCTCGCGCGGCCCGGCCGGAATCTGCAGGACCTGTGCGACAACGTGGTCTACAACCTGCCGGCCGAGACCCACCCGGAGGGCGCCGCGCTCCTCCTCGCCCGTACCGGCGTCGTTCCCGCCGACCGGGTCGCGACCTGGGAACTGGCGCACGACCGGACCAGCCCCGCCGTCGCCCGCACACTCGTGCGCGACCGGCTCGACGGCTGGGGCGTCGAGGAGGAGACGATCGACGCGACCGAACTCATCGTGAGCGAACTGATCACCAACGCCGTCCGCTACGGCACCCCTCCCCTGCACCTGCGGCTGATCCTGGACCGCACACTCACCTGCGAAGTACACGACAGCAGCCGGGTGTCGCCCCATCTACGCCATGCGCGCACCGTCGACGAGGGCGGCCGGGGGCTGTTCATCGTCTCCCGGCTCGCCACGCACTGGGGCACCCGGTACAGCGGCAACGGCAAGGCCCTGTGGACCGAACAGGAGCTCCCGCTCCCGGCAGACGACCCGGCCGTGGCCGACGGGTCCTGACCACGCTGTACGGCACCCGCCGCGCACGACCGCATCCCCCACGGCCACCGTGTGCCCGCTGGTGACGGCCGTGACCGCGACGGGCCCGTTGCACGGCGGGAACAACAGTGGTTCAGTGGCAGAGGAAGATATGAATCGAGGTTCAGATCATCATGGCCTACCGATCCACCGCCCGCACGGAGGCGACCCGGCGCGCTCACCGCGAGCGGATGCTGGACGCCGCACGGCAACTGCTGGCCGAGGGCGGGTACGCGGCGGCCGGCATCTCGGCGATCGCCGACCGCGCCGGCGTCGCCACCGGCAGCGTCTACAACCACTTCGCCTCCAAGCAGGAGTTGCTCGCGGCGGTCTTCCGCCATGTCGCGGGCCATGAGCTCAGCACGGTGCAGGAGGCGGTGCGGGCGCGCGGCGGGGCCGCCGAGCAGCTGCGCGCCTTGGTCGAGGTCTTCGCGTACCGCGCGCTGCGCAACCCTCGTACGGCCTGGGCGCTGCTGGCCGAACCGGTCGATCCGCTCGTCGAGCAGGAGCGGCTGACCTACCGGCGCGGCTACCACGCCCTCGCCGAGTCGGTCATCGCCGACGGTATCGCCACGGAGGAACTCCCCATACAGAACGCCCAGTTGTCGGCCGCCGCCGTGATCGGGGCGGTCGGCGAGGCTCTGCTCGGCCCGCTGTCGCCGGTCGGTGAGCGGACCGAACCGGGCCCGGTCGTGGCGGGCATCACCGCGCTGTGCCTGAGAGCGGTCGGAGCCGACGGCACCTGATCACAGCCCCCGCACGGCCACGCCGGCTCCCCGCCCCACCCGCATCCCGACGCCCCGCGCCCCGCCCCACCCATCGACCCAGGACAGGAAACCGCGATGACCATCGCCCCGCACCGGACCGGCCCGCGGCCCGGCGCCCCCGCACCGCGTCCCACCCATGAGGTCACCAACCAGGCCCCGCCGAGGAAGGATCTCGACGAGTACGGCACCAATCTGCCGCTCACGGAGGCCGTCCGGGCCTTCGGTGCGGCCTGGCACGAGCCCGAGCTGCACGAGATCGGCGCCCTGGTCGGCTCCGAGCGGTTCCAGACCGCCGCGGAGCTCGCCCACACCTTCCCGCCCGTCCTGCGCACCCATGACCGCTACGGCAACCGCGTCGACGAGATCGACTTCCATCCCGCCTACCACGAGGTCATCGGCGCGGCGGTGAGTCACGGCACGCACACCGCGGGCTGGGCCGACCCGAAGCCCGGAGCGGCCGTGGCACGGGCGTCGTCGTTCATGCTGTTCGCCCAGATCGAGCCCGGCCATGCCTGCCCGATGTCCATGTCGCATGCCGTGGTCCCGGTCCTGCAGCGCGATCCGGACGTGGGACGGGACTGGCTGCCGGGCCTGCTCAGCCGGTCGTACGACCCCCGGCTGATCGCCCCGGGCCGCAAGTCCGGGCTGACGTTCGGCATGGGGATGACGGAGAAGCAGGGCGGCTCCGACGTCCGCGCCAATACCACCCGGGCCGTCCCGCTGGCCTCGGACCCCGAGGACCGGGCCCATCTGCTGACCGGCCACAAGTGGTTCTTCTCGGCCCCGCAGTCGGACGCCTTCCTGGTCCTGGCCCAGGCCGAGGCCGGGCTCACCTGCTTCCTCGTGCCGCGCGTACTGGCCGACGGCACCCGCAACACGGTCCGCATCCAGCGCCTGAAGAACAAGCTCGGCAACAAGTCGAACGCCTCCTCCGAGGTGGAGTTCGACGGCACCTGGGCGGTACGGGTCGGCGAGCCCGGCCGCGGCGTCCCCACCATCATCGAGATGGTCAACCACACCCGGCTCGACTGCGTGCTCGGCACCACCGCGGGCATGCGCCAGTCGGTGTCCGAGGCGATCTGGCACGCCCGGCACCGCAGCGCGTTCGGTGCCCGGCTGGTCGACCAGCCGGCCATGACGGCGGTCCTCGCCGATCTGGCGCTGGAGACGGAGGCCGCGACCTGGACCGCACTGCGCCTGGCCCACGCGTACGAGGACGGCAGCGGCGAGTCCGAGGCGGTGTTCCGGCGGCTGGCGACGGCCGTGGCCAAGTACTGGATCTGCAAGCGCGGTCCGCACCACGCCTACGAGGCGCTGGAGTGCCTGGGCGGCAACGGCTACACCGAGGACTGGCCGCTGGCCCGGCGCTACCGCGAGCAGCCGGTGATGGCGGTGTGGGAGGGCTCCGGCAACGTCATCGCCCTCGATGTGCTGCGGGGCATCGCCAGGACCCCGCAGTCGCTGGACGCCTTCTGGGCGGAGCTGGAGACCACCGCCGGCGCGAATCCCGTACTGGACGCGCACATCCGCCGGGTGCGCCAGGATCTGGCCGCGGATCTGCGCGACCCGCTCGCCGCGCAGACCCGCGCGCGGGCGACGGTCGAGGGCATGGCACTGGCTCTGCAGTCCTCACTGATGCTGCGTCATGCCCCCGCGGCGGCGGCCGAGGCGTTCGTCGCCGCCCGGCTCGGCGAGGACCGCGGCCATCAGTACGGCATCCTGCCGCGCGGCACCGATGCGGCGGCGATCATGGAGCGGCACTCCGGCCTGGCCGGCTGAGACGGTCCCCGCCGGCGCTCCCCGGGTGTGCGGTGCGGACGGGCCGGGGCGGGCAGCGGTCGGAGAAAGACCCTGCCCGCCCGCCGTCGAGCTGCGCATCCGGTGCCATGGGCGTTAGGTTGGCCCCCATGGAGTCGAGACCCCGGACACTGTGGCTGCGCACCGAGCCCCTCCACGCGGTGATCTACTTCGACGAGGAGTGCCGGGGCCTCGGCAGGTCCGTCGGCCTCAAGGGCTTCTGGATGGGTTACTTCGCCACCCGCACGGCCCCCATGGGACCGGTCCGCCCCGAGGCCGCGACCGCTGTCCTGGCCGTTTTCGCCCCGGGCATGGTGGCCCGGGCGCTGCCCGCAGCGTGGCGGATCGTCGCCCCCGAAACGCTCATCGAGCTCCGCGCACGGCTGGCCGCGCGGGCACTGCGCAGGCTGGTCCCCGGCATCGACACCCTCGCCGGACAGCTCGCCCCGCCGCTCACGGCGATGGTGGAGGACGCCTCCGCCCTCGCACGTCCGCTGTTCGCCGCGAACCGCCCGCTGTGCGACCGCGCCGACCCGGTGGAACGCCTGTGGCAACTCACCACCGCGCTGCGGGAGTTCAGGGGAGACGCACACGCCGCCGCACTCGCCGACCACGGCCTGGACGCCCCCGAGGCGCTCGTTCTCGCCGCCGCCACCGGCCGTGTTCCGCGCGAGGGCATCCAGCTCGACCGGGGGGTGAGCGACACGCAGTGGCTGGACGCCGAGGAACGGCTGCGCTCCCGCGGGATGATCGACGCGGAGTCGGCTGCCACGGCGCGCGGTCGTGAGGAACGGGACCTGGTCGAGGACACCACGGACCGGCTGGCCGCCCGGCTGCTGCGCCCCCTCGCCGACAGCACGGCGGACGCCCTGCTCGCCGCCCTGGAGGTGCCGGCCCGGCAGGTGGTGGCGGCAAAGCTGCTGCCGTTCCCGAACCCGATCGGCCTGCCCCGGTCCGGCTGAAGGCGTCCCGCAATCCCCGGTGGACGAGCGCGGGGCGTCGGATGCGGCGCGTCGCCAGGCGGAGGAACGTCCGCATGCGTGGGTGTACTCGGGCGTTCCGACAACGCGGCGAGGTTCCGCAGCTGCCGTCGTGTGCCCGCCGGGGATGACGGGGCGGCCCTCAGCGCCTGTCCATGGGACGTCGGGAGACCCAGCCGAGCAGGACCACCGAGCACACTGCCGCGAAGGCGCACCAGGTCGCGGCCCGTTCGCCGGCCGGGGCGGGCGGAGTGGCGGTGTCCGGCGGCCGAGTCAGCCGGTCGCGGGGCGCGGCCGGTGGATCGCCCCGGACGTTTCCGCGAGCGGGCTGCCGGTGCCGCCCCAGCGCAGTGCGACGATCTCCGCCGCGATCGAAACGGCCACCTCCTCGGGGGTACGCGCGCCGAGGTCGAGGCCGATGGGCGAGCGCAGCCGCGCCAGTTCCGTCCCGTCGAGACCGGCCTCGCGCAGCCGGGCCAGGCGGTCCTCGTGGGTTCGCCGACTGCCCATCACCCCGATGTACGCGGCCGGGGTGCGCAGGGCCACCTCCAGCAGCGGTACGTCGAACTTCGGGTCATGGGTGAGGACGCACATCACGGTCCGCCCGTCGATTTCGGTGGCGCGCAGATACCGGTGCGGCCAGTCGACGACCACCTCCGCACCGTCCGGGAAACGCCGGGGGTCGGCGAAGACGGGGCGGGCGTCGCAGACGGTGACGCGGTAGCCGAGGAACACGCCGATCCTCGCCACCGCCGCGGCGAAGTCGATCGCGCCGAAGACCAGCATCCTGGGCGGCGGGGCGAACGACTGGAGGAACACGGTGACGTCGTCCTCGCGGCGTTCGCCGTCGGGGCCGTAGTGCCGCAAGCCGGTTGCGCCCTGGGCGAGTTCGCCTCGCGCGTCGGCGGTGACGGCGGCGTCGAGCCCGCTCGCGCCCAGCGAGCCGGAGACGGTGTCCGGCCGGACGGCGAGGGCGGCCCCGCGCGGGGCGGGGCCGTCGGTCACGGTGGCGACCACCACCGGACGGTGCGCGGCGACCGACGCGGCGGCCTCGCCGAAGGCGGCGTCGTGCGCGGGCGTCACCGGACGTACGAGGAGTGTGATCTCGCCGCCGCAGGTGAGGCCGACGGCGAAGGCGTCCTCGTCGCTGTAGCCGAAGGTGCGGAGCTGGGCACGGCCGGTCTCCACCACCTCCTTGGCCAGTTCGAAGACCGCGCCCTCGACGCAACCGCCGGAGACGCTGCCCACGACCTCGTCGTCCGGGCCCACGGCCATCGCCGCGCCCGGGCCGCGCGGTGCGCTGCGGCTGACCGCGACGACGGTGGCGAGCCCGAACGGCTGCCCGGCGGCGTACCAGCGGCTGAGCGCCGGAAGGATCTCACGCATCGGCCGCCTCCGGGAGGGCCGGGATGGGCGCGGTCCGGCCCACGTGCAGTTCGCCCCTGCGGAGCGGCGGCCGGTGCGGTGCCGATGGCGGGAAGCGGGCCGGGGCGGGGCGCTCGCCGACGACGCACCCCGTCCGCTCCGGGCGGGCGCCCCGCTCGCCCCGTCCGTCCTGCGGCCCGTCCACGCCGATCGTCCCGGTCGCCGGGTCCCTCATCCGTCGCTCCTCCCGGCCCCGGAGCTCAGGCCGTGGTGTCGGACCACGCGTACGGCGGTGCGACGGGCCCGGTCGCGGGTCCGGCTCCGACCGATTCCAGTTCCTGGTCGGCGGCCCTCATCAGCTGCGCGGCGATGTCCTTCATGGCGCGGCTCGCCGCGAGTTCGTCGCCGATGGCGGGGACGTCCACGTCCTGCGGATTGCAGCGGGCGACCCCTCGTCCCACGAGCGTGTCCGAGCCGGTGTCCAGCACCGCCTCCGCCCTGGTCGTACCGTCCTCCTCGGACAGGCCGACACGGACCTTCCATTCCAACGTGCGCGTCATCGCCCACCTCCTGCGGCCGCGCGCGGTCTGTCGGTACGCCGCCACGACGCGGTCCTGCCCCCAGCATCCCTCCGGCCGGGCCCGTCCGCGCGTTCCGGCCCGTCCCGCCCGGGTCACGGCACCGGAACTCGTCCTGCGGGGATCGCAGCGCCGAAATAGGATGCGGGAAGTCATTTCCCCCCAGTGCGGAGCCGCCCATGAACCGGCGTCGTCCTCCCCGTGCGGCGAGCGCCGGCGAACTGCTCACCACCCTTCAACAGCTCACCTCGCGGGCGCGCCGAGAGGTGGAGCTGCAGCGGGCGCGGGTGGAACTGGCGGAGGCGCTGCAGCGGGAGATGCTCCCTTCGGCGCTGCCCGCCCTCCCGGGTCTGCAGACAGCCGCCCGGTACACGCCGGCCCGCAGCGGACTGGACATCGGCGGCGACTGGTACGACGGATTCGTGCTGCCGGACGGCGCGCTGGCGTTCGCCATCGGGGACGTGCAGGGCCACGATGTCGAGGCCGCCGCTTTCATGGGCCAGATCCGCATCGCCATGCGGGCGATAGCCGCGACCGCCGCGGACCCCGGCGAGGTCGTGGGCCGGACCAACGACCTGCTGCTCTCGGTGGACTCCGGCCTCTTCGCGACCTGCACCTTCGCCCGCCTCGACCCGGTCACCCGGGAGCTCCACAGTGCCCGGGCCGGGCACGTCGCCGCCGTGTGGGCCACCGCCGACGGGCGCTCCGGTCTCACCGACGACGAAGGGGGCCTGCCCCTGGGGATCCGGGCGGGTGAGCACTACCCGGTCACCCGGCGGCGCCTGACGAGCCCCGGCGCGTTCGTCCTGGTCACCGACGGGGTGGTCGAGGGGCCCTCGTTCCCGATCGACGAAGGGCTGGACGCGGTGACGCGGCTGGTGGTCTCCCAGGTCGCCGCCGGCGCCGACGAGCTGGCCGACGCGGTCCTGCGGGCGGCGGAGCGGACCGGGCACGAGGACGACGCCGCCGTTCTCGTGCTGCGCCACGGAGCGGCCCCCGGCGGGGAGTGACGGCCGGGTCCGGGCCCAGCGTGTCAAACAGCCGCCACCCGTCCGGGTCGGTGTCTGATGAGATGTGTGATCCGCAGCAAGGGAAGCAGCAGCGAGAGAACCATACGGGCGGTCTCGGCCGCACTGCCCGTCCTGGCCGTAGCCGCCGTCTACTACCTGGCCGGCGGGCTCGGCCTGATCCGCGGGGTGTACGTCCAGGGGGCGGTCGTCACCCCGCTCTGGCCGCCGACCGGCATCGCGCTGGGCGCCCTGATCTACCTGGGGCCGCGTGCCTGGCCCGGTATCGCGCTCGGCTCCCTGTTCGTCATCGCCACACTGAGCGACTCGGTCTCGCTGCTCACCGCCGTCGTCGTGGCGGGCAACACCCTGGCTCCCGTCTGTTCGTACCTGATACTCCGCAGGGCCGGGTTCCGCAGGGAGCTGGACCGGCTGCGCGACGGCGTCGTGCTGGTCTTCCTCGGCGCGCTGGGGGGCATGGCCATCAGTGCGACCGTGGGCACCTGCATGCTGGTGGTCGACGACCATCTTCCGCTGAGCGGCTTCTGGCCGGTCTGGACGGCCTGGTGGTCGGGGGACGCGATGGGTGTGCTCGTGGTCACTCCACTGCTGCTGGTGCTGCGCAGGGTGCGGATGCCGCGGGCCACCGACCGGTGGATCGAGGCGAGTGCGCTGGCAGTCGCCTCCGTGGCGGTCTCCCTGGTGGCCACCAGGACCTCACTGGCGATGATCTACCTGGTGTTCCCGCTGATCATCTGGGCGGCGCTGCGCTTCCAGCTGGCGGGGAGCGCGCCGTGTGCCTTTCTGGTGTCGGTCCTGGCGGTCGTCGCGGGTACGCAGGGCGTGGGGCCGTTCGAGGGCCACACCATCCTCCATGTGATGGTGAACCTCGCCGTGTTCAACGGCTCCGTCGCCCTGACGGCGCTGCTGCTCGCGGCCGTCGTCACCGAGCAGAGCGACATCCGCCGCAGAATCCAGCGTGCCTGCGAGGAACTGGCCGATGTGGTGGACCGGCTGGCGCCGCACAGAACGCCGGGCAGCTGGCCGCCCCGGCCCGAGGACGAGCTCGACGGCCTCTGACCCACTCCCCCGGAGGCGGGCCTCCGTCGCGGAGACGACCGCGGATCGCGGGGCACCTCTCCGGCGGCGGGGCGGACCACCTCCGGAAGCGGCGCGCCAGGACGTCGTTGCGGGACACGCCCTCCGGGTCGAACCGGGCGGCGGGCCGTTCGATGTGCGGCAGCCGGCCCGGGTTGTGCGGTGCGTAGCCGTGCGCGTGCGGTACGTCGCCGGGCTCCCCGAAGCGCGGCCCCGCGGCGACGGTGGCGGTCCCGGTCTTCCGGTCGATCTCGATCCTGCTCGGCAGCCCGGCCACGGACACCCGATCGCCCCGGCACCGGCGACGGTGCGGAAGGACTGCCGGGGGCCGGGCGCGTGCACCGCGGTCGAGGCGGACGCCGTTTCCCGCAGCTCGGCCTCGGGACGGGGCACGCTCAGCCGTCGCGCTCCGAAGGTGATGTCTGCGGCCCGGTTCCTCTCCGCGGGAGTCACCGCGCGTCCCCTCTTTCGCTCCTGGCCGACTGTCCTGATCCCGATGGTGCGTCCTCCCGGACGAACCTGTTGGTGGAACCATGCAACTGGTGACCTACATGTCCGCACACCATCCGATTCCGGAACCCTCCAAATGTGAACAGTCACCCACAGACCGAGCGATCCAGCGCGGAACGGGACGAGTTCCGAGTCAGTGCGCATGTCTGAACTTCACTGGAACTCCAGCGAAATGGCACGTGTGTGGATATCGTGCACCGAGCGAGGGCGCATCCGTCAGTCCATGGGATCGGCGGATGCGCCCCGTTTGTGGCGATGCAACTGTGACTGGGGGGTTCATGGGGCATGTCGAGCTACCCGATTCGGACAGATCAGAACCTGTGGGACTGGCGGGGGCGCCGCGTCCACGCACTGTTTCACATCGGCCTCGCGGCAAGGCACTTGACGACCCGTGGAGGGCGCCGACCGTACAGCGTGAACGCTCGGAACCGGTCGCGGCGAAGAGAAGGGCGGGGTGGCGTCTGCCGGCTGTCATCGGCGCCGAGCTTCTCTGCCTGGGGCTTCCGGCGTGGCTCGTCCTGCTGGCCGGTGGACAGCCGCGGGCCGCGGTCGCCGCGGCGGTGGCCGCACTGGTGTGGTCCGGCGTGCGGGCCGCGCGCGGCCGGTACGCGGACCTGCCTCCGGACGATCCACCGGGGGTACTGAGCACGGCCGGCGACTGGCTGCTGCTGGTCGGTGTGCTCGCGGTGCTGCGGACCATGACGGGTGATGCGGTCGATCCCGCGACGGCTGCCGTGGCATTGCTGCCCGGCCTGCTGGCGGGCGTAGCGGCCCTGGGGGTACGGCGGTTGCCGTGGCCCGGACGGCGGCGGACCGTCCGGCGGGTACTGGTGGTCGGGGAGGCCTCGAAGGTGGAACGCGCGGTGCGGGTGCTGGGTTCCCGCGCGGACCATCCTTACCAGGTCGTGGCCGCCATACCGGTGGGGACCGCCCCGCTGGAGTGCGAGGTCCAGGTGCCGGGCCGGCTCGCACCGGCACCGGCCGACGACGACGCGTCGACGGTGCTGGGCGGGGCGTTCGCCCATGACGCGGACCTGGCCCTGGTGGTACCCGGGCCGCAGCTCTCCGAGGATCGGCTGCACCGGCTCTCCCGGGGGCTGCACGACGGCGGGCTCGCCCTGTCCGTGCTGACGGAGCTCTCGGGCATCGCGGCCGGCCGGGTTCGGCCTGCCGCCGCTGCCGGGCTGACGCTGCTGCACATCGCACCCCCGCTGCGAGGGGGGCCGCAGATGGCCGTGAAGGCCGCGGTGGACCGCATCGGCGCCGCACTCGGTCTGCTGGTTCTGGCACCCCTGCTGCTGCTGATCGGGGCGGCGGTGCGGCTCGGCTCCCGCGGGCCGGCGTTCCACCGCCAGATCCGCCACGGGCGGCACAACCGGCCGTTCACGATGTGGAAGTTCAGGACGATGGTGGTGGACGCCGAGAGCCGCAAGCAGCAACTGACCGCCGCGAACGAGAACGACGGTCCGATGTTCAAGATGCGCCGCGACCCCCGGGTGACCGGTATCGGCCGTCTGCTGCGACGGACGTCGCTCGACGAGCTGCCACAACTGCTCAATGTGCTCCGGGGCGACATGTCACTGGTCGGTCCACGGCCTCCGCTTCCGGAGGAAGTGTCCCGCTACGACGAACGCGAACTGAGACGGCTGGCGGTCAGGCCGGGGCTGACCGGTCTGTGGCAGGTCAGCGGGCGTTCGGACCTGTCCTGGCAGGAGACCGTCTCGCTCGACCTGTGGTACGTCGACAACTGGTCGGTGCTCACGGACATGGGGCTCATGGCCCGGACGCTGCGTGCCGTCGCCGACGGCCGTGGGGCGTACTGAGAGCGGCGGCCGTCGATGCGAGGAGCGCGGGGCAACCGGCCGTGCGGGGCCGGAGGGACGGGCGGCCGTCGCGTTGCGGCGGCCGGCCCGCGCCGGTGGATCCGCCGGGTCCGCTCAGACCTGTGCGGTCCGCCGCTCCAGCCACCACGCGTACGTGCGGGCGATCCCGTCGTGCAGCGCGATCCGAGGTGCGAAGCCGAGAGAAGTGAGCCGGGAGACGTCGAGCAGTTTGCGCGGGGTGCCGTCGGGCTTCGCCGTGTCCCATTCGATGGCTCCCTGATATCCCGTCACCTTCCGTACGATTTCGGCGAGTTCGCGGATCGTCAGGTCTTCGCCACAGCCGATGTTGACGGGCTCGTCGCCGTCGTAGCGCTCCAGCAGCAGCAGGCACGCGGCGGCCAGATCGTCGACGTGCAGGAACTCGCGGCGCGGGCTGCCGGAGCCCCAGAGCGTGACCGCGGGCGCCCCGTCCCGCCGCGCCTCGTGGAAGCGGCGGATCAGCGCGGGCAGCACGTGCGAGGACTCCAGGTCGAAGTTGTCGCCCGGACCGTAGAGATTGGTCGGCATGGCACTGATGTACGCGACGCCGTACTGCCGGCGGTAGGACTGGATCTGCACGATTCCGGCGATCTTGGCCAACGCGTACGCCTCGTTGGTCGGCTCCAACGGACCGGTGAGCAGGGCGCTTTCGGGGATCGGCTGCGGGGAACGCCTGGGGTAGATGCAGGACGAGCCGAGGAAGAGCAACCGCTCGACACCGGCGGCGTGCGCTCCGGCGACGACACTCAGCTGGATGCGCAGGTTGTCCTCCAGGAACTGCACCGGGTACGTGTTGTTGGCCATGATTCCGCCGACCTTGGCGGCGGCCAGCACCACGGCGTCCGGTCGGACCTCCCGGAGAAATTCCCCGGTCCGTGCGGCGTCGCGCAGATCGAGGTGGTCACGATCGCGGGTGATCACCTCGTGTCCGGCGGCGGTGAGGCGGCGCACCACCGCCGAGCCGACCAGACCGCGGTGGCCCGCGACGAATACGCGGGCGCCGGGCCGTAGGAAGGGGCGGACGGATTCCTGGGGAGGGCCGGGGAGATCAGTCGTCATGGCTCGGATTGTGCCAGCAGCCACAGATCGCGGTGACGTTTTGCCGCAGATCGCTCAATTCCGATATTTCGGTGGGAATCAACAGCCTTTCAGGCGAACACAGAGGGGGTAGTCGTGGCGAAGACCGCGCTCATCACCGGCGTGACCGGACAGGACGGTTCGTACCTGTCCGAGCTGCTGCTCGACAAGGGGTACACGGTCCATGGACTGATACGCCGCTCGTCGAGCTTCAACACCGAGCGGATCGACCACATCTACCAGGGCCCGGAGGAAGAGAACCGTTCGTTCGTCCTGCATCACGCCGATCTCGCCGACGGGGTCGCGCTGGTGAATCTGCTGCGAGACATCCGGCCGGACGAGGTCTACAACCTCGGCGCGCAGTCGCACGTCCGTGTCTCGTTCGACGCCCCGCTGTACACCGGTGACATCACAGGTCTCGGCACCATCCGGTTGCTGGAGGCCGTCCGCGCGAGCGGTATCGACACCCGGATCTACCAGGCGTCGTCGTCGGAGATGTTCGGCGCGAGCCCGCCGCCACAGAATGAGAAGACGCCGTTCCATCCGCGGAGCCCGTACAGCGTCGCCAAGGTGTACTCCTACTGGGCGACCGTCAACTACCGTGAGGCGTATGGGATGTTCGCGGTGAACGGGATTCTCTTCAACCATGAGTCCCCGCGCCGCGGCGAGACCTTCGTGACCCGGAAGATCACGCGCGGGGTGGCCAGGATCAAGGCGGGTCTGCAGACCCGCCTCCACCTGGGCAACCTCGACGCGGTGCGCGACTGGGGCTACGCCCCCGAGTATGTCGACGCGATGTGGCGGATGCTGCAGTGCGACGGTCCGGACGACTATGTGGTGGCCACCGGGGAGGGGGTCAGCGTCCGGCAGTTCCTGGAGTACGCCTTCGCCCACGCGGACCTGGACTGGCGGGAGCACGTCCGCTACGACGCCAAGTACGAGCGGCCCAGCGAGGTCGACGCGCTGATCGGTGACGCCGCCAAGGCCGAGGAACTGCTCGGCTGGAAACCGGCGGTGAGGTCGCAGGAGCTCGCCAGGATCATGGTCGAGGCCGATATCCGCCAGCTCTCCGATCAACTCGCCGGAGCAGCCGTGCGGGTGGACCGATGAGACGTCCGGACCCCGCACGCGGGGGGACCGTCGTGCCGGTCACCGGCGCGCGGACCGCTCCGTCACTTCCCCACGAGACCCGGCCGTCGCCACCGGCCGCGGCCCCGCCGGGGACCGCCCCGGGCGCGCTCTCCGGCTCCACCGGCCTCCCGGTGGACCCGTGCGTGCCCGCACCGGTCCAGGCCCCCGGCCCGGACCACTCACTCGCCCTCACCGGCAGCGGGGCGGACCGTCTCCGCCGCCGGTCGGACGAGGCAGGAACCGCGGCCTTCCGGCCGCAGCTCGTTCTCACCTTCGGAGCTGAATGATGAACGGAAGTACGGGGCGCAGGCGCATCGGACGCGTCCGGGCACGGGCCGCGGCCGCCGCGCTCTGCCTGCTCGCCGGAGCGCTGACCGCCACCGCGTCCGGGGGATCCCCGGCCGCGGCTCTCACCCCGCCGGTCTCGCTGACCGCGGACGATCTCACCACCTGGCAGACCAACGGCATCGTCTGGTCGATGGCCGCGTCGGACGCCGGTGTCGTCTACACGGGCGGCACCTTCTCCACCGTCCGGCCCCCGGACGCGGCCGCCGGCACCTCCGAACAGCCCTCGGTGAACTTCGCCGCGTTCGACGCGGCGACCGGTGCGCCGACCGACTGCAAGCTGTCGTTCACCCTCTCGTCGGGGACCGCGACCGTACGTGCGCTGGCGCTTTCGCCCGACCAGAAGACCCTTTATGTCGGCGGGCAGTTCGGAGCGGTGAGCGGGGTCGGAGTGAGCAACATCGCCGCCATCGACACCGCGACCTGCACCCCGCGCCAGGATTTCAAGTTCTCCGTCTCCGCGACCGTGCGGGCCCTGGCTGTCACGAACGACACCGTCTATCTGGGCGGTGACTTCAACAACGTGGCGGGGCAGACCCGGAACAAGTTCGCCGCGGTCACCACCGGCGCCGCGCTGAAGCCGTGGAAGGCCAACACCGACGAGGTGGGCCGGGCCGTGGAGCTGACGCCCGACGGCAAGCACGTACTGATCGGCGGTGACTTCTTCACCGTCAACGGCACCACCTCGCACGCGCTGGCCGTGGTGGACGCCACCACCGGGGCCGTCGCCAAGAGCTATCCTGCCGGGTTCATTCCGAACACCTCCACGGTGCAGGACCTGACGACGGACGCCACCGGCTTCTACACCGCCAACGAGGGCACCGGAGGGGGTGTCTTCGACGGTCGGATCGCGCTGAACCTCAGCAATTTCGAGCAGCGCTGGCGGGACACCTGCCTGGGCGCCACACAGGCCGTCCTCGTCCACAACGGCGTTCTGTACAGCGGGAGTCACGCGCACGACTGCGCGAGCATGGGCGAGTTCCCGGACCAGCCGCGCAAGCACCTGCTGGCCCAGTCCGTCGACGACCCGAAGCTGCTCCCCTGGTTCCCCGACACCAACGACGGCATCGGGGAGCCGGTCGGGCCCCGGGTGATGGCGCAGACCGACAAGGGGGGCCACCACTATCTGTGGGTGGGCGGCGAGTTCACCACCGTCAACGGCTCCGCGCAGCAGGGCCTGACCCGGTTCGCCGACGGTCCCGACACCGGGGCGCCGTGGGTTCCGAACGTCAGCCTGTCCACGGTCGCCCCGGGCAAGGTGGAGGTCAACTGGCAGACGAGCTACGACGCCGACGACGGGGAACTCACGTACCGGATCTACAAGGACGGCGCGAGCACTCCGGTGTACACCACGACGGGCCACTCGCTGTTCTGGGACCGGCCGCAGCTGAGGTGGACCGATACCGACGTCGCCCCGGGTGAGAGCCACTCGTACCGGATCAGTGCCGGCGACGGCACCAACACCAGCGCCAAGTCGCCCGCCCTGTCCGCCACCGTGACGTCCGCCGCCGAGAAGTACCCCGCGAAGGTGCTGGCCGACGGCGCCTCGCTGTACTGGCGGTACGACGAAGGCACGTCGACGTTCGCCGGTGACACCGGCAAGGGGCTGGACAACGGGTTCCTCCGCAACTCCCCGGCCTACCGGCGGACTCCGGCCGCCGTCTCGGGTCCGTCGACCGCGATCGGCTTCAACGGGACGAACCAGTACGCGTACAGCAACAGGCGTCACCCGCAGCCGGTCAGGTTCTCGGTCGAGACCTGGATCAAGACGACGACCACCAAGGGAGGGAAGATCATCGGCTTTGGCAATGTGACCATGCAGAACAGCACGCAGTTCGACAAGCATATGTACATGCGCGACGACGGGCGGCTGGTCTTCGGGGTCTACAGCGGCGGCACCAGGACCGTCACCACGCCGGCGGCCTACAACAACGGCGCCTGGCACCATGTCGTCGCGACGCAGGGCACCGGCGGCATGGCGCTGTACGTCGACGGGCAGCTGCGCGCCTCCAGCACCCAGTACACCGGCAACGAGAACTACAGCGGATACTGGCGGGTCGGCGGGGACAACCTGAACAACTGGCCGAGCAAGCCGACGAGCAACTTCTTCGCCGGGCAGATCGACGAGACCGCCGTCTACCCGACCGCTCTGGGCGGCTCGCAGGTCAGCGCCCACTACGCCCTGAGGACGGGTGGATGAGGAACCCGTTCCGGGCCGGTGCCGCCGTCGTCGTACTGACGGCGGCACTGGCCGCCTGCGGCTCGTCCTCCGACGGGCACCGGGGGGCGAGCGGTGCCGGGCCGTCGGCCACGCGGGCCCCCGCCACCACTCCGCCGGCCGGTCCCGGCACCGCCGCGTCCAGCGGCCCGCCGGCTCCGCGGGCGAGCGAACCGCCGAAACTGCCCACCGATGAACTCACCCCGGCCACGGGCTCGTTCACCAAGAAGCAGAAGGAGTACCTGGTCGACCGGGTGCCCAGGGGCATCGACCCGGCGGCCGTGCTCCAGACCGGCCAGGAGACCTGCGACAGGCTCACCTATCTCGTGAAGGCCGACCGCGATGTGGCGGTCGGCGCGATCGTGACCGGCGAGATCGCCGACGCGAAACCCGCCGTCGAGCATCTCTGCACCCAGCACCGGGAGTTGGCGAAGGAAGCGGCGCGGGGATACGCGGACGGCACCTACGGCAACAAGCAGATCCGGCCGGGCCGCTACCACGACGTCTCCCCCACCGCGAACTGCACCTGGCAGATCACCGGGGCGAACGGCAGGAGTCTGGGATCGGGCTCCGCCGCCGCCGGGAAGCGGGCCGCGATCACCCTCCCGGAGGCGGCCCGCGCCTTCACCTCCACAGGCTGCTACGCCTGGCTGCCCGAAGGAGGGCACGGATGAGCAAGCTGCCGATAGCCGTGGCGATCCCCACCAAGAACGAGGGGCTCAACATCGCCGAGGCGGTGAAGTCCGTACTCGGCCACTTCGAAGCGGTCGTCGTCGTCGACTCGCACAGTACGGACGACACGGCGAAGATCGCCGAGGAGTGCGGAGCCGAGGTGGTCACGTACACCTGGGACGGCGGTCACCCGCGCAAGAAGCAGTGGTGTCTGGACCATGTCCGCACGGATCTGGACTGGATTCTGCTGCTCGACGGGGACGAGCGGCTCAGCCCCGGGCTGCTGGCCGAGCTGCGGCAGATCTTCGCCGGTCCCGGCACGCCGAAACCCGCCGCGTACGACATACCGCTGGGTTACTGGTTCTCCGGGAAGCGGCTCCGGCACGGCTACACCATCCGCAAGCGGTCGCTGACCGACCGCACACGCTGCCGGTACCCGGAGGTGGGGGATCTCGAAGCGCCGGGCATCGGCGAGGTCGAGGGGCACTACCAGCCGGTCGCCGAGTCGGCCGGCTCGCTCCGCAATCCGATCGAGCACCAGGATCTCGACCCGGTCACGGCCTGGTTCGAGCGGCACAACCGCTACTCGGACTGGGAGGCGTGGCTGGAGCACCATCCCGAGGTCAAGGAGCAGGTGCGGAGGGTGAAGTCCCGCCAGGGGCAGCTGTTCCACAAGGCGCCCTTCAAGCCCCTGGTGTCGTTCGCGTACATGTATCTGTACCGGCGGGGCTTTCTCGACGGGCGTGCGGGGTTCGACTTCGCGCTGGCGATGAGCTTCTACCGCTGGCAGATCGCGCTCAAGTCCCGTGAGGGGAAGACCGTGTGACGCGGTGGCCCCTCCGGCGGACCACGTCCTCGTAGGTCCGCCGGAGGGTCCGGGTCACGGTCTCGATGGTGAAGTCCTCGTTGACCAGGTCCCAAGCGGCCTTGCCGGCCCGCGCGTTGGCCTCGGGATCGAGGAGTTCCAGGACGGCACGGGCCACCTTGAGCGCGTTCATTCCGTCCTCGCCGACCCGGCTGTCGATCACCCGGCCCGCTCCGGCCCGTGCCACATCGGGGCCGAGCCCGCAGGTACGGGTGATGACGACCGGGGTGCCGACCGACATCGCTTCGAGGACGGATACGCCCAGGGGTTCCTCGATCGACGGCAGTACGTACACATCGGCCTGCCGGCCCGCCGCCAGAACCTCTTCACGGCCGAGCGGTCCCACATGGTCGAGGGAGTCCCTCACCCCGAGTCTGCGGGCGAGTTCGAGGGTTGCGGGCAGCGCTCCGGTGTCGGGTCCGGCCAGCACGAACCGGGCGTCCGGGTGCTCGGCGAGGACCGCCGGCATCGCGGCGACGAAGTCCTCGGGGCGTTTGCGCTCCTGGATCCGGGCCAGGAAGAGGACCGTCGGCGGCCGCCCCGGTTCGCGGGCCGGCTTGCGTTCCTGCGGGCGTACGCCGTTGACCAGCCGCACGGTCCTCAACGGCACCGGTGCGGCGACGGCGTGCACATCGAGGCGTTCCCTCTCGGTGAGGTGCAGCACGGCGTCGGCTCTGCGCAGCACCTTGCGCACTCCGAGCAGATCGGTCAGCTGGGCGACCCGCTTCCCGGTGGGGTCGACCATGCCGTGCGTCTGGACGACCAGGGGCGTACGGGAGGCCAGCGCGAGCAGCGCGGCGGGCAGCGTCACCAGATCGCGCATCAGGTGGACATGGACGAGGTCGGCGCCGCGCATCATGCGACGGGCGGCGAGCAGGAGCGCACCGGAGGTGATGCCGCTGACCTCGAACACGGGAAGCAGATGGCGGGCCTGGAAGAGGTGGACCGGCACCCCCTCGACCGTGCGCGGCAGCCGGCCCGCGAAGCCGTCGCCCAGTGCCATGACGCGGGCGTCGTCGCCCCCGTCCCGCTGGACCTTCGACAGGTTGAGCGCCACCCTTGTCGGGCCGCCGAACGCGTGGTCCGGGGTGTGCAGTGTGACGACGTGCAGGATCTTCACCAGGGTTCCCCTCAACCTCGGCCGGCCTTTCAGAGACTAGTCATCCAAACCTCTCAAGTGGGTTGATTCGTTAGAGTGTTCACAGGTCCACGGAACGGGGAGCACATGACGTCCGCGCGTGAGGCGGCGTCGTCCGCACCCGTACCGGAGCACGGCCCGCAGGACCCGGTCCAGCCTCCGGCGAAGCCCATGTCGTGGGCCATGCTGTCGCGTGCCCTGGCCGTGCCCCTCATCCTCGGGCTGGTCTGCTTCCTGCCCGCGGTGATCGCCGCGCAGCCGGGAGCGGGGGTCCGGGACACCGCGTACTGGCTACAGCTCGTGCTGACCTGCTATGCGGGGGCCCGGCTCGCCACGATGGTTCTTTCCACGCGGCGGCGTCTGCTGCAGGGCGTGTTCTGGATGTTCGTGTACATCGCGATGGGGGTGGCGCCGTTCGCGCAGGCGGTCATCGGGCAGACCCCCACCCCGGTGGTCGGGCCGCGGTCGGATCTGGTGACGGCCGTCGCGCTGATCCTGGTGGGGTGTGCCGCGTTCGACCTCGGGGCGCTGCTGGCTTCCCGGCGCCCGCTGCGCCGCCGGCCCTCCGCGCGCACCGGGAGCGGCCCGGCCACCGCGCACCGGGTGCGGCTCAGGCTGCTGGTGGTGCTGGCCTTCGCGGCGAGCGGCTACTACATCCTGAAGCTCGGCGGGCCCGCCGTCTTCTTCACCAGCAGGCAGGAGATCAGCGCCTCGGTCGCGGTCAGCGGAGTGGCGTCGGGCCAGTCCAATGTGGGCTCGGCCTTCCTCAAGGGCTTCGGTACGGTACCCGCGCTGCTGGGGCTGCTCTTCTACACGCGTCGGCTGGTGACCTCGCGCAGGGCCCGGCGCTCGCCCTCGACGGCACTGGTCTGGTGTGCGCTGCTGGTCCTCAACGCCATCGTGAACAACCCTTTCTCCAACGCCCGTTACTGGTTCCTGACCGTACTGGTCTCGCTCCTCTTCACCGCGTTTCCGAGCAGTGCGGCGATGTACCGGTCGGTGCTCGCCATGGGAGTGGTCGGGGCACTGGTGCTGTTCCCGTACGCGGACCGGTTCCGCTACGACAGCGCCGGGTACCGGCCGGTGGATTCGTCGTCGGTCTTCGAGCCGCTCGCCACCAAGGACTACGACCAGACGGTGATGTTCGCCAACACGATCACCTGGGTCGACACCCGCGGCCACACCTACGGTCGCCAACTGGCGGGCTCCGCGCTCTTCTTCGTGCCCCGGTCGGTGTGGAGCGGCAAGCCGGAGGACACGGGGGTGCGCGTCGGTCAGTGGATGGGGATGAAGATGACCAACCTGTCGGCGCCGCTGTGGACCGAGCTCTGGGTCGACTTCGGAACACCGGGCATGGTCGGCGCGTTCGCCCTGATCGGATACGCCGCCGCACGCACCGACCGGCGCTACGCGCGCGCGGTCTCCCGGGACGGCCCCGGCCCCGGCAGCGTTCTGGCCGTCGCCGCTCCGCTGATCGCCGGGTACACCTTCATTCTGTTGCGCGGACCGCTGTTGCAGGCCGTCGGGAAGCTGGCGATCGCGGCCCTCTGCCTGCTGCTGATCACCAGTTTCAGAAGCCGGAGCGGACGGCCTTCGCACTGACGGGTGGCCGCTCCGCCGTGGTGCGGCGTCTCAGCCGGGCCACCCTGGTCCAGGTGGCCACCGCCTTGCAGACGGACCCCAGACACAGGCCCCAGGCCGCGCCCGGCACCCCGCCGAGCACATAGCCGCCGGTGAGGAAGGCCACGGCGGCGAGCGAGAAGACCACCTGGATGGAGAGGGTGGTACGGGGGTCGAGCATCCGCAGGGCCAGCAGTCCGCAGGTGCCCACGGCCATGGCCGCGTACTGGCTGCCGGTCGCCGGGAGCAGGGCGGACGCCGTCGGCCAGGTGTCGCCGAGCAGACCGCGGCCGATTCCGTCGGGCAGCAGGGCGAGTGCGGTGGCCCAGGCGGCGGCCGTGGCGGCCAGGACCGCGGCGAGCGTCGCCGTGGCGCGTACCCTGCGCCGTTCGGAGGCGAGCCGTCCGAGGAGCGGCGGGCCGAAACCGGTGGCCGAGGTGAACAGCACGTTCAGCGGTCCGAAGAGGGTCGTCGCGCCGCGCAGCGCCCCGACCACCAGGGGGTTGCCGACCGCGCCGAGCCCGAGTACGGAGAGCTGGCTGGTGGCGTTGCCCACGCCGAACTCCACCACGAAGCGCCGCCCCAGATGCCCTCGTCGCAGGAGGACCATGAGCCGCAGGGGCGTTCCGGCCACTCTGCGGTGCAGCAGGACGGCCGACAGCAGCAGGGCCGGCAGCGCGGACAGCCCCCAGGCCGCGACGAGCCGGGCAGCCGGGGCGCCATGGGGCTGCACGGCCAGCGCGCCCAGCACACAGGCCAGTCTGAGCAGGTCGCCCACCAGTGCCAGGTGCGGCAGGTGCAGGGTGGAGAAGGCGTAGCGCATCGTGTCCTGGCCCAGGACCGCCGGCAGGACGAGTCCCAGCATCATCAGGGCACGTGCCGTGGCACCCGGCAGCGCCAGGCAGACGGCGGCGAGCGGGGCGCCGAGCCCGGCCGCGGCGAGCAGGGTGAAGGCGACCGCCGACCGGCAGGCGCCGCGTATCTCGTCGCTCCCGCCGCGCCGCAGGACGAGCGGCTGACCGGTGTAGGCGCCGAAGACCCCGAGCAGCACGGTGAAGACGAGGTAGACCGCAGAGAAGCGGGCGAAGCCGGCCACGGTGGAGAGCCGGGCGGCGGCCACCAGCACCAGGATGTTGGTGAGCGCCGCCACGCCCTGGTCCGCGACCGAGCAGACGATCGCGGTACCTGCCTTCATCTGTGTCCCGCGGTGGAGTCGAAGGGACGCAGGCCGAGGGTCTCGGCGGGGTCACCGGTGCGCTCCGGGCCGCTGCCCGCGTCGTCGCGGCCGGGCCGGCCACCGCGTGCGCGGCGCCTGGCGGCCTTCTTCCGGGCCCGGCGCTCGTGGCGGTTTCGGCCGGGGTGGAGCAGGGCGCCGAGCACGGTGCCGCCGGCCGCTCCGATGATCTCCCGGATCCGTTCCAGGTCGCTGCGGTGCACCTCGCGCGGGTCGCAGACCACCACGACGCCTTCCACCCGGTCGATCAGCGCGACGGCGTCGGCGTACGACAGCACGGGCGGGGCCAGCACGATGACGACGGCGCCCGGCCGGTCGCCCTCGGCCACGATCCGTCCGACGGACGCGGACGTCAGGGTGCGCGGCACGTTGTCCGTGCGCCGGCCCGCTATCAGGGTGAAGGCGCCCGAACCGGGTACGTCGACATTCATCCGGCTGTCCGACGGCCAGGCCCGTTCGCCCTCCGCCGCCCAGCGCCGCCGGGCGCCCTGCCCGGCCGGGCCGAGGTCTCTGGCCAGGGAAGGGGTGCGCAGATCGGCCTCGACCAGGAGTACGTCGCGCCCCATCTCGGCGAAGGCCGCGGCCAGGTTGACCGCGGCGGCGGCAGCCGTGTCGCCGGCTCCGCGCGGGGCCGTGACCAGGAGTCTGCGGCGTTGGGCGAACGACGGGTCGTAGGCGAGCCGGAAGGCGACCGCCCGGTACTCCTCGGCGAGCCGGCTGCCGCTCCGTCCGATGGCGAGCAGTGCGCCCGCGGACGCCCGCTCCCTGGGCAGGGTCCCGAGCAGCGGGGCCCCGAGCGAGCGGACCAGCTCCCGGGTGGAGCGCACGGCCGGGTCGAAGACGAGGCGCACCCAGGACAGCAGCAGTCCGAGCGCGAGTCCGACGGCACCACCGAGTCCCAGCAGCAGGGGAAGCCCCGCGCCGGTGGGCTCCGTGGGCGCGACGGGCTTCTTCGTCAGATAGCCGGGGGTCGTGTCCAGGGCGCGCAACTCGGAGATCTTCCGGTTCAGTTCGGAGATCGAGACCACGAGGTTGGCCCGCGCGCTGGTCACATCGTTGCCTCCGCCGGTCTGCTCCGCGAGTTGGTCGCGCTGTTCGGTGAGCGGCGCCAGCTGGGCACGGTAGCCGTCGACCATGTTGGCGATGCTGTCCTCGGTGCGCTGTCTGCGGATCTCCAGATAGGCGTCGGCCAGCGCCTGTGCCCGCCCCCTCGCCAGGGCGGGGGTGCGGCCGGTGTACGCGAAGCGGAGCACGAGGGTGTTCGGCGGGTTGGTGACCTGGAGGCCGGACATCAGCGTCCCGAGCTCCACCCGGTCGCCGGCCCTGGCCAGGGAGCCGACGGCGAGAGTACCCACGGTGTCGCTGACGGCGGTCTGCCGCTCGGAGCCGATGTTGATCCCCTTGTCGGCGGAGGCGCCCGCGGCGAAGGGGTCGGACGCGGCCGAACGTACGACGACCTCGCCCGTCGAGGTGTAGCTCTCCTCGCCGCTGAGGGCGAGCCAGCCGCCGCCGAGCAGTCCGAGGACCACGCCGCAGGCGAGCAGTGCCCGATAGCGCAGGAGCTGGCGGAACTGGTCCCTCAGCAGCGCGGGTTCGTCCTGGTCCTCCAGGGCGCGGATCGGGTGGGTCATCGGCGTGGTCTCCCTTGTGCGTCCGCGAGGACCTCGGTGAGCAGTGCGTCGAAGCGGGCCAGGCCCGCCTCCCTGCTCAGGTGGCGTGCGACGTACCGCGGTCCGTTGGCGCCGAGCCGGGCCGCCTCGGCCGGCGCCTCGACCAGTTTGCGTACGGCTGACAGCAGCGCCGCGGGGTCCTCCGGTGTGACGAGGATCCCGGCGCCGGACCGGTGGATCTCCTGCGCGGTGCCTCCCCCGTCGGCCACCGAGGCGACGACCGGACGGCCCGAGACGAAGTACGAGGTGAGCTTGGACGGGACGCTCATGTCGAGCACGGACGCCCGCTGGGTCACCGCGAGCACATCGGCGGCGGCGAGGATGTCGGTGAACTCCTCGGATCCGGCCGGCGGCAGGAAGTCGAGGTTGCGCAGGCCCGGCGCACGCGCCAGCAGCGCCTCGCGCTGGTTTCCGTCCCCCATCAGGACGAAGCGTATCCCCGGGGCGATCCGGGCCGCGTCGACGAGGACCTCCAGGCCCTGCTTGAGTCCCATGTTCCCGGAGTGCAGGACCACGGGAATGCCCTCGCTCCAGCCGAGCCGCGCCCGGGTCCGGGCGCGGTCGGCCGAAGACGCCCGCACATGTGACCAGTTGGGGACGAGGCGAATGCGTCCCGGGTCCACGCCGTACGCAGTGACGCGCGGAACGAAGGTCTCGTGGATGACGCCGACGAGGGCGGCGCCGAGCAGCGCGTACCGTTCGGCCCAGGAGGCGGCGGCCGCCGCCCGTCCCCCGCCCCGGATACCGCTCTGCGCGGCGGCCGCGCCCATCAGATCCTGCACGACCGGTATGTACGGGACGCGGTGGCGGCGGGCCAGCCGGGCCCCCAGGACACCGCCCGCGAGGCTGGGTATCTGGGAGACCACCGCGTCGGGCGGGGGCGAGACGGGCGGCGACAGCAGGCCGTGTCCGAGGACCGTCGCCTCGAACGCGGCTCTGCGCAAGGCACTCTGACGGGGCGGCACATAGTGCCTGCGTCGATGGACGCTGACCCCGGCCCGCTTCTCGGTGACCCGCCACACGCCCCGGTATTCTGCCTCGGTCCGCCAGGACGGGTAGTGCGGCATGCCGGTCAGTACGTGGGTCTCGGCCCCCGACGCCGCCCAGTGCTCGGCGAGCTGCGCGGCGTACGGGCCGATGCCCGTCAGCTCCGGCGCGTAGTTCGTCGAGACGACCAGCAGCGTGCGGCCCTCGAACGGTTCGTGACGGTCGGCATCGGACATGGACGCTCGCCTTCCCCCCCGGAACATCTGCGTTCCCCCAAGGAACAGCCCCAAAAGCGAGCTTATCCGTTCACGTGATGCGCAAGTGGCCTTCACAGTAAGGTCGTTGCACCATCAACACCGATACCGATATCCCGCTCCACCGGACGCCATGTCCGGACAACTGACGCGGGACACGGACATCACGTTCACCGTGGGGGGAGAGAACGGATGGTGCACAGGGTCGGCTACGCGCCGGGGGTCTACGACCTGTTCCACATAGGGCATCTCAATATCCTGCGGCATGCCCGCAGTCAGTGCGACTACCTCGTCGCCGGGGTCGTCTCGGACGAGATGGCCGCGCTCGCCAAGGGCCACAAGCCGGTGATTCCGCTGCCGGAGCGGCTGGAGATCGTCCGCAGTGTCCGCTACGTGGACGCGGCGTTCGTCGAGACGGTCCCCGACAAGATCGAGACCTGGCAACAGGTCAGGTTCGACGTCATCTTCAAGGGGGACGACTGGCGGGACACGGAGAAGGGCGAGCGCCTGGAGCGCGACTTCGCCGAGGTCGGCGTGGAGGTGGTCTACTTCCCGTACACCGTGCACACCTCCAGCACCCAGCTGCGCCGGGTGCTGGACACGCTCGTCAGTCCGCAGTCCGGAGCGCTTTCAGCTCCCTGAACCACTTGGCGAGAAACGCCATCAGGAACAGTGCGTGCACGACGCCGAGCACCGCGTAGCCGATACGGAAGGCGGTCGGGTCGCCGAGCAGCAGGAACACCAGGCAGAACACCCCGTAGTCGGCGGGCAGCAGCGCCACGGCCCGCACCCGGGACACCGGGCCCGGACCGGCGGCCCCCGCCGCGGGCCGGACCGCCGCCCTGCCCAGCTGCTCGCGCAACAGCCCGGCGCAGAAGGTCAGTACGGCGGTGAACAGGAAGCCCAGCGGCAGGAGCAGCCAGCCCTCGGACGGCAGAGCGAAGAACCGCTGGAACGCGATCAGCACGGCGGTGTGTACGAGGATCATCTTGGCGCAGTCCACGACATGGTCCAGCCATTCGCCGTCCGGGCCGCCCCGCCCGGTGAGCCTGGCCAGCTGCCCGTCGGCCGAATCGAGGGCGAAGCCGACGGCGAGGCCCGCGTACACGGCAACCGCGAGCCCCCAGGACGGCCGGACGAACGCCACCGAGGCGATGGCCGCGAAGGTGAACGCCGCGCTGATCAAAGTGACTTGATTGGGTGTCATCCCGAGGCGGTACGCGCCCGCCGCGAAGAACCGGCCGGCCGGGCGATTCACGTACCGCGAGTAGAGCGACACCCCCTTGGCCGTCTTCTGCGCACCGCGCAACTCGCGCAGAACCGTGCCCGTGCTTCCCATACGCCCCCCAGCGTGCCGCGGTCTCCCCCGCGGCATCGGCGGAACGCCGCGGACGCCGCCGGTCGGAGCCGCATCATGGCACGCGGACCATGTTTCGCGCGGCCACTCCCCCACTCCGGCCGACGGGCGGTGTGCGTCGGACCCGCACCGTGCGCGGGCCCGACGGAGCAGCGCCTCAGGCGGACGCGGTGCGGCACTCCGGGTGGCCCCAGCCGTTCGGGGTCTTGGCGATCATCTCCTGTGCCGCATACGGCTTTCCGCAGGGGCAGCGACCGGCGAACCTGGCCCGGATCGTGGCGCCGGAGCGCGCCGGGCGCGCCACTCCCGCCGCCTTCTTCGGCGAAGCGCTCTTGCTCCGGCCCTCCGTGGCCCGCGCGGGAGCGGGCGTCCGCAGCTGCGAACCGTGGGCGGTGCCGGCCGGTCGCTGCGCCACCGCCGCCTCACTCGCCGCCTGATCGGCGAGGGCGTTGAGCGGGTCCCCGTCCACCTGGTGGGCGGGGACGTAGACGAAGTTCACGGCCCGGCCCGTCAGCAGCGCGTCGATGCGGGTCACCAGGTCGCGGTTGGCCACCGGCTTTCCGGCCGATGTCTTCCAGCCGTTGCGCTTCCACCCCGGCAGCCACTTCGTCACCGCGTTCATCGCGTACTGCGAATCCATCCGCACCTCGATCGGCACGGCCGGGTCCGTGGACTCCAACAGCTCCTGCAGCGCCGTGAGTTCGGCGACGTTGTTGGTGGCGGACCCGAGCGGCCCCGCCTCCCAGCGCTCCGGTCGCCCCTGCGCGTCGGCCACGACCCATGCCCAGGCCGCAGGCCCCGGATTGCCCTTCGATGCCCCGTCACACGCGGCGATGATGCTTTCGTTCATGCCCCCGATCATGCCAGCGCCGCACCACCCCCACGGCACACCGTGACGCTCAGTGACGATTCGAGGTGCGGTGAACCGGCGGCGCTGGTTCTCTGATGGAGCCCGCTCTTCCCAACCGCACAAGGAGCGATGATGAGCGTTGCACGTGAATCCGGTGACCGTGCGCAGCAGCTGCGCGACAAGGCCCGGCAGATGAACGAGGCCGCAGAGCGCACCACCGACCCTGAGCAGCGCCAGCGGCTCCAGGACAAGGCCCGGAAGCTGCAGGAGCAGATCGAGCAGCAGGGCAACATGGGCAGCGGGAACACCCGTCCGCCCAAGTAGTACCGGCCTCACGTAGTACCTGTCTCACGCGAACGGCCGACGTCCTGCCGCTCTTCCATGAGTGAGTGGCAACGCCGTCGGCCGCTTCGCTGCGTTCTGTCGCGACTTGAAGCCGGCCCCGCTCCCGCGCGGCCCTCTCGACGCCGGCCGAGCCACCATCCTGCGCCCATGGGCTGTCCAGGAACCACCGAATCCACCTGCACGCCGCCCGGTGAACGGCCCGACATGACCCGATCAAGTCCAGCACACCCATGCCCGCCCCGCCGTCTCCGCTGCGCGATCACGCAGGCAACCACATGGTTCCGGATCAATAGCGGCCTTGCCGGTCACCGTGTCCGGTCCACTGGATCGCATCATGCGATTCGGTAAATCGAAATAATCAGCTTGACCGTGCCAGCTGGATCGTCAATAGTGGTCCTGGAATTTCCGCGCCGACACCATCAGTTGGAGTGGAACTCCCCTTTTGGGGCGCAGCAGGAGAATCGCTTTTCGTCGCCGATACGCGTCGCGGATTTTGTTGAGCCTTTCAAAGCGGGCGGACAGTGAGAACCGCCGGCAGTCGACGAGGAACATCA
This sequence comes from Streptomyces sp. NPDC057963, assembly GCF_042887155.1. Taxonomy (NCBI): domain Bacteria; kingdom Bacillati; phylum Actinomycetota; class Actinomycetes; order Kitasatosporales; family Streptomycetaceae; genus Streptomyces; species Streptomyces sp. NPDC057963. The sequence goes on from NZ_JBHVPX010000005.1 coordinate 385,921, forward strand.
ACTTTCCCGTTGCCGTCCGGATCGATTCCACACCCTTGCCGCACCCGTGCACGAGTGATGGCGGCCTGGTTATTGCTCACGGCTCGCCGGATATCCATCATTTCTCCTCACCCGATGGTCCTGCACCATATCGCCGCCAAGTCCGCACCCAAGGTGTACTGCAAGGCGCTCGTGGTCGATTCGGCGCCGAAGGGGAACGGTCATGCAGACGCTGGAACCGCCCGCCCGTTCGAGCCGTCTGCCGTCATTGACCGGTATGCGGTTCATCGCGGCCTTCGCCGTGCTGGTCTCTCACATGGCCGGTCAGATCACAGGAACAATGCATCCCGGCCTGCCGTATCTGCTCACAACCCTCGGACCGGTCGGAGTTGCTTTCTTCTTCGTGCTCAGCGGATTCATTCTCACCTGGGTCGCCGACCCGGACGACACCGCGATGCTGTTCTGGCGTCGACGTCTGGTGAAGATATTTCCCAACCATGTGACGACCTTTGCGGCCACCTTGGTTCTGATGTTCGCCGCCGGCGTGCCGATCATGGTGATAAACACGATTCCGCCGCTGTTGCTGATCGAGCCCTGGATTCCCAACTTTGACGCCCTCGGCGGGTTGACCGGTATCAACGTGCCGAGTTGGACCCTCGGCTGCGAGATGGTGTTCTACTTCGCGTTTCCTTGGCTGATCCGCCACATCGAGCGTATCCGCCCACCACGGTTGTGGTCGTGGGTGGTGGTCGTTGCCACGGCGATCGTCGCTGTTCCGTTCGCCGCTCTGCTCCTGCCGGCCCAGCCGGCCACGTCATGGGACCCGACGGTTCCGGAGTTGCAGTCCTGGTTCGCGTACAGCCTGCCCTTCACCAGGATGCTCGAATTCGTTCTCGGCATCCTGATGGCACGAATCGTGATCACAGGGAAATGGATCCGCCTGGGCATGGCACCGACGTTTCTCCTGGCGATCACTTGTGTGGTGATCCAGTCCTACCTGCCCGGCATATTCCGTCTCTGCGCGGGGCCGACCGCGTTTGCACTCGCCCTGGTGATCGCAGCAGGCGCCGGCGCCGACATCCGCGCTGCACGCACGCCTTTCAGCGGCCGAATCATGGTGTGGCTGGGAGAGATCTCGTTCGCCCTCTATCTCGTGCACTACCTCGTCATCCAGTACGGCCCGATCGATGCGCTGCACGCCACGGGCGAAGCAGTGACCGCCTCCCCGTCGACGAGGCTGATCCATATTCTGCTTACCGTCGCGATCAGCATCGCTCTCGCGGCGGCCCTCTACATGACGGTCGAACGTCCCTCGGTTCGACGCTTCAGCCGCCCGACCAGAAAGCAGGGGAGGCCGATCGCGGTCCCTGACATGGTGGAAAGACAGTGACGTTCCGCCACTCCGCACGCTGCCGCAAGCAACCCGACCGACCCTCATCGAAGATCGAGGTTGAATTGCACAAGGTGATCCAGTGCATCGACACAATCAGCTTGACTGATCGACGTGACCATCGACAGTGGTTCCAACGATTCCGTGGAGCGGACATCGCCGTCAACAAGCCTATTTGATCTCACGCATGAGATTCAGATTGTTGATTTCCGTGTTGTGACTCATTGGTGCGACGCGCGTCTCTCCCGCCGGCCTGGAGATGTCCCCCATGGCGAACACCGGCCTTGCCTCCGGTACCGAAGTCCCCGAATTTCCGGTCACCCGGCCGGATTCCTGCCCCTTCGACCCCGACGAGACCTACACCCGGCTGCGCGCCGACCGACCCGTGTCGCCGGTGCGCTGCCCGGCCGGGATGAACGCGTGGCTGGTCAGCCGGTACGAAGACATCCGGGACGTGCTCACAGATCCGCGGCTGAGCTCCCGCGGCGCAGGTTCGATGCACATGCTGCCGTCCTACGACCTGCGCGACCCGTTGCCGGGATCGATGATCCAGTTGGACGGCGCGGAGCACGCGCGGCTGCGGCGGCTGCTGATCGGCGAGTTCACCGTACGGCGGATGGAGGCACTGCGGCCGTACATCCAGATGATCGCCGACGAGCACATCGACGCGATGCTCGCCGGGCCGAGCGCCGACTTGGTGCAGGACTTCGCGTTGCCGATCCCGTCGCTGGTGATCTGCGAGATGCTCGGCGTGCCCTACGAGGACCACGAGGTGTTCCAGCGCGACAGCGAGCTGCTGATGGGCTTCGAGGCGGACGAGGCCGCCCGCGACGCGGCCGGCCGGCGGCTGGAGGGCTACCTCGGTGAGCTGATCGGGCAACGGCTCACCGAGCCGCAGGACGACCTGCTGAGCCGGCTGATCGCCCGCGGCAACGAGACCGACCGGCCGCTGGCCGTCGAGGAGTTGGCCACGCTCGGCGTGCTGCTGCTGGTCGCCGGTCACGAGACGACCGCCAACATGATCGCCCTGAGCACGTTGGTGCTGTTGGAGGATCCGGCTCGGATGGCCGCGTTGCAGGCCGCGCCGGACACGGTCGGCACCGCCGTGGAAGAGCTGCTGCGCTATCTGTCGGTGATCCAGTTCGGGCTGTTCCGGTACGCCACCGAGGACGTCACCGTCGGCGGCACCGCGGTGAAGGCAGGAGAGTGGCTGGTCGCCGCGATCCCCTCCGGCAACCGGGACGAGAGCGTGTTCCCGGCCCCCGACACCGTCGATCTCGGCCGACAGGCCCGCACACACCTGGCATTGGGCTTCGGCGCGCACCAGTGCATCGGCCAGCAGCTGGCCCGGATCGAGCTACAGGTCGCGCTGACCACGCTGCTGCGCCGCATGCCGGGGCTTCGGCTGGCGATGCCGTTGGCGCAGTCCGAGTTCAAGCGCAACGACATCGTCTACGGCCTGCGGAGCATGCCGGTCGTCTGGTGACGCCCGAGCCGGGCCGGCGCGTCGGTGCGATGCGGGCCCGGCACGTGGACGCTCCGGAACCGATGGTGTCCCGGCCGCCGCGGGCGCGCGGCGAGGCGCTGGTCCGCGCGCTCGCGTGCGGCCGGTGCGGCCATGCCGGACCGATGCGCACCTGTCGCGGGGCGACCCGGACACGCACCGGTCCGGCGTGCCGCAACGCCACGCGAGCCGCATCGGGCGACCTGCAGCTTCCCTCAGGTGGCGGGTGGTGCTGGCCCCCTTCCCAGCTGGCGGGCCTGCCGGATGGGACGCCGCCGCCCATGGAAGCAAAATCGACGAGGGCCTGCCCGAAGTCTTCGGACAGGGGATCCTTGAGACCGGGGAGCGGTATGCGGGCGCGACGGGTCATCTGTCTGGTTGCGGCGCTGGCCGCCCTTGTGGGGACATGCGGGACGGCCATGGCGAAGCCGGCCGGACAGGGCAGCGAGCAGGGCGTGGAATTCCGCAGTGGGGACGTAACGCTGCGCGGCACGGTGACGGTGCCCACCGGGCCGACCGGACGACGGCCCGGGATCGTGCTGGTGCACGGCGCAGGCCCGGAGACACGGGCGAAATACCAGGCCGAGGCCCAGGCGATGGCGCGCGCCGGATTCGTGGTGCTCAGCTACGACAAACGCACCGCGGGCTATTCGCTCACCCAGCGGTCCTACGCCCAACTCGCCGACGATGCCCTGGCAGGTGTCCGGGTGCTGGCCGGGCGCGCCGATGTGGACCCCGGCAAGATCGGGCTCTGGGGATTCAGCGAGGGCGGCTGGGTCGCTCCGCTGGCCGCCTCGCGCTCGGCGCAGGTCTCCTACGTGGTGCTGGTCGGTGCGTCCGGAGTGCCCCCGGCCCGGCAGCAAGCGTGGTACCTGGACAACAAGCTCCGGTATGAAGGTACTTCGGGATCACTGCTGCGGACCGTACCGGTCACCGGTACGCGTCTCCTCAGGGACGCCGGTCTGTTCCCCGAGGCGGACTACGACCCGCTGCCGACACTGCGGCGGCTGCGCCAGCCCGTGCTCGCCATGTGGGGCAACGACCAGCAGTCACCTCCCGCGGAGAGCGCCGGTGCCATCGAGACGGCACTGCGCGACGGCGGCAATACCGACGTGACCCTCCGATTCTTCCCGCGCGCGGATCACAAGCTGCACGCCTCAGCCGACGGCTTCGGACGGGGCGAGCAACTCGTACCCGGCTACGTCGAGACCATGGCGTCCTGGGTAGCAGGACAAGGCCACCGGACCAACGACGTCCTGCCGCGCCAGGCCCGGCAGAGCCATGCTCTGGCCCCGCTCCCCGGATATGAGGCATCCGGGGTGCAGGCCGCAGTCTTCTTGTTCATGGCCGCCTCGTTCGCCGCATACCTGCTGGTGGAACTGGCACGGCGACTGCGCGGGCGCCCCTGTGCTCCCGGTGCGGGCCGGGCACCGCGATGGCTGGCCGCGACAGGACTCGCCACCGTGCTCGGCTTCCTGGGCTACTTCGGATTTGTGACGATGACGCTGACCACCGGCCCGGTCCTCGGTGGCCGCCCGGTGTTCTGGCTTGGCCTGCAACTCCTCGCGGTCGGGGTGGTGCCGGCGGCCGCGGCCACAGGAATGGGCTGGTGGCAGGCCCGGTCTTCGGTAACGGGCCGGACCCGCGCCCGCCTCGGGCTGCTGGGTCTCACCAGCGCGGTGTTCGCTCCCTGGGCACTGTTCTGGGGCCTGCTGATGCCGTAGTCAGGAGTTCTCACTCCCGCCCCCTACAGGGCCACCTTGAAGAGAGGTCCAAGGGAGTCGGCTCCCCACCTCGCCGTCCCGGAGGACGCTCAGTCGAGACAGAACTCGTTGCCCTCGATGTCCTGCATCGCGATGCAGAACTCGTTGACGCCATCGGCACGCAGCAGCTGCACACGCACCGCGCCGAGCGCGACCAGGCGTGCGCACTCGGCCTCGAGTACGGCGAGGCGCTCTTCACCCACGAGCCCGGTGCCGTCCCGCACGTCGAGATGCACCCGGTTCTTGGCGGCCTTGCCCTCGGGAACACGCTGGAAGTACATGCGCGGGCCCACGCCCGAGGGATCCTTGCAGACGGACCATGAACCCTGGTCCTCAGGCGGCAGCGAGCGATTGAAATCGTCCCAAGTGGTGAAGCCCTCCGGTGGAGGAGGTACGACGTACCCCAACACCTCGCTCCAGAAACGAGCGACGCGCTCAGGTTCTGCGCAGTCGAAGGTGACTTGGAGCTGCTTGATCGATGACATCGGCGCACCGTAGCAGGAGGACTCCGTCGCTCATCTCCCGGTATGGATGCGCATGTTGCCGGGAGGGCGGCCTCTGCCGACCCCTCCTGCGTCGTGCGGTCGCAGGGGGTGAACCGATGTCGATGCCTCCAAGGGGTTGCCCGTCGTTCCGGACCGGACCGCGGCCACGGCTCTCGCCGCGTTTCCCGACGGCAGCCTGCCGACCCGGGTCCACACCTACGGAGAAGGCGCCTCCCGACTGAGGGCCGGAACCGCACCCCACCCCGAGCCATGACCGCCGTCAGAACCGGGCCGTCGGCCCCCGGCCCACCGGCCGCACAAGCATCGCCGACGGCTTCTGCCACCACGCCCGCAACCCCGCCGGACCCTTGGCCGCCCTGGCCACCTTCGGCTTGGCCCCCAGGAGTGGTTCGCACCGGGGATTTCGCGGGTTTCGCGGGTGGAGAGCGCGCGGCGGGTGTGCGCGTGGGACATCGGTCCGTTCGCCCTCTTGTTGACGGTCGCCCAGCGTAGGCCCTACGTTTCGGTAAGCGCTTTCCAGACGCACTCGGGAGACTGGGGACATGAGCGGTCCACTGCGCACCACGCACGCCCACGGAGACCGGATCACGATCACGGAGGAGCGGGGCGGCATCGAGCTGATCAGCTACGTCTACCGCCCGGAAGCGGCGTGGGAGGCCCCGAAGCCCTACGTCCATCCCCTGCGCACGCTGGCCGATAACGTTGTCAGCGACTATCGGCCCAACGACCACCGCTGGCACAAGGGCCTCCAGATGACGGCCTCCCATCTCTCCGGGCAGAACCTGTGGGGAGGCAACACCTATGTGCACGGCCAGGACTACCGGCCGCTGCCCGAACGCGTCGGATCGATGGCGCACATCGGCTTCGACCAGGTGGCGGCGGAGGCCGGACGAGCGGTGATCACGGAGCGGCTGAGCTGGCGCCACCACGACGGCACACACTGGGCGGACGAGCTGCGGCGCATCGTGCTCCACGACGTGGAGCACGCCGCTTCTGGCCCCGACACGGCGAGCGCCGGCGGCAGCTGGACGCTGACCTGGTCGAGCGCGATCACCAATCGGCGCACCGGGCCACTGCGCTTCGGCAGCCCCACGACACACGGCCGGGAGGCAGCGGGCTACACCGGTCTCTTCTGGCGCGGACCACGCGCCTTCCGGGGCGGGCAGATCCTCGGGCCGGACGGCGCGGGCCCCGGGCTGATGGGAACGCAGGCACCCTGGCTCGCCTACGGCGGTGAGCACGACGGCGCCGACGGGCACGCCACGCTGATCTTCCAGCACGCCCCGGAGAACGATCACACCGGGGAGGGCGGCACCCATCCGGCTCACTGGTTCGTCCGCAATGAGCCCTTCGCGGCCGTCGCCCCCTCCTTCGCCTTCTACGACGAACTGGAGCTCGCCCCGGGTGACACCCTGGCCCGGCGCTACCGGATCACCGTCGCGGACGGGGCCTGGGACCGGGAGCGGATCGCCGAGTACCTCGCGGCGCACCCGTGGTGAACGGGGGCACGGACGGCCTCCGGCCCTGGGACTGGTAAGCCCGCATGTTGAGGTGTCGCGTATTCCTCGACGAGGCGGGACGAGGCGGGACGAACGTCACCGTGTGTGGTCGCCCGGAGGGAACCGTCCGTGCGGGGATCCGACCCCGGCCCACCAGGAACGCCTCGCTCATAGATCTGGCCGCCGAGCTTCCCGCGCTCGTTTTCAGTCGTCTGCCCGGTCTCTGCGAGCAGACCACCGCGTACTGGATGGCGAGAGCGGCGACGACGAAGCCCGCTATGCCGCCCGCCGGGCCCGCGGGGCGGACCACGTCTGATGCATCTCCCGGTTCTGCCAGGTAAGGGGCGGGGCACACGGCGTGGGCGGGGGCCCTACAACAGGGCGCCGCCGGACACCTCGAGTCGCTGGGCGGTGACCCAGCGCAGGTCGTCGGAGGCGAGCGCGGCGATGGCGTCGCCGATCTCCTGCGGTTCGCCGACGCGGCCGAGCGCGGTCTGCGCGCCCAGGCCCTCGCGCATCTGCGCGTCGTCCCGCATGGCGCCGCCGTTGAAGTCGGTGGCTGTCGGCCCCGGCGCGATGGCGTTGACGCGGATCTTGCGCGCCCCCAGCTCCACGGCCAAGGTTCGGCTGAGGACCTCGACCGCAGCCTTGGAGGCCGAGTAGACCGAGGTGCCGGCACTGGTGTGGCGGCTGAGGGAGGAGGAGACGTTGATGATCCGCCCCCCGTCGGCCAGCACGGGCGCAAGCGCCTGGGTGAGGAAGAACGTGCCGCGCACGTTGGTGTCCATCACCGCGTCGAAGTCGTCGACCGTGACCGCTTCCAACGGTCCGAACAGCCCGATCCCGGCATTGTTGACCAGGACATCCAGCCGGGTCGCGTCCCAGCACTCCAGTTGCGTAGCCAGGTGGGAGACGAAAACAGGAAGGGAGGCCACATCGCTGATGTCCAGCCGCAGCGCGGCAGCCGCGGCGCCGGTTTCCTGGATGTTCCTGACCGTCTCCTCGGCCTCCTGTGCGTCGCCGCGGTAGGTGACGATGACGCGCAGCCCGTGCCGGGCCAGCGCCTGGGCCGTGGCCCGGCCCAGCCCGCGATTGCCGCCGGTCACCAATGCGATCTTGCCTGATTCCATGAGTGCTTCTCCCTGCGGGAACGGAACGACGCCGACGGGGGAGTGCTCCCGCCTGCCGAATGCGAGTCGTGCGACTCGCCTCCCTGGCCACGTAAACATCCGCACGGTGGCGAGTCAAGTGACTCGCCTCGTGATGAGTCATACTGTCCACATGACCGCAGGACTCTCCGCGCACCATCAACGACTCGCTCGGCGCAAGCGCGAGGCGATCACCGCCGCGGCCACGAAGCTGTTCCTGGAGCGGGGCTATGACGGGACCTCGCTGGCGAAGATCGCGCAGGAAGCGGTCGTCTCGAAGTCCACGCTGTTCAAGCAGTTCCCCACCAAGGCGGCGCTCTTCGAGGCCATCGTCACCGAGTACTGGAAGGACGGGCCGGACCCGGCGGCGCCCGCGACGCAGCCCGGTGACCTGCGCACCGGCCTGAGCGCGATCGGCCGCCAGTACGCCGACCTGATCGGCCGGCCGGCGATGGCGGCCCTCTTCCGTATCGTCATCGCCGAACTGCCGCGCTTCCCGGAACTGGGACGGGCTCAGTTCGAGCTGGGCAAGCTGCCCTACTTCATCTCCGTCCAGGACTACCTGGAGGCCCAGCACGCCGCGGGCACTGCGGTGGTACCGGACGCGGAGAGCGCCACCAACCAGTTCCTCGGAATGATCGCCAACTACGTCCTGTGGCCGCGGATGCTGCTCGCCGACTGGAGTCCCGCACCTGCCGACGTCGGCCACGCCGTCGACGAGGCGGTCACGACGATGCTCGCCCGCTACGGCCGTAGCGCCAACGACCGGCAGCAGCCCTGAGGGCTCCGGGGTGTGAGTAGTTGGCCCTCGGACTGGTAGGCGCGCATGTTGAGGTGTTGCGTATTCCTCGACGAGGCGGGACGGATGTCACCGTGTGTGGTCTCCGGGGGCGTACCGGCTCCAGGTTCCTCCGGCTTCGGTGACCAGGCGGGTGACTGTCTTGTCGTGGTAGCCGAGCGCCTTGGCGATGACGGGAGCCGGTGCCTGGAGCACGAGTTGGCGGATCGCGGAGGTCCTGCCGCGTTGCGGCGGGACGCCGATCTCCCGCAGGTGGTCTTGGAGGCTGCCCGGGTTCATCGGCTGTCCGGGCCGGCGGCCGGGGAAGAGCCACTGTGAGCTTCTGCTGCTGGCGTAGGGCAGGTGCTGGCGGGACTGGATGTAGGCCCGCATGAGGTCAGCGACGGGCTCCGGGAGCGGGGATGGCGGATCTCCCAACCGGACGGCGACGGTGGCCCCGTCGTCGAGGACGTCGTCGACCCTAAGGCGGACGATGCGGGTGACGGGTTGCGCGTAGAGGAGAACGAGCGCGGCGGCGACTCGGGCCCGCAGGGGCAGGGAGTCGTCGTTGAGTGCCCGCCGGAGAATGGCGAGTCGGCGATGCTGGTGCAGCGGCGCTTGGTCCTGGTTGATGATCTGGGGTGGCAGGGTGAGGCGGGACATCCGGCTCGTCTTCATGCACCAGCGCAGGAACGTCTGAGCTGGGCGCCGGGTGGCCAGCTTCTGCGTGTGCCAGGCGTCGAGGTCGGCCTGCCGGCAGTGTTCGATGGTGCGGCCTCGGTCGGCAAGCCAGGTGAGGAAGGCGCTGGCCTGGGTGATCTCCTGTTTCGTCTGGTTGGTCTGGGAACGTCCCAACGGCCCTTTCTCCGCATTGCTCCGCAGGCGCCGCATCTGGTGCCAGACGGCGAAGTGCTGAAGATGACGACGGTGTTCGGGGTCCTCGATGACGGCGAGCCGTTCAGTCAGCCAACGCTGATAGAGCATGAGCTGCCGGTCGACGCGCGGCAGGACGTCGCTGTCCATCAGCAGGTCACGCAGGTGAACGACAGTTCGCCAGGGTGTTTCCTGGTGCAGCCCGTCGTGGGTGAGCGGGATGGTGCCGGTGGCCAGGTCCCGCAGGAGGCGGACGACGTTGGGGTTGCGGAGCCGGATCAGGCGGCTCTTGGGCCGGTCCATCTCCAGCAGGGCAGTGACCAGCGGTTGCAGTGAAGGGGTGACGTGGCCGGTGCCGTCATCGAGGAGTCGGCCGAGGGTGTCGGCGAGAGTGCAGCGTTCGCATAGGCGCCCGCCGAGCAAGGGCCCTTCGAAGCCGCAGCGGGTGCAGAAGAAGTCGCGGACGATGCCCGCGCAGTCGCGGCAGACCGGTGCACCAGCGTCGTTTCTGCCTGGCAACAGCCGGTCGGTTCGGCAGCCGGGGCAGCAGCCGCGGCCGCGCATCGCGCGTTCGTAGCAGGTCCGGCAGATCGGACCGTCTGACCACTCGGCGGACTTCGCCGCCCGCCGGCCGCAGCGTGCGCAGGTCTGGACGTGCCACCTTTCGTATTCCTCCGGTGTCACTGCTCATCCCTCGGGTGTCAGGCGGACCCGTGTTGGCCGCCGGGCGGCCAGGTTGATCGGCGCCTCCTCGCCGGCGGCGCGTCGGGCTGAAGGCGAGCTCCACCCTGATCCCTCCCGGGGCCACGGTGCACTGCCGTCAGCCCAACTGCCTCATGCGCCACATGTCGCTGAGACTGAACCACAGGCTCCATGAGACAGAAATGAACAGCGGAAAGAACTCATCAGTCAGAAACTCCACCGGCACGAGCGGACCGTAGCCAGCCCCGGCAGCCGCGCGGCGATCTTTCCGCGAACCCCAGCGGAGCCCCAGCCGGTGTGCTGGCCGACCATGATCAATCTCAGCGCCAACCGCTGTACCGATGTTCCCCGCGGCCGGCGAGCCCCGTGGGTTCAGGGAAACCGAAGCTTCTTCAGCGCGAACCCACGGGTCCGCCAGTGTGCTTCAGGCCGCCGCATCCGTGGGTTCGAGTGAACACGAGGATGCTGAACGATCCTGAGGGCTGTGGCCGTGGCCGGATAGCCGATGGTGCGTGCTGTCGCGCACTGCCTCTGGTCGCGCGCGAGGTTCTCTGACTAGAGTCAGAGAGTGGATGGGACACAGATCGATCAGGTACGGCGGTTCAACCGCACCGTCACCGAACGCGTGGGCGTGCTTCACGGCCACTACCTGGGCCGCGGCCGGCCCGTCGGTGAGGCGCGGCTGCTGTGGGAGATCGGCGAGCAGGGCCAGGACGTACGGCGGTTGCGCGAGCGCCTCGGGCTCGACTCCGGTTACGTCAGCCGGCTATTGCGCTCCCTGGAGGCCGCCGGCCTGGTGACGGTGGAGCCGCGGCCCCGGGACAGACGGGTGCGTACCGTCCGGCTCACCGACGCGGGCCGTGCGGAGCGCGTCGCGCTCGATCGCCGCAGCGACGAGCTGGCCGGCTCCCTCCTGGAGCCGCTCAACACCGCCCAGCGCGCCCGACTGGTCGCCGCCATGGCCGAGGTTGACCGCTTGCTGACCGCCGCGACGGTCGCGCTGGACTGTGTCGACCCGGACCACCCCGACGCCCAGCACTGTTTGCGGTCCTACTTCACCGAGCTGCAGGAGCGCTTCGAGGCCGGTTTCGACCCCGCGCGGAGCCTGCTGCCCGACGCGGGCGAACTCCGGCCGCCGCACGGGCTGTTCTTGGTTGCCCGGCTGCACGGCGAGCCCGTCGGCTGCGCGGGTCTGAAGCTGCCGCCCGGTGCCCCGGCCGAGGTCAAGCGCATGTGGGTTGCGCCTCACACCCGGGGCCTCGGCCTCGGCCGCCGGTTCTTGGCCGAGCTGGAGGCGCGGGCCGCCCGGCACGGCTTTGACGTACTGCGCCTGGACACCAACAAGGCTCTCAGCCGCGCGATCGGCCTGTACTACTCCTATGGCTTCCAGGAGGTCACCGCCTTCAACGACGAACCGTATGCCCATCATTGGTTCGAGAAGCGGATCACCACAGTATCGTCGGAGTGAGGGTTCCGACGAACTTCAGGTCCGCTGCCCTGATTCTGGGGAAGGCCCCGTGGGTCTGCGTCAAGACACGGGACCGGCCTCGGCGGCCTGCTCCAGCAGGGCCCGCGCGGAGTCCGCGTAGCGCATCGCGGTCTTCTCGTCGAGCCCGAAGACCTCCGCGAGGTGGAGTGGGTCGGGGCCTTTGACCATGGCCTCTTCGAGCTGGCGGTCGACTCGGAGTCGCTCCAGGGTCGCTTCCTGGCCGCGCATCGCGGTGCTGATCCAGTGGTTGCTGGCCCTGCCGGTCGTGTTGGCGGTCTGGTTGTTGATCAGCAGGTGGAGGTTCGCGGTGTTCGGCCACCGGCGGCGCCGGTGCTCCAGCCAGTCCAGCAGCAGCTTCAGGGTGAGGTCGTCCAGCGGGCGGACGCGGCCGGCGATGGTCAGCCGGCGGTTGCCGAGGTCGACATCGTCGAGCATGAGGGTGGCGATCTGGGCAACTCGGGCGGCGTGGACCGCTGCGAGGGCGAGGATGAGCCGCGTCGCCGGGGTGGTGGCCGCCGCGACGGACCGGTCGACCTGCTCGGGGATGAGCGGTTGCAGCACGGCGTACTCGTATTGCCCCACCTTGATCCGGCTCGTGGGGTTGCGGAAAATCAGTCCGTTCCGCTTGGCCCAAGTGAACAGCGAGCGCAGGGCGACGAGTTGGTCGTGTCGCTGGCGGCCGTGCAGTGTCTTGATGTAGGCGAGGACGTCGTCGCGGGTCACTTCCCGCAGGTGGTCGTAGCGGTTCGACCATTCCATCAAGGCCGGACGGGCCCGGTTGAGGTAGAGCCAGACGGTGCCCTCCCGTCGCGGGAGGCTGCGCGGACCGCCGTCGCGCAGGACACGGGTCCAGCGCTCGGTCTCCGAGCGGATGCCGGGTGCGAGACCCTCCAGCCTCTCGACGAGCCAGTGTTCGAAGGAGGGTTCGCTGTCGTCTTCGAAGATCCCCATCTCCTCCAGGACCGTGATGGTGTGGCCGACCGGCAGGTCCAGGGCCCGCAGTGGGGTGAAGATCTCCGTGTGCCGGATGACGTCGCCGTGTGCCGGATGACGTCGCCGTCGACGTAGCCGGTGCGGACGATGGCCAGGCCGCGGTTGACGGCGAAGCGGATGCCGCGTCCCCAGCCTCGGGCCTCGGCGAGCCGGTGGGCGAGGTACTTCGCCCAGGCCAGCCAGGGGCTGGCGAGGTCGGAGTCAGCGAGGGCGAGTCGGCTGTAGTCACGGGGGATCTGCTCGAACAGCGGCAACTGCCGCCAGCCGGGATCCGGGCGCCAGGTCGGGGCGGGGGGCGGCTTGCGCGGGGCTCCCCGCCGTCCTCCGCGCCGCCGTGCCGAGGGTGTCGGTCTTCTGCGGTAGTGCAGGCCCATGAAGAACAGCTGGTGGTGCCGGACGGCGGCGAGCCGATCCCGCACGTCCGTCTCGTCCGCCGGCTGGCCGGTGACGGCCCTCGCGTTGAGGCGGGCCTGGCACCAGCATAGGCGGCAGCAGTCCCACTTCAACGGCTGGATTCGGCGGCAGCCGGTGCATGCGGCCGCATCGTGACTGCGACCGAACATGTAGCAGGCGGGGCAGAGGCGGCCGCTGAAGTTTCCCCAGGCCAGGCAGCTTCCGCAGGAGTCGGTGGGCTTGACGTAGCCCTTCGGGAACCGTGCCACCGGCTTACTCCGGCGGCAGCGACCGGCCGTCCCGGCGCTTGGGGACCACCGCTCGTGCGCCGGTCCCCGCGCCAGCCGCGGCTCGCTCCGTCCCCTCCGCCTGCCCCGGGCGGCGGACCTTCTCCGGCTCGGGGATGAGCAGGTCACCGATCTCGCAGCCAAGGACCACGCAGATGACGTCCAGGTCCTCCAGCTTGAGCGAGACCGGCTGGCCGGACCACAGTCCGGACATCTTCCCCGCTGAGATCACCAACCCGTGCTCGGCCAGGCTTCGTTGGAGTTCGGACGCCTTCCAGATACCCTTGTTCGCGGCGGTCAGCCGCAGGTTCCACCTCATCGGATCAGCCCTTCCAGCCGCTTCGCGGCCCGCTCGGTCCCGGCGACCCAGGCGTCCTCGACCCGGGCCTGCTGGACGTGGACATATCGCATCGCCGTGGCGATCCAGGAATGTCCCAAAACCTCCTGAATTGCGAGCAAGTTCAGCCCGTTCTCATAGAGTTGGGACGCACAAAAATGCCGCAGGACATGCGGCGTCAGCTTCTCGCCCCACCCCGGCAGATGTGCCTTGGCCGCGTCCTTGAGCCCGCCGCGCAGGGCGTCGTCGCCCACCCGGCGCGAGGAGCCGTCGGCGTTCTTGCGCTCGGAGGGAAACAGCGGGGCGCCGGGGCGGGTGTGGTCGTCGTCGAACTGGCCCCACACGTCCTCGATGAACCACCGCAGCGTGCGGTCAGCGCCGTTGATCAGCGGCACCATCCGCTCACGCGGGCCCGACCCGCGGGCGCCCTTGCCGTGGCGGACATGGAGCTTGCCGAAGCGCCCCAGGTCCCACTTGATGTCCGTCAGGTCGAGCTTGCACGCCTCACTGACCCGCAGGCCGACCTGGGACATCAGCTTGGAGACGGTGTACTTCCTGGCAGCAGGGGCGAACTTGCGGCAGGTGGCCAGCTCGCCGCCCCAGCCGGTGAACAGCATCCCGACCTCCGGCCCGGTCGACGGGATCCGCAGCTGGGCGTCCTTGGCTCCGCGCGGCCGGTTCATCTCGTCGATCGGGCACTCGACCACCCGGCCGGTCATCCGGTGGAGTTCGACCTTGTGCCGCAGCTCCAGGAACAGGAAGTACGTCGTCAGGGCCTGCGACCGGGCCAGCCGGGTGCCGCTGGGTGAGTTCCGCAGCACCTTCCCGAAGTACGCGTCGGCGTCGGCCGGCTCCATGTCCCACAGCGGTCGGCCGAACCAGGTCCTGACCTGCTCCAGGTGCCCGACGTCCCCGCGGATCGTGCCATCCGCCAGACCCGCCGATGCCCGCGCGAGAACGAACCCGGACAGCACGTCAGTCTCGAACCGCTCCAGCTCCTCCGCCGACGCGGGCGCCCAGTGCTCACGCAGGTCCCGTACGACCGCCAGCCCCGCCAACCCGAGCCTCCTCACCTTCGTTCCGACTGTGGATCGGCCGGACGAAATGAGAACGCTTCAAGAATCCCGAAGTTACGTCATAGAGCCGCAGAGCACCCGAAGGAGAAGGAACCTCCTGGCCACGGGGTTGGGGGCTCAGCCGGGCTCAGGGGAACTCACGGGATGTCGCACACTCGGCCTGTACCTGGAGCTGCCGCTCGACGATTCCGGCCGCGCCCCGCTGCGCGGTCCCGGGTCCGGGCCCGTGTGGTTCGCAGTCCGTCGCACGGCTGCGGCTGCTGTCCGGGGCGCGGGTCCTCATGCCGGGCCGGGGGTCCACCGCCCGGAGGTTCGCCGAACCGCTCGTCCCGTTCGGCTGCCCGGTGTCGCACTTCGCCTGCGGGCCGCCTGCTCGCTCCGCAGGCGGCGGGGCTCGGCATCCGGCTCACTCCGGGGACCGGGCAGCGGTAGTCTTCCGCGACGATGCCGCCCACCGCCGCCCGGCCGCGATGCCGCCCACCGCACCGGGCCGGGCCGGTGGAGCGCGGGCCGACCCGGCGGCGGCACGACAGCGCCGACGGGGCCGGATCCTCTTGCGTACGCAATGGGAAAACGCTTTCAGTGCAGCTATCGTAGCCCTATGCAGAGCCAGGTCAATCGACGTTCCGCCCGTCCCCGCCCACCGTCCGCCGTGACGCTCCAGCAGGTCGCGCAGGACGCCGGGGTCTCTCTCGCCACGGCGTCGCGCGTCCTCAGCGACAGCGACCGCAACGTCACCCGGGAGCTGCAGGAGCGCGTCCTGGAGGCGGCCGCCCGGCTCCGCTACGTCTCCAACGCGCCGGCCCGCGCGCTGGTGCAGTCCACGACGTCCATCGTCGGCCTGATCGTGCACGACGTGAACGACGCCTACTACTCCGCGATCGCGGCCGGGGTCATGGAGGTCGCCCGCGACCACAAGCTCCTCGTGATGCTGGCCGGCACCTTCCACGAGCCGGGGCTCCAGGCGGAGTACGTGGCACGGCTGCGGGCGCAGCGGGCCCGCGCCGTCGTTCTCGCCGGATCGGGTTTCACCGGCGGCAGCCCCGCCCTCACCCAGGAGCTGGAGGCCTTCGCGGCGCAGGGCGGCCGGGTGACCGCGGTCGCGCACCAGGACCTGCCGGTGGACACGATCATGCCGGGAAACCGCGAGGGCGGCCGGGCGGTCGCCGAGCACCTCGCCCTGCTGGGACACACGGAGATCGGCGTGATCTGCGGACCGCTGGCGCTGGTATCCGTCCAGGACCGGCTGCACGGTTTCCTGGAGCGGGCGGCGGAGCTGGGCATCTCCGTGCAGGAACGCCACCGTGTCGAGGCCGACTTCACCCGGGACGGCGGACGGGCCGCGGCGGTGCGGCTGTTCCGCGGCTCCCCCGGCATCACCGCGCTCTTCGCGCTCAACGACGCCATGGCTCTCGGGGCGCTCGCGGCACTCCGTGACGACCTCGGGCGGAGCGTGCCCGCCGATGTCTCCGTCGTCGGCTTCGACGACCTGCCGGTGGCGTGCGACGTCACACCCGCGTTGACCACCGTACGGCTGCCGCTCGAAGAGATCGGACGCCGCGCGCTGCTGCTGGCCCTCGGCGACGCGACGGCTTCGCCGCGCACGCTCGCCGTGCCGTCGCGCCTGGTCGTGCGGGCCAGCACGGCGCCGCCGCCCCGTACGACCGGCTGAGGACGGCACCGGCTCCCGCGCCCGCCTCCCCGGCCGGACGCCGTCCCGTGAGCCGAGGAGCGGCGCCGGCACCGCGTCCGTCACCGCCCGCCCCGCGCCCCGCCTCCCCGGGGCCGGCCGGGATCCCGGTCCGAGTCGCTGGATTGACGCGTTGAAGCCACAAGCCGCCCACTTGACGCACTAATTGCCGATTGTTTCGCTGCAACCCTCTTGAAATGATGCGTTAACCACCACCACACTGAGATCAACGCCGATTGACGCGTCAAATCCGAGAGGGTGGTGGCTGGATGGGTACGTCCGGACCCAAGTACCAGCGAATCAAGGACGAGTTGCGGGCCGAAGTGGCACGTGACGAGTACGAGACCAGCGCTCCGTTCATCACCCAGAACCAGCTGCGCGAGCGTTTCGGCGTCAGTTCCACCACCGCTGTCCGGGCGCTCAACGACCTCGTCGCGGAAGGGTTGTTGGTGCGGCGCCGTGGTCTGGGTACCTTCGTCGCCGATCCCTCGGACCGTACCGCGGAACCTTCCCCGGGCAACAGGTCCGGTGTGGTCGCCTGCATCATCAGCGGCCAGGGCCCGTACCAGTCCGAGGTGCTGCGCGGGGTCGAGTCCGGCTGTTCGGACCGTGGACTGCGGCTGTTCTTCTCCGACTCCGTGATCCACATGACGGAAACGGGGCACGCCGACCACGCTGCGTCCGTGGCCCGTCAGGACCAGGCGCTGCGCCAGGCCGTCGAGGACCGGGTCGACGGGATCATCCTCTACCCCGTCCAGGGGGCACCCGACCTCGATGTGCTGGACGAGATCCGGCGCCTGCACCTCCCCATGGTCCTGGTCGACCGGTATTTCCCCGGCCTCGCCATCGACGCGGTCACCGCCGACAACTACAGCGCCGGCTACCGGCTCACCGAGCACCTGCTGGCCGACGGCCACGAGCGCATAGCGACGCTCTGGGGCGAGACGCAGTGCACCAGCGTCCACGACCGGATGACCGGGCACAAGCAGGCGCTGCGCGCTCATGGCCAGCCCCTGCTCCCCCAGTTGACGGCGTTGCGCTCCTACACGGGGCTGTCCGAGAGCGACCGCCGGCAGCTGCTGTCCGAGCTCCTCGCCGCGCCCGAGCCGCCGACCGCCCTGTTGTGCGCGCATGGCTTCGCCGTCGCCACCGCCGCCTCCGATCTGGCCTCGCTCGGCATCGCCGTGCCCGACGAGATCGTCCTGGCCGGCATGGACGACGTGGGCCCCTACGATCTGCTGCCGCTCACCAGCTTCGCCGCCCGGCTGCCCGCCAGGGAGATCGGCAGCCGGGCGGTCGAGCAACTGGTCACCCGGATCGCGGAGCGCACGGCGGGCGAGGACCCGTACCGCAGCGCCGAGCAGATCGTGCTCCCCGTCCGGATCAGGACGCGCGAGTCCGTGCCGGTCCGGCTCCGTACCGTCGCCGCCCGCCGGCCCTGAGGGAGGAGACTCCTGTGTTCGCCGCCCCCGCACCCCGTACCCGCGAACTCGGGACCGACGTCCTGGTGGTCGGTGCCGGTCTCGGTGGTCTCGCCGCCGCGCTGACCGCTGCCCGGTTCGGACACCGCGTCGTGCTCACCGAGGCGACCGACTGGCCCGGTGGCCTGTTCACCGCCCAGGCGGTCCCGCTCGCCGACGGCCACCGCATCGAACTGGACCCCGTCTCCCCCGGATACCGCGATCTGCGCGAACGGATACGCGACTTCTACCGGCGCAACTACCCGCTGTGCCCGCAGCCGTTCTCCGACCCGCTGCTCGACCCCGGCCTCAGTACCACCGGCCACCTCAGCCACGAGCCGCGCGCCGCGCTCGCCGTCGTCCAGGAGCTGCTCACCCCGCATCTCGCCTCGGGCCGGCTCACCCTGCTGCTCCGCCACCGCCCGGTGGCGGCCCAGGCGGACGGGGACCGGATCGCCGCGGTCACCCTGGAGGCCGCGGACGGCGAGCTGCTGACGGTCAGCGCTCCGTACGTCGTCGACGCGACGGACCTGGGCGAGCTGCTCGACCTCGCGGGTGTCGAACACGTCACCGGCGCCGAGTCCCGCGAGGAGACCAGCGAACCGCACGCGGCCGCCGTCGCCGATCCGCTGGACCAGCAGCCGGTCTCCTGGGTCTTCGCGCTGGACCACCGACCGGGCGAGGACCACACGGTCGACCGGCCGGCCGGCTACGACCGGTGGTCCGACGCCTTCTCCTGGGACACCAGGGAACCGGGCGGCGCCCACGCCCGCTCCGTGCCGCTCTTCCTGCACGAGCCGGACGAGGTCCCGCCGTGGGCCGCACCGCCCAACGACCGCTGGCACCAGCTGCGGGCGCTCGCCCGGAGCCGGTACCTGCCCGGCACCTTCGACAGCGACATCACCCTCGTCAACTGGGAGCAGACGGCCTACACACGGCTGCCGCTCGCCGGGCGCGGGGACGAGGTACGCGCCCGTGCCGAGCAGGAGGCCCGCGAGCAGGCGCTGTCGTTCCTCTACTGGATGCAGACGCGGGCGCCCCGGCACGACGGCGGGCACGGCTACCCCGAGCTGCGCCTGCGGCCGGATGCGACCGGCACCGCCGACGGGTTCGCCAAGACACCGCATGTACGCGAATCACGGCGCATCCGGGCCGAGTTCACCCTGCTGGAGCACCATCTGACCGTTGCCGCACGGGCCGGGACGCCGGGCGCCGAGACCTTCACGGACAGCGTGGGCACCCTGCGTTCCCGGATCACCCTGCACCCGGGCAGCGGTGGCGGCGCGGGCCTGGATCTGGAGTGCCTGCCGTTCCAGCTGCCGCTGGGGGCACTGCTGCCGGTACGGGTGGAGAACCTGCTCCCGGCCGGGCGCAACATCGGCGCGACGCATCTCAGTGCGCCCGCGCTCGGCGAGCACGCGGGCCAGTGGAGCATCGGCGAGGCCGTCGGCTCGCTGGTGTCGTACTGCCTGGAGCACCGGCTGCCGCCCCGCGCGGTCCGCGGGACCGAGCACCGGCTCGCCTCCTTCCAGCGCCGGTTGAGCGATTCGCTCGGCCTCGCCCTCGACTGGCCGGACCGGCTCCGCACCGGACCCGTGACCAGTGCCGGGGCGCTCTACGCCACCCTCTGAGACCCACTGCCCTTCCTTCGGGAAGGGCACTTCCCCGACCTGCTGGAAAACGCTTACCAACCTCGGCGGCTCACGCCCTCAGCCTGGACGGCCCCCTGTGACTGCGACTCCCTACCGTGTCCTGTTCGTCGGCGCGGGCAACATCGCCCGCGCCGTCCATATGCCCGCGTTCCTCGAACTCCCCTCGGACTTCTCGGTGGCCGGCGCCGTCGACGCCGATGCCACCGCGGCCCGCTCCTTCGCCACCGACTTCGAACTCCCCCACCACTCCACCGATCTCGCCGCGTCCCTGAGCGAGGTCCGCCCCGACCTCGCCGTCATCGCCTCGCCGCCCGTCGCCCACCGCGAACAGGTCGTCGCCGCCCTCGGGGCCGGGGCCTGGGTGTGGTGCGAGAAGCCGCCCGCGCTGAGTCTCGCCGAGTACGACGCCATGACCGCGGCCGAGCGCGAGGGGGGACCGTACGCCCCGATCGTCTTCCAGCACCGGTTCGGATCGGGTGCCGAGCACGCCAAGGCCCTCATCGCCGCCGGCGAACTGGGTGCGCCGCTGGTCGCCCACTGCCAGACCACCTGGTACCGCGACGACGCCTACTACGCGGTCCCGTGGCGCGGGAAGTGGGCCACCGAGGGCGCGGGCCCCGCCATGGGGCTCGGCATCCACCAGATCGATCTGCTGCTGGAGCTGCTCGGGGACTGGGCGGAGATCCGGGCCATGGCGGGCCGGCTGGCCCGCGATGTCGAGACCGACGATGTCACCACCGCCACCGTCCGCTTCACCTCGGGCGCCCTCGCCACCGTGGTCAACAGCGCCCTTTCACCGCGTCAGCTGAGCCATCTGCGGATCGACCTGCGGGACGCCACGATCGAGCTCAACCATCTGTACGGGTACGGCAACGGCGACTGGACCTACACCCCGGCGCCGGGGGTAGAACCCGGCCGGGCGGCCGGCTGGGCCTCTCCCGCCGAGGACGTCCGCAGCTCGCACAGCGCGCAGCTGCGTTCGCTCCTGGCCGACATGCGGGCGGGCCAGCGGCCCAGGGCGAGCGCCGGGGACGGCCGCCGTTCCCTGGAGCTGATCACCTCGATGTACAAGGCGGCCCTCACCGGCCGCCCGGTCCTGGCCGGTGAGATCGGGCCGGGCGACCCGTTCTACACGGCACTGCACGGCTCCGTGCCCGGCTGGGCGCCCGAGGAGCCGGGGCGATGACAGACCGCGGGGACCACCGTGTCGACCGCGCCCTGCTGCTCACCTTCGACGACCGGCATGTGCGCGAGTGGGCCGCCGCGGCACCGCTGTTCACGCTCCACGACGCCCGTGTCACCTTCTTCGTCTGCGAGCCCGACCGGCTCGACCGGGACGACGTGCGGTTGCTGCGCCAGCTCGCGGACGACGGCCACACCATCGGCTGCCACGGTCTGCGGCACGAGCGGGCGCCCGAGTTCATCGCCGCGCACGGCGCGGGCGCCTACCTCGACCGGGAGGTGGTGCCCGCCCTGGAGTCGCTGCGCCGCCTCGGCTTCCCTGCCCGGAGCTTCGCCTATCCGTGCAGTGCCCGTGACGAGAGCACCGACCGGCTGCTCCTCGCGCTCTTCGAGCGGCTGCGCGGCGGTGTGTCCGCCGACCGCCGCGCCGATCCGTCCCTCGCCGCCGAACTGCACGTCCCGGCGGCCGACATCCCCGCCCGGCGGGTCCTGCTGGGGTGCTCGGTGGACTCCGGGCGCGGGACCGTCGCGTACGGGGACGATCTGGCCGGCGTGGAGGCGGCCCTGCGCCGGACCGCCGATGCAGGCGGCGTCACCACGCTCTACGCCCACAGCGTCGCCGACGCCCACGAGGCCAACCATGTGACCCCGGCCCGCCTGGAGAAACTCCTGGCCCTGGCCGACGGGATGTCACTGCCCTGCGTGGGCTTCGACGAGCTCCCGTGAACCACCACCCCGTCGCACACATTCATCCAGAGGGGCCCTTTCACCCATGCATGACGACCGCACACTCACCGAGGAACGGCTCGACCGCGCCCTGCGCGAGCGCATCCGCCCCGCCGTCCATCCCCGTACGGCACCCCTGGAGTTCGAGGTCTGGCACGCCCCCGGCGAACCGGTGCCGTTCGCCGAGGCGGTGGCCGGCCCCTACAAGCCCGGCGCGCTCGGCGACGACTGGGGACCGGCCTGGGGCACCAGCTGGTTCCGGGTGACCGGCCGCGTCCCGGCCGACTGGGCCGGTGAGACCGTCGAAGCGGTCATCGACCTCGGTTTCGCCCGGGACCGGCCCGGGTTCTCCGCGGAGGCGCTGGCCCACCGGCCGGACGGCAGCGTGGTCAAGGCGCTCAACCCGCGCAACACCTGGCTGCGCGTCGGCGAACCGGTCGCGGGCGGCGAGGAGTTCACCTACTACCTGGAGGCGGCCGCCAATCCGGAGATCCTGGAAGGCGTCAGTGCGCTCGGCGACCGGGAGACCGCGGGCAGCGAACCGCTGTACCGCGTCGAGCGGATGGATGTCGCGGTCTTCGACCGGCAGGTCTGGGAACTGGTCCAGGACCTGGAGGTGCTCGACCAGCTGATGCGGCAGCTGCCGCTCGGCTCCGCGCGCCGCTGGGAGATCCTGCGCGCGGTGGAAGGCTGTCTGGACTCGCTGGACCTGGACGCCGTGGGCGCGAGCGCGACCGCCGCCCGGGAGCGGCTCCGCCCCGTGCTCTCCTCCCCCGCGCACGCCTCCGCCCACCGTCTGTCGGCGGTGGGTCATGCGCACATCGACTCGGCGTGGCTGTGGCCGCTGCGCGAGACGGTGCGCAAGGTCACCCGCACCACCTCCAATGTCGTCGCGCTGATGGACGACCATCCGGAGTTCGTCTTCGCGATGTCGCAGGCGCAGCAGCTGGACTGGCTGCGGGAGCATCAGCCGGCGCTGTACGCCCGGGTCAAGGAGAAGGTGGCCGCCGGGCAGTTCGTGCCGGTGGGCGGGATGTGGGTGGAGTCGGACACCAACATGCCGGGCTCCGAGGCGCTGGCCAGGCAGTTCGTGTACGGCAAGCGGTTCTTCCTGGAGGAGTTCGGGGTCGAGACCGAGGAGGTGTGGCTGCCCGACTCGTTCGGCTACTCGGCGGCCCTGCCGCAGTTGGTGGCGCTCTCCGGCTCGCGCTGGTTCCTCACCCAGAAGATCTCGTGGAACACGACCAATCCGTTCCCGCACCACTCCTTCCTGTGGGAGGGGCTGGACGGCACCCGGGTCTTCACGCACTTCCCGCCGGTGGACACCTATGTGGCGGAGCTGTCAGGCGAGGAACTCGCGCACGCCGAGAGGAACTTCCGGGACAAGGGGCACGCGACGCGCTCGCTCGTCCCGTTCGGCTGGGGGGACGGGGGCGGTGGCCCCACCCGCGAGATGCTCGCGCGCGCCGGGCGGCTCGCGGATCTGGAGGGATCCCCCCGGGTGACGGTCGAGAGGCCCGCGGACTTCTTCGCCGCCGCCGAGGCCGAGTACGACCGGCCGCCGGTGTGGCTGGGTGAGCTGTATCTGGAGCTGCACCGCGGTACGTACACCTCCCAGGCGCGGACCAAGCAGGGCAACCGGCGCAGCGAGCATCTGCTGCGGGAGGCGGAGCTGTGGGCGGCCACCGCGGCGGTGCGGACCGGATTCCCGTATCCGTACAAGGAGCTGGACCGGATCTGGAAGAGCGTGCTGCTGCACCAGTTCCACGACATCCTGCCCGGCTCGTCCATCGCGTGGGTGCACCGTGAGGCGGAGGAGACGTACGCCCGGATCGCCGGGGAGCTCGAAGCGGTGGTCGACGCCGCGCAGCGGGCCCTGGCCGGTGCGCCGGGCAGCGGTGGCACGGTCGTCTTCAACTCCGCCCCGCACGGGCGCGCCGGCGTGGTGGCGGGGGGCGCGGCGCTCGCGCTGGAGGAGCGGGAGCGGCCGGTGGAGGCGGAGGCGTACGACGGTGGCTTCCGGCTGGACAACGGAGTGCTCCGGGTGACCGTGGACGCGCGGGGTCTGGTGGTCTCGGTCGTCGATCTGGTGGCCGGACGTGAGACGGTCGCCCCGGGCTGCGCAGCGAATCTGCTCCAGGTCCATCCGGATCTGCCGAACCGCTGGGACGCCTGGGACGTCGATGCGTTCTACCGCAACACGGTGACCGACCTGACCGAGGCGGACGTGGTGCGCCGCAGCGGTGACGGCGTCGAAGTGGTGCGTAGCTTCGGTTCGTCCCGCGTCACCCAGCTCCTGACGCTGCGGCCCGGGGCCCGGCGCCTGGACATCGACACCGAGGTCGACTGGCACGAGCAGGAGAAGTTCCTCAAGGCGGCGTTCCCGATCGATGTGCGCGCCGATCACTCCACGGCGGAGACCCAGTTCGGGCACGTCCAGCGGCCGACGCACACCAACACCACCTGGGAGGCCGCGAAGTTCGAGATCTGCGCCCACCGCTTCCTGCACGTCGGCGAGCCGGGCTGGGGCGCGGCACTGATCAACGATTCGACGTACGGGCACGATGTGACCCGTACGGTCCGCGAGGACGGTTCCACCACGACCACCGTGCGGCTGTCGCTGCTGCGGGCGCCCCGCTACCCCGACCCGGCGACCGACCAGGGTGTGCACCGGCTGCGGTACGCGCTGCTGCCGGGGGCGACGATCGGTGACGCGGTGCGTGAGGGCTGGCAGTTCAGCCTCCCCGAGCGCAGGGTGCCGGGCAGTGCCGCGGTGGCCCCGCTGGTCGCGGTGGACGACGACGCGGTGGTCGTGACCGCGGTGAAGCTCGCCGACGACGGCAGCGGGGATGTGGTGGTCCGGCTCCACGAGGCCCACGGCGGACGGGCCTCGGCCCGCCTGACGGCAGGTTTCGGGCTGGCCGGGGCGAGCGTCACGGACCTGTTGGAGCGCCCGCTCGCCGACGAGCCCGCCGAGGTGGCGGGCGACGCGGTGCGGCTGCGGCTGCGGCCGTTCCAGATCGTGACGCTGCGGCTCACGCCGAACGACGACGTGTGAGGCGTGCGGGGCGGGTGCGCACTGCTGCGGACCCGCCCCGTACCCTCTTTCCATGAACGCTGGGGGGCCCGTGCGCCGTGTGATCGACGACCGCTTCGAGCTGGTGAGCAGGCTCGGCAGCGGCGGTATGGGCATGGTGTGGCGGGCCCACGACCTGGCGCTGCACCGCGATGTGGCGCTCAAGGAGGTACGGCCCCCGGACCCGGCGCTCGCCGAGAACGATCCGGCGTCGGCCAGGCAGCTGCGTGAGCGGGTGCTGCGCGAGGCCCGCGCGCTGGCCCGGCTCGACCACCCGGGCGTCGTCACGGTCCACCACATCGTCGACGGCGGCGACCACGCGTACCCGTGGATCGTGATGGAGCTGGTGCCCGGCGCCTCGCTCGCGGAACGCCTCGCCGGGGGAACGCTCACCCCCGTCGAGGCCGCCGAACTGGGCCGCGGGGTGCTGTCCGCGCTGCGCGCCGCCCATGCCGCCGGAATCCTCCACCGCGATGTGAAGCCGGCCAACGTACTGCTGCGGGCCGACGGCAGCCCCGTACTCACCGACTTCGGCATCGCGGCGATCCGTGAGTCCACCAGTCTGACGGCGACCGGTTCCCTCATCGGCTCCCCCGACTACATGGCCCCCGAGCGGATCCGCGGCGCGGAGGGCGACCCGTCGTCGGACCTGTGGTCGCTCGGCATGATGCTGTACGTCGCCGTGGAGGGCGTGCACCCGCTGCGCCGGGCCACCACGCTGGCGACGCTGGCGGCCGTGCTCGACGGGGAGATCCCGCCGCCCCGGCGGGCCGGTCCGCTGGCTCCCGTACTGAACGCGTTGCTGACCCGGGACACCTCGGCGAGGCCCGGTCCCGAGGAACTGGACCGGATGCTGGCGTCGGTGGGCGAACCGGGGAGCGGGCCGGCCGGAACACCCCGGCAGAGCCCGGCGGCCCCGCAGGACGCCGTGCCGCGCGGCCAGGAACCGCCCACCCGGCAGGACGCGGTGCCGCCCGGCCACGGCCCGGTCGGCCCGACCACCGTCCTGCCCACCGCCCCCGTCCGGCGACCGGCCGCCGCGCCCGGGACCGGTCGTCGGCCCGTCGCCGCGCCCGCGACGCTGGGGGCCCAGGAGATCCGCCGCCGGGTCCGGCGGGGCCGTGCCGTCGCGATCACCACCGCTCTCGCGGGGACCGCCCTGACCGGGGTCCTGGTGTGGTCGCTGCTGCCCGCCCCGGACACCGGCGCGTCCGGCGGCAAACCGCCGGCGGCGGGCCGTTCCGCCGACGGCCCGGCGGCCGCCGGGCAGAAGGAGAGCACGCGGAAGGCGGAGGCACCGCCCAAGAATCTCCTGACGCCCGCCGGGGCACGGTCCGTCATCGCCGCGCTCAAGCCGGTGATGGGCGGCACCCGGGTCACCTCGTTCACGCTGCACGAGGAGCGCGCAAGTATCGAGGCCCCGGTCGCGAAGAACAAGAGCCTGTACGACGTCTACGCGTACGAGGACGGGAAGGCCACCCGCGACCGGGCGGGCGGCACCCTCATGTCGGGCGCCAGGTCCGTGGACCTGGAGAAGTTCGACTGGGACGCCCTCCCGGGCCTGATCCGCCGGGCGGACAAGGAGCTCGGCGTCACCGAACCCACCAGCCACTACGTGGACATCGATCCGGCGTCCCCGTTCGACGACTACCAGCCGACCCTCAGCGTCTATGTCTCGGACGAGTACGGCGGCGCCTATCTGCGGACCGACATCAACGGCAAGGTGCTCAAGAAGTATCCGCGCAACGGCTGAACCGGGCGCGGGTCAGCCGAGCAGCCGCACCAGCACCAGCAGCACGGCCGCGAGGACCGCGCCCGTCACCAGCGTCCGGAATCCGGCCGGGAACCCGCCGGCGCGCTTCTTGACCTCGGCCGGCGGGGAGGCGCTGTTCGCGCGGGCCAGCCATTCGCGCGGCGGGTTGGCGGGGATGGCGACCCGCCAGGGCTGCTCGGGGTCGTACTCGACGACGGCCCTGGACCGGTGCAGCAGACCCTGCAGGTCGAGGGGGTGAAGGACCTGGACCCGGTACGCGGGGAGCCCGTCGGGCATCACGGTCAGGTCGAAGGCGAACACCGACTCCACCGACCGCCCGTCGAGGACCGGCCGGCCGGTCTTCTTGTCGACGGTCCTCACCCCGTCGACCACGGCGGGCGCGAAGGCCCGCGGCCCGCCGGAGCGCAGCCCCGACATCGCGATGTTCGTCCGCAACGGCTCGGCCGCACCACCGAGAATCGTCAGGACCAGGGCCGTCGCGGGGACGCCGGTCAGCAGCAGCCAGCGGGGGCCGTCCATGGCGCCCTGGGCCAGCGCGGCGAAGGAGAGTCCGGCAAGGAGGGCGGCCACCAGCCGGAGCGAGGAGAAGAACCTGCGCAGGGTCGGTATCGATCGGTTCATGAGAGGCGCAGCAGCTTTCGGTGGGGAACCGCGACCCGGGTGAGGGCGGGGTCGCCGGGGCGGTCGGCGTCGTACACGGCGAGGACGTCTCGTCGCAGGGCGACGCGTTCCACGACGGCCGGGACCTCATGGCGTACCCCGGCCTCGTCCTCGAACACCACGGTGACCTCGCCGTACTTGCGGCCCACCGGCCGCCAGCCCTCCAGCACGGCGTCGGCCGTGCTGGAGCGGCGGGACAGCCTGCGCAGTCCCGCGGTGCGCCGCAGGCTCACTGCCGCGCCCCACCAGGCGACGAGGCAGCCCACGCCCGCCACGGACCACAGGAAGGTGAGCCATTGGGAGACGGAGAACTGGCCGAGCGGCAGGAAGATGTGGAAGCTGGTGACGGTGCTGTACCCGACCTTGCCGTCCGCCACCGCGTCGTACCAGCCGGCGGCGGCCGCGACGGCGGAGAGTGCGGCCATCGCGCCCGGTGTCGCGCGGTGCAGGTAGCGGGCGGAGAGCAGACCGAGGGCGACGGCACAGACGATTCCGAGCATCGGGGACATGGACGCGAGCTGGTCGCTGGCGCAGCCCCCGGCCAGGTCGCAGGCCCATCGCACGCCTGACGCCTCGTAGCTGGAGATGTACCACAGCGTCCAGACCTGCCACACCATCAGCGCGCAGGCGATGGCACGCATCGCCTGCGCATAGGCTCTCTGCCGCACTGTCCGCCCTCGTCCTCGCACGTCACGGGGTACGACGTGCCCCGGTGGACCATATACATGGTGTCCACACTCTGTCCGTGATCCACACCACCCGGCCGGACCCCGGCACCGCTCAGACGGCGCTCTCCAGCGCCCTCGGAACCCAGCGGAGCTGAGCGGCCTCCTGGAACATGGCGCCGCCTTCGTGCCCGTTGAACCGGTAGACCTCGATCTCCTTCTCGCCGCGGTACGCGTTGTGGGCGGCGAAGACCGTGGACGGCGGGCAGACCTGGTCCATCAGCGCGACGGAGAAGAGCGCGGGGGCACTGCCGCGCGCGGCGAACGAGACCCCGTCGAAGTAGGACAGGGTGCGCAGGACGGCCTCCTCCTTGCCGCGGTGCATCTTGAGGTAGCGGGCGATCTCCGAGTACGGGTCGGCGTCGGTGAGGGTGACGGCCCGTCCGAAGTGGCAGAGGAAGGGCACGTCGGCGGCGATGGCCGCCAGGTCGGGGACGAGTCCGCCGACCGCGAGGGTGAGGCCGCCGCCCTGGCTGCCGCCGAGCGCGACGGTGCGGGCGGGGTCGGCGAGCGGGTGGGAGCGGGCCGCTTCCACGGCGCGTACGGCGTCGGCGTAGACCCGGCGGTAGTAGTACGTTTCCGGGTCCTCGATGCCGCGGGTCATGAAGCCGGCGAGGGAGGGGCCCGAGCCGACCGGGTCGGGGGTGTCGCCGACGTTGCCGCCGCTGCCCTGGCCCCGTACGTCCATGATGAAGTGGGCGAAGCCGGCCAGCGGCCACATGCCCCAGCAGTGCGGGAGGCTGCGGCCGCCGTTGTAGCCGTGGAACTGGACGACGAGCGGCAGCGGGCCCTCGGCGTGCGCGGGGGCGCTGAACCAGCCCTTCACGGGGTGGCCGCCGAAGCCGGCGAAGGTGGTGTCCCAGGTGCGCATCCCGGTCAGTCCGGTCTCGACGGGTTCGAAGGAGACCGCGGGGTCGTGGGCGCGGGTCTCGGCCAGGGTCTTCGACCAGAAGGCGTCGAAGTCCTCCGGCTCGTCGATCTGCGGCCGGTAGTCGCGGAGTTCGTGGAGCGGCAGGTCGAACAGGGCCATGGTGCGGGCCTCCTCGCGGTGGTACGCGCAACGGTGTGGCGTGTTGTGGTGTGGCATGGAGCGGCGGGACCGGGTGCTGTCAGGTGCACCCGGCCCCGCCGGTTCATGGGTGGGTCAGTCGGTCAGTTGGACGGCCCGCAGGCCAGTGGCGCTCTTGGAGTTGTTGGTGATGCCCGAACCCCACTCGGACCAGCCGCGCGCCCGGCCGTCGTTGTCGATGTCGTTGACGGCGATGCCGAGTCCGATGGACGCGGTCGGTTTGCCGCTGAGGCCGAGCGAGGCCCACGGCACCGTCACCGTGTAGCTGGTGGTGGTGCCGTCCCGGGTGATCCGGGCAGTGGCACCCGGGGTCGGCCCGGCGGTCTGGCCGGACGGCGGCCGCCAGGTGTAGACCTGCGGCTTGCCGCCCACCAGCGAGGCGCCGGCCTCGACGTACTGCCGGCTGCGGCCGGGCAGCTGGGGGGTGACGGCGAACTGGATGCTGTCGCCCTGCCACATGTTCTCGGCGGTGGTGGCGGGCTGGGCCAGGACGTTGTCGGTGATCTCGCCCTTCAGTACGAGCCCGGCGTCGGTGTACTGGGGCCGGATGGTGCCGGAGAGGTCGGCCGCGCCCTGGTAGCCGCCCGCGAAGTACACGTTGCCCTGAGCGGCGATGTCGATGGGCGTGGTGGTGTCCGTACCGGCGGGCTGCACGGCGCCCCAGCCGTTCCAGGCGCCCACGGGGGTCCTGGTGCCGTCGGGGGTGCTGATGTAGGCGGCCGTCCAGTAGCGGTTCCAGGGCTTGATGTTGCGCGCGTCCACGGTGTACGAGGTGCTGGACCCGGTGCCGACCTTGATCGGTCCGTCGACGGTGCCCCGGTCCACATAGGCGGTGCCCTCGTTCACCTGCCACTCCAGCTTGGTGAGGTCGAGCGCGGAGCGGGCGCGGTTGTTGGTGACGGTGACCTTGAGCCCGGCGGCGAACGGCGCCGCCTTCTTCACCACCGGGTCGAAGGTGACCTCGGTCGGGGCCACCACCTCGGTGTCGGTGGTGATCCGGCCGAGGGTGAGCGGTCCGAATCCGACCGTGCCGCTGATCGAGCGCGGCCCCGTCAGGGCGGATGTGGGCAGCTCGACGGTCTTGCGGGTGACCTGGCCGGGCTTGGCCGTCAGGCCATAGGTCTTCCCCGCCACGCGGAACTGCAGGGGCCACGGTACCGGGAGGTGCCCCTTCGTACGGTCGACCTTGAGCACCGCCGTGACGGGCTCCTCCGTGTTGGTGCGCCGGGGGAGTTCGAGGGAGTAGGCGGGGGCGGCGACGGACTTGACGCCGGTCACCGTGCCCTTGACGTACAGCACCTTGCCGTCGACCCCGAGCTGCACCTTGCCGCCGGACGGGGTGTAGGTCTTCGCGTGGCCCAGCTGGTCGGTGACGGTGAGCGGGCCGGTGGCCGAGAGCTCCACGGTTCCGGGTGCCGTCGCGGTCGTGTACAGCGCCCGGACGGTGTCGGCGCCGGTGCCGAAGCGGTACGAGCGGACGGCGTCGGAACCGGCGTCGTCACGGCCGGTGTAGGCGCGGCCCGCGATCTGGCGGATCAGGACGCCCTCGGTGACCACGGACGGCTTGGGCTGCCAGGCCTGGACGTCGGCGGTGGGGCGCTTGAACCCGCCGAAGTTGTGTTCCTTGTTGGTGACGTCGGTGCCGTCGTTGGTGAGGTCGTACCAGTAGTAGCGGTTGGCCCCCGAGGCGAACGAGAAGATCTGGGCACGCGGCAGGTACTCGGCCTGCAGGGCCGGGGTGACGCCGTCGCTGTGGGTGGGGTACCCGTTCTCCGTGATCCACAGCGGGAAGTTCTTGCCGCCCGCCGCGTCCAGATCGGCACGCACCTGCGGCAGCTTCGCCAGGGCTTCCTCGGGCGGCCTCGGGTAGCCGTATTCATGGACGCTGAGCGCGTCCATGCAGTCCAGCCCGCCGATCGCGTACAGCCGCTTGAGCCAGTCGGTCTGGAGACCGGCCAGGGCGCCGCCCACGACGGTGGCGTCCGGCACCTTGGCGTGCACCTTGCCGAAGCTCGCCTTGAGCAGCTTGAGGTAGCAGTCGGCGGTGATGCCGCAGGTGCCGTTGTTGAAGCCGGTCGAGTTGTACTCGTTGTAGATCTCGACCTCCTTCGTGGACTGCTGGTACTTCTCCACGATGGCGGCGGTGTACTTCCCGTAGGCCTCCAGCGCCGCGTCGGACGCCGGTGTCCGGTTGTTGTCGTACAGGGGGTTGCGGTAGGCGGAGATGGGCAGGGCGGTCAGCCCCTGCGACTTGGCGTACGGGATGTGCTGGTCGGTGGAGTATCCGCTCCAGGTGTACTCGCCGGCAGTCTTCTCGATGGCGCTCCAGTTGATGTCGGAGCGTATCCCGTGCATGCCCATCAACTTGACCGAACGCAGCAGCTTCTGGTCGTCGCCGCCGTTCCACCCGTAGTGGATGCCGGTGCCGAAGCGGGGGTCGTTCTGCTCGTGGCCGGCCAGTGCGGTCAGCACGCCGAAATTGGCGGTGCGGGTGGTGGCACCCGCGGTCGCCGTGAGCGTGTAGTAGCCGCTGCCGAGCTGCGTGACGTCGACGGTGGCCGTGCCGCCCGAGACCGGTGCGGTGCCCGACGCGACGGTCAGGCCCTGGTCGTCGACGGCCTTCCAGGCCACCGAGGCCTCGTCGGAGGCCAGGGTGATCTTCGCCTGTCCCTTGACGAAGATCAGGTCGGGCGAGGTGACGGTGAGGGTGCCGGCCGCGTGGGCGGCCGGAGCCGTACCGGGCAGCGGCGCCACCACCAGCAGGCAGCCGAGCAGGGCGGCGGCGCTGCCCCATGCTGCGGGCCGTCTGGAGCGGCCCGCTACTCTGGCCGGAACCAGTGGACCTGGCCGGATCATGCCGTTCTTTTCCATCGAGGCATCCTCTCGATCGGATCGGCGCGGTGCGTATCGGTGGTTCCCGGGTGGTGGTGTGCTCCGTCGGCTGTACCCCGGCGGAGCACACCGGTCCGTGTGCCGTCGGCGCGCACCGCTGGCGCCGTCGGCCGCGCGGACCGGGTCCGCGCGTGTGCCCGGGTGGAACTCATCCCTTGAGGCCGGTGAAGCCTCCCCCGCCGCGTACGATCTGCCGCTGGAAGATCAGGAACAGCACGACCGGGGGCAGGATGGCGAGCAGCATCCCGGCGATGAGCAGCGACTGTTCCGCCGTTTCCGCAAGGCGCGGCAGCGCGGCGGAGATGGGCTGCTTCTCGGTGTCCGGGATGACGATCAGGGGCCAGAGGAAGTCCTTCCAGGAGTTCATGACCGTCAGCAGGGTCACCACCGCGAGGATCGGCCGCGACATGGGCAGCACGATCCGGCGGAAGATGATGAACGGGCCCGCGCCGTCCACCTTGGCGGCCTCGAAGAGTTCGCGCGGAATGCCGTCGAAGAACTTCATCACGATCAGCACGGTGAAGGCGCTGGCGGCGTGCGGCAGCCAGACGCCCCACGGGCTGTTGGCGAGCGAGATGCCGAGGCCCGGCAGGTCGAGCACGGTGAGGTAGAGCGCGACCAGGGAGATGGAGCCCGGGATGAAGAGGGTGGCGAGCACCATCCAGCGCACGGGCACCGCCCACTTGGGGCGCAGCACGGACAGGACGTAACCGCCGGTGGTGGCGACGACGAGGTGGGCGACGACCGATCCGGTGACCAGGACCACGGTGTTCCAGAGGTACTGGCCGACCTGGAGTTCGTTCCAGGCGCGGGAGAGGTTGCCCCATTGCGCGTGGTCGGGCCAGAGCGCCAGCGGGTCGCGCAGCAGCTCCTGGGTCGGCGAGACGGCGCCCTTGAACGTCCAGTAGAGGGGGGCTGCGCCGAAGGCGAGCAGCAGCAGGAGCGAGAGGGTCTGCACGGAGCGGAGCGAGAGGCGTACGGAGGTCCGCCGCCGGTCGGCGTCGGATATGAGTCCGCGTCCGCTCTCCTCGGAGCGGTTTTTGCGTCGGGTGCGAAGGGGGGTCTGTACGGCCATCAGTTGCTCCAGCTCCTCGTCGCCCGCAGATAGATCGCCGAGAGCACGCCGAGCACGAGGGCCAGCATCACACTGAGCGCGGTCGCGGCTCCGAAGTCGCCGTTCTGGAAGGCGTAGTTGTAGATCAGCATCAGGACGGTGAGAGTGGAGTCCTCCGGGCCGCCGTCCGTCATCACGAAGGGTTCGGTGAAGATCTGCAGGGTGCCGATGATCTGGAGCAGCAGCATGATCAGGATGACCCCGCGCAGGGACGGCAGGGTGATGTGCCAGACCCGGCGCCAGATGCCCGCCGCGTCGATCTCGGCCGCCTCGTACAGTTCGGTCGGTACGGAGCCGAGCGCCGCCAGATAGATGATCACCGTGGAGCCGAAGCCCGCCCAGGTGGCTTCCAGGACGATCGACAGCATGGCGGTGTCGGTGGACTGCAACCAGGGGTACGGGCCGAGGCCCACCTGGGCCAGCAGCTGGTTGAACAGGCCGGCGTCCGGGTCGTAGAACACCTTCCAGAGCAGGACGGAGACGACCGGGGGAATCGCCACCGGCAGGTAGGCGAGGATACGGAACAGCGTGCCGCCGCGCCGCAGTTCGGCGATGAGCACCGCGAGGAAGAGCGGCACCGGGAAGCCAATCACCAGCGCGAGCAGCGCGAAGAGCGCGGTGTTCTTGACGGCCGTCCACAGCAGCGGGTCGTCCAGCACGTGCTGGAAGTTGTCCAGGCCCACCCAGGTGGCGGGCCCGACCAGATTGGTCTGCTGGAAGCTGAGCTGCACGCTCTGGACGATCGGCCACCAAGAGAAGTAGGCGAAGCACAGCACCATCGGCAGGCCGAACAGGAGGGTGGTGACGCCTCCTTGCCCGACCCAGCGGACGATGCGTTCCACGGGGCCGCCGCGACGCGGGGAGGCGGTGCGCGGCGGCCCGTCCGGTGTCCGCGGCGGGGCCGCGGAGGGGTCGGCGGAACGCAGTTTCTGCGTCCGGTTCTTCTGGGTGCGGTTCCCGGCGGGCGCCGCAGGCGCGTGTGACCTGCTCATTGACGTCTCCTCGCCTCTCCTCGTGCTGTACTCATGCCTGATGTGCCGGACACGCTCTAGTTCTGCGCGCGCTCCACCTGGGACTTGATCTGCGAGGCGGCCTTCTTCAGCTGCTCGGCCGGGTCGGCGTCCTGGCGCGTCAGTACGGCCTGCACCGCGCTGTCGAGGGCCTTGTAGACGTTCTGCGCCTCGATGGGCGGCTCGATGGCCAGCTCGTACTCGTCGAGCGCCTTGGTGTACGGGGCGAAGTGCGCGATCGGCACATTGGCCAGCTTGTCGACCGCGGCCTGGACCGGGTCGTTGACGGCCGGCTTGTAGAACGGAACGGCCGGCGCACCGATGACGGCGCCGTCCTTCTTCTTGGATGCCGCGTCCTGCTCGCCGAGGGCGACGTCGTACTTGGGGGCGAGGTAGTAGAAGTCGATGAACTTGGCTGCTGCCTCGCGCTGTTGCGGGGTGGCCCTGGGGCTGATCACGGCGATGGCGCCGCCGGCCAGGGTGCGCTTGCTGCCGTCCGTGGGCATGGCGGAGAGCCCGATGGTCTCCGGGTCGCCCTTGTACTGCGCGATGTAGTGGCCGATGATGCTGGGCCCGGCGATCGTCATGCCGATCTTTCCGGCGGAGAAGTCCTTCTCCATGTCGGTGAGGTTGCGCAGCTGGTTCTTGCCCATCGACTGATCCGTCCAGCGCATCTCCTTGAGCGCCTTGAGGGACTTCTCTGCGCCGCTGCCGGACCGGTCGAAGGTATTGGCCCACTTGCCGCCGGACTCCTCCTGCATGCTGTCGCCGAAGGAGTAGGCCATGGCGGTGAGCATCCAGCCGCCGGCGTTCTCCTTGGTCATCTGGGCGTAGCCGGTGGCATCGGTCTTCTCGGAGATGGCCTTGGCCGCGGCACGGACCTCGGGCCAGGTGGTCGGCGGCTTGTCGGGGTCGAGTCCGGCCTTCTCGAACAGGTCCCGGTTGTAGACCAGTCCGAGTGCGTACTCCTCGGTGGGTATGCCATAGATCTTCCCGTCCAGGCCCTTCGCGGCGCCGAGCACCACCTGGTTGAAGTCCTCGCTGTGCTTCAGCCCCTTGAAGTCCGTGGTGAGATCTGCGATCTGCTTGCGCTTGATCAGGCTCGACATCTCGGTCAGCGGCACCCGGACGACCGTCTCCAGGCTGCCGCCGCCCACCTTGGTCTGGAAGCTCTGCTGGTCGTACTGGTACTCGTTCGCCTTGATCTTGATCTTGGGATTGGCCTTCTCGAACTCCGCCACCCGTGCGTTGAAGACCTTGAGCGCGGCGGCGTTGGTGGCCGGCGGGCGCCCGGAGACCGTGATGGTCACCGTGCCGTCCCCGGCGGTGTCACTGCCGGAACCGGAACACGAGGCAAGCACGCAGACGAGCGCACCCGCGGTGACGCCCGCCAGGGCGATGCGCAGGGAGGGTCTCATCGGGGACTCCATTCAAGGGCAGACCGGAACGTGGCTGGAAAGCGTTTTCCAGCCGGGGTCACCTTGCACCGCCCGATATCGTCACGTCAATGGGTGCGGGGCGGAGTTCCGACCCGGAGGTTTTCCGTATGCCCCTTGCCGGAGCGGTGACGTCGGCTTAGCCTCTGGAAAACGTTTCCCAAGCATTGCCGAAGATCGTCGGGCCGACGATCGCGAGCTGGAGGACATCCCGTGCACCCTGCCTGGTCGGTCGCCGAGTACGACCGTGCCCTGCTGCGAGCAGCCCTTGCCGGGGGCGACCGCCATTGGGACCCCGAGGCGAACCTGCTGCAGGTCGAAGCCCCGTACAACCCCATCCACACCCGTATCAAGGGCGGTCTCGCGCACCCCACCCGCAACTCCCTGCAGTACGCGCTGCTCCTGCTGGAACGGGGCGGCGCGGGCGACGACGAGCGCGCCCACGACGTGATCCTGCGGATCGCCGAGCTCCATGACCGGTCCACGGACAGTCCCACCTACGGCATCTGGGGCTACTACGCCGAGGAGCCGGCGGCGAAGATGGAACCGGCCGACTGGAACTGGGCGGACTTCCTCGGCATCCATCTGCTGCTGGTGCACGCCCGGCACGGCGACCGCCTGCCGCCCGCGGTGCTGCGTGAACTCCGGGAGTCGGTGCGGCACGCGGCGGCGTCGATCGTCCGCCGGAACGTCCCCATGACGTACACCAACGTCGCCGTGATGGGCACCTTCGTCGCGCTCGCCGCCGGGCGGCTCCTCGACGACGAGGCGCTGTTCGCCTACGGCAAGGACCGCATGGTGCGGCTGTGCGAGGCGATCGACGGCACCGGCAGTTTCACCGAGTTCAACAGCCCGGCCTACTGGGGTGTCGTGCTCCAGACGCTGACCCTGATCAGGGAGCACGTCCGGGACGAGGAGGTGCTGGAACTCAACGGCCGGCTGCACGACCGGCTCTGGCTGCACTTCCTGGCCCGCTGGCACCCGCCGACCCGCCAGCTCTCCGGCCCCATGGCCCGCTGCTACAGCAACGATCTGGGCGTGCCGCCGTTCCTGGTGAAGGCGGTACGGGGGGTGCTGGGCACCCCGGAGATCGGCCCCGTCGGTGGGGAGATGTCGATCGGCGTCCATGCCTGTGTGGACTACCGCGTGCCCGACTGGGTGCTGCCGCGGCTGCTGGAGCTGGACGGTGAGCGCGAGCACCGCGAGCTCTTCGTCGAGGGCCCGTCCCCGGAGACGGGAACGACCTGGCTGGACGCGGTCACCACGCTGGGCAGCGTCAACCACCAGGACACCTGGCTGCAACGGCGTCCGCTGTTCGGCCACTGGGTGCGCCCCGACGGATCCGCCGGGCATCTGCACGTCCATCTGGTGAAGGACGACGGGGCGGAGGACTTCGACTTCGCGTCGGGTGTCCTCTCCACCGTGCAGAGCGGCCCGCACGTGGCCTGGCTGGCGGGCTTCGCCTGCCCGGCGGGCGACCGGCACCACCACCTCGACATGATCGAACCGGGTGACACGTTCCGCGCACGGTCGCTGCGCCTGGTGGTCGACGCGATCGGGGCCCCGCCCGTGGCAAAGACGTCCGCGGTCGACGGCGGTGTCGACCTCGACCTGGGTACGGCGCGGCTGGGCTTCAGGCTGGCCGGGGGCGGCTTCGGCGGCCGTACACCGACGGTCCGGCTGGTTCCGCTCGCCGACGGGGTACGGATCGAGGTCGTCCTCTTCGAGAGCGCGACCCCGGTCGAGCTGGACTGGGCGACACTCGGCGACACGTTCGCGGGGGGTTCGCTCTCCCTCGTCCCGGCCGGTACGGAGCAGGACAGGACGCCGGCGCCGGATCCGGAGGTGGACACCTCCGGCGACTGCGCCGAGGTGCGCTGGACGACCCCGCGGGGGCACCGGCTGACGCTGCGCGGTGGCCGGTCGGTGGTCTCCCGCGAGGAGCACGCCGCGCTGTACGGCGCGACGCTGGACGGCGCGGCAGTGCCCTCGCCCCGCCTGTCGGAGTCCCGGCTGGTTCCGTAGCCCACTGGATCCGTGGATCTCCCGGTGATCGGCCACGGATCCACGGATCCCTGGCCGATCACCGCGGAATCGTGTCAGAGGGCCGTGCCGGTCCCGCCGCCGGTGGCGCGGCGCCTGCGGGCCGCCGCCACGAGGCCCGCGCCGGTCAGGACGGTCACGCCCGCGAGTCCGCCGAGAACGGCCAGGAACAGGGCGTTGGTGCCGGTCGGGGCCATGCGCGAGTTCGCCGGTGACCGGTCTCCGGCGGCCTGCCGGATCAAATCGGCGACGACGTCGGGGTGCGAGATCATCGCGGCGTGGGAGGAGTCGACCTCGACCGTATGCGCGCGGGCGCGCTTTGCCTCGAAGCGTTCGAGATCCGGGGCGATGGCCTTGTCCCGGGTCGCGACCAGCGCCCAGGACGGGATGGCCCTCCAGGCCGCCGCCGTCGCCTTTTCCATGAACGCGGCTCCGCTGATGGGGCGTTGGGAGGCCGCCAGCACGTCCGTGGTCTCCGACGGCACGTCCGCCGCGAAGACGTCGTGGAACTCGGCGGGCCGGATGTACAGGTCGATGCCCTCCGTGCCGTCGGCTTCCCGGAACGGCACCGGCTTCAGCGCCGTGTTGAGGTCGCTGCCCGCGAACTTCGCCCCCAGATCCGCCAGCCTCTCCCCCTTGTCCGGCATGAACGCGGACACGTACACCAGCGACTTCACCTGCGGATTCCCGGCGGCCGCGGTGCCGATCACCGCGCCGCCGTAGGAATGCCCGGCCAGCACGATCGGCCCCCTGATGCTCTTCAGCACGTCGGCCATGTACGCGGAGTCACTGGCCGGCCCGCGCAGGGGATTGGCCGGGGCCATGACCGTGTACCCGTCACGCTGCAGGCGTTCCACCACGCCGCCCCAGCCCGAGGCATCGGCGAACGCGCCGTGTACGAGCACCACCGTGGGCCTGGCATCGGCCGGACCGGCGCCGCCGTCGGCTACGGCGGATACGGGGGCCGCGGCAAGGGCGGCCGCGGTGAGCGCTGCGGCGAGGGCCTGCACGCGACGCCCGCGTATCCGTTTCCGCGGGGCGGGGGAGGTGGAGGGGGGCATGCTGTTCTCTCTTCGTCGTGGGCCGGTTGCTGGGCTCAGCGTCGCCAGGCCCGGCCCGAACAGCGCGACACGCAAAGCAGAGGAGTGAAGACGCCCGACCGTCCGGGTGAGTAGTGCACGACACAGAGTGACGACGCGTGCCGGCCGGGCCGGAAGGGGCGGGCCTGATCAGGCGCATGCCGGCTCTTCGAAATTGGTGGGGGTTTGAGCGCCGGACGGGGTTCCACTGTGGACCCTGACCGATAGATGCCGGCAGCTCTCGTAGATCATGTTGTTGTCGAAGCAAGATGATCACAACAGAAGAGCTACGGACGTGGCGAAGATACGACGCGGTTGTTGGGCCTTGACGGCCTGGCCGTGGTCGGGGTCGCCGACGACACCGACGGGCCGGTGGTACACCTGGTCACCGCTGATGAGCGGGCACGCCACTGCCCAGACTGCGGCACCCGGGCGCGGCGGTCGAAGGGCCGGCGGGTGACCCGGCCGCGCGACCTGCCGGTCGGTGGCCGCCGACCACGGCTGGTGTGGGCCAAGCGCCGCTGGCGCCGCGACGAGCTGACGTGCCGGCGTCGCTCGTTCACCGAGTCGGTCCCGCCAGTACCGCCACGTAAGCGGCTGACCACACGATTACGGGCTGCGGCCGGGGCGGCGGTGGCCGATCAGGGCCGCACGGTCGTCCAGGCGGCCCGCGACTATGCGCTCTGCTGGCCGGTCGTTGCGGCGGCGTTCACCAGTCACGCCCGGGCGGTGCTGCCGGCCCAGCCCGAGCCGGTGCAGGCGCTCGGTATCGACGAGATCCGCCGAAGCCGGCCGAGATGGATCCCCGACGAGGCCACCGGGATCTGACAGACCGCCGTGGACCGTTGGCACGTCGGTTTCGTCGACCTGTCCGGCAAGCAGGGCCTGCTCGGGCAGGTCGAAGGCCGCACGGCCCAGGCGGTCATCGCCTGGCCGGCCGACCGCGACCAAGCCTGGCGCGACGCGGTCCAGTACGTCGCGATCGACATGTGCACGATCTTCAAGTCGGCGATCCGCCGGGTCCTGCCGCAGGCCACCCTGGTCGTGGACCACTTCCACCTGGTGCAGCCGGCGAACCAGACCCTCACCGAGGTCCGCCGCCGGGTCACCGTGACCCACCGCGGCCGGCGCGGCCGCAAGGGCAACCGCGAGTGGGAACTGCGCAACCGGCTCACCCGCTCCGCCGCCCGTGGACACCTCGATGCCCGCTAATTTCGTTGAGCCCGCACCCTGCAATCGTGTTGGCTAGCGGCACCGAACTGTCAGTACCGCAGGTGTCCGCCTGGCTGTAGCAGGGAGTTAAACGTGCAGGACATTGTCGTCGACCCGGTTGCCCACAATCGGGCAGCCTGGGACAGGTATGTCCAAGAGGGCAACGAGTGGTCGAGGCCGGTGAGTGCTGAGGATGTCGAGCGCGCCCGCATGGGCGACTGGTCGATTGTTCTCGTCGGGCGTGAGCCGGTCGACCGCTCCTGGCTGCCGACGGACCTGACCGGCAAGGACGTGTTGTGCCTGGCCTCCGGCGGTGGCCAGCAGGGTCCGATCCTCGCCGCCGCAGGGGCGCGGGTCACCGTATTCGACAACTCACCCCGCCAGCTCGGCCAGGACCAGATGGTGGCGGCGCGCGACGGACTCGAGCTGCGCACCGTCCTGGGCGACATGCGCGACCTCAGCGCCTTCGGCGACGCAACATTCGACGTCGTATTCCATCCGGTCTCCAACCAATTCGTACCCGACTTGGCACCGGTGTGGCGTGAGTGCTTCCGCGCCCTGCGACCGGGCGGAACTCTGCTCGTGGGCTTCCTCAACCCTGATGCGTACTTGTTCGACCACGAGGCGCTCGACGAGCGCGGTGAGCTGATCGTCGTGCACAAGCTGCCCTACAGCGATGTCACGCAGTACTCCGCCGAGGAACGCGCCACGAAGTTCGGCGCGGATGCCGCTCTTGAATACAGCCACACCCTCACCGACCAGATCGGCGGGCAACTCGCCGCGGGGTTCGTCCTCACCGGCTTCACGGAAGCGCCGCACCAATCCAACGCATCCGCTCCATACATGTCGAACTATTTTGCGACGCTGGCGGTCAAGCCGGGCTGACCCAGCCGTGGGGCCGGCCGAGACGGCCGTGTCTCCGAATGGCCAAGTGGAGCACTGTGCCGGCCCGGCCCCCACTGAATTCGCTGAGCCCGTATGCCCCGGTGATCGGTCGTACGAGGGGCGGCGGCGGACCGGGTGAGGTATCCCGGAAGCATGGCTTCCCGGCGATTCCTGCAATCGTTCCGCGAGTCCGGAAGGCGCAGGAACGCACTCGTGGTAATGCCGTTCGCGCTGATCACCCTCGTCACGGTGGTGGACATCAACGTGCCACCGGATGTCCATCTCGGCCCCTTCCTGGTGGCGGCGCCCGCGATGGCGGCCTCGTTCACCGGACCGCGCATGACGGCCTTCGTCGGCGCGGTCGCTGTGCTGGCCCAGGCCCTGGTGGCCGCCGCGCGCACCGATCTCACCGACCTCAACCACACCTACCAGATCATCGCGCTCACCCTCATCTCGGCCTTCGTCACCCTCTTCGCCCACCTGAGAGAGCGGAACGAGAAGGCGGTGACGCAACTGCGTTCGGTGGCCGAGGCGGCGCAGCGCGTGGTGCTGCGGCCGCTGCCCGTCCGAAGCGGCCCGCTGCGCATCGCCTCGGTCTATCTGGCCGCGGAGGCGGAGGCGCAGATCGGGGGCGACCTCTACGCGGCCGCCCGCACCACCGACGGAACCCGCCTGATCATCGGTGACGTACGCGGCAAGGGGCTGGCAGCGATCGGTGAGGCGGCCAGTGTCCTGGGCGCCTTCCACGCCCTTTCCCGCCAGGAGTGGCGACTGCCGGATCTGGTGGCGCATCTGGAGGTGAGCGTCGCACCGGACCAGAACTGCGCCTTTCACGAGGGCGAGGACGGGAACGGCACCGACGCCCAGGAGATCGCGGAGTCGTTCGTCACCGCCGCCGTTCTGGACATCCCCGACGGAACCGCCGAGCTCCGCCTGGTCAGCTGCGGTCATCCGCCACCGCTGCTGCTGCGCGCGGGCGAGGCGATCCCGCTCCGGGTGCGGGCGCCCGCCCCTCCGCTCGGTCTGGCGCACCTGCTGGTGTCCGATCACACGGCGGAGACGTTCGCCTTCGACGTCGGCGACACCCTGCTCCTGTACACGGACGGTGTCATCGAGTCCCGGGACCGGTCGGGGGACTTCTATCCGCTCCCGGAACGGGCCGCCTCGCGATGCGGTCAGGCCCCGGACTCCCTGCTGAAGTCGCTCTGCGCCGACCTGGTCCGCCACGCCGGCGGCCGCCTGGGCGACGACGCGGCACTGGTCGCCGTCGAACGGCTCCCGGCCCCCGGGGGCGACACCCGTGTGACCACCGCCGGGTGACGGCCGCCGGTCCGCGCCGTCTCAGCTCCGGCGTCCTCGCAGACGGCGCGACACGGCACGCAGCCAGGGGTGGCGTTCGTGCACCTGCGTCGAACGCCGGTCGAGTTCCCTGCCCAGGCGTTCCGTGCGCTTGTCGATGTCGAGTTCGTCCAGAATCCGGTCGACTTCGGCGAGCAGGGCTCCGTGCAGCTGCCACTGCCGGGGGTGTTCCTGGACGCCGGTCAGGAGCAGGTCCGCCACCCGGTCCCTGGTCGCGCGGCCGGCGGCGAGTGCGCGGGCCAGCCGGTCCTCCGCCCCCTCGGCATTCTCCGCGACCGGAGTGGTGATCAACTCCGAGAAGCTCTCGATGGCGCCGGCCATCTGTCCGAACAGTTCTTTCAGGGCAGCGGCCACGTCTCCGGGGAACAGGGCCTCCTCGGTACGGGCCTTGGCCAGGTCGGTCAGGGTGCGTGACAGCACCCGCAGCACCACGGCGCAGATCTCCAGAGTGTCCAGGCCGGTACGGAGCACGACCCGGTACAGCAGCCCCTGCCGGACGCGTGGATTGAGCGTGAGTCCCTCCTCGGCCTGCCGGAGCGAGGCATCGACCTCCACGATGTCGTGGTCCAGCCGACGGGCCTCATGGAGCCGGTCGGCCGCCCGCCGGACCGGGATGTGCCCCGTCACGTCCTCCCCCATCGCGCGGAACATGTGGCCCATCGCACGGGCCAGACTGTCGATGGAGGCGCCCGCGGACTGTACCCATACGGGCGGCGCGAAGAGCAGGTTGAACAGCAGTCCCACGCCCGCGCCGATGAGTGTCTCCAGCACGCGGTCCCATGCCGTGGAGGCGACCTGGGAGACGCCCAGGACGAGCATCGCGCTGATCGCCACCTCGGGTACGAACTCGTCGACCCGCACCAGCCGCCCGATGATCAGCGAGGCGAAGATCGTCAGTCCGAGGCTCCACCAGCTGAGGCCGACCAGCGCGCTGAGCGCGGTGGCGATGAGCACCCCGACGACGACCGAGTTCACCCGGCGAATCCCCGTGGTGAGGGTCGCGTAGAGGGTGACCTGTACGACGAGGAGCGCGGTGAGCGGTGCCGTGAGCGGTGCCGGATGCGGCAGGGTCCACACCGCCACGGCATAGGCGATGACGGCGGCCGCCGTGGAGCGCAGGGTCTGCGCCCCGACGGGTTCGGTCGTGCGCCGGACAAGCTTGATCACGGGCTCGGATACGGATACTCCTGGCATCTCTGTCCCATGCCCGCCCGTACGCCGTCACAGCGCCTGGGCGAACCGAACCCCACCGTACGGGCGTGCCGGTGCGCGTCGAATGCGCCGGGGGGCGCGGCGCGCGCGGCCCCGGGTTCAGGAACGCGGATCGAGGGCGTCGATCAGCTCCCCGCACATGGCGGTGGCCCGCACCTCGTCGGCCAGGCACTCGGCCCGTGCCCGGTACGAGGGTTCCTTGAGCACGAGTTCGGCGGCCGACCGGATCCGGGAGACGTCGTCGGTGCCGAGCTCCGGCGCATCGTCCGCCGGACCACCGGTCGGGGTGACGGCGAGTCCCGCACCCGACTCGGTCACCAGCCGGGCGTTCGTCGGCTGGTCGGCGAAGAGGGGGACGCAGACCAGCGGGACGCCCGCCGCCAGGGCTCCGAAGGTCGTTCCCGACCCGCCGTGGCAGACCACGAGCGAGGCGTGGTGCAGCACGTCGGCCTGCGGCACCCATGCCTCCACACGGACGTTGGGCGGAATCGGCCCGAGGCCCGACACATCGGTACCGTGTCCCGCCGTGAGCAGCACCCGTACCGGCAGTCCGCTCAACGCCTCCAGTGCGGCCCGGTACAGGCCGGTGGCCGTCGGCAATGCACCCGCCACGGTGCCGA
Source organism: Streptomyces sp. NPDC057963 (assembly GCF_042887155.1). Lineage (NCBI taxonomy): Bacteria > Bacillati > Actinomycetota > Actinomycetes > Kitasatosporales > Streptomycetaceae > Streptomyces > Streptomyces sp. NPDC057963. The sequence goes on from NZ_JBHVPX010000005.1 coordinate 429,514, forward strand.
GGCTGAGGTAGACCAGCGGCTCCTCGGATCCGCCCCACCAGTCCGGCAGCACCCCCGGCTCCGGGGTTTCGTGATAGCGGTGGGTCACGGCGTACGGCGAGGGGTCCAAGGAGGCGGGCAGGCGCGTCAGGTACGGGGACTCCCGGAGCCGTTCCGCGATGCGGGGGCCGTACGGGTCGAGCACGGGGCGCAGCAGCCCGTCGGTGGACCCGGTGAACCGCGCGGCGGAGACCGCGACCCGGGCGTGCGGGATCCCCTGCCGCTCGGCGGCCACCACCGACGCGAACTCGAACGCCTCGTGCAGCACGAGGTCGGGCCGCCACTCGCGGCACGCCTCCTCCATCGCGGGCAGCATCGCGGCGACGCCCAGCCGGCCGAACACCTCCCCGACCATCAGGGCGGCCGCGTCGTCCGGGGGCAGTGCCTGGATGCGTGTCATCACCGGCATCACCTCGTCGTCCTTCGGCTGCCCACCGATGCGGTACGGCTGTTCCCGCGCCGCCAGGGACGCTTCGAGTCTCGGCGGTGCGACGACGAGGACCTCGTCGCCGCGTGCCGTGCACGCGTCGATGAGGGGGACGAGCGGGTGGAAGTGGCCCGAGCCGTTGGTCGAGGCGAAAAGTACGCGCATGGCCCGAGCCTAAGGAGGCCCGCCCTGTTCCCACAGGACCACTTTCCGCCTGTTTTCCGGCACGTCAGCCCGCGAATCCCACGTGCACATGGTCGTGGTGGGTGTCGTCGGTGAAGAACTGATGCTCCGTCGCGCCCCCGGAGAGCTGGATCGGTCCGCCGACGTTGTACGAGCCGGCCGCCGCCGCGTCGCGCATGAACGATTCGGTCAGCCGGCGCGGGGTGGCCGGATCGACGACCTGGTGCCCGTCGATCCGCCATACGTCGAAGGCCCGGCCCGGCGGGTGGTCGCTGGGCCGGTCGGTGCCGAACACGTACAGCGGATGCCCGGAACGGAACACGGTGATGTCCATCCGGTACGTACCGGCCAGCCGCAGCAGGGCCCGCAGCACGGTGGGGTGGATGTGCCCGCTGCGGACGTCGGCCTCCGCCGCGGGCGGCAGGCCGATCCGCGGGCTGGCCAGCACCTGCCGTGCCGCGGCGGGCAACGGTGCGACGGCGGCGCCGGGGCGGCCCGGGTGCAGCGCCGTGACCTCCCAGCGGGGCCGCGCCCGGCTCAGTCGCACGTCGACGGTCGTGCCGCCCGTGTGCCCGGGGGTCCATTGGCGGCACACCACCATCACGCCGGCCGTGTCCGCCAGGATCCCGCCGTACTGCGCCTCGATCACCTGAAGCGCGGCCTCGTCCGCGTCGGGCCGCAGCGGGCCCGCCCGGTCCACCAGTGACGGTTCCGCCCCGAGAGCGGCCACCCGCCTCCTCGCCGCGGCCGTGCTCCCCTGCCCGGCGGGCCACGCGCCGATCGCCTCCACCACCTGTACGGCGCGCAGCTTCACGGCGGGGTCCACATCGCCGCGGCCGGGCCGCCAGGCCGTGGTCGCGGGCAGCGGTGAGGGCCGGGACGGGGCCGGGGATTCTGATGGGGACGGACCGGACGCTGTCCGGGAGGCCGCCGAGCAGGCCGTGGTCCCCACGAGCAGGGCGCCGGCGCCGAGCAGCAGGGAGCGTCGGCCGAGCGGTTGTCGCATGCGCTGCTCCGTTCCCGTTCGGGGTCCACGTCACGGGGCCGGGACCCGCACCTCTTCGATGCCCGTCGTTCTCTGCGCCGCTGGGGTACTCGCACCCCGGCAGCCGTGACGCTTCGTCACAGTGTCGTGACGAGCCCTCCGTCGATGACGAAGTCCGATCCGGTGACGTTTCCGGAGCGGCCGCTCGCCAGCAGCAGCACGAGGTCGGCCACTTCTTCCGGCCGGCTGAACCTCCCGGTGGCCGCCCGGTCCGCGGCCTCCTGGGCGACGGAGTCCGGTGCGGTGGCGCCGCCCGCCGCGAACGTGTCCGCGATGCCTCCCTCCCCCAGCCAGAGGTCGGTGGCCACGGGCCCGGGGCTGACGGTGTTCACCCGTACCCCGTGCGGGCCGACCTCCTTGGACAGGGCTCTGCAGAAGTTGGTCAGGGCGGCCTTGCTCGCGCAGTAGTCGATGACCGAGGGGTCGGGCAGAAAGGCGGTGACCGAACTGACCGTCACGATCGAGCCGGAACCGCCCTCGATCAGGTGCGGCAGCGCGGCGCGGGTGGTGCGGACCGCGGAGAGGAAATTGATCGTCAGCGCCCACATCCAGTCGTCGTCGGCGAGGGACGCGAAGCCGCCCGTTCGCGGACGTACCGCCCCTACGTTGTTGACCAGGACGTCGAGCCCGCCGAACCGGGCGACCGCTTCCTCGACCGGTTCCTCGGAGCCGTCGGGCCCGGCGAGGTCCACCTTGACGAAGTGGACCTCCTGGGCCGCCACCAGCTCGGACAGGGGTTCGGTGAGGGTGCGGGAGGCCGCGACCACACACGCGCCCTCGTCGGCGAGCGCCTGTGTCACGGCGAGGCCGATGCCCCGGCCCGCGCCGGTGACCACGGCCACCTTGCCTTCGAGATGCAGATCCACCACGGTCTCCTAGCGTTGAACGGCGGCGAATGCAGGCCCCCGGACGAGGACGAGCCGCCGTACTCAGCGTTGCCGGGGCCGGCGGTGACGGCGCGGCCCGGACAGCAGCGGAGTGACGCGGCCCGACTGTCCGGGTGAACACCGTGCGCGGTCGGCCGAGCGGGGCTCCGCCACGGAGTTTCCTCACGTCCCGTCAACCGCCGCCGACGGGATCTCCGGACCGGAGCGCACCACCCGGCGCACGGTAGACGCCGAGTACGTCACCGAGGAAGGGGGTGCGGAGCCGGCTGGCCGACGGGCGGCCTGGCGGGCTGGGCCTCCTCGCAGGCGGCCCCCTTCCCCGCGGCGGTGACCCTCTCCGTCGTGGTGGCCGAATCGTGAACCGCTCCCGCCTCCCGGAACCGCACCGCACTGCGGAGGGCCGTCGGCGTGACACAGCTCACGACTGTTCACGAGTTGCGCAACCATTAAAGTATGAGCATGGATGCCGACAACGCCGACACCCGGGCGAACCAGCAGACCGCGATGCTCGACGGCGGCCCCGCACACGGGCTGCGGATGCGGGTCACCAGCCCACCGCCGGTCCTCCAGGTCACCTGGCCGTGCGACGTCGAGGGCCCGCCCGAAGGAATGCGCGTCGACGCGCTGTTCGTGTACCGGCTCGACCCCCGGTCGAAGGGCGAACCGCTGCTGCGCTACGGCTTCGACGGGGCCAGCCCCTGAAGGTCCCGGCCCGAGGCGATCGCCCGCACCACCGGTTCGGGGACCGGGGCGGGGGTGCCGTCCGCCCATCCGACGAGGCCGGCGAAAGCCGCTGCCGCCTCATGGATCCGGGCCGGCCGGGCTTGAGCCGAACGGCGCATGCCCCACCCATGGCCGCGGCGCGGTGGCCGGTCTGTGGTCATATGGCCTGATGCTGGATGTTGACGACAGGCGCTCGCCCCGGGCGCCCGGGGCGAGCGGGAGGGGAGGCCGATGGCGCAGGATCCGCAGGACGCGTCCGCCGATGAACCGGGGAGCGTTCCCTACATGTCGCTGCTCAACCTGACGCTCGGTTCCGATCTGGACCGTATCGGCGAGCAGATGCACACCCTGGCACGCACCCAGCGCAGTCTGCAGGGACTGCTGGAGGCCGTCCTCGGCATCAGCAGTGAACTGGAGCTGCCGACAGTGCTGCGCCGGATCGTGCGCACCGCCATGGACCTGGTCGGCGCCCGCTACGGGGCCCTGGGTGTGCTGGACGACAAGGGCGAACTCCTCGCCGAATTCCTCCCGCTCGGGCTCAGCGCCGAGGAGCTGGCCGCCGTGTCCGGGGTGGAGCCGCCTCGTGGCCGCGGCCTGCTGGGGCACCTGATCCGCCACCCGGAGCCCTTGCGAGTGGAGGACATCGCCGGCCATGCGGAGTCGTCCGGGTTCCCGCTCGGGCATCCGCCGATGCGTTCACTGCTCGGGGTCGCCGTCTCCGTTCGCGGTCGCGTCTACGGCAACCTGTATCTGTCCGACCGCCACGACGGGAAGCCGTTCGACCGGCACGACGAGGGAGTGATCCTCGCGCTCGCCGGTATCGCCGGTGTCGCGATCCAGAACGCGCGCCTGTACAGCCAGGTCCGCAACAACGCCGAGCAGTTCCAGCGACTGCTGCTGCCCCAGTTGCTGGACCTGCACCCGTTCGAGGCACGCACGATCTACCGGCCCGCCAGCGCGCCCGGGCAGCTGGGCGGCGACTGGTACGACGCGGTGAGACTGCCGGACGGCTCCTGCGTCGCGGTCATCGGCGATGTCGTCGGCCACGACACGAAAGCGGCAGCCGCCATGTCCCAGACCCGAGGCATGCTGCGGGCGCTGTCGTTCGACGAGAGCACCCCGCCCAGTTCCTCATTGGCCCAGCTCGATCGCATCATGCACATGACGGGTGGCTACCTCGTCACCACGGCGTGCGTGGCCCGCGTCGAGCCCGCCGGCCCCGGCTGGACATTGCGCTGGAGCAGCGCCGGCCACCCGCCGCCCCTGGTGCTGCTCCCCGACGGCACGGTCCGCTACCTGGACGAGGAGCCCGGACTGCCGCTCGGGGTGGACACCGAACCGCCCCGGCCCGGCCACTCCTTCGCCCTGCCGGCGGGCAGCACCGTCATCCTCTACACGGACGGACTTGTCGAGCACCACGACGAGCCGCTGGACCGGGGTCTGGACTCGCTCGCCACGACCGTCCGCCGGCACGCCGGGGCCTCGCTCGATCAGCTGTGCAGCACCTTGGCCGAGCAGCATCCCGGCGACGGCCGCGACGACATGGCCGTCCTCATCCTCCGCATCCCCACGACCGCGGCCGAATCCCCCTCCGACGGTCGGGCACGGAGCCGGGAGCCGGATCCGGCGACGGGGTACGGCGGTCGGCCGCGGGAGGCGGATCCGATGCGTGCGGCGGGGAAGTGCGCGCATTCCACGCATCGACGGTCGCCCTGACCCCCTTCCTCGCTCGGCGCGGCGAGCCGGGACGGCACCCCCCTCCGCCCTTCCCGTCGGTCGTCACGGGGCCCCGAGACCGTCCATGACCAGGTCGGCCAGGATCCGCGGCAGGTCTTCGCCGAGGGGCTCCCGGGTCAGCAGCACCCTGCTGTGAAGGGGGGCGATCAGGGCTTCGAGGGCCACACGCGGATTCACCCCGGGCCGGAGTTCGCCCCGGTCGATGCCGCGTTCGACCATCGTGGCCGCCAGCTGGATCCTCGACTGCCAGAACGCCTCCCGGGCCGCGGCCAGTTCGGTGTCCTCCACCGTGATCACCGCCGCGCGGGCGAGGGCCCGGCCGAGGGGGCTGTTGAGGTACTCCACCACCGACGCGGCGAAGAGGCACAGGTCCTCACGCACCGAGCCGGTGTCGGGGATCGGTACCTGCCGGTCACTGACGGCGAGCAGCGCGTCGGTGATCAGATTCTCCCGCGTACGCCAACGCCGGTACACGGAGGTCTCGTTCACCTCGGCACGTGCGGCGACGTCGGCAAAGCTGAACCTGGTCACGCCGTTCTCGACCAGCGCGTCCACGGCGGCGTCGAGTACCGCTCGGCGAACCCGCGCGCCCCGGCCTCCGGGGCGGCGCCGGATCTCGTCCTCGGTCATGTGCATCACTCCTCGCACCCATACTAACGCCAAGATTCTTGCTTTTATCGCCAAAATGGTCCATGGTTCCTAACGCAAGGATTCATGCTTTTAGCGTCGCTCGCGGTGACGCTGCCGCGTTAGGAGTTCGATATGTCGTACGTATGGCCGCTGGACCCGCGTGACCTGTTCGCCGAGCGGTATCCGCAGATGCTCGGCTTCGGGCTGCCTGCCGAGGACGTCGACGCGACCCGTGCCGCGATCAGTGACATGTGGCCGGACGCACCGGCCGGCTGGGTCCACGAGTGGTCGCGGCTCGCGGCCCGCTACGCCGACGCGGGCCGGCACGACCTGGCGGCGCTCGCCTACGGCTGGGCAAAGTTCCCCACGCTGGCCGACGAGCCCAAGCGGAGCGCGCTGGCCCGGCAGGCCGAGCACTACGAGCTCGCCTCCCCGGGCTTCCCGGTGGACTTCGAGCGCCGGATCCTCACGGTCCCCCACCGGGGCGGCACGGCCCGGGTCGCGATCCACATCCTGGCCGCGCCCGGCCTGCCCGCCGACGCGCCCGTCACACTCGCGAGCGGAGGAGTGGACTCCTGGAAGATGGATCTCCACCCGCTGTGGGTGGATCTCGCGCTCCGGTCCCGTACCCGGATCGTCGCCTTCGACATCGCGGGCACGGGTGAGACCAGCCACGTCCCGATGACTCACGACGGCGGCACCGAGATCATCGAGGGCCTGATCGCCGAAGCCCGCAGGCTCGGCAACGGCAAGGTGGCGCACTTCGGCGTCTCGATGGGCGGCTACTACGCCGCTCGCACCGGACTCTCCGGCGCGGTGGACGCCGCGGTGGTGCTCGGCGGCCCCGTGGAAGCCTCGTTCGCGCCCGGCCGCGGCTTCGCGTTCGGCATGGAGGGGATCGTGGGCAACGCCCTCGGCTTCGACCGGCCCCCGAACCCGCAGGAGCAGTCCGACGCGTTCGCCCGTTTCAATCTGCGCCCGCTCCTCGACCAGGACGTCCACGCCCCGATGCTCGTCATCAACGGCACCGACGACGTCCATGTCCCCGAGCACGACACCCTCGTCTTCCGGCACCGTCGAGACACCCGTGTCGAGCTCATTCCCGGCACGGGGCACTGCGCCATCTCCAAGCTGCCCGAGGTCCTGCCCGTCGTCGTCGACTGGCTCGGGCAGAGCCTGAGGGCCTGAACCCGTGAGCAGCGAGCGCCCCGGCGGGCGGTGTGCCGGGGCGCTCGTTCCCGCGTCTCGCTGTTGTTCCCGCGATTCCCGCCGTTTCCGCGATTCCCCGTCGTCCCTACGGTTCGCCGTCCGGCGGTGTTCCTACGGTTCACCGTCCGGCGTTGTTCCTACGGTTCGCCGTCCGGCCGGACTCGGCCGGAGACGATGGCTCCGGTGCGTTTGAGGGTGCGGATGATCGGGGCCGTCTCGACCGTGTCGATGCCCGGGAGCGCGCCGATGCGGTCGGCGAGGTAGTCGTAGAGGTGCTCGTCGTCCCGGCACAGGACGGTGGCGAGAAGGTTGGTCCGTCCCGTGGTGGCAGCGGCGTACGCCACCTCGGGGTGCTGGGCCAACGCGGCGCCGGCGGCGGCGAGCCGCGCGGGCCGCACCGACATCCACAGGGCGGTGCCGGCCGGGTTGCCGAGTGTGCGCTCGTCGACGTCCAGGACGAAGAAGAGCGCTCCGGCCGTCCGCAGGTGTGCGATGCGGCGGCGCACCGTCGACTCGTGGCAGCGGGCCTCGACAGCGAGCGCGGCGTGCGAGGTGCGGCCGTCACGGGCCAGCACGGCGAGCAGGACGCGGTCGAGGTCGGTGAGGTCCACCGGCGGCGCCTGGGCGTCGGGCGCCGGGTACGAGGGGGCGAGCGCGTCCTTCTGCTCCTGGCTCAGCACGGACGCGGGGCCGTCCCAGGTGGTCGGTCCGCCCTTGAAGAGCCTCAGCAGCCGGTGGGCGGCCACCGAGGTGACCCCGCGGCTCGCGGGGATCCGGTTCATCAGGAGCGTGTCGCGGTCGTGGTCGCTGCGTACCGCGAGATGGCAGATGACCTCCGTTCCGCCGGAGGCGAGCTTGACCCAGCGGGTGTCCTCCCGCCGGGCCAGCGCCCGAGCGAGACCGAGGGCGGCGCTGGGCACGCACTGGAGCCGCAGCGCCCACACGGACTCCCCGACGGGTCTGGGGTTGAGCCGGCCGACGACGCGTAGACCGGCCGTTTCGCGCAGTCCGGCGTAGCGGCGGGCGACCATCTGGTCCGAGACGCCCAGTACCGAGGCAATCCGGCGCAGCGGCGCACGGCCGTCAATCTTCAGTGCGTGAATGAGCTGCAGATCGATGGATTCCACACATCCGGAGTCTATTCGGCGGGAAAACCGGCATGCGGCAACGGACTCGTTGCGCCCGGTCGGGGCCGATCCGGATCCTCGGTGTCACAGGCCCGCGCGCCCACCGAGGGCGCGGAGCCGCATCCCTGTGGCGCTGCTCCAGGCGCAGCTGCCGCTGTCGACGAAGAGGAGGACGGGAGGCGTCGGCGCAACGCCCGCGCCCCCGACGGCACATGAGCACATTCCGTGACCTTCGGCACTACATCGAAAACATGACCGAGACGCTCGGGAAGGACGAGGTTCTCCGGATCGACGGCGCGGACCGGGATCTGGACATCGGCGGTATCACCGAACTGATGGCGGAGAAGGAAGGTCCCGCCCTGATGTTCGACAACATTCCCGGCTTCCCCGCGGGATACCGGGTGTTCACCAACTTCATGGGGACGGCGGCCCGGACCGCGGTGGCGCTCGGGCTGCCGCCCGGCACCGCGAAGCTGGACATCGTGCGGGCCTGGAAGGACCTGAGCAAGCGGATCGAACCGATCCCGCCGGTCGAGATCTCCACCGGACCGGTCCTGGAGAACGTCCTGACCGGCGACGACGTGGACCTCGGTGTCTTCCCGGCGCCCCGGTGGCACGACGGGGACGGCGGCCGCTACATCGGCACCGCCTGCATGGTCATCGCCCGGGATCCCGACAGCGGCTGGGTCAACGTCGGCACCTACCGGGCCTGCGTCCAGGGCCCGGACCGGCTCTCGCTGTGGATGCTCGGCAACCGGCACGCCAGGGCCATCGCCGAGAAGTACTGGGAGCGCGGCCGGAACTGCCCGATCGCGGTGGTGGTGGGCCAGGACCCGATCCTGTCGACCGCCGCGGCGATCGCCGCACCGTCCGGGATGTCGGAGTACGACCTCGCCGGCGGACTCCGCGGAGAGCCGGTCGAGGTGCTGTACCCCCAGGGCAGCGACCTTCCGGTCCCGGCGCACGCGGAGATCGTGATCGAAGGCGAACTGCCGCCGGTCGAGGAGGAGTCCGTACTGGAGGGGCCCTTCGGGGAGTGGACCGGCTACTACACGCACTCGGGCCAGGAGACGGTGGTCCGGGTGACCCGGATCCTGCACCGGAACGCCCCGATCATCCTGGGCGCCCCGCCGATGCTCCCGACCGTCCCGGCCGGCGACCAGGCCGTACCCCTGTACTCGGCATCAGTGACCTGGGACCACCTGGAGGCCTCCGGCGTCCAGAACATCAAGGGAGTGTGGGCCTATGCCCGCCAGCTCCTGATGGTCGTCTCCATCGAACAGACCGGCGCGGGCGACGCCATGCACGCGCTCCTGGCGGCGGCAGGGCGCAAGCGCACCGGCGGCATGGAGCGGTACTTCGTCGTGGTCGACGAGGACATCGACATCACCGACATCAACCACGTCCTGTGGGCAGTGTTCACCCGCGTCGACCCGTCCGAGTCCCTCCAGGTACTGCGCACGCCCACCACCGCCATCGACCCGCGGCTCTCGCCCGAACGGCGCGCCGCCGGCGACCTGTCGATGGGCATCGTGCTGATCGACGCAACCAAGCCGTTCGCATGGAAGGACCAGTACCCGGCAGCCAACCGCGTCGACGAGACGACTCGCGACGAGCTGCGCAAGCGTTGGGAGGACGTCCTGTCGCTCTGACCCGACACCGCGGGGAGGAGAGGGGAGGCAGCGCCGATCCCCTCTCCCCCCTCGCCACCGGAAGGGAAGCCGGGCCTGATCCCTTCTCCCCCTCGCCACCGGGAGAGAAGCCGGCCCTGATCCCCTCTTCCCCCCTCTCCCCCGTCCCCGGGGGCGGACGCACCGCCGGCCCCTCCGTCTCCCCCGCCTCCGCGCGTGGAGGCGGGGCCGCGTCCCCTCCCGGGTGGTCCGTCCCAGTCCCGCCGCAACAGGAGTCCGCAGTGACCACCACACCTCCCACTCGCCTCGTCGTCGGAGTAACCGGCGCGACAGGGGCACCGATCGCCGTCCGCCTGCTGGAAGTCCTGCGGGAGGTGCCGGGGGTGGAGACCCACCTCGTGCTGAGCACCTGGGCCCGCTCGACCATCGAGGTGGAGACCCCCTACACCGGCAGGCAGTTCGCCGAACTCGCCGATGTGAACCACAAGTTCGGTGAGCTGGGCGCCACGATCTCGTCGGGCTCGTATCCGGCCGCCGGCATGGTCGTCGTCCCGTGCAGCATGAAGACGCTCGCGGCGGTACGGCACGGCATCGCCGACAACCTCATCTCCCGCGCGGCGGACGTCACCCTCAAGGAGCGGCGCCCCCTGGTCCTCGTACCCCGGGAAACGCCGCTCAGCGAGATCCATCTGGAGAACATGCTCGCCCTCTCCCGCATGGGGGCCCGCATCGTCCCGCCGATGCCGTCCTTCTACGACGCCCCGGCCTGCATCGACGACCTCGTGAACCACATCGTGATGCGGATCCTCGACCAGTTCCCTCTCCCGGTCGCCGCCGCGGACATCGCCGAGAGGTGGCCCGGCCTGGCCGATGCCCGAGGCCGAAGGGGCCATCGGGGGGAAGCGGACGAAGCGGGTGAAGCGGGCGAGGTGCGGAACCGCTCAGGAGTGCACGGAAGTTGCTGAGGCGCTCTGGTCAACTGTGCACGCGTGGTCTATTCCTTTCCCCATGGATGGTGTGGTGTGGCTCGTCCTGAGCACGGGCGGACTCCTGGTGCTTCTGAACCTGGGCATCGGCGTCCTCGCTCTGTGGAGTCACCGCGAGTCCCTGCGGGCGACGGAGCGGCTGATCGCGTCGGGCGAGCTGGACGTGTATCACGCGGCGTGGCTGGCCGGGCCCGGATACGAGCGGTCGGCGCCCTGGGGCAGAGAGCGTGAGGCGGCCGAGACGTCCCTGCGGTCGCTGGCCGGGGCGGGGCTCGTACGGCTCGACGAGGGTGACTCACGGTTCGTACCGGTCGCCGAGGCGGACGAGAAGGGCGCCCCGCCTCCGGAGCATCCGCTGACCCTGGAGGCCTGGCAGTTCACCTTCGGTTCGTGGTCCACCGGACACGCTGTGACGGTACGGGCGCTGGCCACCCATCCCGCGTTCCAAGCGGCCTGCGTGGCCCATGCGGAACGGCTGTCCGGCTACCTGCCGCCGCACCGCACGAGCCGTGACGACCGTGCCCGGCGCGCACCGCCGGCCGCGGGACTGATCGCGGCGGGATGGGTCACGCTCAATACCTTCCTGGTGCTGGTGCGGAGCGTTTTCGGCGAGGACGGCACCGGGACCGGATGGGACCCGGAGCGTGTCGTCGGCGTGATCGCGGCAACCCTGGCCACCGCCGCCCTCTCCGTGATCGTCCTGATGTCTTCGCACGTCTTCGTCTGGCAGGGGTGGCAGGACCGGTGGCCCCGACGGCTGCGCGCACACTGCCGGAGCGTGATCGAGCGGGAATCCCGCGGCCGGGTCCCTCCGTCACGCCTCCCACGGGGCGACGACGACCGCTGAGATGTGCGCGGGAGGAGCTCAGGCGACCAGGGGCCTGTCATGGGGGCCGACAGGGGCCGGGAGCACAGTGGAACCGGTCAGACAGCGGTCCGCCGCGGCCGCGGCGGACCGTCCCTCCGCGATGGCCCACACCACGAGGGACTGGCCGCGCCCCGCGTCACCGGCGATGAACACCCTGCCCGTCCTGGCGCGGGCCACCCGCTTCGCCCACGCCTCCGACTCCTCCGGCCCCGCTCCCTCGGCCCCTTCGACCGTTCCAGTCGTGTCGGTCGTTTCGGTCGTTTCAGCGGCGAAGCCGGCATCGCGGGCGAAGTTCCCCCGGTCGTCCAGCGTGAGCCCGAGCTGGCGCATGAGGCCGGTGTCCCGTTCGGGGCCGAAGAAGCCGAGGGCTATCAGGACCAGATCTGCCGGGATCACGTGCTCCGTATCCAGCCGCGGACTTCTGCTCCCGGTCTCCGCTTCCGCCAGGCGCAGCGCGCGCACATGGCCCGTCCGGTCGCCTTCGAAGCTGAGGGTGGTGGAGGAGAACAGTCTCGGGTCCGCGCCGTCCCGCCCCCGGGCCTCCTCATGGGCGTGGGACACGCGATAGACCTTCGGGTACACGGGCCAGGGCTCGGCCTCCCGCCGGGCGGCGCCGGGTTCCGGATTGATGTCGACCTGCACGACGGAGGCGGCTCCCTGGCGCAGGACGGTGCCCAGACAGTCCGAACCGGTGTCCCCGCCGCCGATGATCACCACGTGTCTGCCCTCGGCGCTGACGATCGGCACGTCGCGGTCGCCCTCCGCGACCCGGTTCGCCAGGGTCAGGTAGTCCATGGCCTGGTGGATGCCGTACAGCTCCCGCCCCGGGACGGGCAGTTCCCGGCGTCCTGTGGCTCCGACGGCGATGACGATCGCGTCGTATCGTTCCGCGAGCTCGGCGGCGTCGAGGTCGCCGCCGACGTCCACCCCCGTACGGAACTTGGTGCCCTCCGCCCGCATCTGGTCGATGCGTCGGTCGAGGTGGCACTTCTCCATCTTGAACGCGGGGATGCCGTAGCGCAGCAGGCCGCCGATGCGGTCGGCGCGCTCGAAGACGGCGACGGTGTGCCCGGCGCGGGTGAGCTGTTGCGCCGCCGCCAGTCCGGCGGGGCCGGAACCGACGACGGCGACGGTCTTCCCGCTGAGCCGCTCGGGCGGCTGCGGCGGGGCGTACCCGCGCGCCCAGCTCTGGTCGGCGATCACCTGCTCGACATTCTTGATCGTCACCGGATCGGCATTGATGGTCAGCACACAGGCGTCCTCGCACGGCGCCGGGCACAGCCGCCCGGTGAACTCCGGAAAGTTGTTCGTCGCGTGCAGTCGCTCGGCCGCCGCCCTCCAGTCGCCCTTCCTCGCGTACGCGTTCCACTCGGGGATGAGGTTTCCCAGCGGGCAGCCGCTGTGGCAGAACGGGAGGCCGCAGTCCATGCAACGCCCCGCCTGCTCGGACACGAGCGGAAGCCGGGCCTGCCCGGCGTAGACCTCGTTCCAGTCGCTCAGCCGTTCCTGTACCGGGCGCGCCGGGACGGGCCGGCGGGGGGTTCTGAGGAAGCCGTAGGGGTCGGTCATACGCCGCCTCCGTCGCTCACTCGCGGTGCACAGGCGTTACGGCCAGACTACGCCCGCAGTCAATTGCGACCACCCGCTCCGGGGCCGCTCGGCCACGGAGCGAACGCCGCGCAGGACCGGTCGCCACCGCCGCGAGCGACCCCTGATTTCCTCTCGCCGCTTCTCACGCGAGGCGGCCCGGCCCGAGGTGTCCTGGCTCCCGAGGTGTCCTAGCTTGGGAAGAGAGGTTTCGTCCACCCAGGGAGTCGTAATGGCACACGGAAGCGGCAAGGACAAGATCAAGGGCAAGGCCAAGGAAGCCATGGGCAAAATGACCGGCGACCGCCGCAAGCAGGCCGAAGGAAAGGCCGACCAGGCAAAGGGTGAGGTCAAGAAGCAGATGGGCGAAGCCCGTGATCGGACCGCGCCTCAAGAGCCCCCTGATTAGCAACGGCGGCGAGCAACCGTAGCCCCGAGCCCCTGTCCGAGCGGCGGGGGCTCGGCCACGCCCGCAGCCGGGCCGCCGCCCGGACCACGCGATACGCTCGTCTTGTAGGCACGCGTTCCGACCACGGAGGCGGCCATGAGCGAGACCGACGAATACCCCACGCCGTCGCAAGCAGAGGGCGAGAGGCTGGAAGAGGACATGAATCCGGCCGAGGAGCGGCACCCCGCCACGATGCGGACCCAGCCGTCCCAGGCCGAGGGTGAGCGCGCGACGGAGGAGACCGAGAGCTGACAGGGGCGGCGGCCGTACCGTGTCGGCTCCCTGCCGGTTCACTCCGAAGAGAGCCTCCACGTACAGCCGCCGCGTTCAGCGCCTGCGTGAAGGCGGCCCGAGTCGGATGCACGGGTACGGCATGCGCATACGCCGCTGGGGTTCCGTAGGCGCTTCGTACGCGCGCTTCGTACGCGAAGGAGGGCCACGCGGTATGGATGGGGAACGCGCCCGTCGGCTGGTGGCAGCGCTTCGGGACCGTGGCGTGATGGCCCATCTCGTGGAGGCGGGTGTCTACGAGTTCGGAATCCGGGTCGTCCTCGACGAGGGAGTCGAGGCGCTGTGGGACATCGACGGGGCCTCGGGGCTCGACGCGGAGATCGTCGGCGACGGGGTGCTCATCGGCTTCGTCCCTCATGTGCCCGGCTCGGAGGGCTTCACGGAGGAGCAGCTCGTGGCGAGCATCGCGACGACGCGGTACTCGGCGGAGGGCCTCCGCCCGCCCGCCGACACTCCGGTATCCAGCGGCGCTCCCGCCCCGCCCGCCGACGCTCCGGCACCCGACGGCACCCCTGCCCCGGCCGCCGAGGCCGCGGCCCCCGCCGGCACTCCGGCGCCCAGTCCCCCCGTCATCCCACCGGTCGCCCGTTTCCAGCGCCGGGCCCACTGGATCCGGCGGGGAAAGGACGGCGGCGCCCGGCACTGATCCCGCGCTCGCCGCACCGCCGGGCACGCCGGGCGCGCGCTCGGCGCCGCAGAACCGGACGGGTAAGCCGTCGCCCAACCGTCAGACGCCCGCGGCTCGCGCCGCCTCGTACACCTCGGTCGCCACGTCGATCAGCTCCGCCGCGTCGCGCATCGTTCCCTGGAGGTCCACGATGAACTCCGGTACGCCCGTTTCGGCGTGTGCCACCAGGTCCTCGACGATCTGCGCCACGCTCCCGTGGAAGGGCGGCCGGCCCGCGCCTTCGAACGGTTTGGCGCTGTACCGCGCGTTGGCGCGGGCGCAGGCGTCGATGGGACGCTCCCGGCCGCGCTCGGCGGCCGCGTCCTGGACCCGCCGCCACTGCTCGGCCAGCTGAGCGGCGCCCGCGGCGACGGGAATCCAGCCGTCCGCCCGGTCCACCAGACGGCGGATGGTGCGCGCTCCGCTCGCGGGCAGGTGGACCGGGATGGGGCGCAGCGGCTTGGGGCCGACCACGGACGGGGCGATGGTGGTCAGCTCGCCCTCGTACGAGACGGGATCCGGGCCCCAGACGGCCGCGCACACGTCCAGCAACTCGTCCAGGACCGCGCCACGCCTCTCGAACGGCGCGACGGAGGCGGCCGCGTACTCGTCGAGCGACCATCCCGTACCGAAACCGGCGATCATCCGGCCACCGCTCGCGACGTCCAGCGAGGCCAGCGAGCGGGCCAGCTGGAACGGCACGTGCAACGGCGCGACCAGGACGCTGGTGCCGAGCCGCGCCCGGCCGGTGGCCGCGGCGGCCAGCGCGAGCGTGACCAGCGGGTCGGCGACACTGCGGTACTGGTCGGGCCACGGCAGCCCCGGTACGTCGTACAGCCCCTGGGTGGCGGGCTCAGGAAACAGGACGCGCTCGAACACCCACAGGCTCGCGTATCCGGTCTCCTCCGCCGCACGTGCCACGGAGGCCACATCGCGGCCGATGTCGTACTGCTTCATCTGCGGGAGACCGAGACCGAGGGAGACCGGCATGTATGCACTCCTTCACGACGACTGCGTGGCAACCACCGTAAGGCACATCACTGTTGCCCACCCGGCGTCCATCACGGCGTGAGCGGGTGGGTGCAGCGGCACGGGACGCGATCGCCTCCGTCCCCCTTGGCAAAGTCCCCCGATGCGATTCGACCGGACCGGACTCGAAGCGGCCGTCCGGGAGCAGTTCGTCGGCTTCGTCCAGCGGGTTCGCGCGGACCGTCCCGAAGAGCGCGTATACGGTGCGGCGACGGCCGACGGCGGACGGCGCCGGGATGCGGTCCACGCGCGCTACCTGCGTACGGTTGCCAAGACCTGCAAGGCGGCACGGAAGCGGTTGGTCGCCGATGGGGTCGTGGACCGGGATTTCGTCGTCGTGGCGGTGGACGAGGCGTGGGAGCTCGTTCCATTGAGCCTGACACCAGCTCAGATTCGTCGGCACTTGCCCGAGTTGGACGCCGAGCAACGCGAGGTGGACCGGCTGCGGGCCGCGATGACGTGGACACCTCGCGGGCCGGGGCCGCCGAGGGGGCATGCGGGGCGACCGCTGGCAGGTCGTGCGATCGGTTCAGGTCGGTCGCGCAAGGGCCTCAAGAGGCAGCACCCCCGCTCCGGAGAACAGCCCGCGGGCCGCGCCGACACGCCGTTCGCGCGCGGACCCCGGGGCGGTGAGGCGGTCCAGGGCCCGGACCAGTGCCCAGGGGTCTGCTGCGCAGTCGGTGAGACCGTGCTCCGCCATCCGACGAACCCCCTCCTTGCCGTGCCCCGGAATGGCCCGATAGCTGACCACGGGCACTCCGACGGCCATTGCTTCGAGCGCCGTCTGACCTGCCGCGTTGTCGATGAGAGCGCGGGAGGCGCCCATGAGGCCCGGCATGTCGTCGACCCAGCCGGTCGCGCGCACGTGCGCGATGCCCGACAGCTCCCGCCGCAGGCGGGTGTTCGCCCCGCAGAGCACGACCGGTCCGTATCCCGCCGAGGCCACCAGGCGCGCGGTCCCGGCCACGTGGGATCCGGCCCCCCAGGCCCCCGTCGAGATCAGCACGGGCGGACGGCCCGGCGAGTCGAGGCGTTGCCGCCAGTCCGCTGCCGTCGGCACCGGGGCGTGGAACCGGGGTGCCACCATGGCGCCCGACACGACCGCCGGACGCCGGACCGCCCGCCGTACCTGATGCGCGAGATCGGCCGTGAGGCACAGGTGGAGGTCGTTGCCCGGGTGCAGCCATTGGCGGTGAACGGCGAAATCGGTGATGACGACAGCGCTCGGGACCGGGAGCGCGCCGCGTGCGCGGAGTCTGCCGGTGAGCTGGGCGGCGAGGTGGAAGACGGAGACGATCACGTCCGGCCGCTCTTGTGCGACGAGGTCGAGCAGCCGTTGCCGCGCGAGGGCCGCCAAGGGGGAACTGCCGGGCCGGGGGCCCCCTCCGGTCCGGAAGAAGGCCGCGTACAGCGCGGAATAGGCGACGGGCATGCGGCAGATGACCGTCCGGTAGAAGGAGGACAGTCCGCCCCCGACGCCCGGGGGCAGCAGGTCGAGGACGTCCATCGTCGTCGTCCGCCCGCCGCCGGTCTCCAGTCTGCGGGCCAGTTCGGCGGCCACCGCATGGTGACCGGAACCCATACCGGCGCTCAGGATCAGGAAGCGTGCCGGCGCCGCGTTCATCGGCCGTACGCTCCGGGGCGCCCCTGTTCGCCGCCCGGAGCCGGGCCGCTTCCGGGGGGCCTGTCCCCGCAGCACCGGGGGAACTCCGCGCGACGGGGGTCTCCGCACGGGTCCGGTGGCCCAGTCGGACGAGCAGCGGGCACGTGATCACCTCCGGGTCGGCAGCTCTCGGAGTATCCGTCGGAACGGGCGCGGAACGCGGTTCTTTCATCCTGTCGGTGCGTTCGGTGCAGTGAGGTATGGGCTTCGGCGGTTTTACGGGAGCACCCCCGGGCTACCCCTATCCCGACCCGGCGCCCCGAGGCCCCGCGTCTTCGACCTCTGAGGGGTGGGCCACCGTGCCGCACCGTACTGAGACAGGGAGAGGCCATGTCACGTGTTCCGCGCGTCGCACGCCGCAGCGTGCCGGGGGGCGACGCGCCGGACGGTCGGGGCGTCCGGGCCGGGGTGGCCCTGGTGACGGGGGCGTCTTCGGGGATCGGGGCCGCGGTGTCACGCCGGATCGCGGCCGAAGGGGACTGGCGGCTCCTGGTCAGCGGCCGGGACCGGAAGCGGCTGGACGGGGTCGCGGCGACAACGTCCTCGACGGCGCTGTACGCGGACCTGATGTCGCTCGACAGTACGGAGCAGCTGGTCAGGGAGGCCCTCGACACCGCCGGCCGGGTGGACCTGCTCGTCGCGGCGGCGGGGGTCGGCTGGGCCGGCCCCTTCCCCACCATGCCGGCGTCCGCCGCCGACCGGGTCCTCACCGTGGATCTGGTGTCCGTCGTCCATCTGGTGCGGCTGCTGCTGCCGCACATGCTCGCGGCGGGGCGCGGGCACATCATGCTGATCGGATCGGTGGCGGGATCCACCGGTGTCCGCAGTGAGGCCGTCTACTCGGCGGCGAAGGCGGCACTCGCCACCTTCGCCGATGCCCTGCGCTACGAATTGAAGGGAACCGGAGTGCACATCACCCATATGGTCCCCGGTGTGGTAGACACGCCGTTCTTCGAACGGCGAGGGATGCCCTACGCCCGTTCGTGGCCCCGGCCGATGGCGCCGGAACGGCTCGCCGACGCGGTCTGGGATGCCTTCACGGCGGGCCGTGACGAGGTGTACGTCCCCGGCTGGCTCCGCCTGCCGGGTTGTGTGCGCTCCGTGGCCCCCGGGCTCTACCACCGGCTTGCCGCCCGCTTCGGCTGATCGGCGACGTGAACGTCCTCGCCGTGATGCTGGCGCTGTCGGCGGCTCTCGCCAATGGCACGGCGTCCGTGCTGCAGCGGCGGGCCGCCCTGGAGCAGGCCGCGTCCGAGACCGCGGGCGGCAGGCCGGCGGTGTGGCAGGGGCCGCGCGGTCTGGCGCGGTTGGCACGCCGTCCCTTCTGGCTGGCCGGCGCGACGGCGCTCGGGCTGTCCGCCGCCCTCCAGGCGGGGGCGCTGGCGTTCGGGAGCCTGTCGGTGGTCCAGCCGCTGATGGTGAGCGAACTCCTCTTCACGCTCCTGCTCGGCACCGTGGTCTTCCGCCACCGTCCGGGCGGCGGGACCTGGCTGTCGTTCCTGATGCTCGCCGCGGGTCTGGCCCTCTTCCTGGCCGCCGCCGGCCCGGCGGCCGGGGAGGAGACCGGGAAGGCCGGCACGTGGCTGCCGGCCGGACTCTCCGCCGCCGCGGTGGTGCTCTTGCTGGTCCTGACGGCCCGTACGCTCGCCGGTGCCGCCGCCGCGGTGCTGGGGTGTGCCACCGCCCTCTCCTTCGCCTGCACGGCCGCTCTGGTCAAGGAGATCACCGGCCGGATCCCGGAAGGGGCGGCCGAGGTCTTCACCACGGGCTACGTGTACGCGATGTGCTGCGCCGGCCTGCTGAGCCTGTTGCTGCTGCAGAGCACTCTGCGCGCCGGGACACTGGCGGCTTCCCAGCCGGCGCTCACGCTCGGGGACGCGCTGGTGAGCGTGGTGCTCGGGAAGGCGCTGTTCGACGAGCGGATCGCGCTGGGCGTTCATCTGCTGCCGGCGTTGTCCGCTGCGTGTCTGGTGGCTGCCGGAACGGTGGGCCTGTCGCTCTCCCCTACGGTCGCGGGTCACTGGGATTCCACCGGAACGACGCTGCGGGACAGCCGGCCCGACCGGCTGCCGACGGCCGGTGACGACGGAGGAACGGAAGCCCGATGAACCCCCGCCCCCGCAGGATCCCCGCCGCGCTCCGCGGGCCACTGGCCGTGTCGGCGCTGGCGCTGGCCGCTCACGTCGTCCCGGCCGGAACATGGCTGCCGGGCCTGCGCCGGACGTGTTTCCCCTCCCTGGCCGGCCTCGGGGACTCCCGCCATGTTGCCCTGACCTTCGATGACGGCCCGGACCCCCGCTCCACTCCGCTCTTCCTCCACGCGCTGGACCGGTCGTCCGCACGCGCCACGTTCTTCGTGCTCGGGGAGAGTCTTCTGCGCCACCCCGAACTCGGCCGCGACATCGTCCGCCGCGGCCATGAACTCGCCGTTCACGGGTGGACGCACAGCCGCCCATGGCTTCCCGTCCCCGGCCGGGACCTGCGCGAGGTCTCCCGCGCCGCCGAGGCGGTACGAGGCGTCTCGGGCGTCCGGCCGCTGTGGTACCGGCCGCCGTACGGAATCCTGACCGGCGGCCGGTGGACCGCCGCCCTGGCCTGCGGGCTGCGGCCGGTCCTGTGGTCGGCCTGGGGCCGGGAGTGGGTCGACGGGTCGACGGCCGAGGGGGTGCTGGCGACGGTACGCAGCGGGCTCGGCGGTGGCGGCACGGTCCTCCTGCACGATGCCGACCTGTCGGCATCGTGCAGGTGGCGGCCCGTACTCGCGACGCTGCCGGAACTGATCAACGGCCTGCGGGCCGCCGGGCTGACCGTCGGCCCGCTCGCCGACCACGGCCTTGCACCGCTCCGGCAAAGGAGTTGAGACGGGGGCGATCGACTCCCGTGGTGGAGTCCGCGGAACTGTCCCGTCCGCCCGGTTGTCGAGGGGCTCCCGGCGGAGGCCGGGATCACCGAGTCCTCAGCCGGGCGAGCCGCGCCACATCCGAACCGACGGAGGTGACTCCATGCACTCCGGCCATGCGTCCCCGGCGACCCGGTCCAGCCGATCCGCTCGGACAGGATTCAGTCCCCCTCTGCCCCGGCCTGTGCCCACGCCTGGAGTTCCGGATCGGCCAGGGTGCGAACCCACAGGTCGGCCCGGTCCGCCCCGGTTCCGGCCGGCCGGGGTCCCACGCCGAGCACGCGCATGCCCGCGCTCCGGGCCGACTCGATGCCCGTGACCGAGTCCTCCACGGCCAACGCGTCCTCCGGCCGCACACCGCACAGGCGGACCGCGGTGGCATAGACGTCCGGACGGGGTTTCGGCGACAGCCCGTTGCCCGCGACGACGACATGGGCGAAGTAGCCGAGCAGACCGGCCCGCGCAAGGCTGTACTCGACCACCTCCAGCGGGCAGTTGCTGGCGACGGCGAGCGGGAGGTGGCGGGCGGTGACCCGGACCAGTGCCGCCGCACCCGGCATGGTCACCGGGTCCTCGGCGACGAGTGCCGTGAAGTGCTTCAGGAGCGATTGCGTCATGTCGTCGACGAGGTCCGGCTTTCCGGACTCCCTGGCCATGAGGCTGCCGCACTCGGTGTAGTGGACGCCCTTGGCCCGCTCGGCGAATCCGGCACGCGGCTTCAGCCCGAACTCTCTGAAGACCCGGCTGCGCGCGTCCTGCCAGTGCCGCTCGGTATCCATCAGGGTTCCGTCGCAGTCGAAGACGATGGCAGCCGGGGACCAGGAGAAGATGCGATGAGGTGTCATTTCCCTGCCGTTCTCGAAGAGCGTGCCGCCCCGCGCCGTCGGCGGTCGCAATGAGAAGCAGGGCCGCGGAGGGGCTCACTCGGCTACAGAAGATGCGGTGTCGAACGAACCCCGTCGACCGCGCGTGAAGGCGGTTGGATCGCCCCCGGGGTCTACAGCGACGGACATCGTCCGGTCTTTTTCGGATGACCCGAGAAACATCGTGGTGACTACGTTAATTTCGTGACAGAGAAGGGCGCAATCACCATTTCGAGTGTTTGACGGCGCGCCTGTCACGCAGTACTCGCGAGGCGCACGCGGCGTTCGGAGCGGGCCGAAGGGGCCCCATCACCTCGTCAACTCCGTTGAAAGCACGGCGATTTGATGGACCGCATCATGCACCGGCGGTCGACGGCCGCGTTCGAAAACGCCAGATGCAGCGCGAATTTCCTCAATCGGCCGCACCGGCGCCCAGCCGAAGAATAATAATAATCTCCGCGCATTAACGGCTCGTGGCCCCGCCAGTGCGCCCGGCGCACGACTCTCCCGGACAAAAAACGAGGGCACTGTCGAACGAAGGTGGAACATACGTGCAGGAAAGGGCACGTGCGACCCGAAGGTCTCTGCTGGAAGCAGCAGCACGCCTTTTCGTTGAACAAGGGTACGCACGGACAAGCATCAATGAGATCAGCGACCTTTCGGGACGCACCAGCGGAGCCGTCTACTTCCACTACTCCAGCAAGGAGAAGCTCGCACTGGCCGTCGTGCGCGAACAGTTCGCCGCCTGGCCGTTGCTGGCCGCCCGTTACGCCGCCCCCGGGATCCCACCGCTGGAGAAGCTGGTCGCCCTCAGCTTCGACATCGCCACGGCACTGCGCGACGACGTCATGACCCGGGCCGGCGCGCGTCTGTGGGCCGAGCGCCGCACCATCGACGCCGACATACCCACCCCCTTCGCCGCCTGGACTGCCGCCGTCACGCGCCTTCTGGCCGAGGCCCGCGCCAAGGGCGAACTGGCGGGAGACGTCGAACCGTCGGGCGCCGCCACGACCTTGGTGTGCGCGTTCTTCGGGCTGTACAACCTCACGGACGAGATGGCGGAGCACGAGGAGCTCAGCGACCGTGTGCACCGCTGGTGGCTGCTGATCCTGAAGGCGTTGCAGGCACGTCCCGAACCCGCCGCTCTGGTGGCGCGGGCCCGAGCACGCAGCCGGCCGACGTCCACCGGATGAACCTCCTGGCCGAACCGGCGAACCGTCCGGTCCCCCGAACCGTCCGGTCCGCGGGCACGGTGTCCGTTCATCGTTCCCGGCACCGGGCGGACGACGGCTGATCGGGCCGTGCGGCCCGTGTACGCCGACGGCAGGCGGTGCGTACGGCTTCCGGCAACCGCGATCCGCCTGCTTCCCCCGTCCTCCGTGCGGGACCGCAGGCGTTCCACCGACACGGCCGGTGGCACGCTCATCTCGTCGGCAGTTGCCCCGGTCGCCGACGGAGCACACAGTGAAGAGGGAGCACACATACGAGATCGGAGCACGTCGTGATCGTTCTCGGAGTCATCTTGCTTGTCATCGGTTTCCTGACCGGTATCTCGATCCTCTGGACGATCGGGATCATCCTCGCCGTGGTGGGGCTGATCCTGTGGGTCCTCGGAGCGCTGGGGCACGCGGTCGCCGGTCGAAAGCACTACTGGTAGAGCGACGGCGGCACTCGTTCGTCCGCTCCCGGGAGGACACGGCGTCGTCCGCCGAGGACTCCCCAGGACGTGGCGGAACAGTGGCGTGACCGCGGAGGACCGCGGGAACATCTCTCGCCATTCTTCGTTTCTCGGCAATCGGCGAGCGGAGGAGACATGTCGACCGGGACCCTCGTGGCGATCATCGTCGTGGTGGTGGTCGTGTTGGTGGTGTGCGCACTCGTGGCGTGGAGGCTCACGCGCAGACGCCACCTGAAGAAGCAGTTCGGCCCGGAGTACGAGCGTGCGGTGGAAGAGAAGCAGAGCCGCCCCGCCGCGGAACGAGAGCTGCGTGAACGGGAACAGCGCCATGACGCGCTGGAGATCAAACCGCTTGCGGCGGCGGACCGGGAAAGGTACACCGAAGGCTGGAACCGGGCGCAGGAACGGTTCGTGGACCACCCCGACGACGCGGTCCACGAAGCCGACCGGCTCGTGACGGCACTCATGGGCGACCGCGGCTATCCGACCAAGGGGTTCGAGCAGCAGGCCAGCGATCTGTCCGTCGAGCACGGCCGCACGCTGGAGAACTACCGCACCGCCCATGAGGTCAGTGACCGCAGCAGCCGCCATCGGGCGACCACAGAAGAGCTGCGGGGCGCGATGGTCCACTACCGGACTCTGTTCGACGAACTGCTTCACGACGGCGGGCGGCCGCAGGAGTAACGCAAGGGAGCACGAACGCACCTCCTGACGGAGGATCGGTCGGAGGATCGGACGGAGGCAGAGAGATGGCCATGGGACACCGGGACCCGCAGAGGTCCGAGGCGAGCAGCCTGTCCACTGACGATCTGACCGGTGCGGGCGCCTCGGGGGCAGCCCGTGAACGCCCCGCCGAGGCTCCACCGACCTTCCCGGGGGAAGCCGCCACCCCGGCCGGCCGGGGTGCGGGGCCGGGCGGTGCGGACGAGGCGGAACGCGCGGCACGGACCGGCGCCGGGCCGGACGTCGTTGGAGGCGAGGACGGCGACGAGCCTCTTCTCGGCGGCGAGCAGGAAGAGTTCCGCAGGAGGTGGCAGCGGATCCAGGGCGCGTTCGTCGACGATCCCCGGAAGGCGGTCGGCGCGGCGGACACCCTGGTCGCGGAGGTGATGCAGGCACTCGCACGGACCTTCTCCGACCACAAGCAGGGGCTCGAAGGCCAGTGGCAGCGGGGCGAAGAAGTGGCGACCGAGGAACTGCGCGTCGCGCTGCAACGCTACCGTTCGTTCTTCAACCGGCTGCTGAAAACCTGAGCGGCTCGCCCGGTGGCGGGCGCGGGCCTGCGGGACCTGCGCGAGGCCGCGGCACCGGGGCCCGGCCCGTGGACGGCCGGACGTCATCCGCCCCCGGGCAGAAGACCGGCGCCCGCGTTCGGGGAATGCCGAGGCTCTCTCGAAAGGACCCGGGAATGTCTGACGACGACGTGAGCAAGCGCAAGGTACTGGCCATCGTCACGAATTACGGCGTCGAGCAGGACGAGCTCCTGGTGCCCCTGGAACACCTGCGCGGCTGGGGTGCCGAAGTGGACGTGGCCGCCGTGTCGACGGACGACGTCCAGACGCTGGTGGGCGACAAGGCCCCCGGGAAGACGATCCGGCCCGAACTCACTCTGGCCGACGTGGACCCGGCCGGTTACGACCTCCTGCTCGTCCCGGGCGGCACCTTGAACGCCGACACTCTGCGTGGGCAGGACTCCGCCACCGGCATCGTTCGCTCCTTCACCTCGACCGGCCGGCCCGTGGCGGCCATCTGCCACGGACCGTGGGCCTTGGTCGAAGCCGGTGTCGTGGACGGGAAGAAGCTGACCTCCTACCCCTCGCTGCGGACCGACATCCGCAATGCCGGTGGCGAATGGGCCGACGAGCCGGTCGTCACGGACGACACCCGGGACTGGACCCTCATCACCTCGCGCAACCCGGGTGATCTGGAGGATTTCCTCCGTGAAGTGGATGCGGCACTCGCCGTGAGCACTCAGTGAGCGCGGCGGGTCCGCCGGTCCGGCGCCGCCGCGTGCCCTCTGGGCGGCGCCGGTAGGCCGACCGGGCCCTCGCAGCGGTCCACTCAGGTGCTGTCCCCGCGGTCGGGCGTGAAAGGGCCCGCAGCGTGGTGCACATGAAAGCGGGTAGCCCCTCTCTCAGGCACAGGAGCCTCATGTCCCCCAGCGACACCACTCCGCGTTATACCGTCCCGGGCCTCGGCGCCAGACAGGGCGGACAGGTAATCGACTTGTTGAAGTTGCGTCTGCACGCACTCAACGATCTCTCCCTGACCCTCAAGCACATCCATTGGAATGTGGTCGGTCCCCACTTCATCGCGGTGCACGAAATGCTCGACCCGCAGGCAGCCGCGGTGCGCGGCATGGCCGACAGCACCGCCGAGCGCATCTCCACGCTCGGGGGCGAGCCGCACGGCACCCCCGGAGTCCTCGTCTCCGAGCGCACCTGGGACGACTACGGCCTCGGCCGGGCGGGTGCCCTGGTGCATCTCGGTGCGCTCGACCTCGTCTACTCCGGTGTCATCGAGGACCACCGGAAAGCCGCCGCGAAGGCCGCCTCGGTCGATCCCGTCACCGAGGACCTGCTCATCGAGCACCTGCGCGCGCTGGAGCAGTTCCAGTGGTTCGTCCGCGCGCATCTGGAGGACAGCTCCGGCACCTTGTCCCGGGCCGGTGCGCGCGCAGGGAAGGAGACCGCCGAGGCGGCGCCGCCCCCCAAGGCGGCGGGCAAGAAGGCCGCGGGTACGAAGGTCACGGGCACGAAGGCCACGGGCACGAAGCGGGCAGCCAAGAAGACGGCGTCGGGCAAGCGCGCGCGTTGACGTTCGCGCGCGTTTCCCGCTCACACGCGTCCACCGGCGCGTGTGAGCCTGCGGCCCGTCGGTCCGACGCAGAGTTCGTACGCCGGTCACCCGCCAGGGCGGACGCGCGCCGAGCACACACGCGTCACGGTGGATTTCGATGCCGCTCCTCCCCGTGTCCCGGACGGAGGAACCACTGGCTCGCTGCGTCGGCGACGGCTTCCAGGGCACCGGGTTCCGCGAACAGGTGCGTGGCACCGGGGACCACGTGGAGCCTGTGCGCCACCCGCAGGTGCTCGGCCGCCTCCTGGTTCAACCGCAGTACCTCCCGGTCGGCACCGCCCACGATCAGCAGCACCGGGGACCGAACCCGGCCCAACACCTCACCGGCCAGGTCGGGACGGCCGCCGCGGGACACGACGGACCGGACCCGGTCGGGCCGCTCCGCTGCCGCCACCAGCGCCGCAGCGGCTCCGGTGCTCGCGCCGAAGAGCCCGAGGGGCAGCTCCGCGGTGGCGGGCCGATCGCCGAGCCAGTCGACCGCGGACACCAGACGTCGGCCGAGCAGTCCGATGTCGAAACGGTGCTGCCCCGTCACCGCGTCCACCCGCTCCTCCGGCTCGGTGAGCAGATCCAGCAGCAGCGTGCCCAGCCCTGCCTGCCGCAGGGTCGCGGCGACGGCTCTGTTGCGCGGGCTGTGGCGCGAGCTGCCACTGCCGTGGGCGAAGAGCACCACCCCCGCGGCCTGCGCGGGAATCACCAGGTCGCCGACGATCGCCGATCCGTCGACAGGTATGGAAACCTCTTCGGGGTTCACCACCGTGATCGCCTCCTTCCCGGAATGCGCCGCAGGGCGGTCGGACTTCGCCGGGTCGGCGCGGCGGCTGAACGGCTGAGCCGCGCCCTCGCTCCGTCCTGCTTGCGTCCGGCTCGTTCCATCATGCCTGGCCCGGACTCCGCCGGCGCTCCTCCGAGCGGTCGGCGGCCGACGCGGCGGGCACAGGGCCCCTCGGCGTGTCCGGGACCGCCGCGGCCGGTGCCCCGGCGAGCCTCAGCCCTTGGGGGAGAAGCGCAGCCGTGTTGCGGCCAGCGCACCGAGGGCCAGCAGGACGACGGACACCCACAGGCCGGACAGGTGGTTGCCGGTGGCGTCCTCGGCGTAGCCCATGATGTAGGGGCCGACGAAGCCGCCGGTGATGCCGATGGTGTTGAGCAGGGCCAGGCCGCCCGCGAGGGTCTTGCCCGCGAGCCGGGTGGCGGGGAAGTTGAACAGCAGAGGCTGGACGACGAAGAACGCCAGGCCGGTGAAGCAGAAGCCGAGCAGGGCGATGACAGGGCCGGCGACGGCGGCGACGACGAGGCCGGTGAACATCATCAGCAGACCGACCACCACGAAGTTGCGGGAACGCCGGGGTGTGGTCGCGCGGGGCGGCACCAGTACGGCACCGATGGCCGCGGTGAGCCAGGGCAGTCCGGTCAGCAGGCCGATGGTGAACGGCGAGAGGTCGCCCCAGCCGCCGATGATGCCGGGCAGGAAGTAGACGACGGAGTACAGGGCGACCTGGTGCGTCCAGTTGGCGAAGATGGCCAGCAGCATCTGCTTGTCACGCAGCACCGTCAGCAGGAAACCGGATCCGGAGCCGTTGCCGGCCGCCTCGGCGCCCTCGGTCTGCTCGCGGGTGACCGCGTCCTGGACCAGCTGGGCCTCCTGCGCCGTCAGCCACGGCGCCCTGGCCGGGCCGTCGGGCAGGAACCGGAAGATGGCGAACGCCAGGAAGAGGCAGGGAATCCCCTCGATGAGGAACATCCACTGCCAGCCGTGCCAGCCGCCGAACCCGTCCATCTCCATGAGCAGTCCGCCGAGCGGGTTTCCGACGACGCTGGCGATGGAGGCGCCGAGCAGGAGCAGTCCGATGGCCCTGCCGCGGATCTCGGAGCGGAACCAGTAGGTGAAGTAGAGCAGGATCCCCGGCAGCAGCCCGGCCTCGGCGGCGCCGAGCAGCAACCGCATGGCGTAGAAGGACTTCTCACCCTGTACGAAGGCCATGCAGGCGGAGATGACGCCCCAGGTCAGCATGATCCGGGTGATCCACCAGCGGGCGCCCACGCGGTGCATGATCAGGTTGCTGGGCACCTCGGAGATCGCGTAGGTGAGGAAGAACAGCCCCGCGCCCAGCCCGTAGGCCGCGGCGGAGATGCCGAGGTCGACCTCCAGGCGTTCCTTGGCCAGGCCGATGTTGGTCCGGTCCAGGAACGACATGATGTAGGCGGCCAGCAGCAGCGGCATCAGCCGCCGCAGATTGCGCTGGTCCAGCTCGCCGAGCGCATCGCGCGGGGTTTCGTTCGGTGTGGCCGCACCGGGGGTGCGGGAACCGCGGATCAAAGACATCGGTGTCCTCTTGGAGTGCTCTGGCAGCCGCCGGGCGCGGACTGCGGCCCAGGGTCCTTCGTTTGGATCAGGCCGGATCGAGCCCGGCGTGATCCAAACGAGAGGCCCCAGGGGGACGGGGCCGGGCGGCCTGCGGTGGTGACGCCGCGGGCCGCCCGGCCGCCGGGGTGGGTTCAGACGACGAGCCGGACCGGGTTCTCCACGGCCTCGGTGAAGGCCGCGAGCCAGCGTGCCGCGACGGCTCCGTCCACCGGACGGTGGTCCACGGACAGGACCACGCCCAGCACCTTGGCCACGGTGACCGCACCGTCGCGGACCACCGCCTCGTCGTGTGCTGCGCCGACGGCCAGAATCGCGGCCTGCGGCGGGTTGATGATGGCGGCGAATTCCTCGACCCCGTACATGCCGAGGTTCGACACGGTGATCGAGCCGCCTTCGAGGTCCCCGGGCCGGAGCGCCCCGGAGCGCGCCTGCTCCGCGAACGCGCGGGTCCGGGTGGCGATCGCCGACACCGACAGGTTCTCGGCACCGCGCAGCACCGGGGTCACCAGGCCCGTGTCGGTGGCGACGGCGACCGAGATGTCGACCGTGCCGAACCTGCGGACGGCGTCCGGCCGCCATACCGCGTTCATCTCCGGCACCTGCGTGTGTGCCGTCGCGACGGCCTTGATCAGCAGATCGTTGACCGAGACCTTGACGGGGCTGACGGCGTTGATCCGCCGGCGCAGGGCGAGCAGCTCGTCCACGGCGCAGGTCGCCCGCAGGTAGAAGTGCGGGGTGTGCTGCTTGCTCTCGGTCAGGCGCCTGGCAATGGCCCGGCGCATCCGGCTGTGCGGGATGTCCTCGTGGTCGCCGGTGTCGTCGCGGGCGGACGTCTGCGGCGCGGGGGCGGCCTCCCGGGGGACCGGGGCCGGCGCCGCCGCCTGTGTCCGACGGCCCGCGACCGCGGCCTCGACGTCCCGCCTGACGACGCGGCCGCCCGGCCCGGTGCCGGTGAGGACCTCGATGTCCAGGTCCGCTTCACGGGCCAGCCTGCGGGCCAACGGGCTGCTGAAGACGCGGCCGCCGCGATCCGGGCCGCCGGAGGACGGGGCGGCGGAGGACGGGGCGCGCACGGGAGCCGGGGTCGCCGGGGATTCCGGGGACGCCACGGACGCCGGGCGCTCCGTGACCGGCTCCTCCGGCACGTCCCGGCGCACCGCCTGCCGGGCCTCGCCGGGCGCGGTGACGCTGACGCCCAGCTCCGCCAGCAGTGCGCCGAGGTCTTCGGTCTGCTCGCCGACGGCGCCGAGCACCGCGATCGGGTCGCCGACCTCGACCTCCGCGCCGGCCTCGTAGAGCGTCTTGAGCAGCACGCCGTCCCGCTCGGCGGCGACGTCCACCTCCGCCTTGTCCGTCTCGATGGAGACCAGTGCGTCGTCCTTCGCGAACGGCGCGCCTTCCGCCACTTGCCAGGCGGACAGCACCGCCGCTGCCGCGTCCGCGGCCACGGCGGGCATTCGGAACAGTTCTGCCATGATCAACCCTCCTGGGTGTTCGGTCGTACGGGGAGGGTCAGTTCTCGGTGACCCGCTGGAGCGCGGCCACGACCTCTTCGGTGCGTGCGATGGCCGCCCGTTCCAGCACCTTGCTGATGCTGGGCGAGGATTCCCCGGCCTGGACGCGCTGGACCGGCTGGTCGAGCCAGTCGAAGTAGCGGCGCTGGATCTCGTCGGACAGCCACCCGCCGTAGGAGGTGCCGATGGGGCCCTGCTCGGCGATGAGTACGTTGTTGGTCTTCTGGATGCTCTCGCCGAGGGTGTCCCAGTCGAGACTGGCGCGGTCCAGCCAGCGCAGGTCGACGACCTCGGCGTCCAGGCCCAGTTGCTCGACGGCGTCCAGGACGTAGCCGGTCATCGCGAGGTACGTCACGATCGTGATCCGCGATCCGGTACGGCGCACGGCCGCTCTGCCCACGGGCAGGCAGTAGTCGAAGTCGTCGGCCGGGCCGGGACCGACCGAGTTGTACAGGTCGGTGTGCTCCAGCACGACGACCGGGTCCTTGCAGGTCAGCGCGGTGTTCATCAGGCCCACGTAGTCGAAGGGCGTGGACGGTGCGACGATCCGCCAGCCGGGGGCCGTGGCGAGGATTCCGGCCGGGTCCATGGAGTGCTGTGAGCCGTACCCGGTGCCCATGGCGACCTTGCTGCGCAGGACGAGGGGGACGCCGGAACCCTGTCCGTCACCGCCGAACATGTGCCGGGCCTTGCCGATCTGGTTGAAGATCTGGTCGGCCGCGACCCACATGAAGTCGGCGTACATGAACTCCACCACCGGCTTGTACCGGCCGTCGAGCGCGATGCCGCCGGCGAGCCCGGCGAACGCGTTCTCGCTGATGGGCGTGCCCAGGACCCGGTCCGGGTGGGCTTCGGCCAGGCCCTTGGTCGCGCCGTTGGTGCCGCCCTTGAGGCGGTGCACGTCCTCGCCCATGACGACGACCGACGCGTCCTCGGCCATGCGGCGGCTCATCACCTCGGCCACGACGTCGATGAACTTCCGCTGTTCCAGGCGCCCTTGGAAGGCGTCCGGCCCGGTGCCGGTGTCGGCGAGGCGTACGCCGTCGAACTCGCTGAGGTCGCCCCGTACGCCGACGTCGCGGAAGGACGGGTCGGGCCATTCGGCGGGCTTGATGCGGCGGGTGCCCGGCTTGCCCTCGGGGTCCGGTTCCAGCAGTTCGTCGCTGATGGCGGCCATGACCGCCTTGGCGCGCGCGGTGCACTCCTCGATCTCGTCGGCGCTCAGGATGCCGTTCTCGACGAGCTGCCGGGAGACGAGGGCCAGCGGGTCGCGGGCCCGCCACTCCTTCTCCTCGTCCTTGGTGCGGTAGCCGAAGGCGCTGCCCGGGAACGGGCCGTTCTGGTGGAAGTAGCGGTAGACCTCGGCCTCGACGATCGTGGGGCCCTGACCGGCGCGCATGTGGTCCACGGCCTCGCTCATGGCCAGGTACACGGCGAGCGGGTCCATGCCGTCCACGCGCCAGCTGGGGATGTTGAAGCCCAGGCCTCGCGCCGAGAGCCTGGGCTCGGCCGTCGCCTCGTCCACGTGGGTGGAGACGGCGTACCTGTTGTTCTCGATGAAGAAGCAGACCGGCAGCTTCCAGGCCGCAGCGAGGTTCATCGTCTCCAGCACGGAGCCGATGTTGACCGCACCGTCCCCGAAGTAGCTGACCGAGACGGCGTCGGTGCCGGCCTGCCGCGCCGACCAGGCGAACCCGGCGGCCTGGGGCACGCCGCCGCCGACGATCGCGTTGGTGCCCATGGCTCCGGCGTCGCGCCACCGGAGGTGCATGGATCCGCCCCGCCCCTGGCAGAAACCCCTGGCCAGGCCGCAGATCTCGGCCAGGCTGCGCAGCAGGACGGTGCGTACCCCGCCGTCGACGGGCCGGCGCAGGTCGATGCCGCCGGGCGCGACATATCCCAGCGCCTTCGCCAGGAACTGGTGGTGTCCCCGGTGCGAGCCGCCGACGAAGTCGGCGCCGGTCAACGGGAGTACGGAACCGACGGCGCCGCCTTCCTGGCCGATGCTGGAGTGCGCCGGTCCGTGGACCAGTCCCTGGCCCGCGAGGTCGAGGACGGACTCCTCGAAGGTCCTGATCAGCAGGGTCTGGGTGAACATCGAGGTCAGCAGCCGCGGGTCCGCGCCCTGCCAGTCCTTCTTGGTCGCCGTCACCTCGGTCCAGGGTGAGGCGGGGGCCAGTTTCCGGTGTGTGGGCATGAGCACTCTCCTGTGTGATTCGGTGAGCACTGTCGCAGTGAATGGATCCATAGCCAATACCTCGTTACCGGAACGTTACGTTCAGATTTCGCGAGTCCCCATTGACTACGGCCCTTCCGGCGGCGCACTGTGAGAGACATGGCGGATAGATGGATCCATTCCACAAATGACCCGGGGTTCGGGCTTCCCGGTCTGGCCGGTGTCGAACACGTCGGCTTCACCGTTCCCGACCTCGAAGAGGCGACCCGGTTCTTCGTCGAGGTGATCGGCTGCGAGCAGGTCTACTCGCTCGGCCCGTTCCGCTCCGACGGCACCTGGATGAGCGACCACCTCGGCGTCCACCCGCGCGCCGTCATGCGCGAGCTGCGATTCTTCCGCTGCGCCGGCGGCCCGAACTTCGAGATCTTCGAGTACGAGGCCCCCGGACAGGAGAAGCGGCCGCCGCGCAACAGCGATGTCGGCGGTCACCATCTCGCCTTCTACGTCACCGACCTCGATGCCGCCCTCGCACATCTGCGGCGGCACGGCGTACGGATCCTGGGCGAGCCCACGGCCAGCTCGGGCCCGAGCGAGGGGCAGCGGTGGGTCTACTTCCTCACGCCCTGGGGGATGCAGTTGGAGCTGGTCTCCTACCCCGGCGGAAAGCAGTACGAAGCCGACTCGCCGGTACGGCTGTGGCAGCCTTCCGTCTGAACACGCTGCCGTACCGCCGCACCAGGGAGAGCCATGTCACGGAAGCCCGCCACCGAGTCCGACGCGTCCTCGCCCGGCGCGTCCGGCCCCAGCGCCGCCGTCGCCAGTCAGCGCGTCGCGGACCATCTGCGTGCCGCCATCCTGAGCGGTGAACTGCGCCCCGGCACACGGATCATGCAGGAGCAGGTCGCCGCGCAGCTCGGCGCCAGCCGACTGCCGGTGCGCGAGGCCCTGCGGATACTGGCGGCCGAGGGCCTGACGGTCGTGAAGTCCAACAGCGGCGCCTGGGTCTCCAGAATGGACATGGCGGAGTGCGAGGGCGTCTACAAGATCCGCGAGCGCCTCGAACCGCTCGCCCTCAGCGAGAGCATTCCGCACCTGTCCGCCGAGCAGGTCGCCGAACTGGAGACGATCGCGCGGCAGATCGAGCTCACCACCGACGTGGACCGCTTCCTGGCCCTCGACCGCCGCCTGCACCTGCTCACCTACGCCGGATGCCGTGTCGTCCAGATCACCGCCATGGTCGACCGCTTCTGGAACACCACACAGCACTACCGGCGCGCCTTCGCCCGGCTCGCGGGCGACAGCGGCTGGGAGCTGATCCACGCCGAACACCGCCTGATCATCGAAGCGATCAAGCGAGCCGACACCGTCGACGCCGAACGCTTCCTCACCGGCCACATCCGCCGGACGCGGCTGGAACTGACCCAACACCCCGAACTGTTCACCGAGGACGACCATGACACCGACCACACAGCAGACGCAGCAGGCTCCGCGGGCTGAAGCCCGCCCCTTCGAGGGCCGGACCCTCCTCCTGTCGGGCGCGGGCGGCGGCATCGCCCGCGAGGTGGCCCGGCAGTTCCACGCCGCCGGCGCCAACCTGGTGCTCGGCGACCTGGACGCCGGAACGCCGGAGGAGTTCGCCGCGACGCTCGACCCCACCGGCACGACCGTGATCACCCGCACCCTGGACGCGGCCTCGCCGGAGAGCAACAACGCCTTCGTCGCCGCCGCGGTCGAGACGTTCGGCTCGGTCGACTTCCTCGTACCCGCCGCCGGGATCTATCCCGAGCAGGCCGTCGCCGACATGACCGACGAGCAGTGGGACGCCGTCATCTCGGTCAACCTCAACGGCGTCTTCTACCTCACCCGCGCCGTCCTGCCCCACCTCAACGAGGGTGGGAGCATCGTCAATCTGACCTCCATGGCCGGCCACCGCGGCAGCGTCCGGCACGCGCACTACGCGGCGACCAAGGGCGCGCTGCTCGCCTTCTCGCGCAGCCTCGCGTGGGAACTCGGCTCCAGGGCACGGATCAACATGGTCTCGCCCGGAATCATCGAGACCTCCATGACCCGCGACTACGTCGCCACCCGTGGCGACACCGCGCTCTCCACCACTCCCCTGGGCCGCCTGGGCAGGCCGGAGGAGGTGGCCTCCGTCGTCGCCTTCCTGTGCTCGCCCGCGGCGAGCTTCGTGCAGGGCGAGGTCATCCATGTCAACGGCGGCATGCACATGGTCTGAGCGCGCACGAGAACACCGGTGGAGAACGCGGGAGAAGGAACGGAACGGAACATGAAGACCGAAGCGGCGATCTATCCCGACCTGCGCGGCAGGTCCGTGTGCGTCACCGGCGCCGCGCGCGGCCTGGGCCTGGCGGCGGCCGACGCCTTCGTGCGCGCCGGATGCCATGTGCTGCTGCTCGACATCGACGGCGCCGAACTGGACCGGGTGCGGCCCGCGTTGGCGGCGGGCCGGCCGGACCAGGTCATCGCGACGGCCACGGCCCCGGTGAGCGACCAGGACGCGGTGACGGACGCGCTCGCCGGCTTCACCGCCCGGACAGGCGGGCTGTCCATCATGCTCGCCAACGCCGGTGTGTCCGCCAACGCCCCCTCCCTCGACCTCGAACTGGACCGCTGGAACACCGCGTTGGACGTCAACCTCACCGGGGTCTTCGTCTGCGCGCGCGCCGCGGCCCACATCATGCGCGAGGGAGGCGGAGGGGTCGTCCTCACCACCTCGTCGATGTACGGGGTGACCGCCGGCCCCGAGCGCGCGGCGTACTGCGCGACCAAGGCCGCCGTCGCCGCCCTCACCAAAGTCCTGGCCGTCGAGTGGGCCCCGTACGGTATCCGCGTCAACGCACTCGCGCCCGGGTACGTCGAGACCGACCTGGTCGCCCAGCTCTCCGCCGCCGGGCGGCTGGACACGGAGGCCCTGCGTCGCCGCACTCCGCGCGGCCGCCTCGGCCGCCCGGAGGACATCGCGCATCTCGCCCTCTTCCTGTCCTCCGGGGTGTCCGCGAACATCACGGGCCAGGTCGTGGTCAGCGACGGCGGCTGGACGGCCGACGGCTATGCGGTGATGCCGGGCTGAGATGCCCGGCCCGGCACTGGCGGCGGCCGGGCATACCACGCGCCGCCTCCTCCGTGCCGCGGTCGCGATGTGCGCGGAAAACCTCCGCGGATCCGGTGCGGCATGCCCTGGCCATCCCTCGGGTGTCGACAGCGGCGACCCGCCGACGCTATTTTCCTTACGTGTATAAAAACATGGGGCGCCCCGGAGCGGTGTCGACGACGGCGGCCGTCGCCCGGCTGGCCGTCACCCCGGCCCGGTCGGCGGCCGCGCGGGCGATGCTCACCACCCCGTCCACCGAGGGACCGCAGGGCGTGCGCGCCCGGAGTGCGGAGCGGGATGGTGCCCCGCCGACGGGCCACCACACCTGTCCCGCACCCCGCCGCCCCGCGGAGAACCGACCGGAAGGAATACCGTCATGACGGCAACCCCCATCGACATGTTCGCCTCGGCGTTGCATTTCCACCCCGACGGCGGTGTCCGAGCCGCCGAACGGCAGATGACGAACAGTGACTCCGGCGCCTGGCAGATCGCGACCTTCCACGTGGAGACCGACGCCGACGTCCACGCCGACCACTGGGAGATGCACCCGGAGGCCGAGGAGGCGGTGTGCTGCCTGACCGGTGGCATCCGCCTCTACTTCCGCCCCACCGGGCCCGGCGGCACCGAGGAGATGGTTCAGCTGCAGGCAGGCACCGCCGTGGTCGTTCCTCGCGGCCGTTGGCACCGCCTTGAACTGGACGCCCCCAGCGACCTGATGTCGATCACCCTTCGCCACGGCACCCGCCTCGAAAAGCGCACCGACACCCGCTGACCGGAAGGCGGCCCGGCAGACCCGCTGCCGGGCCACCGCCGGCCCCGCCCGCTCCTCACGGCGTTCCGGGCGCGCGCCGTCGGCGGCGGCCGTGCACCAAGCGACCGGGCCGCCGAATGCACCCGGATTCCCGCCCCGAAGGGGCGTGTCCGTCGGCTCTGCCCGATGGCGTGCAGACATATCCTGGGCGCGCCCGCAGGGGGACGAACCGGACCCGTCCCACCCCGGTCGGCACACATCGGGCCGTTTCCCTCTCGTCTCCGCTTCACCCGGTGCGGACGTGCCCGCACAGCCACTGATGCACTGCGAACGCTGTGGGCGCGGAATGGTCCTCAAGCATGGAGAAGTGGTCGCCCGCCACCTCCAGCCGCTCGTGTTCCAGCGGCCAGCCGACGCGCGTCCCGTCGCCCAGCAGGCCGGACAGGGCCCTGACGTCCGCGGCCCCCACCAGCACGGTCCGGGTGGCCACCGGCCGGGGCCGCCAGCCTTCGAGCAGCTGCCCGTACCATGCCATCGCCGTGAACTGCTCGTCGACGACGGGCAATTGCGGGAACCGTTCGAGCAGGCGCCGGGTGATCACCGACATCCCGCGGGCCATGGCAGGACCGGGCGACCTGGGTGTGTCGAGCAGCACCAGCGCGGCGGGCGGGGCCTCGGCGGTCTCCAGCCGTCGTACGAGTTCATGGGCGAGCCAGCCCCCTGAGGAGTACGCCGCGAGCGCGAACGGGCGGTCCCGGAATCGCTTGAGCAGCGTCGTCGCCAGTGCGTCCGCGGCCGCTTCCAGGTTCAGGGGCAGTGGCTCCCCGGCCGCGTATCCGGGGGCGGAGGCCGTCCACACCTGCCGGCGGTCGCGGAGCGCGGAGGCGAACTTCACGTACTGGTACGCCCCGGTGGGAGCGACGAGGGACGGCAGGCAGACCAGCGGCGGTTCCTGCTCGCCGTCCGACAACCGCAGGGTCTCCGGCGCGGGTCCGTTTCCGGCCGCGAAGGTGGGCCGGAGTCGTGCGGCGGCGGACAGCAGGTCACCGGCCTGTTCCGGCGTGCCGGTCTCCACCGCCGTGCGGAAGAGCTGGGCGACGGGGTGTGCCGGTGCCCGTGACGTGTCCGCCCCAGGTGTCCGGGAGGCGGTGGCGGAGGGGGCCGGTCCGGCCGTCTCGGGCCGCAGGCGCGCGATGAGGGCGTCCACGCGGGGACCGCCGGTCTCGATGAAGTGGGCGGTGAGTTCTCCGACCGACTCGGCGGCGAAGAGCAGGGTCGACGAGACGTCGCCGAGATCCTCGCGCAAGGCGTTCGTCAGCTGGAGGACGAGGATGGAATCCATCCCGTAGTCACTGAGCGGGGTCGAGAGAGCGATCCGTTCCGCCGGAATACCGAGGGTCCGCGCCGCCTGTTCACGGAGGTACCCCGCCATCGTCCCGGAGCGGCTCTCCGCGGCGGGAGCGGGCGTGGTCCCCGTCCCGGCCTCGGCCTGCCCCGTCCGGGCCGGCCCGGGTTCCGGGGCGGGTTCCGGGGCCGGCACGGGTTCCGGGGCGGGAACCGGTTGCGGCGGTGTGCCGGCGTCGGGCTCCGGCCGGGGGCGCGATCGCCGCGCCGCGGATGTCCGGTGTCCCGGTGTGGTCCCCGCCTGGCACACGATTCCGTCGCTCTCGGCGGCGATGATCTGCTGCCCGAGCTCGTGGGCCTGCGGCAGTACGAAGACGGACGACCGGAACCCTTCGCTCTCCAGCACCTCGCGCCAGTTGTCGGGCGACAGCGCCGGTGAGCCGGGTACGCGCAGCGAGTCGTCCTCGAAGAGCCACCAGCCCTCCAGCAGTCCGAAGGTGAGATGGCTGAAGATGTCGAAGGCGGCGAGTTCGTTCAGCAGCAGCCAGCCTCCGTCGCGCATGGCCGCCTTCGCGTTGCGGATCGTGTTGCGGGTGTCGCGCGTCGCGTGCAGCACGTTGGCGGCGACGACCAGGTCGTAGCTCCCGCCCTCCACGCCCTGTCCCGCGAGCGGCCGTTCGGCGTCGAAGCGGGCGTACGAGAGGTACGGCGTCCGTGGCCCGTACGCGGTCCGGGCGTGGTTCAGGAACGCCTTCGAGACGTCGGTGTACGTGTAGGTCTCGATGTGCTCCTGGAAGGGACGCAGCGCGGCGAACATGCCGACGCTGGTGCCGCCCGTGCCCGCGCCGATCTCCAGGATGCGCAGGCGCGCGCCCGGGTCCAGCCGCAGCCGCTCGGCGACGACGGCGGTGGCCGCGTCGGCCATGGCCCGGTTGTACATGTCGGCGACCCGGTTGTTCCGGTACGTGCCTTCGACGAGGGCGACGGAGCCCTGCGGGAACAGGATGTCGGTGGGCCGGGTCCTGCCGGTGAGGATGTCGGGCAGTGCCCGCAGCGTGGCGTCGAGGAGGGCGGCTTCGGCCTTCTTGTCGGGGTCGGCGGACCACTGCGCGCGGTACCGGTCCCACTCGCGTCGGACGTCCTCCAGCGGCGGGGCCGACGCCGGCACGACGCGGAGCGCGTGATCGAGCCACGTGTCGTACCTCGTCAGGATTCCGGCGCGGTCACGGAGTTCCGTGACGCGGGTGTCACGACCGCGGGCGTCCGGAGTTCCGGGACCGGGCAGGCCGCCGAGTGCTTCGAGGTGTGCGCGGAGCAGGCGTGCGAGGAGCGGATCGCGTTCGGTCCTGCGCCATGCGGCGACCGCGCGCAGGACCTCGCGCTCGGCGGGAGCGCCGACTCCGGCCACGACCGCGTCGGGTGCGACGCGGGTCCGCGCCCGCTCGTACACGGTCACCCGTGCGCCCGGATCGATGCCCGTGAGGGCGTCGGGCCGCCTCGACCTGATGAAGCCCACCTGCCGCTGGGGACCGCCGAGGAGCGTTTCGAGCGCCCGCATCGCCTCGGGCGGCTCGATCGAGACGAGCCCCCAGCGCGCCATGCTCTCCCGGTGCCGTTCCGACGAGGCGCTGCCGGTACTCCCCCACCAGCCCCAGTTCATCACCTTCACCGGGTGGGTCCGATGCCGGGAGAGGTGGTGGGCGTAGGCGTCGCCGAAGGTGCATCCCGCCGCGTAGTTGCTCTGCCCGGCGGCCGTCGTGAACGACTGGACCGACGAGAAGAACAGCAGGAAGTCGAGGGCGTCGTCCGCGAAGGCCTCGGCGGTGGCGACGCCCGCGTCGATCTTCGCCGTGAGACCTGCGCGGAGTGTCGCTTCGTCCATCCTGGCCAGGCTCTGGTCCCGCAGCACGAGCGCTGCCTGGATCACGCCGTGGATCCGCGGGTGGTGCTCCTTGATCTGTGCGCGGGCGCGGCGCAGCGAGGCGGGGTCCGCGGCGTCCGCGGACACGTAGCGCACATCACCGCGGCAGCTGCGCAGCTTCGCATCGATCTCGGCGTCCTGCGGGCGCCGCCCGATCCAGATGACGTGCGCGCCGTAGCGTTCCACGACGTACTGGGTCCATACGGTGCCCAGTCCGCCCGCGCCGCCGATCACGACGTAGACGCCGCCTTCCCGGTACGCCTGTTCCTCGGCGTTCCCCGGCTCGTCGGGCACCCAGCGTCGCACCAGCCACTGGCCCGCGCGGCGCACCAGGGTGTCGCCCGCCGCATGCCCGGGGAGGGCCAGGAGATCCGCGGGCGGGGCGGCGGTGTCGAGGTCGGTCCGGTGGACCGACCAGTGGGCGTACTCGTGCGCGAGTGACCCGAAGAGGCCGTGCAGCCCCGCGTGGGCAGGCGCCGTCGGCTCCGTGTCGTGCGTGGCCAAAGCGCGCCGCGTGACCAGTGTGACGGCGAGCGGGCGTGCGTCGTGCCCGGTACGGATGAGCGCCTTGATCATGCGGAAGGCCGCGATCACGCCCTCCTCCTGGGCTGCGACGAAGCCGGCGGTGTCCGTCGGTGCGAGTGCCGAGGGGGTGTCCGGTTCCGCGTCCGGCGCCATCCAGACGAGGTGGCTGACCGCAGCGGTGGTCCGGAGCCGGCCGGCCAGCTCGTCCGTCGATGCTCCGGGGACGAGGTCCCATGCCGTGACGCGCGGGTACCGGTGGGCGAGCTCGGCCCGTTGGCCGGCCGTTCCTCCCACCACCAGGACATGGTCCGGGTCCGGGACACGCCCGCCGGCCGGGGGCCCGGGTACGGGTTCCCACACCGGTGCGAACAGGTCCGGCACCGGTTCCTTGGCCCTGCGCGCGGTGTAACCGGTCATGCGGACGCAGACGTCGCCGTCCTTGTCGACGAGGTCCACGTCGAGTCGGCTCAGCGGGGTCACCGCCCGCGCCGCGTCGGCGACCCGGACGACGGCCCACACCGGGGCCGGGCACGGGGCCAGGAGCTCAACGCGGTCGAGCGCGAAGGGCACCACCGTCTCCGGAGGTTCCGCGCCGTCGGTGAGGTGGAGCGCGATCGACGCCTGGACGGCCGAGTCCGTCAGGGCCGGGTGCAGGACGTACGGTGCGGCCGGGTCCGCCTCGGGCGGCAGGTCGAGTTCGGCGAGGACGGTACCGTCACCGACGTATGCCTCGCGGACGGCACGGAGCGACGGCCCGTGGACGATCCCCATCGAGGCCAGTGCCTCGCGGATGCGTTCGGCGGATACGGTTCGCGCGCCGTTCGCGCGAAGCGGCGCGAGTGCGACGCGGGCGGGGCGGGGCGTGCCGGAGACCGATACGCGCCCTGTGGAGCACACGACGGAGTCGGTGGCTCCCTCGGCCCGCGAGCTGATCTCGAAGGTGAGGTCGTCGCCCTCCGC
The DNA here is from genome assembly GCF_042887155.1 of Streptomyces sp. NPDC057963. Lineage (NCBI taxonomy): Bacteria > Bacillati > Actinomycetota > Actinomycetes > Kitasatosporales > Streptomycetaceae > Streptomyces > Streptomyces sp. NPDC057963. Next base: position 469,661 of record NZ_JBHVPX010000005.1, read on the forward strand.
CGTCGCCGGCTTCACCAGGACTTCGACGCTCAGGGGCGCTCCGTCCTGGACGATCGGCCGCATCCAGGCGATGTCGCTCATCCGCAGGGGCGTCGTCGCGTCGAGGCCCAGCGCACGGACCGCGGTCTCCCGTGCCATTTCGAGGTGGACGACGCCCGGGAGGACGCGCTGTCCGCGCACGGTGTGGTCGCGCAGGACGGACTCGTCGCCCTTGAAGACGGTGGTGGCACGCAGCGTGCCCGGCACGTCCGCCCTGTTCTCCACGGCGGACGACTCGTGGATCAGCGGATGCGCCACCACCGGCCGGTGCAGCGCGGCACGGAGCGGCGCGGCCGGGGCGGCCGGAGGCAGGGGCCCCGCCCAGTGGCTCTCCCGGGCGAAGGGGTATGTCGGCAGCGGCACCCGCAGATGGGTTCCCGCCGCGAACACCGCGCCGTAGTCGAGTTCCGCTCCCTGGGCGAAGTAGCCGGCGAGCGCGGTGAGATCCGCGTGGTGGGTCTCGGCGGAGGAGGCCCGTACCGGGTCCGCGCAGCGGCGCAGGCACGCGTCGCCCCCACCCGGTTCCGGGCCCGCCCCGGTCCGGTCCCTCGGCGCCGCGCAGCCGGTGAACGCGTCCGTTCCGTCGAGCCCTGCGTCGAGGATCCTCAGCAGTTCGGCGCGGTCCCGCACCACACAGGCGAACCGGTGGGCGAATCGGGCCCTGCCGACCGCGAGCGTATGGGCGAGGTCCCCCGGATCCGGGGAGTCCGCACGGCGGCAGTGTGCCGCCAGCCGAGCGACCTGCTGGGCCAGTTGCCCGCGCGAGCGGGCCGAGAGGAGGACGAGGTGGGCGGGGCGGGGCGTACGGGTGCGGGAGGAGGCCGGTGCCTCCTCGATCACGAGGTGCGCGTTCGTACCACTCGCGCCGAAGGAGCTGACAGCACCGCGCCGGGGGCCGCCGTCGGGGGGAGTCTCCCAACGGTGGTCGCGCGTGCTCACGTAGAAGGGACTGCCGTCGAGGCCGATGGCGGCGTTCGCGGTCTCGAAGTGGAGCGAGGCGGGGATCCGTTCGTGCCGCATGGCGAGGAGGACCTTGAACACGCCGGCGATGCCCGCTGCGAACTGGGTGTGGCCGATGTTGGTCTTGATCGAGCCCAGCGCGCAGTATCCGGTCCTCCCGGTGCCCGCCCGGAACGCCCGGTCGAGCGCCGAGAATTCGATGGGGTCGCCGAGCGGGGTTCCCGTTCCGTGCGCCTCGACGAGCCGGATGGTCCCGGCGTCGACGCCGAAGGACGCGTAGGTGTCCCGGAGCAGGCGCTCCTGCGAGACGGAGCTGGGCGCCGTGATCCCGTTGGTCGCACCGTCGTGGTTGCTGCCCGTGGCGCGGATCACTCCGTGGATGTGGTCGCCGTCGGCCAGGGCGTCTTCGAGCCGCTTGAGCACGAGAACGCCCACGCCTTCGCCCGGCACGAAACCGTCGGCGCGCTGATCGAAGGTGTGGCACCGTCCGGTCGCCGAGAGCATTCCGGCGCGTCCGGCCAGTTCGTAGAGACGGGGCGTCGACTGGACGAAGACTCCGCCCGCCAGGGCCGTGTCCATCTCGCCCGACCAGAGCCCGCGGCAGGCCAGGTCGATTGCGACGAGCGAGCTGGAGCACGAGGTGTCGACGGCCAGCGCGGGACCCCTCAGGTCGAGGAAGTACGAGACCCGGGCCGGGATGAGGGACGCGTTGTTCCCCCAGAACGCATGTGCGGGCCCGTCGTCCCCGACGACCTCCCGGTAGTCCCCGTTCCAGCAGCCCACGTACACGCCGCAACGGGCTTCGTCCAGTTGCCCGCCGGCGTATCCCGCGTCCTCCAGCGCCTTCCACGCCTCTTCGAGGAGCAGACGCTGCTGCGGGTCCATGGCCGCGGCCTCGACTCCCGAGATCCCGAAGAACTGCGGGTCGAATGCGTCGATCCGGTCCAGGAATCCGCCGCTCGTGCAGCGCGGCGATCCGTCGCTGCCGGTGCCCCGGAGATTCCAGCGGGTCGCCTCGGTGACGAGGTCGTCGCCGTTCACGAGGTGTGTCCAGAGGTCGTCGAGGGTGTCGGATCCGGGGAAGCGCCCGCTCATTCCGACGATGGCGACCGGCGACCGGTCGGCGGCCGGACGGGCGGGGCCCGGGGCGGGCGCGGTCCCGGGGCGGGCCGCGACGGCGGCGTCCGGGGCCGGGACGCCCATGGCGCCGTACTCCGCGAGCAGATGCGCGACGAGGCGATCGGGCGAGCTGTGATCGAAGACGACGCCGGTCGAGAGGTCGAGTCCGAACGCCTCGTTGAGCAGATGCACGAGACGGACCGCGAGGATGGAGTCGAGTCCGTGGTCGGCGAACGCGAGCCCGCCGTCGATCTCGTCCTGCGGCATGGCGAGCACTTCCGCGATCTTCGCACGCACGGTGCGGGCGACGCTCTCGTCACGCGTGGCATCACCCGTGGTGCGGGCTCCGTCGCGAGGGGCGCCGTCCCGGGGCTGCGGTACGGCGGTGGCCGCGGCGCCGACGGTTTCAGCACCCCGAACCGGCGCCAGGTCCCCGATCCAGAACCGGTCCTTCGCGAACGGGTACGTCGGCAGGGACACCCGGCGGGGCAGCGGCGCCGGGTGCAGCTTCCCCCAGTCCAGCTCCACGCCGTCGACCCAGAGAGCGGCCAGCTTGTCGAGCCTCCCCGCTCCGGCCCACCGCTCGACGAGGAGCTCCCGCAGGTCTTCGTCGGCGGCGATCTCGGCGACGGCGCCCCGGGCGGGCCCGGCACCGCCCCGGTGGAGGCCCGGTATCGCCGCCCCGTCCCCCGCCGTCGCGTACTCACGCAGTACGCGACGGAGCTCGGCGAGGGAGGACACGGTCGACGCCAGGCGTTCCTTCATCGCCTGACGTCCGGTCTGCAGGGTGAAAGCGAGATCGGCCAGAGCGATGTCCTCGCGCTCCGGGTCACTGCGTTCGAGGAATGCCACCAGGCGCGCGGCGGCCTGCCGAAGCCGCTCCGGTGTCCGCGCCGAGAGCACGACCAGGTGCTCGGCCCCCTCGTCGCGGGCCACCTGGTGTGCGGCGTCCTTCGCCACGTACTCCTCGATGATGACGTGCGCGTTCGACCCGCCCGCTCCGAAGGACGAGACCGCCGCGATCCGCGGGCCCTTCGACTCCCAGGGCGCGAGGGTCCGCTGGACGAAGAACGGCGTCTCCTCGAACCGGATGCCAGGGTTCAGTTCCTCGCTGTGCAGGCTCGGCACGAGTGTCCGGTGCCGGAGCTGAAGCACGGTCTTGGTGACGCCCGCGATGCCCGCGGCGGCCTCCAGGTGCCCGATCGCCGATTTCACGGATCCGATCGCGCAGAACTGCTTCTCCCGCGTCGACTGTCCGAAGGCGAGCGAGAGCCCCTGCACCTCGATCGGATCGCCCAGTTCCGTGCCCGTGCCGTGCGCCTCGACGTAGCCCAGCTCCCGCGCCGGTATCCCGGCCCGGGTCAGCGCGTCGCCGATCAGCTCCGCCTGGGCGGTCGGGCTGGGCACCGTGTAGCCGTTGGACCGGCCGCCGTGGTTGATGCTCGTCCCGCGGACCACGGCGAGGATCCGGTCCCCGTCCGCGACGGCCCGGCCGAGTGGCTTCAGGAGCACCGCGCCGACGCCCTCGCCGGGCACGAAGCCGTCACCGCCGCTGCCGAAGCTCCGTACGTGCGCCTGCGACGACAGCATGGTGGAACGGCACAGTTCGACGTAGTCGGACGGATGCAGATAGAGGTTCACCCCACCGGCGACGGCCAGCTCACAGGCGCCCCGGCGCAGATGCTCGCATGCCTCGTGAATCGCCGTGAGCGACGACGAGCACATCGTGTCGACCGTGAGGCTCGGTCCTCGGAGGTCCAGGACGTACGAAGTCCGTGCGCTGAGCGAGGCGAAGGAGAGCGACGGCACGATCGTCTCGCCCGACGGCAGGAGCGCCGCGCCGTGCCGGGCGTGGCCGGACTTGGTCACGCCGGCGAAGACGCCGACCCGCCGCTGGTGGCGGCGCGCCAGCTCCTCGGGGGTGTAGCCCGCGTCCTCGATCACTTCCCAGGCGGCCTGGAGGAAGAGGCGCTCCTGCGGGTCCATCGCATAGGCGTCACGCGGGGCGATCCGGAAGAAGCGCGGATCGAACGCGTCGAAGTCGTCGAGGAATCCGCCCCACTTGCTGTAGCTGCGGCCCGTGGCGACGGCTGTGGCACGATCCGGTTCGTAGAAGCCGTCGAGCGGCCATCGGCCGGGCGGAATCTCGGTGACGCAGTCGCGCCCCGCCTTGAGGTTCTCCCAGAACTCCTCGGTGTTCCCGGCCTGCGGATAGCGCCCGCTCATTCCGATGATCGCGATCGCGTCGTCCCGGCCGGGACGGCCGACGGCATCGGGCGCGGTGGGCGAGTGCCGTGGTGCCGGCGCGGTGACCGCTGCGGCCGGTTCGTCCGTCCTTTCGGAAGCGGAAGCGGAAGCAGAAGCGGGCGCGGGGTGTTCCCCGGCGAGTCGCCCGGCGACGGCGCGCAGCGTCGGGAATTCGTAGAAGAGGGTGGTCGGGACCTCGCCGTACAGCGCGGACAGTTCCCTGTTGAGCTGCACGACCATGACCGAGTCGAGCGCGAGGTCGGCGAGCGGCCTGTCCGCGTCGACGACGTCGACCGGGAGCTTGGTGACCCGGGCGAAGAGCTCGACGACGGACCGGAGCGTCTCCCGTGCACGGCCCGCGGTCGGCGTCCTCCGCGGAACAGCGGGCGACGGGGCGGACGCGGGCACGGCCTTCGCCGCCTTCACAGACCCGGGCACGGCCTCCGCCGTGTTCGCAGACCCGGGCACGGCCTTCGCCGTCTCGCCGTGATGGACCCATACGCGGTCCTCGCCGGCCTCGCCGAGCCGCCAGGCGCGCAGGAGCGTCTCGACCCCCTCGTCCGACCCCATGGGAACCAGGCCCCGGTCCTGTCGGAGGCGGGCGCGTGCCGCGTCGTCCACGGTCATCCCGCCGTCCTTCCAGAGGGGCCAGGCGATCGCCGTCGTGCGGCCCGCGCGCTCGCCCGCGGCCACGCGTGTGTTGCGCACGGCGGCGTACGCGTCGAGATAGGCGTTCGCGGTGGCGTAGTCGGACTGACCGGGGTTTCCGGTGACGGCGGCACCGGAGGAGAAGACGAGGAGGAAATCGAGCGCCAGGTGCGCCGTGGCCCGGTCCAGGTGGACCACGCCGTCGACCTTGGGGGCGAGTACCTCGTCCCACTGCTGGGCGGTCTTGTTCACCAGGCGGGCGTCCTGGATCACGCCTGCGGCGTGGACGATTCCGTGGATTCCGCCGGATTCCTCGTCCACGCGCGCGACGAGGTGCCGCACTTCCTCCCAGCGGGAGACGTCCGCGACGGCGTACCGGGCCGCGGCGCCGGCTTCCCGCAGTTCGGCGAGCAGCCGGTCCACGCGTGCGTCCTGCGGGGACCTGCCGACGAGGACGAGCGTCGGGCCGTCGGCGTCCCGTGCGATCCGTCGCGCCACGAGGGCACCGATGCCGCCGGCGCCGCCCGTGATCAGGTACACGCCCCGAGCTCGCCAGGGCGTGCGCGTGCCGTCGGACGTCTTCGGCTCCCAGGTCCGCACCTGGCGTTCGGCGCCGCGGTGAAGCACGAGTTCGTCTTCCGCGTGTCGCGCGTTCATCACGACGATCGCCGCGATCTCGTCCGCGCCGTGTTCACCTTCGAGTCCGAGAACCTGCCCGGCGACCGGGTGTTCGAGCGATGCCGTGCGCAGGAGTCCCGTGAGGGCCAGGCCGACCGCCTCTGCGCCCCCCGCCGGTGTCACCACCTGCACGAACGCGGGTCCGTCGGGCGTCTTTGTGGCGATGTCGCGGATGATCTCGAACACCTGCCGCGAGAGGTCGGTGAAGCGGCTCTCCGGGCGCGTCCTCGTCGTCGTGACGGTGTGGCAGCGCGCATGGGGCAGGCGGCCTCCGACGCTGTCGCGCGCGGTCGCCGCGGCACCGCACAGGATGACGACATGGCGCCGGTACGGGTCCTCGCCGGACCGGTCGGCCGTCGCGGGCTTCGACGTCCAGCGCGGGACCAGGAGTGTCGTCCCGATCGAGGGACCGGGGTCCTGCACCGCGCCGGTGCCGACAGCGCCGGTCCCCGCACCGCCGGCCGGGATCCAGTACCTGTCCCGTGCGAACGGGTACGTGGGCAGATGGGTGCGCCGCGGCCGGGCGGAACCGGCTGCGCGGCCGTACAGCGACTGCCAGTCGACATCGGCGCCCGCGCTCCAGCGGGCGAGCACCTCGGCGGTTTCCGTGCCGCGGCCCGGCCCCGTGCCGTCCTGCGGACCGGACGCTCTGCCCCCGACGAACGCGCGGAGCTCCTCAGCGAGTTCGTCGTGCGATGCGACGGTCCAGCCCACTCGTTCGGCCATGGCCTCGCGCCCGGCCTGGAGCGTCCAGCCGATCGAGCCGAGCGGGGCGGGACGGGGCGTCCTCTCCAGGTGGGCGAGCAGCATCCGCGCCCGCTCGCGGAGTTGCTCCTGTGTACGTGCGGAGAGGGGGACGGCGACGTGCTTCCCCGCGCTGCCGGTGTCCTCGTCGCGACCGGTGTCCGGCGTGCCCGGCCCGGTGTATTCCTCGATGACGACGTGGCAGTTCGCACCGCCGAACCCGAAGCTGCTCACCCCCGCCCGCCGCGGCGCGAGCACGCCGTCGCGGCCGCGGGGCCGCTCCCACGCCTCGCGTTCGCGCACGATGCGGAACGGGCTGCCGTCGAGTGGGACGAACGGGTTGATCTCGTCGCAGTTCCGGGTCGCCGGAAGGGTGGCGTGCTCCATCGCGAGGAGCACCTTGAGGAGCCCGGCGATGCCCGCGGCGGCCTCCAGATGGCCGATGTTGGTCTTCACGGAACCCAGTCCGCAGGTGCCCCGGCCGGTGCTTCCCAGCCGCTGGAAGGCGGTCCGCAGGGCGTGCACCTCGACGGGGTCGCCCAGGGCCGTGCCGGTGCCGTGGGCTTCCACATAGCCGACCGTGCCCGGGTCGACGGCCCCCATCGCCTGCACCACGAGATCGGACTGCGCGGCGCCGTTCGGTGCGGTGAGGGAGTTCGCCCGCCCGCCGTGGTTCTCGGCGCTGCCGACGACGACGCCGAGGATCGCGTCGCCGTCGCGCTCGGCGTCGGCCAGGGGCTTGAGAAGAACGGCGCCGACGCCCTCGCCCCGGACGTAGCCGTCCGCGTCGCTCGCGAAGGTCTTGCACCGCCCGTCCGGGCTCAGCATGCCTGCCCGCCCCGCGCTGACGAACGTGTCGACGCTGAGGAGAAGGTTCACCCCGCCCGCTATCGCCGCGTCGCAGGCCCCGGACCGGATCGCCTCGACGGCCCGGTGGACTGCGACGAGCGAGCTCGAACAGGCCGTGTCGACCGGCTCGCTCGGGCCGTGGATGTCGAGCACGTAGGAAATGCGGTTGGCGAGCATGGAGTGCGCGTTCCCGGTGGAGGTGAACGCGTCGGGCGGGGTGCCGTGGGCGGCGAGGAGCGTCGCGTAGTCGGTCCCCGAGACACCGAAGAAGAGCCCGGTGTTCCTCGGCAGGCCGGAGGGGGCGTACCCGCTGTGTTCCAGCGCGTTCCAGACCGTTTGGAGCGCCAGTCGGTGCTGGGGGTCCATCAGCTCGGCCTCGCGCGGCAGGATCCGGAAGAAGGCCGCGTCGAAGGCGTCCACGTCGTCGAGGACGCCCGCGTGACGCGGGAAGTCGGAGGACTCCACGACGCGCGCGTAGGCGGCGTCGTAGCGGTGGAGGGGGAACGCCGTGACGCTGTCCCTCCCTTCGGCCAGATTCGACCAGTACGCGTCCAGATCGGGGGCGCCGGGAAAGCGCCCCGCGGCTCCGACGACGGCGACCGGCACGGGCGGTGCCCCGGGCTCCGGCCGCCCGGGAACGGCCTCCTCGGCCGCATGGCGCCGGACCGCCGCGGATCGCGGCAGGTTGCCGGGGGCGGGGTCGGGGGCGGGGTCGGGCTCCTCGGGCGGGGCCGCCGGACGCGACCGCTCGTAGGCCGAGCGCAGGGGTTCCCCGTACTCCGCGGCGAGGTGCCGGCCCAGCGAGTCGAACGTATTCAGGTCGAAGAAGACCGCGGGGGTCAGGTCGATGCCGAGCCGGTCGCGCACCTGCCCGGCCAGGGCGACGAGCGAGATCGAGTCGAAGCCGAACGCGTCGAAGCCCGTACGGGCGTCGAGCTCGCCCGCGTCGAACTTGAGGATGCCGCTCGCCATGTCACGCAGTTCGTCCGCCGCGTAGGCGGCGAGGTCGCCGCGGACCTCTCCCGCCGTCTCCGCCGTCTCCGTGCCGGTGCCCGCCGCTCCGTCCGACGCTCGCGCCCTCGCGTCCGGGCCGGTCCACGGCGCTTCACCGTCGCCGCACCACACGTCCGAGAGCACCGCGACCACCCCGCCGTTCCGGTCCAGCAGACCCACACGCCCGCCGAGACCGTCCGGCTCGGCGGTCAGGTCGAAGACGACGTACCTCACCGCCTCCGCGGCACCGCTCCCGTCGGCGAAGAGCCGGATCTCGTCGATCCGGCGGGGTGCGGTCCGTGCCCAGTGCGGTGAGCCCGTCCGCTTCGCTTCGAACTGGAGGCCCTGCGCGACGGCCGCGAGGGTGTGCGGGGCGAGGGTGACGTTCGGCCCCACATGGTCCCGCCGGAGTTCGGGCGGGCCGACTTCGAGCACCAGCCGCCCGTCCGCCAGGCGGTACGCCTGCTCGGTGCCGCTGAGTTCCGGTGCGTAGCCGAGGGCTCCCTCGGCCAGTTCCCTGAGGAACTCGGCGCGGGAGAGCGGGGCCGCGGCGCCGGTCGCGGGTGCTCCGGCCGGGAATCCCGCGAACGGTTCGGCCGGGGACGAGTGGACCGTCGGCGCCCCGGCGGCGCCACCGGCCCGCACGTCGAACTCCGCCACCGCCACCCGCGCTCCCGAGGCTTCCTCCACGAACACCGCGCCGGAGGCCGTCGTGCGGTCGGCGGTGTCGAAGACCGTCACCAGGCGCGCGGCAGCCGTCCAGGCGACCGGCGCGAGGAGGCGGAGCCGGCGCACGACGGCGCCGTCGGCGAATCCGGAGACCCTGGTGACGGCGATCGCCAGCTCTATCGCGTACGTCGGTACGATCCCGGGCGTCCGGTCCTGCCGCTCTCCCGAGGTGTACCCGTAGTCGAGGAGGTCGTCGAGGTGTACGTCGAGTACGTACCGCAGCCCGCTCACGTCCGATTCGTTCCTGCCGAGCAGCGGGTGGAGCTTCTCGCGGAGGGCGAGCGGTGCGACCACGGACGGTGCCCCCTTCTCCTGGGCGACCCAGCAGCGCACCCGCTCGAAGGGGTACGGGGGGAGCGGGACCCGCCGGGGCCTGCGTGAACCCCCCTCCACGTCGCGCCAGTCGGCGTTCTTCCCGTCGACCCACGCGGTCGCCAGCTCGCGCGGGCCCTCGGACCTCGGGTCGGTGCTCGTGAGCGCCGCCCCGAGGTCGCGGTCTCCCGCCAGATAGCGGTCCACGGCGGCGACGGCCTCCTCGGAGGTCTTCGCGAGGAATGCCCAGCGGCGCGGGAGTTCGTTCCTGCCCACGCGGAGCGTGAACGCGATCGACGCGAGATCCGCCTCCGGGCCGGCTGCGAGATACGCGCGGAAACGGGCGAGCCACGCCTCCAGGGTGGCATCGTTCGTCCCGGAGAAGACGAAGAGCTCCTCGCGCCCGTCGCTCCCGCCGTGCGCACCGTCGTCCGTAGGCACGTACTCCTCCACGATGATGTGCGAGTTCATCCCGCCCGCACCGATCGATGTGATCCCCGCGCGTCGTGGATGGGTGATCCGCCGTCCGTCGACCGTCGTCACCACGGGCTCCCAGGCGGCGAGCTGCCGCTGCAGACGGAACGGCGTGCGGGAGAAGTCGATGTCCGGATTGGTCACGTCACTGTGCAGTGAGGGCGCGATCCTCCCCTTCTGGAGCTGGAGGAGCACCTTCGTGATGCCGATCATCCCGGCGGCGTGCAGGAGATGCCCCATGTTCGACTTGACCGAGCCGATCGCACAGAACTCGGTGTCCTGCGTGTACTTCCGGAAGGCCGTCGTCAGTGCCCTGGCCTCGATCGGGTCGCCCAGCGACGTTCCCGATCCGTGCGCCTCGACGTAGCCGATGGTCCGCGGATCGACGCCCGCGTCGTCGATCGCCTTCTCGATCGCCCGCGCCTGCATACGCGGACTGGGGACGGTGAACCCGTTGCGCACACCCGCGTTGGCGAGGGCGGTTCCCTTGATGACCCCGTACACATGGTCGCCGTCGCGCTCGGCCTCGACGAGCGGCTTGAGGACGAGGGCGCCGACGCCTTCCCCGAGGATCGTCCCGTCCGCGCCCAGGCCGAAGCTCCGGATCACGTCCGAGGTCGTCGTCGTGAAGTGCTCGTGCGACGAGGTGATGAGGTTGTACGGGTGCAGGAGGAGGTTCACCCCGCCCGCGACGGCCATCCTGCACTCGCGTGCCCGCAGCATCTGCACGGCCTGGTGCACACAGGTCGAGGACCCCGAGCACATCGTGTCCACGAAGATCGAGGGGCCGGTGAATCCGTAGAAGTACGACAGCATGTTGGGGAGCGTCGCCGTGTAGCTGCCGCTCGCCGCGGAGCCGCGCACGAGGCTGTTCTGGAATCCGTACAGGCCGTAGTGGTTGCTCATCGACCCGGCGAGGACGCCCACGTCGCCGTCGTACTGCCGCTGGATCGTCTCCCGCGAATAGCCCGCGTCCTCCAGGGCGTCCACCGCTGTCCGCAGGAACAGCCGGACCTCGGGCGACATGTTCTCCGCATCGCGCCTGGAGATCCGGAAGTACCGGGGATCGAACATGTCGATGTCCCGGAGGAATGTTCCGGTACGGATGGAACTCTTGCCGAGGACGCTCCGGTCGCGGCTGTAGAGCGCGTCGTGGTCCCAGCGTTCACGCGGTACTTCCCGGAATTCGTGGCGGCCTTCCTCAAGCATCGACCAGAGGTCGCCGAGTGTCTCCGCGCCGGGGTAGGCCCCCGCGACACCGATGATTGCGATGTCGTGGTGGTCGTCGCGCCGCGCCCGTGGGTCGTCGGCGTCCGGCGCGGGGGCGGCCGGCGGTTCGCCGGCCGTTCGGGCTCCGGGTGCGCACCGTGGTGGCGCGGCGGGGGCCGGTGTGCCGTGCGGCGCGTCCGGTGCGGGGGGCGCGGGCACCGGCCGGACCTCGGTGTCGAGGATCGCCCGCAGCCTCTCGCCGTGTTCCGCGATGAAATGGCCGGCGACGCCTTCGAGGGTGGTGTGCTCGAAGAAGATGGTCTTGGGGAGCGGGCCGAAGAGCACTTCGAGCGATGCGGTCGTCTCCAGGATGGCGAGCGAGTCGATCCCGTACTCGACGAGATCGACCGCCGCGTCGATGGTCCGGGGATCACGGTGCAGCACCTCGCCCAGGACACGGCACAGCAGAGCCGTCGTACGTTCCGTCAGCTCCTCCCCGGCGACGGCGGGAGTGGCGTGGGCCGGTGCGGGGACGGGCGCGGCCGGGGGCGTGCGGTCGGGAGCGGCCGTGAGTGTCGCGGAGGCTCCGTACGCCACCACCACATGCGGCGGCCCGTCGCTGAGGGTGCGGCCGAGAAGACGGAGTCCGGCCTCGGTGGGGAGCGGTTCCCAGCCGCGCTCCCTGCGCATCGCCTCCCTCGTCACACGGTCCGCGGACATACCGCCGTCGGCCCACAGCGGCCAGCTGACGGCAACGGTCCTGCCGGTCCGCTCACCGGCGTCGACCAGCGCCTGACGGTGGCGGGCGAAGGCGTCCAGGAAGGCGTTGGCCGCCGCGTAGTCCGACTGCCCGGAATTGCCGAACACCCCGGCCACCGAGGAGAAGACGACGAAGAAGTCGAGCGCGAGGTCGCGCGAGGCCGCGTCGAGGTTGAGCACTCCGTCGACCTTCGGTTCCAGCACCGCCCGGAGGTCGGCCGCGTCCTTGGTGAAGATGTACGCGTCGCGCAGGACGCCCGCCGCGTGGACGATGCCGTCGATCCGCCCGTGCTCCCGTACGAGGGCGTCGACGGCGCGCTGCACCTCACCCTTCACGCCCACGTCGACGGGGAGGTAGTGGGCGTCGACGCCCGACTCGCGCAGTTCCCGCAGGGCCGCCTCACTCGCCGCCCCGGGCGCCGACCGGCCGCTCAGGACGACGGTGACGCCGACGCGGCGTCCGAAGTACCGTGCGGTGTGCAGCCCCAGGCCGCCCAGACCGCCCGTGATCCAGTACACCCCGCCCTTCTTCAGCGGCGGGGTCTCGGGGCCCTCGTCCAGGTCGATGCCGACGGTGCGTGCCACGTGGCGCGTTCCGTCCGGCGCGTGGCGGACCTCGCAGTCGGCGCTCCGGTCCGCCGCCTCCGCGCGGAGGGTCTTCTCGATACGTTCCGGCGGGGCGGCGTCGAGTTCCGCGACGCGCACGACGCGGCCGGAGATGCGCGGGTTCTCCAGGACGACGGTTCTGAACAGCCCGGTGAGCGGCGCGTGCACGTGCCGCGGCACCCGGTCGTCCACCAGGACGACGAACCGGTGCGCCTCCTTGGGGCTCGACCTGACCAGCTCCGCGACGTGCCCGAAGACCAGGTCGGCGGTGGAACCGACGCCGTCGGCGACATGACCCGGTGCGGCGTCGGGAAGGCGTGCGGCCGTGAAGCCGGTCATGCCTTCGACGACGGCCAGGTGCGCGGCGGCCTTCCCACCCAGGTACACGTGCACGGACGGGGCGGCCGCCGCGTCGTCCTCCTGCGGGGCGAGCGGCGACGGCGTCCACCGGACGGCGGCGGTGACGACGTCCGCGCCGGTCCCGGGATCCTGCTTCGAAATGTGCGTCCGCTGGACCAGCCCGCGCAGGCGGGCGCTCACGACGCCCTCGGCGTCGCAGAGATCGATGTCGAACACGTCGAGCGTGCTGTGCTGTCCGCGACGCCGCACCCACGCCCATGTCTCGGACGCGCAGGGACCGTGCACCGACAGTTCCTCGCACACGAAGGGCATCGCCGGACCGCCGGACCGCTCGCCCCCGCTCTCCGCCAGGAGCACGAGCGAGGACTGAAAGGCCGCGTCCAGGACGCTCGGGGGCAGGACGAAGCCCGCCTCCGTGCCCTGGCCGGCGTGCGGCTTCTCGATGCGGGCGATCAGTTCCCGTGCCCCCAGGCGGATCTCCCTCAGCCCGCGCATCGCGGGTCCGTACTCCAGACCCCGGTCCCGGAACGCCGCGTACACGTCCGCCGGCCTGCGCTCCGCCGGGCAGGCGGCCCGCAGCAGGTCGAGATCGAGCCGTTCCGGTTCCTCGGGCCCCTGGATCTCCGCCGTGCCGGAACTGTGCACCACGGCCGATTCCGTACCGGTGGAGACCTCGAAGGCGAGTGCGCCGCCGTCCTGCGGGACGAGGCCCACGCCGACGTCGACGGGCGAGTCCCCCACGACGAGCGGGCGCCGCCAGACGACGTTCCGAAGCCGGACGACCGCCGGCCACGCCGCGTCGCGCCCCGCCGCACGCACCACCGCGGCGCGGACCATTTCCACCTGGGCGGCCGCGGGCAGCACCCGTTGGCCTCCCACCACGTGCGCCGCGAGGAACGGCTCCTGCCCGCTGAAGGTCGCCCCGTAGCGTCCGCCGGTGCGGTCGGCGTCGCCGATGTGCAGAAGCGGATGGGGCACGCCGCCGACGCGCGCCGGCGGCGACGCGACCGCCGCCCCCGCGTCCCGCGACGGGGTCCAGAACCAGTGGCGCTCACGGGCGAAGGGATACCCGGGCAGGCGCACACGTCGTGGCGCCGTCCGTGCGGCACCCCGGTCACCGGCCTGCTCCGCCCGGTCCGCCGTCCCGCCCCGCACCCAGTCGTCCGCTGCCCTCCTCGGCCCGGTCGGGTCCTCGCCCGCGCTTCGCACCGTCTCGCCCAGGTGGACCTGCCCGGCCTCGCCGGCTCCGTCCGCGAACGCCCCCAGCAGTGTGTCGAGTTCCGCCCGGTCCGCCACCACGAACGCGACCCTCGCGGCCATCTGCTCACGGCCGACGCGCAGGGTGTGGGCGATGTCCCGGAGCCTCTGCGAGGGCTGCTCGCGCAGATGGACGCGCAGGTTGCGCGCGACGGCCAGCAGTCGTTCCGGAGTCTTCGCCGAAAGGGGTACGAACTGGGCGCCCCGGTCGGGTGCGCCACTCGCGCCGTCGCCGGTGAGGTGCTCCTCGAGCACCAGGTGCGCGTTCGTGCCGCCGAAGCCGAACGAGCTGACCCCGGCACGGCGCGGCGGGATGCGCCCGTCCGCCGTCGCCGGAGGCGCGGCCCAGGGCTGGGTGTCCCGGACGACGTGGAACGGGCTGTCCTCCAGCCGGATGAGTCTGTTCTGCTTCTCGAAGTGGACCGTCGCGGGCAGCACCCCGCGCGCGAACGAGCTGATCACCTTGGCGATTCCGGCCACCCCCGCGGCCCCTTCGAGATGCCCGATGTTGGTCTTGACCGAGCCGATCCCGCAGCTGGAGGGCCGGGCGACCGTGCCCTGTGCCGCGTGCAGGTTCCGGAAGGCACGCTTCAGGGCCATGATCTCGATCGGGTCGCCCACGGGCGTCCCCGGGCCGTGGGCCTCGATGTAGCTCACCGTCTCCGGACGGATTCCGGCACGGGTGTAGAGGCGTTCGATGAGATTGGCCTGTGCGGTCGGGTTGGTGACGGTGAGGGAATTCGTCCGCCCGCCGTGATTCGTCGCGACGCCCTTGACGACCGCGTGTACGGGGTCGCCGTCTTCGACGGCCCGCGCCAGGGGTTTCAGGAGGAGGACGCCTCCCCCTTCGCCGCGGACGTAGCCGTCGGCGTGCTCGTCGAAAGCCCTCGCGCGACCGGTGCGGGACAGCATGCCCGCCTGGCTGAAGGCGACGAAGTGCTTCGGCGACCAGATCAGGTTGACTCCGCCGGCCAGCGCGAGAGCGCACTCTCCGTTCTGGAGGGCGCGGACGGCTTCGTAGACCGACACGAGCGAGCTCGAACAGGCCGTGTCGTTGGTGATGCTGGGGCCCTGGAAATCGAAGTGGTAGGAAATGCGGTTGGCAATGATCGAGTAGGCCGTGCCGGTGGGAAAATAGACGTCCGTCCTGGTTCCTTCGCGTTCCATCAGCTCCGCGTAGTCCGCGTGGCAGACCCCCATGAAGACGCCGGTGTCCGTCCCCGCCAGTTCGCCCGCCGCGTATCCGGCGTTCTCGACGGCCTGCCACGCGAGTTCGAGGGCGATGCGCTGCTGCGGATCCATGCTCTCCGCCTCACGCGGCGAGATGTTGAAGAAGTCCGCGTCGAAGCAGTCCGCGTGGTCGATGAAGCCTCCCCAGATGCTGTTCGTCTTCTGGGCGCCTCTTCTCGGATCCCCGAAGTAGTGCTCCTTGGACCAGCGTTCGGGGGGAACCTCCGAGATGAGCGATCGGCCGGCGACGAGGTGCTCGCCGAGTTCCTCCAGTGTGCCGGCGCCCGGAAGCCGCAGGGCGAGCCCGATGATCGCGACGTCCTCGGTCGCGGGGGCCGGTTCGACCGTACTCATCGGATTCCTCCTGCCTGGGGGAAGACCTGCCGGAAGGGCTCCGGCCTCCGGCCCTTCCGGTGGTCGTGGATGGTCCGGATCTCCAGGCCGGGCTCCGCCGAAGTGCTCCGGTGGCTGCCCCGTCCCTTCACGAACCGGTGGTCGAGGACGGCGGTCGAGAGCAGGTAGAGAAAGGCCTGGTCTTCTTTCGTACTGATCTGCCGATCGGGTGCGGCCATGACTTTCTCCACCAGTTTCCGCGCGAATACGGGGTCGATGCAGTCGATCTTCTTCAACTCGGAGTCCGAGAGGATCAGGTCCAGATAGTCCGGCCGCTGCTGCTTGAAGACGGTCGCACCGGGTGCGCGGTACGGCTGCTTCCGTCGTTTCAGGCTCGATTCCGGCAGCTCACCGCGGAATGCCTTCTTGAGGATCGCCTTCTCCTCCGAGCCGTCGTCGAACCTCAGGTTCACCGAAGCGGCCGCGCGCACCACGGCCGGATCGAGGAACGGGCAGCGGTTCTCGACACCGTGCGCCAGGCTCATTCGCTCGCCCTGCGTCGAGAGGAGATAGCCCGGGAGAAGGGTCTTGTATTCGAGCCACTGGGCCTTCTGGACCGGGCTCAGCGCGGCGTATCCGGGGGTCGCTCCCGTGAGTGCGAGGAGGTCCGCGAACGGATCGTCACGGCGTTTCAACAGGCGTGCCGCGAAACGGCCGTTCTGGTAACGGAGTTCGTGCGAGAAGAGGCCCGGTAGCCGTTCCACCGCGAACTGCTCGAAGAGGCCCGCCAGCCGTGCCCGGTTCGCGGGATCGAAGTGGCTCAGCTCCGGGTGCAGGCTGCCGATCCTCGTCATCCGCTCGGCGTCCGTCAGTTCGTTCCACGACGCGCGCAGCAGTGTCTCGCGGAAGAGCGAATAGCCGAGGAACGCCTCGTCGGCGCCCTCGCCGCTGAGGACCACCCGTATTCCGGCGTCCCGGACGTGGCGGGAGAGGAGATACATGGGCACGAACGCGGTGCGGAATGCCGGGACTTCGGCGTGGTACACGGCCGCCGGGAAGTTCTCCACGATGTCGGCGCTCGACACCGCGATGGACGAGTGCCGTGTCCGGAGATGCGATGCGACGACATGCTGGCTGCTCGACTCGTCGAAGGCCTCCTCCTCGAACTCCACCGAAAAGGTGCGCACCTCGCGCGGGGAGAGGTCCGTCGTCAGCTTGGTCACGATCGAGGAGTCGAGCCCGCCGCTCAGGTAGACCCCGACTTCGACATCACTGCGCAGCCGCAGCTCCACGCTCTGCCGGAGGGTTTCGCGGACGAAGGCCTCCGCTTCGCGCGCGGTGCCGTCGAACGGTGGTGCCTCCAGGTCGAGTCCGGTGTAGTCGCGCAGGGTCGTCCGGCCGCCGCCCACGGCCATCCAGCTGCCCATGGGGAGCTGGCGGATGTGCTGGAAGGGGGCCCGGTCCGGCAGCGGTGTCCACACCGCGAAGGTGGAGGCGAGTTCGGCGGAGTCGAGTTCGAAACGGAACCCCGGGAACGCCTGGAACGCCTTCATCTCGGAGGCGAAGAGGAATTCCCCGCCCCGGTCGCCTCCGCCGTCGATACGGGTGCGGTCGACGTAGAAGAGGGGGCGCTTGCCGTATCTGTCGCGTGCCAGGAAGAGGTCACCGGACCATGCGTCCCGGATCGCGACCGCGAAGGCGCCGTTGCACCGGGGCAGGCACGCCGGCCCCCATTGGATCCACGCCCGCAGGAAGACCTCGGTGTCCGAACGGGTGCGGAACCGGTGGCCGAGTCCCCGCAGCTCTTCACGGAGTTCGACATAGTTGTACAACTCACCGTTGAAGCAGATCCAGTAGCGCTCCGTCGGATCCGCCATCGGCTGTACGCCCCGGGAGATGTCGATGATCGTCAGCCGGACCGTTCCCATGGCCATGCCGTCACTCAGGTAGTAGCCCGCCTCGTCCGGTCCGCGGTGGCGGATCAGTGACAGCATGGAGGTCATGACCTCGGGCGCGGCTTCGGTATCGAGCGACGGCGAGACGAACCCTGCGATTCCGCACATGCGGGGTCTCCTTGCTTCAGTGGTCGTCGCGCTCGGCGAGTTTTTTTGCCACGAAGGCATCGATGGCATCGAGCGAGGTGAAGACGTTCGCGATGAACTCTTCGTCCGTCATTTCGAGCTTGAAGTCGCTCTCAAGGGCGCTCAGGAGCTGAACGTATCCGAAGGAGTCCATCACCCCGGCCTTGAAAAGATCGCTCGCGGCCGTCAATTCGTCGTCGAATTCCACGAGAAACTGGTCTTCGATCAGTTTCTTTATGCGCCCCGCTCGGTCCATGTCTCACACCATGCTTTCACTGAAATGGTTGCTGGTATCGGATTCCGTCAGACTCCTCACCATGCGAAGAAGGGACTGGCCGCCCACCTCTTCGCACTCCAACCCCGTGTCCCGGGAGAGGAGATGGCGGATGCTGTCGGCCCATCGAACCGGCTCGACGAGCTGTCTGCCCAACATGGCCGGGATCGACGACCGTTCGTGAGGGAGACCGCTCACGTTGGAGATCACATCCGTTCCGGGATCCGCGAACGTGAACCCGGCGAGAAATTTCTCGAACTCGGCGCGGACGGGTTCCATGTGGCGGGAGTGAAAAGCCGCACCGACCCGTAGCGGAGCGAAACGGATACCCCTCTCCTTCAGCGAGGCGTGGGCCGCGCGCAGTTCCGGGTCGCTGCCGGCGATCACGACCTGGGCGTCGGTGTTGAAGGCCGCCAGATCGACTCCGTCGACGCCGTCCTCCGCCAGGACGTCGAGCAGGCGCGCGGGCGGGGTGTCCATGACGGCCGTCATCCCGCCGCCCGTCGCCGCGGCCATGAGCTCGCTGCGCTTCTTGACGAGCCGGAGCCCCGTCTCGAAGTCGAAGACCCCGGCGGCCAGGAGCGCGTTGTACTCCCCGAGGCTGTGTCCGAGGTAGCAGTCGGCACGCCGGTCCTCGCGGCGCTCGCGCTCGAACCCGTGCAGCGCGTTGACGGTGTAGAGAGCCGGCTGCGTGCACTCCGTCCGCGAGAGCACGTCGTCCGGATTGTCGCGGCAGAGGGCGACGAGGTCATAGCCCAGGAGGTCACAGGCATACCGTGTGATGCCGGGATAGCGGCCGAAGACATCCGCGCCCATGCCTCGGAACTGCGCCCCCTGCCCCGGGAAGAGAACCGCAAACACCGATACGCCTCCGTGATCCACGCCGGTCGGCCCACGCCACTGGCGGCGCCGTATCCGAACATGCTGCGTCACCCCCCTTGCAGCACACTGGCCGGAATTCTGATGTCCGGCCTCAGACCTTGCCCGGACGCTTGCCATTCGCTTGCCGATCACTTGCCGGTTCCGTGGATATATCCGAGAGAGTTTTTGATCGCATACCGGCCATCCGGCGGATGCTATTCCCCTGGGGGAACACCTGCTGTTCTAGGATCAATTGGCCGGACGAGTCTCAAGCGTGAGAACGAATGGGGCCCCATATGCCTGTACGTCAGATACGGAGCGCACCGACGCCTCCCCCGTCACCGGCCCTCTCCGGGCCGGTACTCCAGGTCCTGGGGCCCATGTCTGCGCGGTACGGGGGGCGCGAGGTGCCGCTCGGACCGCCGCGCCGCCGGGCGCTCCTGGCTCTGCTGCTCATAAGACTGGGCCGGGTCGTCCCCACCGCGGCTCTCGTCGAGGGGCTCTGGCGGGACGATCCACCGCAGCGGGCGGTGGCCACCTTGCAGAGCCATATCTCGCATCTGCGCCGGTCGTTGGCGCCGGCGGCCGGGCCCGGCGGCTCGTCCGTCCTCCGGTACCTGGCCCCGGGGTACGTCCTCCAGTTGCCGCCGGACCAGGTCGATGCCCACCGGTTCGAGCAACTCGCTTCCACGGGGCAGCAGTTACTGGCCCGGGATCCGCTCGCCGCCCGCGACCGTCTCACCCGGGCGCTCGCCCTGTGGCGCGGCGCTCCCTACGCGGAGTTCGTCGCCCATCAGCCGCTCGCCGACGAGGGCACCCGGCTGGAGCAGGTCCGCCTCACCGCGCTGGAGGCGTCCGCCGAGGCCGCGCTCGCCCTGGGAAGGCCCGCGGAGGTGGTGACCGAACTGGAACGGGAGGTGCGTCAGCATCCGGCTCGGGAGCGCCTGGTGGGCCATCTGATGACCGCTCTGTTCCGGACGGGCCGCCAGGCGGAGGCGCTGGAGGTGTACGAATGGACGCGGGGCCATCTGGTCGAGGAGTACGGCGTGGACACGACCGCCGAACTCCAGCGGCTCCACATCGCGCTCCTGAGACAGGAGCTCGGCGACCAGGAGGCACCCGGCGCGCCGGGGCCCCGGCTCCCGTCCGGGGCCCGCGATCTCGGCAGGCACCTCGGAACGGCCGTCCCCGTCGAGGTCACGCCGATGTCCGGGGCGGCTTCCGGGACCGGAGCGACCGCGGCCCGCCCCGGTGCGGACGGGCCGCCAGGGCGGAGCCGCACCCCCCGCGCCCGGCCCATCTCCTACGAGCCGGCCCCCCGGAAGCCCGGACCGGCACCACTGCTGGCCGGCCGCGACCGGGAGCTGTGGCGCCTGGTCACCGCGACGGGCGGCGCCGCCGACGGCCGTGGCCATCTCGCCTGCGTGTTCGGCTCCTCCGGACTCGGCAAGACCCACCTCGTGATGGAACTCGTCCAGCGCCTTCAGGACGCGAACGGGGACATCGAGACGATCCGAGGCAACTGCTTCTCGGGGGAGGGCGTCCCGCCGTACTGGCTCTGGACGCAGGTGCTGCGTCTGCTGTCGGCCGCACGGCCGGACTCCTTCCAGGCAGCCGCGGCGCCCTTCGCGGCGTTGCTCTCCCCTCTGATGCCCGGCCTGCGGAAGGCCGAGCCGACCGGTGAGCACAGCCGGGAGCCGGACGGCTTCCAGGGCCCCTTCCGCATCCACGACGCCCTCTGCGAGATCCTGCTCGCTCTGGCCGCGCAGCGCCCGCTGGTGCTGCTGCTGGAGGACGTGCACTGGGCGGATACCGTCTCGCTGGAGGTCCTCCGCCTGCTCGCCGCACGCCGCCAGGGCCAGTGCCTCAGTATCGTTCTGACCGGCTGGGATCTGGAGACATGGCCGGACGGCTCGCGGTTCCGGGTGATGACCGAGGTGCTCAAGGGGCCCAACACGCAGACCCTCCGGCTCACCGGGCTGGCCCGTTCGGACGTCGCCGCGCTCGTCGACGCGCAGGCCGGACCCGGCGTCGACGAGCGGGTCGTCGACGCACTGCACCGCCACGGCACGGGAAGCCCGTACTTCGTCCTGCAGATGCTCTCCTATCTCGGTGACGCCGGGGACCTGCGCGATTCCGGTGCCACGGACGAACTCCTCACCCTCGTCACGGCCTATGCGCGCAAGGTCCTGCGCCAGGAGTTCGCCATGCTGCCGGAACCCTTTCTGCAGCTGCTCCGCCTGTGCGCGGTCGTCGCACCCGACATCGAAACGGATGCGCTGTGCCGTGCCACCGACAGCAATTCGGCCCTCGCGATCGTGGAGTCGGCGATCCGGTACGGGCTGCTCTCCCCGGATCCCAACCGCCCCGGCCGGTTGCGCCTCGGCTGCCCCCAGGGGCAGGAGGTGCTCACCGGCGAGCTGAGCGACGCATCGCGCGAGCGGCTGCACGCCCGGTACGCCGAGGCCCTGTCCTCACGGGTGCGCGAAGGGGGGACGCCCGAGGAGGCCGAGCGCGTCGCCCACCACGCCTGGCACGCCAGGGGCGTCATGCCCCCGCAGCGCGTACTGCCCTGGCTGCTGCGCGCGGCCGAGAACGCGGAGCTCCGTCTGGCCTCGGACGACCGTGAGATGTGGCTGCGCCGCGCGGTCCGCATCGTCCGATCACTCCCGGACGACGCCTCCGCCGGCGAGCTGGAGCACCGGCTGCACCTGGAGCTCGGTCAACTGCTGGCCCACGTACGGGGGTTCGGCGACACCGAGGCCGAGGCGGAGTTCAGCCGGGGCCGGGCGATCGACGCGAGCACCTCCCACGACCCGGGGGTCCTGTCGATGCTCGGCGCGTCGCTCCTGGTCCGCGGCTGCTACGACGAGTCGAGGCAACTGGCGGTCCTGCTGAGGGACATCGCGGAGCGGACCGACGAGCCGGCGGCACGGCTCGGTGCGGCGTACGGTGAGGGAACCGTGTTGTTCGTCCGCGGCCGGCTGCCCGAGGCGCTCAAGGAACTGGAGCACGGCGTCGGGCTCGCGGACCGGTTCTCCCGTGAGGGGCGGCTCCCGGAACGGACGTACCAGTCCGACCCGCGCGTCTACTTCCGTTGCTACGGCGTCCTGGCCCGATGGCTGCTGAACGACCGCGACACGGCCGCCGAGCAGCGTCGGAGCCTGCTGCGGCTGACTCAGTACGGCAGCAGGCCCTGGGACCGGATCCACGCGCTCTACATCAACTCGGTCGTGGCCGCGTGGGAAGGCGATGCGGAGACGGCTCGATCCTCCAGCGCCGAGGGCATCGGTCTGGCCGTCGAGCACCGCCTGCACTACTGGAAGACGATGCTCCGGCTGCCGCTGGGCTGGGCCCTCACGCACTCCGGACGGGGTGAGGGGATCGCCGAAATGAGGGACTCGCTGGCCGAGTTGCGGTTGAGCGGCACGCGCATCCGCCTGCCCCTCCACCTGGGCCTGCTGGCCCAGGCCCAGCACCACGCCGGGAAGCGGGAGGACGCGGTGGACACGCTGCGCACCATGGTCGCTGTCGTCGAGCTCCGGCGCGAGTACGTGTATCTCCACGACGCCCTGCCCACGACTCGTCTGCTGCGCGAACTCCTGGGCGGGGACGCGGCCGAACCGCCGCTTCGTGAGTGAACGGCGTTCGGGTGGCCGGGGCGGAGGTCGACGGCCCGCCAGGACCGGCCCCTCTCCTCCGACGCGGCGATCGCCGCAGCGCGCATCCGGACACGCGCGGACCTGTCGGAGACCGGTCGCAGTCGGTCCTCCGCGGTCGGACGGCCGGGGGATCCCGAGTCGTCGCGCCGACCGGTGACTCGGCGAGGTTATGGTAAAAGCACGGCAAAACGCGCTCGTCAAGCGGCTGCCCGGACCACCTGGGCGATCTTTTTCGGACTTTCCCGCCCTCCGGGCCCGTGCCGCTCTCGAAGCCACGCCGCCGGCCCTATGCTTCTACACGCCTGTAGAGCGTGGCTGTCCGTCCTGATGTTTCCGGACACCCCCGCAACCTCGTACGCATGTAAGGGAGTGAACGCCTCCATGGTGTTCAAACGACTGCTCGGCTCACTCGGTGTGGGCGGCCCCACCGTCGACACGGTCCTCACCGCCGGGGCGGCCGTCCCCGGCGGCCTCCTGTCGGGCCATGTCCAGCTGGAGGGCGGCAACGCCGGCTACGACATCGAGCACATCACGCTGGAACTCGTCGCGCGGGTGGAGGTCGAACACGAGGAGGGGGAGCAGGAGGGCTTCGTCGTCTTCGACCGCTTCACCGTCGGCGGCGGCTTCCGGCTGTCCGAGGGCGAGCGGCGCAGCGTGCCGTTCACGGTCGCGCTGCCGTGGGAGACGCCCATCACCGAGCTGTACGGGCAGGGCCTGGGCATCGTCCTCGGCGTACGCACCGAACTGTCGGTGGCCGGGGCCAAGGACAAGGGCGACCTCGATCAGCTCGCCGTGGGACCGCTGCCGGTGCAGGAGGCGATCCTCGAAGCGTTCGGGCAGCTCGGCTTCGGCTTCAAGTCCGCGGACCTGGAGTACGGCCGCATCGGTGGCACCAACCAGCAGCTCCCCTTCTACCAGGAGATCGAGCTGGCCCCGTCCCCGCAGTACGCGCACGCGGTCAGCGAGATCGAGGTGACGTTCCTCGCCACTCCGGGCGGCATGGACGTGGTCCTGGAGGCCGACAAGCGCGGCGGGCTCTTCTCCGGCGGGCACGACGCGCTCACCCGGTTCACGGTCGCGCACGACGGAGTCCCCCACCAGGACTGGCGGGCGCTCGTCGACGACTGGCTGCGGCAGTTGGTCGGGCACCAGTCGTCGTACGCGGCGGCCTCCGTGTACGGACACACCGATCCGTACGCCGGGAACCACAGCCACAGCCACAGCCACAGCCACAGCCATGGTCACGGTCACGGCCATGACGAGGAGCACCATCACGACGGCGGCCGTCGCTCCGGCCCGGGTATGGGCACGGCCATCGCGGCAGGCGCGGCCGGGCTGGCGGTCGGCGTCGTCGGCGGCATGGTCGCCGCCGAAGTCATCGACGAGGTAGGGGACTTCTTCGAGGGCGACGACGAGGACGAGGGCGGCGACGACTGATGTTCGGAATCAGCGAGCTCGCGATCATCCTGATCGTGGCCGTACTCGTCCTGGGCGCCAAGAAGCTACCCGAGCTCGCCCGTTCGGCGGGCAAGTCGGCCCGTATCCTCAAGGCCGAGGCCAAGGCCATGAAGGAGACGCAGGGCTCCGACGGGGAAGCCCGGGGGCCTCGTGTCATCCGCGGCGAGACCGTCGACCGGCAGGGTTTTGACGGTTCGAAGCAGGACACGGGGCGGCCTCCGGGAGGTGCGTGAGGCACCTGGGCCGGTTCGGCTCCGCGCGGACGGGCTCGGTGTCCGGCGGCGCCGACCGGCCCGGTCCCGTGGGCGGCAACCACGGCCCGGTCCCGGGCGCGCCTGAACATCCGTGCCGAGGGCCCCGGTTGCGACGGCTCCGGCTCCGGCGGCGCGCTTCCGGACGCCCGGTGAGCACGCGCACGGCGGGAGCACCGACCCCGGGGGCGCCCTTCAGCCGGTACGTGTACGCCGTACGGCCGCAGCCGCGGACTTCTGCCCGGGACCACGAGCCGGGCAGCCCGAACGAGGCGAGGCCGCCGCTGGTCCGGCGGGAGGTCTCCGGGCTCGGCCCGCACCGGCTCCCCGAGGCCGTCGGGGGGCGCCGGGAGGGCGAGAGTGAGGGCCGCACGGCCGAGTGAGCCGTAGTGTCCGGGTCGGGTCATGGCTCCGGCCGGCGCTCACCGTGGCCATGGACCCGCGCTCCGGTCCGGGCCGTTGCGGGCCACGCGCACACCGTTCACGGGCGCCCGGCGGCCGGGCGGCCGCCGCCGTGCGTCATCCGCCCGAGGCCGTGTCCGCGATGTGGTGGCCGGCCTCGGCGAGGCTCTCCGAGACCGCTTCGGCGAACGAAGCGATCGCCTCGTTGTGCCGGCTCGGCACCCAGACCACCGAGGTCAGCCACGCGAGCGTCGGCCTCTCCAGCGGCCGCCACACCAGCCCGTCGACGAGCGGTGTGGCCGGGGCCTCGTTGAGGTGGATGCCACGGCCCGCGAGCACCAGCCCGTGCACGAAGTTGGGATTGCGCGCGTGCCTGATCGACCCGGGGAGGAAGCCCTCGTCCCGGCAGATGGTGAGCATGTGGTCGTAGAGGCGCGGCGCCATCGCCCGCGGGAAGATCACCAGCGGTGCCCCGTCGAGGTCTCTCAGCCGGACCGTGCCGCCGCCCGCGGCCACGGCATGGTCCGCCCGCAGCACGACGCCCAGTTCGCGCCGGGCCACCGGACCCGATTCCAGGCCCACTGTGTCCGACGGGTGCCGGACCACGCCGGCGTCCAGCTCTCCCTCGCGCAGCCGGGCCAACTGTTCGTCAGTGGTGAGTTCGTGGAGGTCGATCAGCACATCGGGCACCCGTTCGGCGAATCCGGCGGTGAGGGTCCGCAGCACTGTCGGGCCGGTGTCCGGCGGTACGCCGACCCGCAGCACCCCTGCCTCGCCGGGACGGATCCTGCGCATCGCCTCACGCGCCGTGTCCACCCCGGCGAGTACCGGCCGCACATGTTCGAGGAGCAGCGCCCCGGCCTCGGTCAACTGGACGCGGTGCCGCGTCCGGTCGAACAGCCGCACCCCGAGTTCGCGCTCCAGGTCGCGGATGCGCTGCGACAGCGGCGGCTGGGCCATGTGCAGGCGTTCCGCCGCCCGGCCGAAATGCAGTTCCTCGGCAAGGACGGCGAAGTAGCGCAGGTGACGGAGCTCCATGAGCGGACCATATCGCTCCGATATCACCGCGAGTCCCGATTGGTGTTGGCCGGATCACATCCCTCCCTGTTTGCATGACTGCTCACGGGAAGCCCGCTCACGGACATCCGCCCGTCACCCCGGCTCCCCCGCGGCCCCGCCGCCTCCTTCCCCCTGCCCGTCCCGAGAAAGGCATGCCGCCATGACCGAGAACAGCACCGTCGTCGTCACCCACCACCCGGTGACGGCCACGGCCGCCGATGCCTACGTTGCCGAGGTCACCCTCAACCGTCCCGACAAGCTCAACGCCTGGACCGGCGGGATGCGGAGCCGGCTGGTCGCGGCGCTCGACTCGCTGGGGGACGACGAGCACTGCCGTGCGGTCGTTCTCACCGGCGCCGGGCGCGCGTTCTGCGCCGGCCAGGACCTTGCCGAGACGGCGGCGATCGATCCTGGCGACCACGCGGCCGCCGAGGCGTGGATCGACGACTTCGGCCGCCTCTTCCGCGCCGTACGCGGCCTGGACAAGCCGGTCGTCGCCGCCGTCAACGGTGTCGCGGCGGGCTCGGGTTTCCAGTTCGCCCTGCTCGCCGACTTCCGGGTCGGCCACGCCGCCGTCCGGATGGGGCAGCCGGAGGTGCTCTCGGGCATCCCCAGCATCACCGGCATCTGGGCCATGCGGGGCATCCTCGGCCGGGCGAAGACCGCCGAGTTCGCGCTCGGCGGCCGCCTCGTCGACGGCACCGAGGCCGAGCGGCTCGGTCTCCTCACCCGCCTCGTCGCACAGGACGAGGTCAAGGCGGAAGCGCTGGCCGAGGCCGCCCGGCTCGCCGAACTCCCGCCCGGCGCGGTCGCCCTCACCAAGGGGCGGCTCCGCGAACTGGACGACGCGGACCTCGACGACGCGATCGAGGCGGCCAAGAAGGTGCACACCGCCGCCTACGCGACGGGTGAGCCCCAGCGCGAGATGGCCCGCTTCCTGGCCGGCCGCCGCCGCTGAGTCCGCCGCACCCGTCCCCGCCCCTCGTCCGCAGGAGAGGAACCCCCATGACCACGAGCGTCACGCCGCACACCGGCGCGGCCTCCGAAGGCGAGACCGCCTACCGCCGTCTCGTCGAAGAGCACCGGTGGACCGTCCCCGACCGCTACAACATGGCCGCCGACGTCGCCGACCGCCATCCCGGCGACCGGCTCGCACTCGTCTTCGAAGACCACACCGGCCATCGCGAAGAAGTCGTCTGGCAGCAGGTCCAGGACCGCTCCCGGCGGATCGCCGCCCATCTGCACGCGCTCGGCGTGCGCAAGGGCGACCGGGTCGCGGTGCTGCTCCCGCAGCGCCCCGACACCCCGGCGACGTATCTCGGCGTCCTGCGCACCGGCGCCGTCCTCGTGACGATGTCACTGCTGTGGGCCGACGAACCCATCCGCTACCGGCTGGCCGACTCCGGCGCCGCCGTGCTGGTGACCGAGACCTCCGCCCTCGATCGCGCCGCCGGTTTCGACGGCACGGTCGTGAACGTCGACGACCCGGCGATCGGTGCGCTGCCCCCGGTGTACGCCACGGCCGACACCGCGCCCGACGACCCGGCGCTGATCTTCTACACCTCGGGCACCACCGGCGCCGCCAAGGGCATTGTGCACGCCCACCGCACCCTGCTGGGTCACAACGAATTCCGCTACTGCCACGATCTGCGGCCGGGCGACGTGTTCTACGGAGCCGGCGACTGGGCCTGGTCCATGGCCAAACTGATGGGTCCCCTCCGCGCGGGCGCCGTGCACCTCGTGTACCGGCCGGGCGGCGGCTTCGACCCCGCCGGGCTGCTGGCCGCCATGTCCCGTAACAAGGTCACAACGGCCCTGGTCAACCCGACCTTCCTGCGTAAGATGATGCAAGATGTCCCGGATGCGGGCAGTCGTCACCCCCAGTCGCTGCGGGTGGTGTGCTCTTCGAACGAGCCTCTCACCCCTGATCTCATCGAGTGGTTCCGTGCCCAGTTCGGCCTCACCCTGCTGGACTACTACGGGTCGACGGAGTCGTACCCGCTGCTCGGCAATTTCCCCGGCGTGCCGGTCAAGCCCGGCTCGATGGGCCGTCCGCTGCCCGGTTGGGACGTCGCGCTGATGGATGCCGACGACCACGAGGTGCCGGTCGGGCAGCCGGGCGAGATCTGTCTGCGCGCCGGATCCAACCCCCAGTTCCCGCTGGGCTACTGGAACCGGCCCGAGGCATCTGCCGAGTCGTTCGGCGGCACCTGGTACCGCACGAAGGACCAGGCCGTCAGGGACCAGGACGGGTACTTCTGGTTCCTCGGCCGGACCGACGACGTCATCAAGACGTCCGGCTACCGTGTCGGGCCGTACGAAGTGGAGGCGGTTCTGCGCGGTCACCCCGCGGTCGCCGACGCCGGAGTCGTCGGCGTCCCCGACCCGGTGCGCGGCCAGGCCGTCAAGGCCTGGATCGAGCTCAGCCCCGGCCACGAACCGGACGAAGCCCTGGCACGGGACATCACCCGCTTCGCCCGTGAAGCGCACTCCCGCTTCGCCTATCCGCGCCTGATCGAGTTCGTCGAAGAACTGCCCCGCTCGGCCACCGGAAAGATCCAGCGGGCCGCTCTTCGCGCCCGTGACCTCAGCCCTGTCGGACCCGACACCGCGGCACCACCCCGGAAGGACGGACGGACATGACGACCGACAGCAGTGCCCCGGTGTCCCCTCCCCTGCCTGCGAAGTCCGCGGCACCCGAATCCGCCGACGCCCCGGGCGTGCGCCGCAAGGTGGCCACCGCCACGGCCATCGGCAACTTCGTGGAGTGGTTCGACTCGGGCGCGTACGCCATCATGTCCGCGACCATCGCCGGGCTCTTCTTCCCCCAGTACGACAAGACCGCGGCCCTCCTCGCCACGTGGGCCGTCTTCGCCGGCGGCTTCATCGCCCGCCCCCTCGGCGCCGCGTTCTTCGGCCGCTACGGCGACCGCATCGGGCGCAACCGCATGCTCGCGCTGAGCGTGCTGTGCATGAGCGGTTCGACCCTGCTCATCGGTCTGCTGCCCAGCTACGCGACGCTCGGCATCGCGGCACCGGTCCTGCTCTTCCTGCTGAGGGCCATGCAGGGCTTCTCCACGGGCGGCGAATACACCGGGGCGTCGGCGTTCATCATGGAGTACGCCCCCGAGGGGCGCCGGGCCCGCTATGCCAGCGTGGTGCCGCTCACCGTCGGATTCGCCTCCGTCGCCGGTGCGTTGACCGGCCTGCTGATCACCACGTCGCTCGACGACGCGGCGCTGAACAGCTGGGGCTGGCGCATTCCGTTCCTGCTGGCCGGACCGCTCGGCCTCATCGGCCTGTATCTTCGCAGCCGCATCCAGGACACTCCGGTCTTCCGGGCGCTGGAGAAGGGCGACGTGGTCCAGGAGGCACCGCTGCGCGAGGCATGGCGGGTCTGCCGCCGGCAGGTACTGACCCTGTTCGGCTACAGCATCACCAACGCCGTCGGGTACTACCTGATGAGCAGCTACATGATCGCCTACATGTCCGAAGAGGTCGGCTACACCAAGTCGCAGGCCATGCTGACCAGCGTGGTGGCCATGCTCGCGTACAGCCTCGCCTGCCCGCTGATGGCCGCGGCCAGTGACCGGTTCGGCCGCAAACCGATGCTGCTGTTCGCGTGCGGCGGCTTCACCGTGGCCACCCTGCCCGCCTTCTGGCTGATCGGTAGAGGGCTGGGCGGCGCGATCGCGGGCACGGTGGTGCTCGCCGTACTGGTCGCGGTGATCGGCACCTCCAATGTGCCCGCGATGGTCGAGATGTTCCCCGGCCAGCTGCGGGCGAGTGGTTCGGCCATCGGCTACACGGCTGCGTACGTCCTCTTCGGTGGCACCGCACCCTTCGTCGCGACCGGTCTGGTCTCCCTCGGCGGAACTCCCCTGGCACCCGGCTTCTACCTGATGGGGCTGGGGCTGGTGTCGGCGCTGGTGGTGCTCTTCTCCTTCCGGGAGACGCTGCACCTGCCGCTGACGCGCACCACCGTGCTGGAGAAGTAGCACCGTCCCGACGAGCGGCGACGGCACGGCCCGGGACTCCGGACCGGCCGCCGCCGCTCGGCGCAGTCCGTCCGCCGGTACGCCGCCGCGAGCAGCAGCCGGTCCTCCGGCGGAAGAGCCCACGGGCGGCCGCTGCGCACCGGGGCTGCGCTTCGGTGCAATACCACTTGAACCACTGCACGCCCATACGCATTGCCACTAGCGGCCAAATCGGCTGCGCGACTGAACTGAGCCTTCGGACAACTGTATCGTCCATAATCATCCACATGAACCAGGGGGATAACTTCGAATGTCTCAGAAAGTTCTGTCACTGCTGCATGAAAAGTCGCCCTATGAAGGTTTCCCGGAGGACAGGGTTTCCTATGATCCGCAGGGCTGGGGATCCGATCACCCGGTGTTCGAGCGCGAGATCACCCGACTGAAACCGAGCCTGATCGTCGAGGTCGGGACATGGAAGGGGGCATCCGCGTTGCACATGGCCAAGATCGCGCGCAGCCTGGACATCGATTGCGAGATCGTCTGCGTCGACAGCTTCCTCGGCAGCAGAGAGCACTGGCTCGTTCCGCGCTGGAAATCCGAACTGCGCTTGGAGCACGGTCAGCCGCAGGTCTACCGCCAGTTCCTCGCGAACGTCGTCCACGACGGCTTCGAGGACGTCATCACGCCATTCTCCTGCACGAGCAGTCATGCCGCCAAGATCCTCGCGCATCACGACGTCGTGTCCGACATCGTCTACATCGACGCCGGACACGAGTACCGCGACGTCCTGTACGACATCGATCTCTTCTGGCAGATCATCCGCCCCGGTGGTGTCATGATCGGCGACGACTTCGCTTCCTATTTCCCCGGGGTGATGCGCGCGGTCAGGGAGTTCGGCGACACGATCTCGACATCACCCGAGATCGACGGCGACAAGTGGATCTTGCGCAAGAACGCATAGATCGACGGAGCGGAAATCCCCGCCGGGTAAATAGAATTGCGTCGTCGAAAGAAGGCCGGCCAGGCAGTCGTCCTCTTGTTCCCGTGACTTCGGAAGGAAATTGATCCCGGCTCTCCGGTCACCTCGGTGAAGGCATACACCGCCGCCTCCGAAGCGGCAGGTGCGGCAATGCCCGGCCACGCGGCATTGGCCCGCCCCGGCCGTCGGCCGGTGCGGAGCGGTGCGGTGCGGAGCGGTGCGGTGCGGAGCGGTGCGGAGCGGAGCGGAGCGGGTGGCGCGTACAGGGTCCTCGCGGCCACCAGGCGCTCCAAGGCCGAGCGCCCGGTGGCCGCCGCTCTCGTTCCTGCTCAGCGGCTCACAGCCGCCGCCACCCGGGTACCCGGGTCGGTGGCGAAACAGCGCAAGGCGCTCATGTAGGTGGTCAGGAACTCCTCCGCCCACTCCTCGCGGTACTCCCCTGCGTCCGTCCGCAGCTCCACCAGCGCACGGTCTCCGCTGTCACGGATGTGCATGCGCATCCCGCCCCGGGGCACCTCGTCACGAGCAATGCGCGTGGTGGTCACGGTCAGTCCGTCGGCCGTGAGTTCCCAGGAGGAGCCGCCCGAGGCGACGTCGAAGTTCACATACCGCGGCCCGTGGCCGGTCGCGGAGGAGTAGCGAATCCCGTAGTTACCGGGGTCGAGTTCCTTGACCATCAGGGCGTGGGGCAGCTCCTGGTGCCGAAGGGCCCCGAAGATCGTACGGCTCTCGCTCTGCGCCACGTCCGCGAGCGAGTCCTCACCCGAGAACTGGGTGCGCAGCACGCAGGGCGTGGCGAAGTAGCCGACGGCACGCCGTAGTTCATGGTGGGTCCGGTTGGCCAGCGAGCCCATGATCGCGACATCGGAGGCCGTCCCGTCGTCCTCGCCGAGTGCGAGCCGTCGCTGCCGCACGGTGACCTTGAGGGCGGCCGCGCACACCGCGGTCAGGGTCACGCGTTGCTGACGGACGCTGTGCATCAGCTGCGCGTGCAGGTGCGGATCGACGGCGAACCGGTGTATCCGCAGCTTGCGTTCCGCTCGGTCCTGAATCCCCGGGTCCCGGAGCCTCGACGGGGGAACGGCGGCGACACCGTCCAGCTTGCGACGCCAGTAGCTCAGCAGCCTGTCGCGTTCCGGGCCGGTCAGGAAACGGCGCTCGGAGTGAGCGAAGTCGAGGAATTGGAAGGGAAGACCGGGCAGTCCCGGGCGGCCGCCCGTGCTGCCTCTCGCCGCATAGAGGGCGAACAGGTCCTCGGCGAGGATCCGGCACGACTCGCCGTCCGCGATGACGTGGTCCAGGACGAACCCCACAAGGTGGTGCGCGGGTGCGACGCGGATGCATCGCACCCGCAGGAGCGGGCCGGCGGCCAGGTCGAAGGGGACGGCGGCGGTGTCGGCGACGAGCCGCTTCGCGGCCTCCAGGGGCGCTTCCGCCTCGGCCCCCGCCACGGACAGGACCGCGAAGTCCAGTTCGTCCGCCGGACGCAGTGCGATGTCGTCGGCACCTGCGGGAAAGACGATCCGCACGCTCTCGTGGCGCAGCTGCAGATCGACCAGGGCCGCTTCCAGCCGGCCGGTGTCGAGTTCCCCCTCGACTGAGCAGGCGAAGACCAGCACATTGCTCTGCTGGCTCACCCCGCGGCCGTGCACCAGGCGTTCTTCCTGAGTGAACGACGCGCGCTGGGTCTGCTCGCGGTCGGCTTCATACAACTTCATTCTGAACACAGGGAGACCTCACTGCCGGAAAGGGCTGCCGCGAGGTCCCTCGGACCTTCGGCGGCACTGAGCAGGGCGCGGTGCATCTTCTCCAGCAGGCGGGGGGAGAACCTGTCGGAGCGCCAGTCCTCGTAGCGCACTCCGAAGCCCAGGTCGCACCACAACTGGGCGTTGTGGCCCTCGTGTTCGCCCGAGGGCTCCAGCAGCACGAGAGGGGTGGCCGACCACAGCGAGTCCAACAGGGTGCCGCCGCCGGGCTTGCTCACCATGGCGCGTGCCGCGCGTGCCAGATCGAACGACGAGTGGTGCGCACTGCCCCGTGCGTAGGTGACGTCCGTCGGGGACCGGCCCGGCAGCAGACGGCCGAGCGGAGGGTATCCGTCGTCCAGCCACGGATGCCACGCGGGGTTCAGTGCGAAGTGGCGGGTTCTTCCGTGCGCGGGACCGGTCTCCTCGGCGGCGTGCACGACGAGGTCGATGTCATGCCCCGCGTCGACGAGCCCGGCGGCGCGGTCGCGGTAGGTCCCCATGCCCCACCCGCCTCCGTGCACCAGAAGGCGGGGGTCACGCCGGTCCCACGGCAGCGGTCGCTCCTGGGTGACCGGGATCGTCCAGGGCAGTGCGGTGTTCGCCCGCGAGGCGAGCCAGACCTCCTCGGTACCCGGGAGCGGGGGCCCGGCCCTCCGGAAGGACGGCGAGGCCACCGAGTCCACATGGCAGACGACCACGCGCAGGGCCCGGCCCGTGCGCTCCATGAAGCGCCGGACCAGGCTCAGCCAGAATCCGGAGAAGACGACCACGGTGTGCACTGCGCTCTCCTCCCAGCGGCGTACCCATGCGTCCTGTACGTCGGCGGAGATGGCCGGCACCGGGTCGGAGGCGATGCGCTGCCCCACCCGTGCCGCGCGGAAATCACGGTGGAACACATCGCGCGAAGCGGTCACGGCGGCGAGCCGGTCGGGGGGCAGCAGCCGCTCCAGCACCTCGACCGTGACGGGAACGTCCCGCTCCCGCAGCCGTGACGCGAGCAGCAGCCCCGGTACGTGCACTCCCAGCGCGACCCCCGACGTGAGCACCGCGATCACCGGCAGCCGCCGCGCAGTCCCGATTCCACGTCGTCCAGGGCCGATTCGAGCTGAGGGCCCACGTGGGTCCACACCCACGCCCGGTCGGTGGCCGAGGCCTGCCGGGGCTCCACCTCCACCAGCATGATCAGGTAGAGGTAGGCCCGGTAGAGCGCGAGTCGCAGGCGCACCGAGTCGTCGAACACGGCCGCTGCGCCGGCGCTCGCGTAGCCGGTCAGGAATGCCTTGTCGTCCTCCATGTCGGCGAAGAGCGCCAGCGAGACGAAGTCGGCCACCGGGTCGCCCCAGAACATCCGCTCGCCGTCGATCAGACCGCTGAGCCGGCGGCCGCCGGGCGGCCCGGCGAGCAGCAGATTGCCCTGCCACAGGTCGAAGTGGACCAACGCGGGCCGAGTGACATCGTCCAGTACGTCCGATGCGGCGGCGAGCGTCTCCCGGATCGCGGTGGTGGAACGCGGCAGCCGTGCCGCATACCGCTCCGCGTCGTCCAGGACGGCGCCGGTCATCGTGGTGAACGCCTCCCGCCAGGTGGGCGCCAAGGGCCCCAGCGGCTGCGCGGGGTAGCCGAACCCCGGTCCGGTGACCGCGTGCAGGCGCGCCACCAGTCGACCCAACTCCTCCCGCAGCCGCAGCCGTTCGCCCTCCCCCAGGGAGTCGGCGGCCTCGTGCCAGGGGGCCCCGGGGCACGCCGTCATGATCAGGTAGGGGCCGATGCCGGCGTCGACGTCGGTCTCGCTGCCGACGACCCGGGGCACGACGCCGGCGTCCGCGGCCGTCGCGGCCGACTCGTAGAAGGTGACCTCGCCGGTCAGCAGCGCGCGCTCGTAGGCCAGACCTGCCGCCGAACGCGGCGGGAGCTTGAGCACCCAGTCGCGGCCCCGGTCCAGAGCGACGCGGACGACCGTGTTGTACGTGCCGCCGGACAGCGGTGTGTACAGGGCCGTCTCCCTCCCCCGTACACCGGCCTCCCTCAGGACGGCCTCGGCCGCCGCGACCGTCTCCTCGTACGACGTGCTCAATTTCGCTCCTCCATGACAAGACCGGATGTCCGTTGCCGTGCCGTCGCATGGATCTGGTCCATGAGCGCGATGCGCGGTTCGCAGGCGCCGAGCTCGGCGCCCCACTGCTCCCCCTCCCCTCGCACCAGCGCACGGATACGTGCGAACTGCTGTGTGTAGTACGACACCGCGGGGGTCCTGGTGACTGTTCTGCTGCCGTCGGGCGCAACGACCGTGATGTTGAGGGGAACGGCTCCGGCGACGGGGAGCAGGACGCCCCGGACCCTGACGGTGGCCTCACGGAACGAGTAGACGTGCTCGGCGGTACGGATCGTGCCGAAGGAGCACTCCAGGGTGGCGCGCTGCCCGGTGGGCAGCAGGAGGGCCGCGGAGAAGCGGCGGTCCACTCCTCCGGCGCCATCGAAGTCGGAGTGCCCCGTCCCCTGGGCATCGGTGATGCCCACCGTGTCCTGGAGGGC
Source organism: Streptomyces sp. NPDC057963 (assembly GCF_042887155.1). Taxonomy (NCBI): domain Bacteria; kingdom Bacillati; phylum Actinomycetota; class Actinomycetes; order Kitasatosporales; family Streptomycetaceae; genus Streptomyces; species Streptomyces sp. NPDC057963. The sequence continues at coordinate 504,491 of NZ_JBHVPX010000005.1, forward strand.
CTGGAGCCAGTAGCCCGCAGAGTCGTAGAAGCATCCCCCACCGAGGTCGGGACGCCAGCGGTAGCCCTGCCCCGGCCGCACGGCGAAGGCGAACCGGCTGTGCACGCCGACGAGTTCACCGTAGGTCCCTGCCCGCAGCCAGTCGCGCACCCTGTGGTGCCACGAGTGGCCGAGCGTGGGCAACGCCTCCAGTACGTGCCCGCCCCCGTGCTGCCGCGCGGCGGTGATCGACGCGTGCTCCTGCCGGGTCAGGCACAGCGGCTTCTCGACAACGACGTGCTTGCCCTCCCGCGCCGCACGTTCCGCCCACCGCGCGTGCGCCGCGGTGTGCAGGGAGATGTAGACCAGGTCGACCGCGGGATCGCAGACCAGGTCCTCGTAGCCGGTGTGGACACGGGGGATCGCGTGGCGGTGCGCGTAGTCCTTCGCCCGGTCGGGTGCGGATGCGGCCACGGCCCGTACGGTGACGTCGTCGTACTCCTGGCTGGGGCGGATCATGGTGCGTTCGGCTATCCCTGTCGCCCCGATCAGTCCGATGCCCAGGCTCATGCCGGGACGCCTCCTCGCTTCGCGTGGATCCCCGCCCGCCCGGCACAGGCCAGGGTGCGGGCCCGGAGCAGCGGGAACTGCTCCGGGGCGCAGAACGCGGCACAGAACAGGCGTCCCGATGCGGTGCGGAGCGACCCGCCGACGAGCGGGAGCACACCGGCCCCGGTTCCCTCCGCGTAGAGCAGCCCCTCCTCGGAGAGGGCGCGCAGCAGCCCGTCGACACCTGCTCCCGGCTCCACGGAGACATCGCTCTGCCAGAGGTGCGCGCTCAGCCCGTGGCCGGCCGCTCGCCGGTCCAGGCGGAGGCTGAGCAGGCCCAGCGAACTTCGCGCGTTGACCTCCAGGAGCGGAACCCACCCGCCGCTCTCCGTCAGCATCGAGTCGACTCCTACGGGGCCGAAGTAGCCCTCCGCCACCAGGGCTTTGGCCACCTCGTCCAGGACCGCGGTGTATTCCCCGCGCTCCGCGGCGCGCGTCACACCGGGCGTCGGTGGCCCCGAGGCGTGGTGCCGGTAGCCGTCGTTCGTCATGCCCTGCAGGCCGAGGTGGTCCCATGAGCCGTCGCGTCCGACTCTGAGGTGGCCGGAGAAGTCCGCGCGCCGCGCGTGACGCGGCTGCACCACGAACCGGACCCGTCGCCCGCGCTCCTCCTGGCGCCGGACGTGCCGGACCAGTCGGGCGCACGCCCGGGGCGTGACGACCTCCACAGTGCCCTGGCCGGCGACCCCGTACGCGTCCTTGACCAGAGCCGCGTGGTTACCCACGGCCAGTGTGCGGGTCACCGCGGCCTCCAGCTCCGCCGCGGAGCACACGATGTCGCCCGCCCCGGGGAGCCCGAGGCGCTGCGCCAGCGCCGTCGACCACGCCTTGCCGTTGACCCGGGCCACCGTCTCCGCGGGCGGCACCAGGGAGGACCGCCCCATGTCCGTCAGCAGCCGCTGCGTGGCAGGCACCACCGCGAAGGGGAGGACGCGCTCATGCCGGGCCATGGCACGCACCAGTTCCTGGTCCTGCGCGAGCAGCCCCTCGACAGCCGGTTCGTCCATGGGGGCCGCCTCGTCGCCGTCCGCCGCGAGCGGGGGCAGGCAGCGGTACTCGAAGTCGAAACCCGCCGTCGCGATCGCCTCCCGGTGCGGCGCGGTCAGCGCGCTGCGCGTGACCAGCAGGTCGCCGGGCGAGGTGAAGCCGAAGAGCATCTCGTCCATCCTGCCGACCACGGGGTCCGCCCCCGACAGCGCCAGCCGCGGCAGCTCTGCCAGGTCGTGCGGGCGCCAGTGACGCTCGGCCCCGAACGTACCGAAGTGGACAGCAGTAGTCACTTCTGCAAATCCTGCGGTTGCGATCCTTGGCTGCCGCAGGCAGGCTGGACGATCTCGGCACTGAACTGCCGCACCGAGCGCAGGGTCTGGAGGCTGAGGTTCTCGTACTCCAACTCGATATCGAACTCCTCCTCGACACGCAACAGGAATTCGATTGCCTGGAGGGAGTCGAGACCCAGTTCCTCCACGATGTCTGCTTCCACAGATATCTCGTGCGCCTCGAACTTTCCCTTGAACACATCGACAAGAACCTTCTTGACACGCATTTCGATGTCGGTCTCCGGCACCACGACTCACACTCCGTTCAGATAGAGGAGAATGCACTTCGAGCAGACCGGCATCATCCCGGTCTCGGCGAGGATCGAACGAACCCGCCGGAATTTTTCGCTCTGCCAGAGGTCGACCACGGGGGTGTCGTAGAGATTCCCCACCACGAACTCCGGAAAGAACTTGCAGGAGCTGACGTTGCCGTCGGCATGGACCTCCATGCGGTTGGTGACGGCCAGGCAGCGCTTGCGCTGCTGGGCCGGCTGCGAAGTTCCCCGGATGAAGGACTCGACCTCGTTCTCCTCCAGCTGCGGCTGGTAGCGGACACGCGGTCCCCACACCCTCCCCGCAAGCCGCGCCATCGAGTCCCGCAGCACCGGGATCAGCTCTTCGGGCAGTCGATAGGTGTACGAGTGCCACGTCGGCTGCGCCGTTCCGGTTTCGGGCTCCAGCCAGGCGAAGTGCTCGCGGTACACCTCGTCCATGGAGTGCGCCACGTCCGGGCTGATGTACCAGGGAAACTGGAAGTAGACGGTGTTGACGCCGACCTCCTCGGCCCACTCCATGAACTCGTACATGCGGTGCACGGTGGCTTCCGACACCATGCAGGAGACGGACACCTCGCCCAGGAACTTCCCCTGCCGCTTCAGGTCGAGCATCGCCTGGATGTTGCGCACGGTCCGTCCGAACGTGCCCTTGCCCCGCAGCAGTTCGTGGTCGGCTCCCAGCCCGTCGAGGCTGACCAGGAGGTTCATGTGGCTGCCGATCCTCAGCAGGTCGTCCATCTTGCGCTCGAAGAGGAGTCCGTTGGTGCACATGTTGACCGTTCGCGGATAGCGCTCGATGAGCCGGGAGACCTCGTCGAAGCGCTGGTGCATCAGCGGCTCACCGCCCCACAGGAACAGCTTCCCCCTGACTTCCGCCGTCGCCGAGAGGACGTCCTCGACCACGCGCGTGTCCAACTCCGTCCGTTGCTTGGCGACATCCCAGTCACGGAAGAAGCCCTGGTCGTTCCACTGGTAGCAGTGGGTGCAGCGCAGGTTGCAGCGGTAGGTGAGCTGCAGGCTCACCTCGCGCGGCACCTTCGAGGCGTAGGAGGCGTCGGTGCGCAGCCGGGCCCGCGACTTGGACCGGATCGACACCGTGTGCTTGATGTCGGCGAACTCTTTGTCGGTGAGCGTGCGACGTGTCTGCGGATACACGGAACCCCTAAGTTCGACGGGAATCAACGGTTGGTTCGACGCCGTGCGCGACCGGTCCGGCTCCTACGGGCCGGCGCAGGCGGACGACGGCGGGTACGAGCAGCAGGGCCACGCACCCCGCCAGGAGAAAGGCGGTGGAACTCAGCAGCACGGCCGACGCACCGATCCCCGCCGCGACGGGACCCGCCAGGGCCCGCCCTGCGGGGACCAGGCCGATCGAACCGATGACGTCGTAGGAGTGGATGCGGCTGAGTGCGTGCGGCGGGGAGTGCGACTGGACGGTGGTCGCCCACATCACAGCCCAGAAGGCGTTCGCCGCTCCGCCCATGACGAAGAAGAGGGCGAGCAGGAAAAGAGGAGCCCGACAGGCGATCCCCGCAGGCAGTGGTGCGAATGCCAGCAGGCCCAGCACGCCGACCGCCAGGGGTCTGGCGGGCTTGAACCACCACGCGAGCATGCCACCGACCACAGCCCCGAGGCTGAAGGCCGAGATCAGCACCCCATAGATCGTCGCCCCGAATCTCTCGATGAGCAGAACTGCCTTGAGCACATCGAAGGGACCGAATACCAGAAGTCCGAACAGTGCGAAGACGCACACCGTCGACCACAGCCAGGGCCGCGCCGAGAACTCTCGCCAGCCGACCTTGAGTTCGCGTCGGACATCGGGCCGGCCCACCGGCTTCCGGACGGCCACCAGACGAATGCGCCATAAAAGCACAGCGCTGGCCGCGAACGAAAGCGCGTCCAGTGCGATGACAGCCGGAGCCGAGGCCGCCATGATGACGAACCCGGCTGCCGCGGGTGCCGCCAGGGAAACGACGGACTCCGCCGACCGTACGGCGGCATTGGCCGGCTGGGTGTCACCCTGAACAATCTGCTTGAGCAAACTTCCCGCCCCGGGCTGGAAGAGAGCCTGGGCCACTCCGGTGCACAGGGTGATCACGACGATCTGCCACAGCGCCGGCCTGCCCGCGAGGAACAGCAGGGAAAGAACGGCCTGCAGCGCGAACCTCGCCGAGTCCGCGATCACCATGGGAGTCCGGGGCCGGAAGTGGTCGAGCAGGACTCCGCCGACGAGCATCAGTGCCACGACCGGGACCAAGGAGGCGCCCAGTACGAGGCCCACGGCCGACGCGCTGAAGTCCTGCTCGACCATGACCGCGGTGAGCCCGATGGGGAACACGGCGTCACCGGCCCGGGAGAGCGATCGCGCGAGGATGAACCGTCTCAGGTTCGGATCGCGCAGCAGCGGCTTCACCATGCGCCGACTCCTTCCTCACTTGCCCGGGCGTATCCGGGGCGGACCGGGGCACCGGCCGACGCATCGGTGTGGCCACGCGGACCGCTGCGTAGAGACAGCGGCACAACGCCGATCGTTCGGTACGGCCTGCGCGCACATCTGGCCACTGACAGGTTTCAACCCAAGGGAAGACCCGGCTCACAACGAAGGAAGCGGGCCCACGCCCCAGAACTCCCAACGCCGGGAACCGACCCGGCGAACGGGCACGGCTCCAGGACGCGGCGCACCCACGAGACTCGCTCTACGTGGAGATTTGCCCTGCACTGGCATATGCGCGATGAAGAGTGAAGCGCACCCCCGACTCGGTGTCAACAGCATCCAACTCGCCCCGCGCATAGGCGTGCCGACTTCTCCACCGCGCCTCCGACGGCCTTATCAGGACCGCTTGACCGCCATTCACCTGCAACTTTCGCGGTCATGGCCGAATATCAACCACCGGGTACACCACCGCCCGCCCCCACTCCGCGGCGCCGACAGGTCACCTCATTCTTTTCAATAAACACAGTACTTTCAGCCTTCCTGGTACACCAAACCTGACCAACAGGCACGTCGAGTTACATGTCAGGCATTCAACTTGATCTTCCCTGCTATCGCCCACTCCGCAGCCTTCAATGCCACCGAGTGGCCGAAATCCCCCCATTGCGGCGCACTGAGCTCTGCTAACATGCAGCCATGGTGGAATTCGTGAATCCTCGTTATGGCGTCAATAAATCCCCTTCCGACAGAGCCACCAGTGACACCCTGGATCTTTCCGATCCCGAAGGCCTCGGCGCCGACCATCAGGAATCAATTCCGGAGAGCCACCGAAAGAGTCACCACTGTCAGTCGATTCACAAGAACGTCGACTCCAGCCCCCGCGCGCATCCCTCGTCGACGCACACGTCGATGAGGGATGACGCAGATAATTTCCATACCCAGCCAACGCTCATCCCCGGCAGGTCACCTGTGGAACTCCATGCCATTCGGCTCACGACACCGCGGCGGCGGGGAGTTCGGCCGCACCCCGAGCAGGGCGGACTACCGGGGCACCCCTCACCCGCGTCCGCCGACAGCACCGCCATGCGCCCGGAGCACGAGAGGGCCGACACCGAGTACGGGGCAGCCGACGCCGAGTACAGGGCAGCCGACGCCCTCGACGGCATGAACGAACGATGCGGAGACTCATTCGACGGCACTCCCATCACCCGCCTGAGCATGGGCTTCCGGACCCTGGCGTCTGCGGGCGCCCACCAGTGGCCAGAACGCCTCGGCGGCACCGCCGAGGCCGCGCCGGCCGCACCGAGGCAACCTCGACGAGAGAGCCCGATGTGCCCGCCCGGCCCGGTGCGCGTATCGGGTCATTACTACTGGATCTATTCTTCGCACACCACACAGGCATAAACCCATGCCTTCGATGTAAGCGCATACGTACTTATGGGAACCACTCGATATCTCCATACTTCAGCCATGCTCGGAACCGAGAACAGAGCCAGCCGCCTGCGCCCTCCGCCTCACAGTTACCGGCGCTCGCTCCAACGTGGAGAAGATAAGTGTTCTTCCAATCCCTGAATCCGACACAGGTCCACGCAGCAATAAACAGTGCGCGCCGGGAGGTCATTCTCACCCTTCCGGGCGAATTCACCTGGGACGATAATTCGGAGGATTTTGCAGCCGCCTGTTCCGCAGGAAAATCCGAGCTTCGTGTACGCGTCTTCGCCGCACCCGCCACAAAGACCTCCAGGACGTCTCCGGAAAAAGAAATCGCCCGCCTCGGGAGGACCGGCGTCGAATTTTTACGCATTCCGGAGTCCGTCACACGCATGGCAGTCATCGATCGACGGACGCTCGTTGTCGCCCGTAACAAGTGCGACTACTCAGAGGGCGCATTGATTGGCCAGAACCTGCCATTTGCGCCGCTGATCGCCACCTCACTCGTGAGCCGGCTTCCCCCGCCGAGCGATGCCACCGCCCCTTCGCGGGAGAACCCCCTGCGGGAACCCCGCGTGCAGGACGTCCTGCAACAACTCGCCCAAGGGGCCACGGACGAGGCCGCCGCCCGGGAACTGGGCATGGCGCTGCGGACCTACCGACGGGTCGTGTCCCGCCTGATGACACAGCTTCAGGCGCGGAGCCGTTTCCAGGCCGGCCTGATCGCAGCGCAACGCAACTGGCTGTGAGCGCAGGGCCTTGACCGTGCCCCGCAGCGCTACGGCATCCGACCCCGTCCACCGCGGCAGCCTCCTGCCACTTCACCGCCCGCACGGCCCCGGTCGGCCGGTTGCGCGGCACACTGCTCCAGGATTCGTTCCCACGACTTCTTGGAGACACGGCATGACCTGCTCCCGTCCGAGAACAACCGGCCCCTGTCGGCTGCCGTCGGTACTGAGGCCGGGCCCTTGATCCCAGTCGGACGGCGGGCGGCCGGGTTCCTGAGGGACAGGCTGCTGTTGGTGAACGCCATGCGCGCGGCGCGAGGACCTCTCCTCCTCGCGCTCGCAGGAGCACTCCTGGCGAGCGCGATGGCACCGACCGGTATCGCACTGGCCACCGGCCTGCTGGTGGGCAGCCTCCTCGATGTACCGCGTGATGACGTACTGGCCGCCTGCGTCGTACCACTAACGGCCTTCGCCGCAGTCGTCTTCGTCGGCCGGTCCGCCCGCAGCGTCGCCGATACGCTCCGCCATCTGGCTGTCCAGCGCATCGACGGCACCCACCGCTCGGCCCTGATCCGGCTCGCGGCCGGCACCCGGTCCATCGACGTACTGGAACGCCCGCGCGTCCAGAAGCTGCTGCGGATCGCCCAGGCCGACCGCCAGTCACGCGTGGAGCGCACCCCCGGTCTCGGGGCCACGGCCCAACTCGACCTGCTCATCCGCTTCCTGGGAGCAGCCGCGTCCTGCACCCTGCTCGCCGGCTACGCCTGGTGGCTGGTCCCCGCGCTGCTCGGGCCTGCCCTGGCCAGCCGCGCCTTCGCGCGCCATCAATGTGTCCGCCACATCGCGGTGCAGCAGAAAGGGGTGATGGAGGGGATCCGCGCCGATCACTGGAGCAGGCTGGCCACGGAGTGGACGGGTGGCAAGGAGGTCCGCACCTTCGGTCTCGCCGACTGGGCCGTCGACCGGTCCCGGGCGCACGCTCTGGCGATGTTCCGGCCCCGTTGGGCGGCCGAGGCCCGCAACAACCGTGAACAGTGGATCACGGCTGTGATCATCGGTCCCCCGCTCGCCACGGCGTACCTGCTGGTGGTGTCGAGCGCCGCACGCGGTGATTTCCCGGTGGCCGGTCTCACGACGGTACTGATGGCCGGCTGGGCGCTGCTGCAGACGCTCGTCCCCACCGACGTCTTCGACGTCGAGGGAGGGCTCGTGGGACTGCGGGCCTACGAGAGACTGCGCGCCGAACTCTCCGCCGACTGCGACAAGGCCCCCGACAGCTTGCCGGTCGGTCCCGGATCCCCCCTGGTCCGCTTCGAACGGGTCTCCTTCACCTACCCCGGCACCGAGCGGCAGATCCTCAAGGAGTTGGACCTTGAGATCCGACCCGGCGAACTGCTCGCGATCGTCGGCTTCAACGGGGCGGGCAAGTCCACCCTGATCAAGCTGCTGTCGGGGCTGTACCGGCCCACGTCCGGCCGGATCACCGCCGACGGGACGGACATCGCCCGGGTCGCTGCAGCCGAGTGGCACAGGCAACTGTCCGTGGTGTTCCAGGATTTCGTGCGCTACCGGTTCTCCGCGGCGGAGAACGTTTCGCTGGGCCGTGCCGGACGCCCGGCGGACCGGGCCACCGTCGAAGCGGCGGCCGGGGAGGCCGGGCTCCGTGAAGTCCTCAGCCGGCTGCCGCACGGCTGGGACACTCCGCTCTCCCGCTCCTGCGCAGGCGGGGTCGACCTCTCCGGTGGTCAGTGGCAGCAGGTCGTCCTGGCGCGCGCCCTGTACGCGGTCCGCAGCGGCGCTCGCGTCCTGGTTCTCGACGAGCCCACGGCGCATCTGGACGTACGTACGGAGTTCGAGGTCTTCAAGCGACTGGCCGCGCACCGGGACGACGCGAGCGTCGTTCTCATCTCGCACCGACTGTCCACGGTCCGGCAGGCCGACCGCATCGTGCTCCTCGACGGCGGCCGCGTCACCGAGTGCGGCACCCATGACGAGCTCATGGCCCTCGGAGGAACATACGCGGACCTGTTCCTCACACAGGCGTCACGGTTCCGCGAAGGCTTCGACCAGCTGATCCAGGAAGGCGAAGTCCGGTGAATCCGGTGAATCCGGTGAATCCGGTGAATCCGGTGAATCAGCACATCAGGTCCACGGTCGCGATGCTGCGCCTGTCCTGGCAAACCACTCCTGTCCTGACCTGCGGGTTGTTCCTGCTCGACATCGCTCTGCTGGTCTCGTCCGCAGGGCTCCCCCTCGCGCTGCGCGCCGCCGTCGACGCCACGACCCGCGGTGTGGTCGGAACAGCCGTCGCGGCGGCCGCAGCGGCCGCAGCGATCTGCACACTGACCGCCGTCGTCAATTCGCTCCACATCAGCATGCGCAATCGCGTCATCGACCAGGTCGCCGAGACACGGCTCAAGCCGCGCATCGCGCGGGACATCGCCACGCTGGACGGTATCGAGCACTTGGAGCGCAGCGACTATCTGGACCGTGTGACACTGCTGCGCGGGTCGGCCTGGGGGGTCGTCGAAGGTGCCTGGGCCGCGATCACCGCCGTCTTCACCGCCCTGCGACTGGGTCTCGTGCTGCTGCTGATGGGTACGGTGAGTCCCTGGCTGATCGGCCTCGTCGTCTTCGCCGTCGTCCCCCTGTGGTGCAACAGACGGGGCCGCACCCTGGTGAACCAGGCGGAGATCGACAGCGCGGAGGCCTTCCGACTGCAACGGCACCTCTTCGACCTCACGACCTCCGCCGAGGCGGGCAAGGAAATCCGTGTGGCCCGAGCCGGGGACGAACTGGCCCGCAGGCACGCCGCGGCCTGGGACGATGTGATGGCCGTCCGCTCCCGTGCCCGGTTGCGTGCGACCTGCTGGCGCCTGGTCGGCTGGGCCGCCTTCGCCCTCGGGTTCGCCGGCGCACTGACCGTGGTGGTCCATTCCTACGCACGGGGTTCCGCCTCCGCCGGAGACCTGATCCTGGCCGTGTCCGTGGCGGCGACCCTGGAGTCGGCCGTCCAGGCCGCGGTCAACTCGGCCGGGGAAGCACTCGAAGCGGAGAGGCTGATGCACGCGTACACGTGGTTGCGCGGCTACGCGGCAGCCGAGCGGTCCCGCGCCGCCGGTAAGCGACCCCCGCCCGCGGTTCTGCGGACGGGCATCTCTCTGAAGAACGTCGGCTACGCCCACCCCGGCAGCCGCAGACCGGCCCTGGAAGCCCTGGACCTCACCCTTCCGGCCGGTTCCGTTGTCGCCGTCGTGGGCGAGTTCGGCTCGGGCAAGTCCACGCTGGGAAAGCTGCTGTGCAAGTTCTACCGCCCCACCACGGGCACCATCGAGGTCGACGGCACCGACCTCACGGAGCTGGACACCGCGCTGTGGCGCGCCCGCACCAGTGCGGCCTTCCAGGACTTCGGCCGCTACCCGCAGACGACACTGCGGGAATCCGTGGGGCTGGGGGATCTCCCTCACCTGGGGGACGGCTCCAGGGTGGAGCGGGCCATCCGTGCCGCTGATGCCGAAGCCCTGGTCGCAGCCCTGCCCCAAGGCCTGGAAACCCCGTTGGGGCAGACCTTCGGGGGCGTCGATCTGTCGGAGGGGCAGTGGCAGAAAGCGGCTCTCGCCCGGGCCGGCATGCGCAGCGATCCCTTGCTGTTCCTTCTGGACGAGCCCACGGCGTCACTCGACGCCCCGAGCGAACACGCCATCTTCGAGCACTACATGCGCCATGCCTCCGCGCTGGCCCGCCGGACGGGCGGCATCACCGTCATCATCTCGCACCGCTTCTCCACCGTGGCAGGCGCCGACCTCATCCTGGTGCTCGGGGACGGCAGGCTCGTCGAGCAGGGTACGCACGAGGAGTTGATGGAGCTCGGTGGCACCTACAGCGGTCTGTACGACATCCAGGCGCGGGCCTACAGCCTCGACTGACCGGGGGTGACCGGCACAGCCAGCGCGGCGGCGAGCCAGGGAGCGACACACCAGCTGAGCAGGAAGGGCGCGGCGATCAGGACATGCCCCGGCTCGACGGCCGCGACGGCGGCCAGCAGACACAGCGAAAGGGCGGGCGCGGCCGCCATCATGCGCCACTGACGGGCGGGTCCCAGAGCGGCGACGGTCCGGGAGTCGCTCGCCGAAGCGGTCCACTCCAGGACCTTCCGTCGGCTGACGAAGGAGCGGTACAGAGACCGGAGGACCGCATCGGCGTTGGAAAGGCTGTAGTCGCAGAGAAACACCAGCCACAGGCCCCGGCGGACCGCTTCCCGGGCGAAGCCTGCCCGAGCGGTTCGCATGCGCGTGTGCCACCGGGTCCCACCGACGCGTGACACCGTGTCCGCGCGCGGAGCATCCGGCCCCGGCAGTTCCAGCAGCGCGACGGCGGAACGCAGCAGGACGGTCGCGTTCAACGCGAGAAGCACGATCAGGGTCACCGCCGTCGCCGGGCCGGTGAGCCACCCCACGGCCAGGAGGGCGATCGCGGCGCTGCCGCGCAGATGCTCCATCAGGTCGTTGAGGAGGTGCCATCTGTTCAATGCTCCGAGGGCGCAGTGCTTCCCCCGGCCCGTAGCGAGGATCCAGGGGAGCAGATGGAAGTCACCGCGCACCCATCGGTGATGGCGTCGGCGATGTGTCAGGTAATCCTGCGGTGGGCACTCCAGATAGACCACGTCCGGGACGTACCCGACACGGGTGTGCATTCCTTCCAGCTTGTCATGGCTGAGTACGGAATTCTCGGGAATTCTGCCGTCCAGGGCCGCCATGAATGTGCGTACGTGGTACACGCCGAGTCCCAGGAACAGATCTCGACCCATGTAGTCCTGATACGTCGCCGGCCGGGAGCCGGTACAGGTGTGGTTGTGCGAGGCATCGTAGAGTCCGCTCGGACGCCCTGCGGTGGCCAACTGGAAGCGCGTGAGCCCGCCCGATTCCCCGTATTCCGAACCGGGGCGCAGAATGACGTATGAGTTCAGCGGATGGGCGAGCGTCCCCACCAGTTTGCGGACACCGCCCTGCTGAAGACGGGCATCCGCGTCGAGCGTCAGGACATAGGTGACGGTGCGAAAGGTTTCGACGGTCTGCTCATCGAGGATGAAGCTGGTGCTCCGCCATGCTCCGGAAATGATGCGATTGAACTCCTCAAGTTTTCCGCGCTTGCGCTCCCAGCCCATCCAGACCCGCTCTCTGGCATTCCAGAGACGACGCCGGACCAGCACGTGGAAAGTCGTACTACCGACGCTCTGATTCATCTCGTGGACGGTGCGCTCCGCGAATTCGACGAGTGCGGAATCGGCGTCCGTCCACTCGGTGTCGGAGTCCGGGAGATCCATCAGCAGCGCGTAGACGATGTTCGGCCCGCTGTTGCCCCGCTGATTGCGTTCCACGGTCTCCAGAGCCGACGCGATGTCCCGCTCGCTCTGCACGATGACGGGGCTCGCCACGCAGGTGAAGCACTCCGCGGGCACCCCGTCCCGCCACTCCAGCCTAGGGAGCGGCCGCACGGGCAGGGGTGCGATCTGCAGCAATGACATGAGCAGCGACTTACTCAACGGAATCATCAGGGGCACCAGGAGAAGCACACTGACGAAGCCCCACACCGAGCTCGGCGCGGGGACGACGAACCGGGCCGCTGCCCAGACGAGAGCTGCGGACAGCGCAAGTTGAACACCCAGATAAACTCTGGACCTGATCTTCTCGGAACCGGAGATCAGAATGTCGCGCCAGGTAAGTCGGCAGCCTATGGCTGTCAGGAACTCGGGCCGCCCCGCACCGATCAGCGCCCAACCGATGTGAGCGTCCTCTGTTTCCCTCTCCTCCCCTTGCATGGGACGCCGGGAACAGAACTTCACGGCGGCACGAGCCGTATCCGGAACGGACTTTCCAGATCTGTTCGCCAGCTCCAGAATGACGTGCTCGTAGAGACGTCGGGTCGGCTCATCACAGTGGTCGTAGAGTCCGGCCGGATCGTTGTGCAAGACTTCGGCCATCTTGTCCGCACCATCTCTGTTCGACATCCCTCACGGCTCCCCACCCGATTCACCGTCGCCCGTCGGTCTCGAAGCGAATCCAACTGTGGGCGTCGAGCGCGGGTCAAGGAACATGGCAGCTTCTGGCCGGGCCATTGCCTCCGGGCTCGCTGATCTGGTCCTGTAGGGAACATCCCCCAGCCGAACGAGGGACATCCATGAGAATCCTCTTCGCCGGAGCACCCGGAATCGGACATGTGATACCGCTCGTAGCGCTGTTGAATGAATTTCGCGGAGCGGGCCACCACACGGCTCTGGCCGTGAGCGACGCTTTGCCGCAGGAGATCTTTCCACCCGGTGTGCCCCGCTACTCCAAGGGGGCGGAATCCTTTCCGGTGGACCCGCCGGCGCCCGGCCCTGCCCGGGTGCGATGGTGGGACGAGCACAACCGGAGGATGGCCCGGATCAGCTACCGGGACACCGCGCGCATCATCGGGGAGTTCCAACCGGACCTGGTCGTACGTGACTTCGCGGAGCGCGGTGCCCTGCTGGCCGCGGAGTCCGCCGGAGTCCGCCATGTGACGATGCTGACGGACTCCACCACCGCGCTGGAGCGCCAGCTCACACGGGAGGGGGCCCTGATGGCCCCCCTGCGTACCGCGCTGGGGCTGCCGGCGGACCGGAGCGGCGCGAACCAAGTGCCCCTCATGGGTGTGTCGTTGATGCATCCCGACTTCTACGGCGCGAACGCCCGGCTCATCCCCAACGCACGGTTCTTCCGCCCACCCACCCCGCACACACCGGCCGAACCCGTCGGCCCGGCCGCCGGTCGCGCCCCGCGCATCCTGATCACCATGGGGACCACGACGACGGTTCCCCATCTCGACTTCCTGAGTGTCGCGCTCAGCGGATTGCGCGGCTGCGGCGCCGAGGTCGTGGTGGCCGCCCCGGACGGACTCGCGGACCGACTGGCTTCCAGGTTCTCGTACGCCACCGTCCTGGGGTTCGTCCCGCTCGAACCGCTCATGGACGGGGCCGATCTCGTCGTAGGGCACGGCGGATTCTCCACCATGACCGCGGCGCTGAGCCGGGGCATCCCCCTCCACCTCACCCCGTTCCACAGCGACCAGTTCTTCAACGCCGAACGGACCCGGTCCTGCGGATTCGGCACGGCGCTGCGCTGGGAGGACTGCTCGCCGGAAAACCTCGCCGAAAGCCTGCTCGCCGCCGTGCACTCCCCAGCGATCAGAACGGCCGCCAGGGAGTTCGCCCGGCGCATGCGGGCACTTCCCCCACTGGCGAAATGCACCGAACTGCTGACGGAACCACTGAGGAGAACGGAGATCCTGTGATGGTCCGGATCGACGGGGCCTTCGGCAGCAGCACGACCACTCGGGTCGCCGAGTCCTGCCGACGCCCCCCACAGGCTCCGACGTTCGCCCCCGAAGCCGTCCGTCCCGACGAGGCCGGGCCCACTGCTCGGCTCTCCGGCGAGGTCCTGGCCGGGGCCGGAACCCGCCCGCTGCCAGGAGAAGGGTGAGGATCATGCGTCAGTTGCTGGCCGACTTCAGGGACACACAGTGCGCGCGGCGCGTGGACTTCGCGGCGGACAAGGCGCCGGACCTCCTCGTGAGAGCCCTTCGGGAGCGGGGATTCGCCCTCGTCACGATGGAGGGATCCGGAGAGGCCGACCTCGCGCTCAAGACCCTGTCCGCCGCGCTGCACCTGGGAGATCCGTACGTTCCCGCCCTCTACCAGTACGCGGAGGCACGGGAGTACTCCGCCTCCTACAGTGACATCCGCAGCGATGCCGGGGACCGGCATCCGGGCTTCAGTACGACCGCGGGGCAGGGCTGGCACGTCGACGGCCTCCTCGATGCCATCGGCGTCATCAAGACCACCGTTCTCTACTGCGTCCGGGCCGCCCACCGGGGCGGCGAGACACTGCTCTTCAATTCGCCCGCCGCCTTCGCCGAACTCCGCAGGACGGACCCGGCGGCAGCGAAGGCACTTCTCACGCCCGACGTCCTCACGCGCCGGGCCACCCTTCCGGGCGTCGACGCGAGCGCCACGGGCCCCGCTTTCTCCACCGCGCCGAACGGTGACCTCATGACCCGCTACACGGACAACGAGACCTGTGAATGGGCCTTCTCGGCCGGGCCGCCCGGCGCACTCCACCGGGCGCTGGCCTTTCTCCGTGCGGCATCCGAAGAACCGCGGTACCGGCTGTCGGTGCGTCTGGCAGCGGGCGAAGCTCTCGTCTTCCGCAACGACCGGCTCTCGCACGGCCGGCAACCGTACGAGGACGCCCCGGCCGCACGCCGGCACCTCGTCAGGGCTCTCTATACGAGGGCCCCCGCGGCAATCGGCCGCACCGGCCCCCACTGACCGCGCCGCCCCGATTCCCGACGAAGGAGAGACGGTGGAGACAACGCACCGACACGGCACGGCGCCCGCTGCCGAGGCGGGCAGCACCGCGCACATCCAGCAGGTCCTCACCCGGTTCCGCCGGCACGAGAGGGCCGCCGTCGATGCCGTGAACCTCGTACCCAGCGAGAACCGGATGTCACCGCTCGCGCACCTTCCGCTGCGCGGCGACTACTACAACCGGTACTTCTTCAACGACCGGCTCGACCCCGCCTTCTGGCAGTTCCGCGGCGGCCAGGAGGCCGCCGAGCTGGAAACGGATCTGGCCCTCAACAGCCTCGCCCACCTGGCCCGGGCGCCTCATGTCAACGTACGGCCCATCTCCGGGATGTCGGCCATGATGATCGCCATGGCCGGCCTCGCAGGCCCGCCCGGCGCGACGGTGGTGTCCATCGACGCCTCGTCCGGAGGGCACTACGCGACGTCCGACGTCGCCGCGCGGCTCGGTTTCTCCTCGCGTACCGTGCCGGTCACCCGGGGCGTCGTCGATCCGGAACGGCTTGGGTGTGTCCTGCGCGAGGAGCAGCCGCGACTGGTCTACCTCGACCTGCAGAACAGCCTCCATGAGCTGGATGTGCCCGGCGTCGTCCGCCTCATCGAGGAGCACTCCCCCAGCACGCTGCTGCATGTGGACTGCAGCCACACCCTGGGGTTGGTCCTCGGCGGGGCGATGGCCAACCCCCTCGACGAGGGCGCGGACAGCACGGGCGGCTCGACCCACAAGACCTTCCCCGGTCCGCACAAGGGCGTCCTCATCACCCGGGACGCCGAGCTGCGGGACCGTCTGCGGGACGCGCAGTTCAGGATGGTCAGCAGCCACCATTTCGCGGAGACCCTCGCCCTGGGTTTCGCCGCGGCCGAGTTCTGCCACTTCGGTGCCGGGTACGCGGCACAGGTGCTCGCCAACGGCCGGCTGTTCGGCGCCCTCCTCGGGGAGGCCGGGTTCAATGTCGTGGTCGACGACCACGGGCATGCCACCAGCACCCACCAGGTGTGGGTGCAGATCGGCTCCGCCGCGGACACCGACCGCTTCTCGCAGGCGCTGTACGACCTCGGAATCCGGGTCAACGTCCAGGTCGACCTGCCCGGAGCGCCGGGGCCCGTACTCCGGCTGGGGGTAGGTGAGTTGTCCTTCGTCGGCGGCGGTTCGGAGGCTGTCACCGCCCTCGTCGACGAGTTCAGGAACGCGCGGGACGGCCTCCACCAGGACGGCAAGGGCGGCCGACGTGTCCTTGAGGTCTGCGGAGACCCGCACTACTTCACAGATCTGGGCTAAGGGCTGTCCCGTAATCCCTGGCGGGCGTGCGCCGACAGCTACAGCACCGCACGCTGATCCACCAGGGACTGCGTGACAACCCTTGAGGACCACTCCGCCTCGACGAGGGGCACGCGCCCCGGATGGAAAGCCACATGCCGAAGAAGCCTGCCCTTGTCATCGACTCGGGTTCCTACTCCCTTTCCGAAACATCGATCGCCGGCATGGGCCAGCGTCTTGCCGAAATCACCCAAGTGCTGAGTTCGCGATTCGACGTGCGCGTGATCACTCCGTCGGACACCGACAACGTGTACCTGGGCGAGGCGGAGACAGTCGCAGCGGGTGAGGACGCCGAGCGGGCCGTCTCCACGGCGCAAGCCGTCATGTTCTTCGACACCCCGGACCGCGATCGCATCGAACTGGCAGCTTCCCAACGGAAGTTGATCATTGGTGAATGCCGGGCTCCTATCGAGCACATGGACTTTCCGTCCTTGCTGGCCGATGGTGACGCGACGGGCAGGCACCAGCGCTTCGTAGCCACCTACCACCGCCAGTTGCAGGTGACACATCACTTCATCTGCCGCTCTCAGGGCGAGCGGGCAGCCTTGTTGTCGACCCTCTGCGCATTGGGTCGTATCAGGCCGGCCGACGTGGCCCGCTCCCGCACGTTGAGCCATATGATCAGCACCGTACCCATCGGCTTCACGGAAAACAGTCTCGAAGTCGCGGACGCCGCAGTGCCGCACCACATGGCCGACTTCCTGTGGACCGGCGGCATATGGGCCCTCTACGAGCCGCTCATGCTGGTGGAGGCGGTGCACATCCTGCGCGAGCGCGGTGTGAACGCCAGCGCAGCCTTCCTCTACGCGATTCCGATCGAAGACACCCGGTCCACCATCGGGGAGATCCGCAAGAGGATCGACGACCTGGGGCTTGCCGACCGCGTGCTCATGAACACGACCCCGCTTCCGCTCTCCGAGCGCGACCGATACGTCAAGGCCGCCCAGGCGTATGTGTGTGTCGCAAAGCCCGGCGCTGAGAACGAGACCGCGGTACGTCTGCGGCTCCGCGACACCTGGCTGCACGGGATTCCGACCATCATCGATCCCTTCGGACTCTCCGGTGACCTGGTCGCCCGGGAGGGCCTCGGGATCGTTCTGGACCAGCCCGACGCCCACAGCCTGGCGGACGCCATGCAACAGGTGAAATCGGGCGGCCTCGACCTGCCCGGCCGGCGTATGGAGCGCCTCTATGAAGTCACCTTGAGCGGCTTCATGGACTGGCTGGCCACCGAGCTGCGTACGGGGTGAGCCGCGTCCCCTGTGCGCGACCGACGAGTGCGCGACCGACGAGTGCGGGACTGTGCAGCACGCCCTGTCCGTATGCCGATTCGCATCCAACAGACCGCTAGCCAATGGAGTGAGATCATGGAGTATCGGGACATTGGAATCCGACCTGTAGTGACCGCGCAGGCCAACTCGACCCCGCTCGGGGGCTGCACTCTCAGCGAGGGCGTGGTCGCGGCGATGGGCAACGCCGCGAAGTGCCACGTGAACATGGATGAACTCTGGCAGGCCGCCGGTGACTTCATGGCCGAGGTGACAGGGACCGAGGGCGCATGCCCCATCACGGGCGCAGCCGCGGGAATGGCCATTTCCGTTGCCGCGTGTATCGCGGGTACCGATGCCCTGAGTATCCAGCGCCTGCCCGATGCCGGCGGGCTGCCCAACGAGATCGTGCTGCAGAAGGGTCATTCCATCAGCTACGGCGGGGCTCCGATCACCCAGATGATCGCACTCGGCGGCGGGCGTGCCGTAGAAGTGGGCGCCGTCAATGAAACACCGGCCAGCCACATCGCCGGCGCCATCACGGAACGGACAGCGGCGCTGGTATACGTCACCTCTCACACCCACGCTGTCCACCGCAAGGGGGTGTCCCTCGATGAGATGATCGCTGTCGGCCGGGAGCACGGCGTCCCCGTCATCGTCGACGCCGCGGGCGAGGAGGACCTGCGCCGCTGGCCGGCGTCGGGCGCCGACCTGGTGATCTACAGCGGCCCCAAGGCGCTGGGCGCCCCCACTTCTGGTTTCGTGTGTGGGCGCGCGGACCTGATCGCAGCCTGCCGGGCGCAGTACCACGGTATTGCCCGGCCCATGAAGGTCGGCAAAGAGAACCTGCTGGGCCTGCTCCAGGCCATCCGGGAATACACGTCCGTCACGGCGGACGAGAGGGCCGAGGCCCAGCGAGTCAGGATGGCGCGGCTCTCGGACCGACTGGACAGGATCTCCGGCCTCTCCACCCGGGTGATCCGGGACGAATCCGGGAGAGGTATCTACCGGGTGCTGCTGACCATCGATCCGATGACGGCCGGCCGGAACGCCACGACCCTCGCGAGGGAGATGGTCGATGGTACGCCGTCCGTCTACCTGCGCGATTTCAAGATGCATCTGGGCCAGTTGGAGGTCGACCCCCGCGGACTCACTGCGGACGGTGAAGAGGCGGTTGTTCGCCGACTGGAGGAACTGCTGCGGGGAAAGACGTCATGATCGCCTTCGGCGAGGGGCCTGCCGCCACCGGCCGGCCGGACCGGAACAAATCGACCCGCCGGCAGTCCCCGGTGAAGCGGGAGGCGCGATCATGACCCGGATTGCCCTTGTGGGAGCTGGGTTCCTGGGAAGTGCTCTCGCCGTTGGCGCGGGACGCCGCGGTTGGGACGTCACCGTGATAGGGCGGTCCGATCCGTTCTCCTTGCGAGACCGGCACGCCGCACCCGGTCACGTCCGGCTGATTCTCGGCAGCGGAACCGATCACCTTCCGGAGGTTCTTCTGGATGGTGCAGACGTCGTCGTCATCGCTGCTGGTGGCCGTTTCCCCGTCCCCTCGGTCGACGAGCCGGCAGCCGACGCGGTCGGCACTCTCTCCCTGCTGATCAGCGTCTGCGAAACAGTGCGGTCGTTGAGCCCCGGGACCGAAGTGGTCTTCCTGTCTTCAGCCGGAGGCGTGTATGCGCCCGGAGCACAGCTCAAGACCGAATCGGAAGCCGCGGAGCCGACTTCCCCCTACGGGATGTCGCGGCTGGTCGGTGAACAGTACCTCGAATTCTACCGACGAGTGCATGGACTATCCACCCGCTCACTCCGTTGCGCCAATATATATGGTCGACTCCTCCCGGAATCCCGTGGGCAAGGAGTGGTGTCAGCGGCATTCCGCTGCGCCCTGACCGGAAAACCGTTCCACCGACACGGCGACGGAGGGCAGACAAGAGATTTCCTCCATGTGGACGACTTCACGCGAGCGGCTCTTGATCTGATTTCAATCCGCCGACGCCTACCCGGAACGATTAACATCGGCTCCGGAATCGGGTACTCGATCACCGAGGTCATTGAAAGAGTTGCCCGCGCTACGGATTCTCCCATCTCCATCGTACAGGGGCAAAGCGCAGGAACTGATACCGGCAGCGTGGTGACAGACATATCACTGCTCCGGACGATTATCGATTTCGAACCGCTTGACCCCTCTGCCGGAATTGATCTCATGGCCCGCGAGCTGGGGTCGCTCAACACTCTCAAGTAGCCGCGATTACTACGGCTATAAGTGCGATTCGTGCACCAGTGAGGAGATGGACGGAATGTCGATTCTGGTGAGCGGTGCCGAAGGTTTCCTGGCATCCGCCATGACAGCAGGAACATCGGAGACCCCGGATCCCGAATCCTTTCTCAAGGAACGGGAGACCGCTTCTTCCTATCAAGTCGATCTGGTTCCGTTGAATTCCTTGAAGGAATGGCACCTCAGTGATCGACTGCGGCATTCATCCGGCCGCTTCTTCACCGTCGAAGGGCTGTCCGTACACACCAATTTCGGATCGACCCCCCAGTGGTGTCAGCCGGTCATCGTGCAGCCTGAAATCGGAATCCTGGGCATTCTGGTCAAGCGGATCAACGGCGTGTACCACTTCTTGATGCAGGCCAAGATGGAGCCGGGGAACAGCACCCTGCTCCAGTACGCCGCAACCGTGCAGGCAACCCCCAGCAACTACCAGCGGGTGCACGGGGGGAGGTCGACGCCCTACCTCACATACTTCCTGGAGCCCAGGCCACAGGACATCATCTTCGACCAAATCCTCTCCGAGCATTCCTCCTGGTATCTCCACAAGAGAAATCGCAATATGATCATCGAGATCCCTTCGGATGAATACATTCCGATGGAGGATGATTTCGCGTGGTTGACACTCGGGCAGCTACGGAAGCTGCTTGCGCAGGGGGATTGCGTCAACATGAACGCGCGGACCGTGCTGGCATGCATATCCTATGCCATGGCCGGCGGGTTGAATTCCGGCGACCGGATCGGCAGCGGATTTCATGCGAGCGTGGTCGAATCGCACAGTGTGCAGACATCTGACTCCGATGTCTCCTCCGCAATGACTTGGATCATCGATCAGAAAGTCAGGTTCAACCTCGACGTCAGGCGGATCAGCCTGCGGGACATGGACGCCTGGGTTTGTGACGATCTGGATATTCGACACAAAGACGGGCGTTATTTCCAAATCGTCGGCTTGTCCGTCGGGGCGGACAGCCGGGAGGTCGGCACTTGGTCGCAGCCGATGCTCCAGCCAAATCCTGGAAATGTCGTCGCTTTCATCTGTCAACGCCGTTCAGGAGTCCTTCAGTTCCTGGTGCAGGCAATGGCCCAGCCCGGCTCCACCGACCGGCTCGAACTCGCCGCCACAGTACAACTCACCCCCGGTGACTACTCGGGACCGCAGGACCTGCCGCCACTCGCGGAGTATTTGAGCTGCGATGACTCCTGGATTCGGGTCAATGCGGTGCAGTCGGAAGATGGCGGGAGGTTCCATCGAGCGGACACGGCACACCTCGTCATAAACATTCCCGAAGATCACTCGATCGAGGCGCCGGAGAACTACCGCTGGGTGACTCTCGGACTCCTCAATCGGCTCATGCGTTTCGGGTATTACGTAAATGTCGAAACTCGAAGCCTCATGGCCTGTCTCCTCTGACCGGAAACGCTCACGGCTGCGCTCGCCACCGGTGCACGCCATGCCGGGAGCGGCACGGTGCCACCTGCTTCTCACACCCACAAGAACGGGAGATACCACCTCATGGCTCCTCCGATCGTCGACTGCACTCCGTACCGGGACCAGCTCCGTGACCTCGCCTCGGAACTCCCGGACATTCCCCGCGCCGACATGTACGCCTTCCTGGCCACCGCCAAGAAACTCTCCCGCCAACTGCCCGAGGACATCACCACAGCACTCGACGACTTCCACACGAACGGCAACGCCGAGGGCTACCTCCTCCTACGCGGCCTCCCCGTCGAACCCGACGACGAACTGCCCCCCACACCCACCTCCACACCACCGCCGGCCGACCGCCCCCTCCTGACCATGGAAGCGATGCTCGGCATCATCGGCAGCCACCTGGGGCTCCATACAGGCTATGAGGAACACCGAGGCGGCGCGATCTACCATGACGTCTATCCGCGGCCCGGAGCCCACCACTTGTCTTCGGCGACGTCCGGCTCTCTGCTCGAATTCCATACGGAGATTGCGTATCACGCCCGTCAGCCGAACTATGTGATGCTCGCCTGCTCCCGCGCCGACCACGAGCGCCGGGCCGCGACTCTCATCGGCTCGATCCGCAAAGCACTCCCCCTGCTCGGCGACGAGACGAAAACCCACCTGTTCGACCGCAAGATGCCCCGTCATGTCGGCGGGGCGTCCGACGGCACTGCCCAGAGCCCGGATGCCGTCACGTACGTCAAGCCGCTGTACGGGGACAGGAGCGACCCGCACCTGTGTTACGACCGCGAACTCCTCTCTCCCGAGGACCCGATGGACCGCGAGGCGATCGCCGCCCTGTCCCGGGCCCTGGACGAGGCGGCCGAGCCGGTCCCTCTCGTCCCCGGCGACGTGCTGGCCTTCGACAACTTCCGGGTCACCCACGCACGTACACCATTCACCGCCCGCTGGGACGGCAAAGACCGATGGCTGCACCGCGTATACATCCGCACCGACCGCAACGGCCAACTGTCGGGCGGGGAACGCGCAGGAGACTTCGTGCCCTACACCCCCCGCGCCTGAAGGCTGTCCCGTAATCCCTGGTGGATCAGCGTGCGACGTCGGATGCGGTGCATCGCAAGGCGGAGGGACGCCCTCATGCTGGATGTATTCGGGCGTTCCGACAACGCAGCGAGGTGCCGTAACTGTCGTCGCACGCCCGCCAGGAATTACGGGACAGTCCTTGGCCACCTCCCGGTCAGCCTCCCTCGACACGCGACGCCAAGCCTCTGCACAGGCTCTCCGACCTGCCTCCGAAGCCCGCGCCGAGAACCGTTGATCGCGGTGACCGGGAGCGGCGCGGTGCCGCTTGCATCACACCCCCAGAAGGATGGGAGATACCACCTCATGGCTCCTCCGATCGTCGACTGCACTCCGTACCGGGACCAGCTCCGTGACCTCGCCTCGGAACTCCCGGACATTCCCCGCGCCGACATGTACGCCTTCCTGGCCGCCGCCAAGAAACTCTCCCGCCAACTGCCCGAGGACATCACCACAGCACTCGACGACTTCCACACGAACGGCAACGCCGAGGGCTACCTCCTCCTACGCGGCCTCCCCGTCGAACCCGACGACGAACTGCCCCCCACACCCGCCTCCACGCCCACGCCGGCCGACCGCCCCCTCCTGACCATGGAAGCGATGCTCGGCATCATCGGCAGCCGTCTCGGACTGCACACTTCCTATGACCAGGGCTACGGGAACCGCCGCTCGCGCACGATCCTCCACGAGTTGTTCCCGACGCCCCGGGCCCACCCGCTGTCCCAGGCGAACGCCAAGGCCAAGCTCGAGTTCCACTCGGACCTGTCCCACCACGCCCGTCAGCCGAACTATGTGATGCTCGCCTGCTCCCGCGCCGACCACGAGCGCCGGGCCGCGACTCTCATCGGCTCGATCCGCAAAGCGCTCCCCCTGCTCAGCGACGAGACGAAAACCCACCTGTTCGACCGCAAGATGCCCCGTCATGTCAACGACGTGCATGACGGCGCTACCGACGAACGCGCCGAAGTCACGCACGTCAAGCCACTGTACGGAAGCAAGGACGATCCGTACCTCTGCTACGACCGCTCGTTCCTGACGGCCGAGGACCCGATGGACCGCGAGGCGATCGCCGCCCTGTCCCGGGCCCTGGACGAGGCGGCCGAGCCGGTCCCTCTCGTCCCCGGCGACGTGCTGGCCTTCGACAACTTCCGGGTCACCCACGCACGTACACCATTCACCGCCCGCTGGGACGGCAAAGACCGATGGCTGCACCGCGTATACATCCGCACCGACCGCAACGGCCAACTGTCGGGCGGGGAACGCGCAGGAGACTTCGTGCCCTACACGCCCCGCACCTGAAGGCTGTCCCGTAGGCCGACTCCGAGAGGGACAGAAGATCCTTTCTTCGGAGGCCGTTCACGCGCGGCCCCCGAAGAAAGGAACGCCCATCGACACCCCTGAGAGCCATGGAACTGCTTCTGATCGGCATGTCAAGATTTGCGCGACGCCGGGTATTGCCTGCCGTTTCGTCCATGAGTGAAATCGACACCATAAATATTGCGAGCTCCCACGCGACGCCGGAGAGTGTGGGCCACCTCCCGAAAATCGGGCAGATATACGCTGACTGGCGGGAAGCCCTGGAGGTGACCCGGCCGGGCTTGATCTACATTTCTCTGGTGAATAGCGAACACGCCGCCGCCGTTCACCATGCTCTCGAACGAGGACATCACGTCGTCGTGGACAAGCCGGGCCTGTTGGACCTGAGCACGACCGAAGAAATGGTGGAACTGGCGAGAGCATCGTCTCTCGTCGTCGCGGAGGCCACGTGCTACGCCTTCCACCCCTTGTTCCCCTTCATGAGGAGCCTTGATCCGGATACCACCAAGATCGTGGCGGTTTTCACTCCCCCCGTCCCGGCGGGTGATTTCCGGCACGACCGCCGGAAAGGCGGGGGGGCACTTCTCGACACCGGCCCGTACATGGCGTCATTGGGACGGGTGCTCTGGGATGAGGAGCCCGAGCAGGTCGGGGTCGTCGTGGGGGATCGAACCGCTGACGGCCTGGAAATCTCCTACAGTGCTCTGGCGGGGTACCCCGGCGGAAAAACAATCGTGGGCCACTTCGGATTCACCACCACATATCAGAACACGTTGCGCATGATGAGCAAAAATGCCGTCATGGAGGTGGAGCGCCCCTTTTCCGTCCTGCCGGACATGGTGACCGGTATAAAAATCCAGAGCAATGGGAGAACACACGAGCGAAACGTACCCCCTGCCGACAGCATGAAGATCTTTCTGTATCGAGTCATAGAGGCAGTGAACAAGGGGTCCAGGGAATTCGATGAATTTCTACTCAGCGACGCCCGGACGCTCGACCGTCTGAGGCAAGAAGCTTCAAAGGCTTGACCGTCAGTTCACGGGAATCGCACGACGCACCGACCGAAACCCCCGCACCCATCGATTGCCACGGAGCAAGGAGGCTCCTTACATGGAAAACGTCGAGTTCGACGAGAGGCTGGTGCGATCCCTGCTGGAGGAACAGCATCCGGACCTGGCGGAACTGAAGCTCCATCAGACCGTCACCGGCTGGGACAATCAGCTCTGGCGACTGGGCGACAACTGGGCCGTTCGCCTACCGCGTACGGACCACGCCTCGTCTCTTCTCCGGAAGGAGATGACCTGGCTGCCAGTCCTTGCCCCACGCCTTCCCCTTCCGGTACCCACTCCTCTGCGCCTCGGTGAGCCCTCTGCCCGATTCCCCCGATCGTGGACCGTCGCGACTTGGGTGTCCGGAGAACCGGGCGACCGGGCACCCATCGGTCAGGGGCGTCGAGCGGCCGAGAGTCTGGCGGGGTTCCTGAGGGCTCTCCATGCGGAAGCGCCCGCCGAGGCACCTGCCCATGCGATGCGAGGCGTGCCTCTCCACACGCTCGCGCCACATTTTGAAAGACAGTTCCAGTCCGTCGCCTCCCGTGTTCCCGAAGCGGCCCGGGACGTGTGGGAGGAGGCTGTTTCGGCTCCCGGCCGGCAGGGTCCCCCGAGGTGGCTGCACGCCGACCTTCATCCGGCGAACGTCACCGTGTCGGACGGGGCACTCTCGGGCGTGATCGACTTCGGAGAGCTGTGTGCCGGCGATCCGGCAACGGATCTCGCAGCTGCCTGGGTCATCCTTCCGGCAGGCGCCGCTTCACACTTCTTCGAAGCGTATGGGGACGCGGACGATGCGACGATCCGGCGCGCACGAGGATGGGCTGTCCTGCATGCCCTGTCCCTCATCAGCATTGGCCAGGCATGGGAACAAGGCCTCCCGGGCGGTCAGAAGACATGGGGACCCGCAGGTCGGGCGGCGCTCGATCGCTGTCTGCTCCACAGCTGTTGACCAGAAGAACTCAGCTTGTTCTCGCCGCATCGGTGGGGGCACAGGCAGGACCGACGACTCCGCGAGTCGGACGTGTGATCGTGCGTACAGACGCCGAATTCGCTGGCGCCGACGACGATGCCGTGTCACGCGCTTGCCCCGTTGAATCAGTGTGCGACTCGCCAACTACCTTCCACCGCCGCACCCTCACCCGCACCCTGCCATCGACGCGCCGACCAGGGGCGTGAAGCCGGCTCCTTGCCCACCGCAGGGGCCCACGCCTAGGCTGAATGCGCTTTCATTGCAAGAGATACCCGGTACCCGACCACCGTGACACCGGGCAGCGCATCCCCACAACCACGCGCCACCAACCGGCAGAAGAGGCTGAGCATCAGTATGAGCACCCCCACGGTGTACGACGTCGCCGCACGGGCGGGCGTCTCCATCGCGACAGTGTCGCGCTTCTACCGGAATCCGGGGGCGGTGCGACCCGAAACCAGAGACCGAGTGCAGGCAGCGGTAGACGAGTTGGGCTATGTACCGAGCGGCACCGCACGTGGGCTCGCCAACCGCACCACCGGCGTTCTCGGCCTCTGTTTTCCCGACTTCCACGACGCCGGGGTGGCGAGCGCGGCACACGCCGACGACACCGAGCTGATGTTGTATTCCGACGAAGTCATCCGCGGCATGCAGCGTGCGGCGGGGCGTCACGGCTATGCGCTGTTGCTCACCAACTCACGCGAGGGTCACGCCGGCGAGCAACTGGCCGAGGCTGCGGGACGGATGGACGGGGTGGCCGTGCTTTCGACGACGGTCCCGTCCGAAACACTGGAGGTGGTGTCACGGCGATTACCCGTCGTGATGCTCGCCGGACAGCGGGACGATGCTCGTGATCAGGTCCAAGTGGCGAATTCCAAAGGCCAGTTGGAGCTGACACGGCATCTCATTGTCGATCACGGCCTGCGTCGGCTCACCTTCGTCGGTGGCCCGTCGGACTCCCCCGACTGCGAAGCCCGATTCCGGGGATTCCTGGCCGCCCACCGCGAAGCCGGGCTACCGCTTCCCGAGCAACCGCACCTTCGAGGCGACCTCACCCAGGCCGCCGGGCACCAGGCTGTCGCGGAGCTCCTGGACGGACGGGGCGAGCGTCCTCAGGGAATGGTCCTGGCAAACGATCAAATGGCAGTGGGTGCCTTGCGCGCCCTGGCGTCACGTGGCATCCGCGCTCCGGAAGAGATGGCCGTGACCGGCTTCGACGGGATCGCCCTGAGCCGGCTGGCACAACCGGCCCTGACAACTGTGCGGCAGCCCATGGCACGTCTCGGCAAGGAAGCCGTGGAGCTGCTCATCGCACGGCTCAAGGACCGGAAGCGGGCCACCGTGGCACGGCTGTTGCCGGTCAAGGTCGTGCGCCGGGCAAGCTGCGGCTGCGGCGCGTAGCAGACGCGCTTCCGGACGACCGGGCACATGAGGGGCCGCGCAGCAGCGGTCCCCGGTGGAGTGCGAGCCGTCGATGGCCCGGTGCCCCGGCACGGCGGCTGATGGAGACCGACGACGTATCTGAACAGTCCGGGACATGTCCCGGACAGCACAATCCGTGCGGCCGCCGGCGATGGGGCCGCAGCTCCGGCCTCATCGCCGAACGGCGGACGGCGGACGGCAGACGGCAGACGGCAGACGGTCGAGCCCGCTGAACGCGGGGCGGGGCCGGCCGGACATTCGCATCCGCTAGGACGACGTCGCGCCCACCAGGGCTTCGGCCCCGCGTACGGCGCGCATCACCGTGAGACAGCCCGCTGGTCGGCAGGCATGGCCGGCCGGCCCGGTGTCCCGTCCCGAGTCAGTGGACCTGGGGACTCCTGCGCTCCGGCTCTTCCAGGTATTCGGGGCAGTCGGGGTTGCGGCAGGGGGCCGGGCCCCGCACGGGCACGAAGACTCCGAGAGTCTTGTGCCGCCTCGTGATGGTGGTGTCCAGGGGGTGTTTGCAGACCGGGCACACAAGCGTCCCCTGGGGACCGGTCTCATGCTCGATCTTGCTCATGCTTCAACGATATGCCGTGTGACCCCCGGTCGTGCGAACAGGACCTGAGCCGGTTCCGCGCAGTGGCCGCGGCCGCCCGTTGCGGGCCCCGACACCACCGGGGGCTTCGCCGACCAGCAGGGCAACAAGTCGTCCGGCCTGGTTTCGGGGGTCCGGTGCGCCGGTCCGGCTGATCATCAGGAGGTGGTGGACGGTACCGGCGAGGGCGAGGGCGATCGAGGCGGCGTCGGTGGAGTCCGCGAGCCGACCGGGTCGGACTTCGGCGTCCGGACAGCCGTTGATCGAATCCTGGATCGCCGCGAAGCCGGGTGCGCCCGCCTCCAGCGCCTGGCGAATACGGAGAGAGGTGGCGGGGCGCGTCATGGCCAGGCCGACGACCGCGGGCTCCAGGGAATCGATCAGCGCCGCGGAGGCCGAAGCCGACGAATGGCTGCGGGCCCTCGCGGAGGTGCGCGGCATGCCGGCCCCCCGGGCCGATCCGCACCCCTGCGCGCCGGTTCTCAACCGACCCGCATGTAGCGGACGTTGCCGCTTCACCCGCAGACCCAGGCAGACCCGGCCCAGACTTGTCGCCCCTGATCCACCTTACTTGCCGGGGACCGGCCTGCCGACGCCGACGCCGGGCCGGGGCTTCGCGAGCGAGGCGAGGAAGTCGTCGAGCATGGCGATCTGTACCTCCTCGGGGAACCGGCCGGGGTCGAAGAGAGCCTGGACGACGAGTCCGTGGGTGAACGCGACGGCGGAGGCGGCGAGCTGCTCCGGGTCGGCGGTTGCGGGCAGCTCGCCCAGGTCGCGAGCGGCTTCGAGGTGCGGTCGGATCACCGAGCGCATCCGTGTGTAGCGGTCGGCCTGGTCCGTGCCGAGAGCATCGTCGGCGAGGGCCAGGTCCCAGGAGCTGACCCAGATGCGGTTACGGGCGATGTCGTCCGCGGTCAGCGGCAGGATGTCCAGCAGCATGGCTCCCAGGGCGGCGAGACCCGCGGTGGGGCGTTCACGCCGGGGGCGTTCCGCGGAGCGCTTCTCCAGCAGGTCCAGGGCATGGGCGACCAAGGCTCGTTTGGTCGGGAAGTAGTGCATGAGCATGCCGGTCGAGACGTCCATGGCGGAGGCGACGGCCCGTAGCGTCAGCCCGCCGAACCCCTTGTCGGCGAGTACGTGCCACACCGCCTGGGACACATCCTCACGGCGGGCTTCATGGTCTCCAGGTGCAGGGGGCATGCTGCTACCTTACATACCGAACGCTCGTTACGTATCTGACCTTGGAAGGTGCCCGTGTTTACCCTGTCACTCGGCGACAATGCACAGCTCCGCCCCCTGGAGCCCTGGCATGCGGAGGAGTTCCTCGCGCACATCGACCGCGCCCGGCCCTATGTGGACCCGTGGATACCCTGGGCGACGCTCAGCACCGACCTCGCCTCCGCCACGGCTGTCCTCCAGCGGTACGCCGACAGGCAGGCCGAGGACACCGCCCGGATCTACGGGATCCGGCTGGACGGCACGCTGGTCGGTGGCGTCATGTTCACGAAGTTCGACGCCGCTTCCGGGGTGTGCGAGATCGGCTGCTGGCTGGAGGCCGACGGGTCCGGCCGCGGACTGGTGAACCGGGCATGCCGGGCGCTGATCGACTGGGCCTTCGAGGAACGCGGGATGAGCCGGGTCGAGTGGTGGGTCGCGGCGGGCAACACCCGTAGCGTCGAGGCCGCGCGCCGGCTCGGTATGAGCCGCGACGGTGTGTTGCGCCAGCACTCTCCGTACCGGGGCATCCGGCACGACATCGAGGTCTGGTCGGTCCTCGCCGAGGAGTGGGGAGTGCCCGTGTCCGGCGTCAAGGCCGAGCTCGACGAGCTGATGCGCGCCTTCCTCGGCGCGTTCACCAACACCGGCGGCACCCGGCCGAACGTCGACGTGGTCCGTGAGGTGTTCATCCCCCAGGGAACGATCATCCAGAACGTCGGGGCCGAGCCGGTGATCTACGACCTCGACGCGTTCATCGAGCCCCGGCAGAAGAGCCTCACCGATGGAACGCTGACGGAGTTCTCCGAATGGGAGGTCACCGAGCGGACCGAAATCTTCGGTTCGGTCGCGCACCGGTTCAGCGAGTACCGCAAGTCCGGGTTCCTCGGCGGCGAGTGGTTCGAGGGCTCCGGCCGCAAGACCGTTCAGTTCGTCCGGACGCCCGCCGGTTGGAAGATGAGCTCGATGGCCTGGGACGACGCGCCGGGGACTTCCTGATCCGGCCCGGCGGCCGGGCCCGGACGGCCGTTCTCCATGTCCCGCCGCGGTACGCCCGAGCGGTCGCACGGAGGAGTACGCCGTCGGCCTCCACCCTCCACCGCCGGACCGCCGCGGCAACGGGCGACGGCCTGCTGAAGCGCATCCCCGGCCCTGCCTGCGCCCCGGCCTCGACCCGTACCGCCCGGTGAAGTCGCCTCGCCGTCCGCCGGTCGTGGACCAGAAGGTTCCGAGATCGCGGCACGCCCCTTGATCGTCGGCCCCGGTGAGCCATCGTTCTGCCGGTCCGACGGGCTGCGGTGCACCCTTCGGGCACCGGACGAGAGCGACGGCACGTACGTCATCGGCGGGGCGGCCATGCCTGCCCGGGACATTCGCCGATCGCGCGCAGGCCGGCCGCGATCGGCCGCGCGGCCCGGAAACCGGGTGCCGGGCCGCACGACCGGGATCGCTGTTGCTTTCACGTCAGCTCCCGTCCCCGATCCTGGCGGTCCTGCTGACCCACTGGGACAGGGTGAGCTGCGTGGCCCCGTTCGCGGCCGGACCGCGACGGCAGGGTGCCGCGTGGCGGTGTCCGGGAGTCCCCCGGTGCCGGCCGGTACTGGCGGCCAGGGCGTCGCGGAGAAGGAACAGGTGTACGGGCAGGGCTGCACCGCAGTCGTGCTCGTCCCGGCACGTGGGGCAGGTCTCCAGCTGGGTTCCCACCGTGCTCGCCTCGTCGGCCGCAGGGGCCTTGAGGCCGTGGTCTTCGGCCGGTCGTTCACCGATCGTGCGGTACTTCTCGGTTGCAGTGAGCATGGGAGGGTGTCCTTCCTGAGCTGGGATGCCGGTCACGCGGTCGTCGGGGCCAGGGGTTCGGGCGTGAGTGTCCCGGAGCAGGCGACGCCGGGTCGCCGGGCGGGTGCCGCGGCGTCGGGGCCGCCTTCAGCCCCGCGGTAGCCGTGGGGCGCCGGTGTGCCGCTGTGCCCTCGCGAGGCGCGACGCCCGGGATCCGGAGGAGCGGCGCTCCGCGCCGGGGGTGACCCCCGAATCGGCGGGGGCGTCCGCCCGCGACTGCCGCTTCCCTCCGGGAGCAGGCGTCGCGACGGTGAGAGACCGGGCGACGCCGCCCGGGGCGGGCGGCTGCATACGCAGCGCGAGCGACCGGCCTGCCCGAGGTGCCGTCGCCGGATCGGGGACGGCCACGAACAGAACCGTCCGGCCTCCGGAGAAAGCTGCGGCGCGGACCGCGGTCATCGATGTCGATTCGGCGTTGTACCGCTCAATCGGGCAGTGGGCTTCGATCATGGCGAAACCTCCGTTCGCCTTCCCACCTTCGCCCAGGAGCGGCCCCCGGCGCGTCGTCCCCCCGCACCGATTCCCGGCTACCACGGCTGCGGTATCCGCCACGACCGGCTACGACCGCGACGACAGGCGCATACCGCGCCGACGACTACAGGGGCGCCTGTGAGTCCCCGGATTCCGTTGCCGGACTGACCAGGCCGCACTGATAGGCGATGACTACGAGCTGGGCCCGGTCACGAGCCGCCAGCTTGGTCATGGCCCGGTTGACGTGGGTCTTGGCGGTCAGCGGGCTGACGAAGAGGCGTTCCGCGATCTCGTCGTTGGACAGCCCCAGTGCCGCCAGCCCCACGACGTCGCGCTCCCGCCGCGTCAGGCACTCCAGCCGCTCGTGCACGCCCGCCGGGCACGGGTCCGGCTGCGCGAGGAAGCGCTTGATCAGCGCACGCGTCGCCGACGGGGACAGCAGTGCCTCGCCGGCGGCGATCGTGCGGACGGCGTCGAGAAGCTCCTCGGGCCGGGCCCCCTTGCCGAGAAAGCCGCTCGCACCGGCGCGCAGGGCCTCGGCCACGTGCTCGTCGTCCTCGAAGGTGGTCAGGATGAGCACCTTCACCCCGGTGAGGTCCTCGGACTCGCTGATGAGGCGGGTGGCGTCGAGGCCGTCCATCTCCGGCATGCGGATGTCCATCAGGACCACATCGGGGCACTCCGTACGCGCCAGTTCCAGCGCTTCCTCCCCGTTGGACGCCTCCCCCACCGTCTCCATGTCATCGGTGGAATCGAAAAGCATCTTGAAGGTGCCCCGCAGCAGGGCCTGGTCATCGGCAAGCAGTACGCGAACCGTCATGCCCGTCTCTCCTCGGTGGTTTTCCCATCACCAGGCCGGGACGCAGCGGAAGTTCGGCCGTCACGGTGAAGCCGCCCTCCGGGCGCACTCCCGCGTGCAGCCAGCCCCCGACCGTGGCAGCGCGCTCACGCATCCCGATCAGTCCGTGCCCCGTCCCCGGACGGGCGTGGTCCCCTCCGGTTCGTCCGTCGTCCTCGACGGTGATCGTCAGCCGCTCGGGGCGGTAGTGCAGGAACAACCGGGCATGGTCGGCACCGGCATGCTTGTGCACGTTCGTCAGGGCCTCCTGGACGATGCGGTACGCGGCCAGGTCGACCGTCGGCGCCAGCGGTTCGGCGATGCCCCGCCGGGTATGGCTCACGGACAGACCGGCGCGCTCGAACGACGCCAGGAGCGCCGGTACGCGCGCGAGGCCCGGCATCGGATCACGCGGCGCCACGGGATCGCCGGACTGCCGCAGCAGCCCTACGGTCACGCGTAGTTCGTCCAGTGCGGACCGGCTGGTGTCCCGGATGTCCTCCAGGGCGGCCACGATCTGCTCCGGCCGCCGTTCCACCAGATGGACGGCCACGCCCGCCTGAGCGTTGATCAAGGCGATGTGGTGCGCGACGATGTCGTGCAGCTCGCGCGCGATCCGCACCCGTTCGGCCGCCACCCGTTGCTGCGCCTCCTGCTCACGCGTGCGCTCCGCGTGTTCCGCCCGCTCCTCCACGGCTGCCACATAGGCGCGACGGGAACGCACTCCGTCCCCGATGGCAGCCGGCAGCGCCGTCCACGCCAGCATCGCCGCGTTGTCGGGGGCCAGCCATGCGCGTGGGTCGCACACCACGGCGGCGCCCACCAGGACGGCGGCCGAGAAGGTTGCCGCGGTCCAGGCGGCACGGCGGTCGGTCAGCGCGGCCACGGTGTAGACCGACACCAAAACCGGGCTGATCACCAGAGGGCTCTCGCGGAATCCGAGCACCTGAAAGGCCACCCCGCAGCCAATGGCGACGGCCAGTACGCCGAAGGGGTGATGCCGCCGCCATACCAGCGCGGAGCAACCGATACCCGCCAGCACCACGGCGGGCCACCGCAAGGAGAACGTGTGCTGGTGCGGTACGACCGAGGAAGCCACGACCGCCAGCCCGAACAGCGCGGCCACGGCCAGTGCGTCCACCACACCGATCCGGGGCCGCGTCCACCGCCTCCAACCGCTGATCACCGCCATGTCACCACCGTAGGGTCAATGGCCGCATCGGGCATCGCCGCGCGGGGCAGGGGCGCCTCGGCCACCGGCCCCTGCGAGTCCGACGGGCCTTCGCCGGCGCACAGCCGTCCACGTCGTGCTGCCCGGCCTGCGGCTCCGCTGTCACGAGGACGGGCGGTGGGGGCCGGGCGGCGAGGAGTCCGAGCCGGATGCCGAGGGCGTCGGGCCCGAGGGCGTGGGCGCGGAGCCACCAGGGTCCCGGGAGACCCGAATCGGTCCGGCGACGTGCGATCACTCACACGAGCGCCCTTTGTGCGGCAGCCCCGAGGAAACGTAATATCGGCAGGTCATCGCCGCGACGGGAGACAGGAAGCCGGTGCGAATCCGGCACGGTCCCGCCACTGTGACCGGGGAGTACAACCCTTCGACATGCCACTGCGCCCGGCGCGGGAAGGCGGGGGGAGCGTCGATCCGGGAGTCAGGACACTGGCCTGTCGCGGGCCCGTTTTGAGGAGCGCGGACTCCCCAGGAGGCTCAACGTGTACTTCGGCATACCTCGCCGCCCCTGTTTCCCCCCTGCCCGGCCCCGTCGTGCCCTGCGCGCCGTCGCCGCGGCCGTCGCCCTGTCCACCACCCTGCTGATCGCGGGCTGCGGCACGGGTCACGGCTCCGCCGGGGACGCCAAGGCCACCGCCTCACCGGCCGAGGGCTTCCCGGTCAGCATCGACAACTGCGGCGTGAGGACGACGTACGTCGAACCGCCCTCGCGCGCGGTCACCATCCATCAGCACCCGGCGGAACTGATGCTCGCCCTGGGCCTGAAGGACCGTATGGTCGGCACCGCCTTCCCCGACTCGGCCGTCCTGCCCGAACTGAAGAAGGACTTCGAGGCGATACCCGAACTGGCGAGGAAGGAGCCGTCCTTCGAGACCGTCCTCGACGCGGAGCCGGACTTCGTCTACGGCGGCTACGGCAGCGCGTTCGCCGAGAACGAGGGCCGTTCCCGCAAGGCGTTCGCCGACGCCGGCATCGACACCTACCTCAACCGCGAGTACTGCGGCAAGAAGCAGGTGACGATGCGCGACACCTACGACGAGATCCGCACCGTCGGCAGCATCTTCGGCATACCGGGCCGCGCCGACAAGCTGGTGGCCGATCTCCAGGGACGCATCGACAAGGCCACCACGGCGGTCAAGAACGACGCCGAAGTCTCCGTCTTCGTGTACGACAGCGGCGACAAGACGGCCTTCACCGCGGGCGGCAAGGGCCTGGGCAGCGAGCTGATCCGGCTGGCCGGCGGCCGGAACGTCTTCGCAGACCTCGACGACGTCTTCGGCGACGTCTCCTGGGAGCAGGTCGTGGACCGCAAGCCGGAGGTCATCGCCATCTACGACTACGCGGGTTCCGGAAGCGTCCGGCAGAAGAAGGAGTTCCTGCTCTCGCAGCCCGCACTCGCCGATGTCCCCGCCGTCAAGAACAAACGGTTCGTGGTTCTGCCACTGACCGCGACCCTGGTCGGAATCCGGTCGGCGTACGCGGTCGACGGCCTGGCCCGCGGCCTGCATCCCGAGAGCTTCCGGTGACGGAGGCACCCGCGAAGGCCGGCGATGAGCCGACGACGCGGCGCCGGCGCCGCGTGAACCGGTCGGGTGACGCCGCCCTCGCGCTCACGCTGGGCGTCCTCGCGCTGCTGCTGGTGCTCTCCGCCACGGCCGGCCTGGCCATCGGCTCGGTGCACGTGCCGCCCGGCCAGGTGTGGGGCATCGTGACACACGCCCTGGGCGCCGACTGGACGGATCCCGACTGGTCCCGGGCCCGGGAGACGATCGTCCTCGACGTGCGCGCACCGCGCGTGCTGCTCGGGGCCGTGACCGGGGCCGGACTCGCGGTGGTGGGCACCGCCATGCAGGCCCTGATCCGCAACCCGCTCGCCGAGCCGTACCTGCTGGGCGTCTCCTCCGGAGCCTCCCTCGGCGCGGTATCGGTGATCGTCTTCGGCGTGAGTGTGTTCGGGCCGGTGTCGCTGTCGGCCGCCGCGTTCGCCGGTGCCCTGGGCTCGCTGCTGGTGGTGTACGCGACCGCCCGCACCGGCGGACGCATCACCTCGGTGCGGCTCGTGCTGTCCGGTGTGGCGACCGCGGCGGTGCTCACCGCGTTGATGGACCTGCTGCTGCTCACCACCGGCCGGGGCAACGAGGCCCGCGCGGTCCTCGCGTGGACCCTCGGCGGCCTCGGCGGTGTCGACTGGGGCACGTTGTGGCTGCCCAGCGCGGCCCTGCTGCTCGGCATCGCCGTCCTCCTGGTGCAGTCACGGCACCTGAACCTGCTGCTCGCCGGTGAAGAGGCGGCCACGACCATGGGACTGGACGTGGCCCGGTTCCGGACCCGCATGTTCGTCCTGCTGTCCCTCGTCACCGGCGTCCTGGTCGCGGCGGCCGGACCGATCGGCTTCGTCGGCCTGATGCTGCCGCACATCGTGCGCCTCTTCGTCGGCGGCGACCACCGCCGCGTGCTGCCGACGGCCGCACTGGGCGGAGCGGTCTTCCTGATCTGGGCCGACATCGCCGCACGCACCGTCGCCGCCCCCATGGAGATCCCCGTCGGGGTGCTCACGGCGTTGTGCGGTGGTCCCTTCTTCCTCTGGCTCATGCGCCGCGACGCCCGCCGGAACGCCGACCCAGGAGTGGCATGAGCGCGACCGAACTCGCCGTCGACGGCGTCACCCTGACCGCCGGGGCACGCCACCTCGTCCGGGACGTCTCACTGCGGGCCCGCCCCGGCGAGGTGGTCGGCCTGGTCGGCCCCAACGGCAGCGGCAAGTCCAGCCTCCTGCGCGCCGTCTACCGCGTCCTGCGCCCCGACGCCGGACAGGTACGGATCGACGGTACCGACGCCTGGTCCCTGCCCGTACGCAGGCTGGCACGGACCCTGGCCGCAGTGGTGCAGGAGCCCGCCGCCGGTTTCGACCTGACGGTACGGGAGGTCGTCGCCATGGGCCGCACCCCGCACAAGGGCCTGCTCGCGGGCGACACCGCCGAGGATGCCCGGCTGATCGAGTCGGCCCTTGCGGCCGTGGACGCCACCCTCCTGGCCGGCCGCCCCTTCGACCGGCTGTCCGGCGGCGAACGCCAGCGCGTACTCATCGCCCGTGCCCTCGCCCAGCAGCCCTCGCTGCTCGTCCTCGACGAACCCACCAACCACCTGGACATACGCCACCAGCTCGAAGTCCTCGGCATACTGCGCCAACTCCCCGCCACCGTCCTGGTCGCGCTCCACGACCTCAATCTGGCCGCGTACTACTGCGACCGCCTCTACGTCCTGTGCGACGGCGAGGTCATCGTGTCGGGACCGCCCGCCGAGGTACTCACCGTGGAACTACTGCACGAGGTGTACGGGGTGGCGGGAGAGGTGGTCGTTCATCCGCGCACCGGGGCACCCCACGTCACCTTCCTCCCCGCGGCGATCGGCCGGCCGACCCCGGCCGCCGCGACGGACCACTCCGCATCGTGAGCGGGCGGGCGCCTGGGCCATCGGCATCCTCAACACCCCTGTGGGCGCCGGTCGTTGCGGCCACGGCCTGCCCCTGCGAGGCGATCAGCCGTGCCGGGCCGTTCCGTCGGCGGCGTTCCGCCAGCGGTGAAGGAAGTACGGGAGGACGCTCGTTGTCATGCCGACGGCACCGATCCACAGTGCGGCTCTCGCTCCGAACAGAGAGCCCGAGACTCCTCCCAAGAGCCCGCCGAGCGGAATGCCGCCCCAGGACACGAACCGGGCCGTCGCGTTCATCCGGCCCAGGAGCCGGTCCGGTGTGAGGGTCTGCTGGAAGGACGATTGAGCCACAAAGCGGACGACTCCCCCCAGGGAAAGGCACGCGAGTCCGAGCGCAGCCGCGTACAGGCTCCAACCCGGGTGCGCCAGCGGCATCAGGGCGGTCAGCGGACAGGTGACAAGCGGTGCGAGCCAGATGACCGGGCCCTGGCCGACCCGCTGCGCGACCCTGGTCGCCGACAGCGCGCCCAGCAGGGCACCACAGCCCATTCCCGACAGGACGAGGCCGATGCCGAAGGACTCGAGGTTCATCTCCCTCTTCAAGAAGACCAGCAGCATGGTTTGGTACATGACCAGGAAGAGGTTGAATATCGCGTCTCCCAGGATGAGGGCACGCAGGACCGGATGCCTGAGAACGAACCTCAGCCCCTCTTTGACGTCTCGAAGCAGCTTCGGGTGCTCACTCGGCTCCGGCTTCGGCTCGTGGGTGCGGATACCGGTCGCGAGCAGACCCGACATCGCCATCCCGGCGGAGCTGACCAGAAGCGTCGCAGGAGCTCCGAGCCAGCCGACCAGCGGCCCTGCCATCCCTGGCCCACTGATACTGGTCACCGAGCGTATCGCCGAGAGTTTTGAGTTCCCTTCGACGAGATTGCCGCGTCCCACCAGGTGCGGCAGACAGCTGGCGTACGCCACATCGAAGAAGACCGTCAGCACTCCATGGACCGACGCGACCGCGTAGAGCCACCAGATCGTCAGAAGACCCGACCACCACGCCAGCGGTATCGTCGAAAGGGCCACCGCCCTCGCGAGATCGGTGCTGATCATCACCGACCGCTTCCGCATGCGGTCCACCCACGCGCCTGCCGGCAGCCCGACCAGGAGTGAGCCTGCCGTGGTCATCGCGGTCAGTGATCCGACCTGGAACTCGTCGGCGTCCAAGGCCACGATCGCGACCAGAGGCAGCGCCAGAAAAACAATGCGATCGCCCAGCTGGCCGAGCGCGGTGGCGGCGGACAACCGCCCGAAGTCCGGATCGCGGAAGAGTCCGAGCCGGGAGGGTGATGACATTCGAGTCACCTACTGTCGGCCTTCAGATTTCGCTGTACTGGCTTCAACGGGCTGCGGCCGGTCGACTCCGAACTCGTAGACCACTTCCCGGCGTACGTCCGGAATGACGATGTCGGCGGTCTCCACCGGCCGTCCGTCGGTGTCGTAGATGGTCCGCTCGATCTGGAGCACCAGGTCCCCGACGCTGATGCCCAGCAGGTTCGCCTGCGCCTGGGTGGCACGAGCCGGGCGCGGCAGCTCGACCACGGTCTCGATGTCCACGCCGATGGAGCGCATGCGCTCGACCACGCCCTTTCCCGCGAGGGGGCCCGTCTCGGGCAGCACGATGGGCGTTCCGTCCGTGAGGGCCATCGGCTCCCAGGATTCGGAGAGCTGGACGGGCTGCCCGTCGGCGAGGAATTCGTAGTGCGTGGTGACGCAGAGGTCTCCGGAGCTGATCGCGAGCCTCTCGGCGATTGCCGCAGGGGCGGGGACGCGCGCCTGGCTGTGCGAATCCCAGGCTCCGGCCCTGCCCCGCTCCGTCGCCCCGGCGAGGGAGCGGGAGCCGCCCCGGCGTTCGCGGTGCCGCGAACGCACCATCCGCAGGCGCTCACGCGGCATGCGGACATAGGTGCCCGAGCCCGCGCGTCCTTCGAGGAGGCCCTTGACGATCAGCCCGTCCACGGCCCTCTGCATGACGTTGCGTCCGACGCCGTACTCCTCGGCGAGCTGTGCCCGGGACGGCAGGCGTTCACCGATCTCCCACTCGCCCGCGAGAATCCGTGCGCACAGCGCGTCGGCCACTGCAAGGTACGGCGCCTCTCGGGGCATTGGGGACCCTCCGACTGTTCTGCTGCGCGGCAGCTGGTAATTCCAGCGGCGTTGGCAAGCTACTGCACCAGGTGAAAGCTACTGGAGTAGAAATACGCTCGGTGCCGGACCCGGCCCGGCCGGGCGGGACCACCCGTGCGCGTCCAGCACGTCGCCGGCGAGACCGCCGGCCTCCGGCAGTGCGTCACCAAGCCGTCCGGGCGGTGGCGTTCAGACCTTGCCGGCGTCCGTTGCATCCGGCGAGCGGAACCGGACCGGTGCCCGGAAGCGGGCGCGTCGCGCGGCTCTGCGGAAGGTGGTGAGCACCGCCGGCCCGGCGAGCGTGATGCAGACGAAGTTGGTGACGGCACGGCCGGTGTCCCAGCCGAGGGAGGTGGCGAGGTCGAAGGCGACGTAGCGGTGCCACTGTTCGGTGAAGGGCAGCCCGGGGAGGTAGGCGAGGGAGCTGCCCGGATCGAGGGAGAAGGGCCAGAAGGAGAGGTTGAGCAGGAATCCGAAGAGGTAGCCCGAGACGGATCCGTACACGGCGAGCAGAAGCACTTCCCGTCGGCCGGTCGCAGGGGGGAGGAAGCCGGCGAGCATGCCGACGAAGGCGCAGCCGAACATCTGGTAGGGCATCCAGGGTCCGACGCCACCGGTGATGAGGGCGGAGGTGAAGAGTGAGGTGCAGCCGAGGGTGAATCCGAAGCCGGGCCCGTAGACGCGGCCGGCCAGGACGAGGACGAAGAAGACGGTTTCGATGCCTGCGGTTCCCGCGCCGAGGGGGCGCAGGGCCGCGTTGACGGCGGACAGGACGCCGAGCATGGCGAGTGCTTTGGAGTTGATGCCGCCCTCGGCGATCTCGGAGAGCACCACGCACAGGACGAGGACGAGCAGCACGCCGAAGATCAGGGGTGGTGCGTAGCTGGAGCCGAGTTTTCCCGGGGCAACGACGAACGGCCAGAAGAACGCGACCAGTCCGACGAACGCGGCCAGGGCGATGACCACGCCTGCGCGTGGAGTCAGGCGAATGGCGGACGCGGTGCGGGTGGTCACGTGCCGGCCTCGCTTCCGGTGTGCGCGGTGGTCTCGGCGAGGGCCGAGGTGACCTGGTCGACGGTGAGGAACGGCAGTGGGGCCAGGATCTTGGCGGTCTGGGGCGCGAAGACGGGTGAGGCGACGATGACGTCGGTGGTGGGGCCGTCGGCGACGATGTCTCCTTCGGCCATGACGACGACCCGGTCGGCGGCGCGGGCGACGAACTCGACGTCGTGTGTGGCGATGACGACGGCCCGCCCCTCGGCGGCGAGGCTGTCCACGATGCCGATGAGTTCCGTCTTCGCCCGGTAGTCGAGGCCGCGGGTCGGTTCGTCGAGGAGGAGCACGCTCGGTGCGGCGGACAGCTGGATCGCCAGGACCAGTGCCAGTTTCTGGCCCTCGGACAGGTCGCGGGGGTGGGTGGTGCCGTCGATGCCGGGTGCGAGCCGGTCGAGGATCGACCGTGCGTCTTCGTTCTCCGGTCCGGCGAGGGCCGACTCCTTGTCGGCCTGGGCGAGTTCCTGTTCGACGCTTTCCAGGTAGAGGAGGTCGGCGGGTGTCTGCGGGACGAGTCCGATGGACCGGCGTGCTTCGGCCGGTGGCATCGCGTGGGGATCCCCCGACGCCCGTCCTTCCGGCCCGGTGGTGACCCGTACGGTTCCCGACGTGCGTGGGCCTGAGCCCTGGAGTGCCCAGAGGAGGGAGGACTTCCCTGATCCGTTGCGGCCCATCAGCGCGGTGATTTCGCCACCGCGCAGTTCGAGGCCGATCTCCCGGACGGCGGGGAAGCCGCGGTGGCTGACGGTGACGTCCCGCGCCTTCAGCAGCGTCGGCCGGCCGCCTGCCGGCCGGGGCCGGCCGGACACGGGCCGATGTGCGGCCAGGCGGGTGCGCAGGGGTGCCGCGGCGCGGCGGGCGTCGCGGATCGACAGGGGAAGCGGGGACCATCCGGCGGCCCGGCCGAGGTCCACGATCGGTGGCGCGATGGTTGACGTACGGAAAATCTCGGCCGGTGTGCCGTGGACCACGCGGCCGTCGCCGGGGAGGTGGACGACGCGGTCGGCGTACTGGACGACTCGCTCCAGGCGGTGCTCTGCCATGAGTACGGTGACCCCGAGGTCGTGGACGAGGCGGGTGACAGCCGCGAGGACCTCCTCTGCCGCGCTGGGGTCGAGTGCCGAGGTGGGTTCGTCGAGGACCAGGACGCGGGGGTGGGCGGTGAGGACCGATCCGATGGCGACGCGTTGCTGCTGTCCGCCGGAGAGTTCGTGCAGCGCGCGATGGCGCAGATCAGCGAGGCCCAGAAGGTCCAGCGTCTCCTCGACCCGCTTGCGCATGACGTGCGGGGCGATGGCCAACTGTTCCATCGCGTACGCCAGTTCCTCTTCGACGGTGTCGGTGACGAATCCGTCGAGCGGGTCCTGTCCGACCACGCCGACCACGTCCGCGAGCTCGCGGGGCGGGTGATCCGCGGTGTCTCGTCCGTCGACGGTGACACGGCCGAAGAGGGTGCCGCCGGTGAAGTGCGGGACCAGCCCGTTGACGGTGCCCAGGAGGGTGGATTTGCCGACGCCGGTGTGCCCGACGACCAGGCAGAGTTCGCCCTCCTCGACCGTGAGGTCGACCTCGCGCAGGGCAGGCTGGGCCGTGTCGTCGTACTGGACGGTGACCTGGTCGAAGATGATCACGTGGTCTCGGCTCTCTGGGTGCGCTGCGCGGGTACGACATGCTGCGGGACCGGTGGCGGAGCGAGGAATCCTGCGGTTCCGGCGAGCAGGATCGCGAGGGTCGGGACGAGCGGCAGGGAGGGCCAACTGAGCGGGTGGATCGAAGGATTGAGCTCCGCGGCGTCGTAGCCGATGTTGCTGAACAGCAGGATCGCCGAGAGGACCCCTGCCCCGGCGACGGTCCACTCGGGCACGCGCCAGGGATCGGGCCGGTAGGTGGTGCGGGTGACCCGGCGTCCTCCCAGGCGCAGTCCCGCGACGCACAGCAGTGCGCCGACCGCCGTGGCGGGCAGTCCGAGGAAAGTCGGTGCGGTGGCGTCGAGGAGGCCGTAGGCCCCGGCGCACAGGCCGCACATGCCGAGCAGCATCAGGGCCCCGGTCGTCCGGCGGGAGCGGCGGGTGGCGGTGCCGGCCCGTCCGTAGCCGCGCGAGTCCATGCCGGCGGCCAGGCGCAAGGAGCGTTCGAGCGCGT
Source organism: Streptomyces sp. NPDC057963 (assembly GCF_042887155.1). Classification (NCBI taxonomy): domain Bacteria; kingdom Bacillati; phylum Actinomycetota; class Actinomycetes; order Kitasatosporales; family Streptomycetaceae; genus Streptomyces; species Streptomyces sp. NPDC057963. The sequence continues at coordinate 546,771 of NZ_JBHVPX010000005.1, forward strand.
CCTCCAGGACGGGTACGACGATGCCGCGCAGTGCCTTCAGGCCCTTGCTGCGTCCGGCGCGCAGTCGGCGTGCCCTGGCCACGCGCTGCACGCTCTGCACGAGTTGGGGGGCGACGCTGATGGCGACGGTGACGGCGACGCCGAGTTCGTGGAGTGCGCCGGGCAGGACGCGTAGGGCTCGTTTGGGGTTGGCGAGTGTGTTGGCGGCTCCGATGCAGCACAGCATGCAGGCCAGCCGCAGTCCGTCGGTGGCGGCCGAGAGCAGGGCTTCCAGCGATACGGGTCCGCCGAGCTGGATGCCCGCATACCAGTCGGGGGTGGGGATGTGCGGGAGGGAGAAGAGGAAGTGGTCGTGGCGGGTGATGCCGGTGGCGAAGACGGTCCGGAAGAGGACGCGGACCGTGACGACGGTGAGGGCGAGGTAGAGGTAGTACTTGAATCCTCGGGCCCAGGGGGCTTCGGTACGGCGTGCGGTGACGACGTAGCCGAGGACGGCGAGCACGAGGAACAGCAGCAATGGGTTGTTGGTGCGGCTGACGGCCGTGGCCAGGGCGAGGGCCCAGATCCACCAGGCGACCGGATGCAGGATTCTGGGCAGCCGGCGGCCGCCCGCGTCCGGGGCGCGGCCGCGGGCGGGAGCCGTCTCAGGAGGGGTACGCGGCACGGCCCTACTCCGTACGGCGTCGGCGTCTGGCCGCGAACACGGCCGCCCCGCCGACCACCACGACCAGCGCACCGCCCGCCACCACGGGCGTCAGCGATCCCGCGTCGTGCTGCGCGTCGGCCGCCGGGGCGGCGTCGACGACCTTGGCACCGGCGCCGGACGCCGCTGCCGATTCCCGGCCGGTGCCGTCGGCCGACGGGCTGGAGGGCCCGGGGTGCGACGGGCTGGGCGACGGGCCCGTAGACGGCTTCGCGGAAGCGGAAGCAGACGGGGACTTGGACGGCTCGGGCTTCTTCTCCGCCGGGGCCGGACCGGTGTCCGTGCCCGGCGGCAGCGCGGGGGCGCGGTCCGTCGCTGCGGGCCTGCCCGCGCCGCCGCTCGGCTCGGTGTTGTGGGCGCGCAGTTGGTCGGGGGTGACCCGGGGGCGGCCCTCGGTGCCCTCGATGTCGGTGCCGCCGAAGATCCACAGGTCGACGCTGCCGGGCTTCGGCTTGTAGAGCATGGCGCCGAGTTGGCTGTACTCCCACGTGTTCGTACCCGGGGCGGCGTGCCAGTAGGACCAGTAGGCGGAGGCGGGCGGGGTCAGGACGCAGTCGTCCTGCTGCGGTGTCGGGTACTGCTTGCCGCTCTGGTAACCGCTGTAGCCGATACGGCAGATGAACGCCGGGCCGTCGTGTCCGGTGCCGGTGGTGCCCCAGCCGCCCTGGTTGAGCAGTTCGTACCCGGTGGTGGGTGTGGTGCCGCAGGAACGGTAGACGGGGCCGCCCCAGTGGCTGAAGTCGACGGCGAGGACGACCCCCGACGTGGTGGTGCACCGGCCCATGGGCTGCGGATCGGCCGCAGCGGTGGGCGCCGTCGCTGTCAGGGCCGCGACGGCCAGTCCGAGTGCGGCCGCGGCGTGTGCGGCCCGGTGCCTCAGGGGAACAGTCACCGCTGCTCCCCGGTGGCCCTGCGGCGGCGGGCGGCGACGACCGTGCCCCGGCCGGCAGCGATGAGCGCCGCTGCGCTCGCCGCGATCACGCCGGCCTGCGCGCCGGTGGAGGCGAGCGCTCCCCCGCCGGAGCCCCCGGTGCCGACGGTGCCGCCCGTGCCGCCCGCGGTGTCGCCAGGGGTGACGATGGCGGGTGTGGAGGAACTCGCACCGGGCGCGGGCCGGGGCGTGGTACCGGTCAGGCTGCGTTGCAGGACGCCGAACGAGATGCCGGTGGACCCGCCGACGGCCTGGGTGGACGCGCGCAGGTCGGAGCCGCGCTGGCCTTCCTTCGCGACGTTGAAGCCCCCGTCGTCGTTCTGCTGGGAGGCGAGGAACTTCCGTGCCTCGGCGATCTCGGCAGCGTACTTCCGCGCGTCGAGCGACAGTCCCTGGATCGCGAGGGCGGCGGAGTTGACGGAGTTGCCCGCCGCGCCGGGGAACCCGCCGCCGGGAAGCTGCTTGCCGGCGATCCAGGCGATCGCCTTGCTGACGGCCTTCTCGGCCCTGTCGCCGCCGGCCAGGTCCAGGGCCATGGCGGCGATGGCGGTGGAGTCGACGTCGGAGTCGTCGGTGGAGGGGATCAGGCTGGGCCAGGCGCCGTTGCCGTGTTGCAGGCTCTCCAGGTAGGCGATCGGCTCCTGCGCCGCCGTCTTCTCCCCGGCGCGCAGCTGAGCCGTGATCGCCAGGGACTGGGCGAAGACGGAAGGGGCGTAGGTGTAGGCCCCCTGGGCGGCGCAGCTGCGGTCAGGCGCCTTGCTCGGCGCCTTGCACACGGCCTGGCCGAGGGCGGCGATCATGTCCTTCCCGCCGAAGTTCCGCGGGTCGCGACCCACCGCCTCCGCCAGCAGTGCGGTCTTCCCGAGGGAGCCTCCGGCGGCGTACTTCGTACCCGCGCCGGTCCAGTCGTGCACGGTCCGGCCCTCGCCGTCCCTGCCGTTGCTGTCGAGGAAGTCGACGATGCCGCGCAGTTCGGCTTGGGCGAGGCCGGTGGCGGCAAGCGCGTAGGCACCGTCGATGGTGAGGCCGAAGTCCGCGCGGGTCGAGCCGGGACCGGCGGCGTAGTACCGGCCCTGCTGGAGATGGGACGGCCGGGTGAGGTAGGAGACACCCTTCTTGAGGTCGGGGCCCTCTCCTGCCGGTGTGGTGGGGTGCGTGGTGGGCGGCTCGGTCGTCGGTGGGCCGGTCGGGTCCGCCTTCTTCGCCGTCAGGTGCGCGAGGTCGGTGCCCGCTCCCGCGAGGACGGCCGGGGCCGTCGGATACGGGGCCGGTTCGGTGGCCCCCTCTTCGAAGCCGAAGCCGCCGCCGTCCAGTTGCCGGCGCGACAGCCACGAGACACCCGCGTCCGCCTGTGCGGTGTCCCCGACTGCGCGCAGCGCCTGTGCCGCGTAGGCGGTGGCCGTGACGCTGCCCGTTGTGGCACCGGTGTAGCCGGGGAACGAACCGTCCTCGCGCTGGGCCTTCTTCAGGTACGCCCGTGCCCTGGTCACGGCTGCCTCGTGGCCGCCCGCCCGGTGCAGGGCGAGGGTCACGACGCCCGTGGTCGCGGGGTCACCGTCGCAGTACTCCCCGGGGCGGATGAGGATGCTTGTGATCCCGCCGCCGTCGCACTGCACCTGGGTCAGCCGGTCCACGGCGGCGGCCGGGGGTTCGACGCCGGCCCGCAGAAGCGCCAGCACGGACAGCGCCTGGCCGTCGGTGTACGTGGCGTTGCGGAAGTCGCCCCTGGCGGTGCAGCCGGGGGTCGGACTGCCGGACTCGGGACCGGCGGCGCAGACGTTCCTGGTCAGGTCGCCGATCAGGTCGTGTCCCCCGAAGTGGTGCGGGTCGCCCTCGGTAATCTCGGCGAGCAGCGCGAGGCGCGCGGCGGCGGTCGCGTCGGGGGCCCGGTCCTTGCCCGCCGGGTAGGCATATCCGTCGGTGTGCGCGGCGAGAAAGGCGGTGACCTTGTCGAGAGTCGCGCTCCTGCCGTCCGCGGCGCCCAGCGCGTAGGCGGTTTCGGTGGTCAGGAGGTAGTTGGTGTCGGCGCCGTCGTCGACGATGCGTTCGCCGTCCTTCAGGGCACTTCTGAGCCACCGAGCGGCGGCCGGTACGTCGACCGAGCCGGGAGGGACGGTGGGTGTGCCGCCGGGGTCGGGTGTGGTGCTGCCGCCCCCGGCACGGACCTCGTCGGGGGTGAAGGCCGGCTTGCCGGTGGTGCCGCCGACGTCGGTGCCGCCGAACACCCAGGCGTCCACGTCGCCGTTCTTGGGCTTGCGGTCCATGGCGCCGTACTGGCTGTAGGTCCATGTGTCCTGGCCGGGCGAGGCGGTCCAGTAGGACCAGTAGGCGGTGGCGGGCGGGGTGAGGACGCAGGACTCCTTGTCCTCGGTCGGCTGCTGGGCACCGGCGCCGAAACCGATGCGGCAGATGAAGGCCGGCCCGTCGTGCTGGGTGCCCGTGGTGGTGAAGCCACCCTTGTGGAGGAGTTCGTAGCCGGTGGTCGGGGTGGTGTCGCAGCCGCGCTCGACCTTCCCGCCGAAGGGCCCGAAGTCGACGGCGACGACGGCGCCCTTGGTGGCGGTGCAGTCGTCGAGGGCATCGGCCGCAGCCGGGGTGACGGTGATGAACGTCACGCAGGCAGCGAACATGAGACCCATCGCCGCCAGCAGTGCCAGGGGGCCTGCGGCCGCGCCCTGTCCGCCTTTTCGTCTCTCGGTCCCCACCACGGCCCCCTCGTCCGGTGTCCGCACGAACGGAAACGTGGCTGAAGGGCCTCCACCGCATGGCGTGCCGCGCGACAGGGCTGGTCGACCACGCCGTAGTCCGCGACGGCGTTTCTCGCTGAAAACCACGCTCCAGGCATTCCGGCTCGCCCGGCAGGAACCGGGCCTACGGTTGCGGGTCAGCGCCGGGTTTCGACCGGCTTCCCCTGGAACTCAGTGCATATCAGGCGGATTTGAGCACGGAGTGGCAGAGGCCGTCAAGGTACGGCCATGAGACGGAGAGGTTCGGCCTGCCCCGCGTCTGGCGGGAGTTGTGAGCCTCGGGTAGCGTCCTGGGCTGCCACGTGGGGGAATCCGGTGAGAATCCGGGGCTGACGCGCAGCGGTATGGCACGACGGAGTCGTGCCAAGCCCGAATGCCCATGCGGCGGTGCATTACAGGAAGCCGGTCCACGCGTTCGGGCGGCGGCCCTGCCTGCTGCCTCCGCACGGTGAGGACACGGGTCCGGTCGGCGCCCCTCACTCTCAGGAGCAGGCCATGTCCCGCCTTACGTCCTTCCGCCCCCTGGCGTTCACCGCGTCCGCCACCATCGGCGCGTTCTGCCTGACTGTGCTGCCCGCGGCCGCCACCGCATCGCCCGCGCAGATCACGACATCGAAGACCAACGGTGTCGCGTACCTCAAGTCCCTGCAGGCCGCCGATGGTTCGTACGCCGGCTCCGGGCTGTCGAACGAGTGGGCGTTCAGCGCACTCGCCGCCGCGGGCACGGCCGCGGTGGACGTCACACCGGGCGGGGATACAACGAAGAACGCGAGAACCGTCTACCGCAGCCTCCTGTCCACGGCCGGCTGGCCGTCCGCGACGCCGGTGGTCACCGACTACGAGCGTGCCGCGCTCAACGCCTACGCCGCCGGCATCGATCCGGCCCGTGTCTCGGCTTCCCGCAATCTGGTCGCCGACATCTACAGCCACTGGCAGAACGCCGAGCCCGGCTACTTCGGCCCGTCCGCCAATTTCAACGGCACCGTCTTCGCCGCGCTGGCCCTCGGCGGGGCCAAGACGCAGGCAGGGGCGCAGCGCATACCGCAGGCCCTGCGGGACTCCCTGGTCACCCGCATCCGGGCCAACCAGCACAACGACGGCGGCTGGAACTTCAGCAAGGCCGAGGGCGACCCGGGGCAGCTCGGCGCCACGAGCGACATCGACATGACCGGTGCCGCGATGGCCGCGCTGTGCGTCTCCGGCGTCCCGAGCACCGACTCGGGAATCACCCGGGCCAAGGCGTTCCTCAAGGGCAAGTTGGTGACCGGCACCGGTGCGTTCAATGCCATGTTCGGTGTCAACACCGACTCCAACGGCTGGGCCGTGTCCGGGCTGAACGCCTGCGGCATCAACCCGCAGACCGGGGACTTCCTCACTTCCGCCGGCAAGACCCCCGTCGACTTCCTCATAGCCCAGCAATTCAACCCGGGCGGCGGCTTCAAGTACCTGCCGAGCGACACCACGCCCTCCGCCTACGCATCCGTCGACGGGCTGCGCGCCGTCGCGGGTGGCGGCTTCACCGCCACTCCCCCGCTACCGGTCACCAGCGGCGCACCCCAGTGGGTGGCCCAGACCACCTTCACCGCCGGCACGGCCGCACGGCTGGCTCTCACCGTGGACGACGGTGCCGGAAACGTGAAGGTGTGCTCCGTCTCCGTCACCCCGACCGGGACCACGACCACGCTGGGATCCGTACTCGACGCCGCCACGAGCGCCGCCACCCCGTCCGGCTGCGTGACCGCGGTGATGCCGCCGTCCGGAACAGGCGGCATCACGGCGCTCAACGGCAAGGCCAACAGCGGCTCCAACACCTGGAAGGTCAGCACCGACGGCTCCGCGTTCACCAGTGCCACCCGGGGCACGGCCGTCAACGCGGGTGACACCATCGCACTGCGCTGGGGGGCCTGACCCGCGTCCGGCGCCGGGCTCCCCTCGCGCTGCGGACCGGTCCCCGCCGAACGACCGGTCCGCACCAGGGCACCGCCCGGCGCCGGGAGCACGCGCGCCGCACCCCCGCTCCCGCCGCGACCGGCATCGTGGCCGAACGCCGTCCGGCCGGACAACTGGCCGGACACACTCACGCACGCGGTCGGCGGCCCGAGGCAGTGAGGTCTGTCCTCGGACCCTCAGAGCAGATCGAGCCGGCGCAGGTCGGTGACGTACTTGCGAATGAGGGCTGCCGACAGATGGGGGATGTCCTTGCCGGGGCCGGCCTCCGCGGCTTGCACGGCGGCGTGGAACCGCTCGGCGGGAAACGCCGAACCAGGGACACCTTCCTCGGGTTGCGCGAAGGCGTGCAGCAGGGGCAGCAGTGAGTGCCGGCGCTGCTTCTCCGGCAGGGCGCGGGCCGCGGCCGTGATGCGGGCGAGCCATGCGCCGTAGTCGTCGATCCGCCGGATCGGGTGGCCGGCCTCGGTGAGCCAGTCGACGAAGGTGTCCAGCGAGATGCCGTCGTCGTGCGGGTTCAGCACGTTGAAGGTCCGGTGGCCCTCGGTGGCCTGCGCGCCCAGCGAGGTGATGGCCCCGGCGGTGAAGTCGACCGGCAGTCCGTCGTAGTGCGCGCGTGCGCCGGTCCGATAGAACGAGCCCGGCGCGATGCCGGTGGCGACCAGGCTGAGCAGCAGACGGGTGAACACGTCGGGCACATTCAACTGCCCCTGGTACCTGCTGTGCGCGAGGATCATGTCCGACCGGAAGGTGGCGACCGGCAGACCGCACAGGTCGTGTGCCTCCCGGAGGAGAACCTCGCCGGCCCACTTGCTGGTCGCGTACCCATGGGCGTAGCTCTGATCGATGTACCGCACCGGGCTGGTGGCGCGGATGTCGGCGTCCTCGTCGAGAGCCGCAGCCGCGCCTCCGACCTGCACGGCGACGGTGGACACATAGGTGACGGGCTTCATCCGCGTGGTGAGCGCCAGCCGGATCAGTTCGGCCGTGCCGACGACGTTGGGTCCGAACAACTGGCTGTAGGGCAGCACGTGGTTGACCAGGGCGGCCGGGTGGACGATCAGGTCCACGGTGTCGGCCAGCCTGTGCCACGTGTCCTCGTCCAGGCCCAGGTGCGGCTCGCCGATGTCGCCCGGGAGCACTTCCAGGGTCCCTTCGGCCAGTTCCCGGTACCGAAGGAGCAGTTCGGCGTCGCCGCTGTCGAAGGCGTCCTCAAGCCGTTTCGCCGCTACGGCTGCGTCGCTTCCGCGTACGACGCAGATCAGCCTGCCGCCCGAGGGTGCCAGCCGCTCCAGCCATTCCAGGCACAGGAACCGGCCGAGGTAGCCGTTGGCCCCGGTCAGCAGGACGGCCCGCACGGCACCGTCGGGGCGGGGCAGCGTCGCGGCGGCGGCGAGCGTCGGCGCGTCGACGAACTTCTCCAGGGTGAGGTCACTGGCGCGGACCTCGGAGCTGTTCTCGCCGTGTACGGAGGCGAACGTGGGCCGCTTCGCCCCGGACGCGCGTTCCGCCTCGATGTACCTCGCCACCTGTGCCAGGTCGTTGGCCGGGCTGATGACCACCCCGACCGGAACATCGATGCGGAAGATCTCCTTCATGAGGTGGGAGAAGGACAGCGCGGAGAGCGAATCCCCACCCAGGTCGGTGAAGTGCGCCTCGGCGCTCAGGTCGGTGTCCGGGCAGCCCAGCAATGCCTGGGCGGCCCGGCCGACCGTTTCCAGGACCGGCTGGTCCGGCCCGGCCTGCCGCAGCTCGCGCAACCGCTCGACCTGCCCGTCGGCGAGTTCCGTGTACCTCTGTTCAAGCGCTTCGCCGTAGCGTTCCTTGAGCCTGGGACGGAGCAGTTTGTGGCTCTCGGAGAGCAGGCCGTTCTCGGGGCTGAAAGGTTCCGCCTCGATCAGGAAGTCACGCGGGATCTCGTACGAGTTGAGCTCGGCTTCCTTGGCGATCTGCTGGAGCGACTCGCTGAGCAGCGGCTTGAGCGACTCGACGTCCTCGCCGCATCTGGCCAGCACGTCCGGGGCCGGCACCACCACCGCGAGCAGATGGGCACGCTCGCTGTTGCCGTGCACGAAGATCTGCCGGACGAGGGGGCTGCCGACGAAGACGGTCTCCAGGCGGGAGACGGCCACGAACTCGCCCTGGGACAGTTTCAGGGTGTCCTTGGTGCGGTCGACGTAGACCAACCGGTCGGGTCCGACCTCGGCCATGATGTCGCCGGTCCGGTAGTAACCGTCCTCGTCGAAGATCTCGGCGGTGACCTCGGGCCGCTTGTAGTACCCGGGAATGATGGTGTCCGTCTTGAGCAGCAGTTCCCCGCGCGGATACGGCAAGTCGGTCCGGAAATAGCCCAGTTCCGGGGCGTCGGCCAGCTTGTAGTCGATCACCGGCGGGCGCTGCACCACCGTGTCGAGCAGCACCCCGCCGGCTTCGGTGGACCCGTAGCCGGTGTACAGGTGGAGATTCAGGCAGGACTCGACGAAGGCCGCCACCTCGGCGGAGAGCGGCGCGGTCCCGCAGAAGGCCTTGGCGACGCGCCCGCCCAGAAAGTTCTCCCGCAGGTCCGTCTTGACCGCCGTCTCGACGTCGCCCGGCTCTCCGGCCCGGCGGTCCAGTTCGCTCTGGTACCGCTGGAAGAGCATGTCGCACAGGCGCGGAACCATGGTCAGCTCGGTGGGGCGGATCAGCGTGATGTCGTCGAGCAGCGTGGACAGGTCGCTCTTGGCGGTGAAGTAGCCGACACCGCCCCGGACGAGCGAGCCCATCAGCGAGTAGCGGCCGGCGAGGTGGCTCTGCGGCATGTAGAGGATGCCGGTCGGGGGCCCCTCCGCCGCCCCGTAGCTGAATCCGTACCACGCGGTGCCGACCAGCCGCTGGGTGTACATGGCCCCCTTGGGGGTCCCGGTGCTGCCGGACGTGTAGATGAGCAGGGACAACGGGTCCTCGCCCGCTTCGGCGGTGAACAGAGGAGCGGGCGGCAGGTCGGTCCCGCGTTCGATCACCTCGGCCAGCGGGCCGACGACCACCGGACTGCCTGCTTCGGCCAGGCGCCGCCGGGCGGACTCGAACGCCTCGCGCTGCGCCGCGACCTCGGGCCGGTAGTCGAACACGATCACGCGCTGGATCGACGGTCCCTCGACCACGGCTTCGACAGCGGTGTCCAGGCGTTCGATGCTCGCGGCGAGGACACGCGGCTCCGTCTCCGCGATGATCGGCATCAGTTGGGACAGCGGCGCGCTGGATTGCAGAGGCACGGACACGACGCCCGAGTGGATGCACGCGAGGTCGAGAGTCGCGTAGTCGGTGCTGGTGAAGCCCAGGATGCAGATCCGATCGCCCGCGCTCAGCGGATACTGCGGGTCGTGGTACCACGTGCCGGCGACCGCGCGGATGCGTGCCCACAACTCGCGGTAGCTGATGGTGTCGAACCTCGGGAGCAGACGCGCCGTCGACGGTTCCTTGGCGCGTTCGCCGAGCGCCGGCCGGTCCCCGTAGCCCTCCATGACGGCCGCCATGACCTCGGCAAGTCCCTTGTCCGGATCATTCACCGCCGCGGTGATCGACTCCAGTGGTTCGGCCATGACCAGCCCTCCGGTAGCGTCCCAGTGATCTCGGCGATGCCGATGATGTCGGCGATGTCTGCGCTTCGTGCAGGTGGTCGTCACCGAGCACTTGATTGCGTCTTTCGGCCAAGCGTGGAGTCCGCATGTCCCTGCTCACGGCGATGTGATGGGGACGCGCCCGGCGATGTGGACGGCCCCAGGAGACAGACGTGGGCCGTCGCGGACGGTACGCCCCCGGCGGTGACCGTGCGCGCGGACCTCTCAATCGCCGAGGCGCAGGGGTAGGGGGTGGGTGACGTCGTGGTGGATCCAGGGCAGGGTGCGCGGCCAACGCCGTCCTCGGGCGAGGATTCGGGCCGGCGAGGACCTCACCAGCTGACCGGCAGCGCGTCCACCCCGCGGATGAGGCGGTCGGTCCGCCAGGACATCTGGTCGGCCGGTACGGCCAGGCGCAGACCGGGCAGGCGGCGAATCAGGGACTCGAGCACGATTCGCAACTCCAGCCTGGCCAGTTGCGCACCGAGGCAGTGGTGCACGCCGTGCCCGAAGGTGACGTGCGGAATGTACCCGCGGTGGAAGTCGATCTCCTCGGGGTGGTCGAACACCTCGGGATCCCGGTTGGCCATGCCCAATTCGGCGACCACCGCGTCACCGGCGCGAACGGTCTGCCCGCCCAGTTCCACATCTTCGGTGGCGATACGGGTGAAGCCGGCGGAGGCGCTGATCGGGATGATCCGGGAGAGTTCCTCGACCGCATCGGGTACCAGACCGGGGTCGGCGACGAGTTCCTGCCAGAGATCGGGATTGGTCAGCAGCGTGTAGACGAAGTTGCCGAGCTGGTTGGCGGTGGCCTCCTGGCCGGCGGACAGCAGGCTGACCCCGAGGCTGACCAGTTCCTCCTCGCCGAGCCGGTCCTCCTCGTCCTGTACGGCGACCAGTTCGCCGAGCAGGTCGTCGGTGGGTGCGGTGCGGCGAAGTGCGACCAGACCGGCGAGGTAGTCGTTGAGGTGTCCGCGGGCCTGCGCGGCCTGGTCCGGATCGGACAGCATCAGCAAGCCGTCCACCCAGACGTTGAACCGGTCGCGGTCGGCAACGGGCACACCGAGCAGTTCGCAGATCACCGTGATGGGCAGCGGCCAGGTCAGCGCCTTGGTCAGGTCGGCGGACGGTCCTGCGGCAATCATGGTGTCGAGCAGGCCGTCCACCATCTGCTGAACGCGCGGGCGCAGCGCTTCAACCCGGCGCAGGGTGAACGAGTTGGCGACCCGGCGCCGCAGTCGGCTGTGCTCCGGCGGATCCATGCTCAGCATGGAGGTGCTGGGCAGTCCGACAGCGACCGTGCGGGGCACGTCCTCGCCCACGGCGGCGGCACGGCTGAACCGGGGATCGGCCAGCACGGTCTTGACGTCCGCGTGCCGTGTGACCAGCCAGGCGTCGCCACCGTAGGGCAGGCTCACGCGCAGCACCGGCTGTTCGCCGCAGATCTCGGCCAGCCTCGGGTCCACGTTGAGCCGGTCGACCGGGCCAAACGGATAGGCCCGGACCCCTTCCCCTGTCGCGGTCATCGTGTCAGTCCTTCCAGTCCTGGCAGCGGATACCCATGAACGCTCGGTTACTGGTCCCACAAAGGTTCGTGATCTGCACTGTTCGCGGATGTGTTGTCGCCGACAACGGTCCTGCCGGGCCCGGTGTCGCTGTCGTCGGCGTCTGTGCGGACGCTGCCCGGGACATGTGTGACCCACTCCGCCCGGTGAATGACCGACGAGGCGGACACGTGCCGAATCTGGTCGAGGGTCGACGGAAGGCGTCGGTGTGGCGTCCACGCGAGCGGGCGCCCGCCATGCCGCAGGTCACAGGGATGCGCTCCGCCCGCCGTCGATGACGAGAGTGCTGCCCGTGATCCACGCGGCGCGTGGGGAGACCAGAAAACCGACCGCCTCGGCGATGTCCTGTGACTGGCCGAGGCGCCCGAGTGGAATTTCGTCGGCCCATTCTTCCGAATCGCTGCCGAGATAATCAACGATCTTCTCGCGCGCCTCGTCCGCCCCCGGTGTCATCACATTCCCGAGAGAGACAGCGACGACGCGGATACCCTGCGGCGCCAACTCGGCCGCGAGTCCCTTGCTGTATGTCTCGAGTGCGGCCTTGGCGGCGGCATAGTGCAGAATCATCGGGTAGGACGAAATCGTGGCAATGGACGAGACGTGCACAACAACTCCGCCGCCACTCGCGCGCATGGACGGCACAAGTACGGAATTGACCCGGACGGCGGCGAGGAAGTTGATGTCCACTGTGTACTGCCAGTCGTTCTCGATGTCCAGCGCACTCTGAAAAGCTCGGCATCCACCCGCATTGTTGACGACAATGTCCACTCCGCCGAGATTGTCCAGCGCGGCATCAGCGAACTTGCGCACACCGTCAGGCGTACTGAGGTCCGCTCTCACGAACTTGGCCGCGGACGGAGTGTGCTCGGTCGAGCTACGGGCAGAAGTGACAACGGTAGCGCCGGCGTCGAGCAAGTTCTGCACAATCGCGGCGCCAATACCGCGACTGCCGCCGGTGACCACGGCCCGCTTGCCTTCCAGCTCGTTGGGGATCTTTGCAGTAAAGCGATTCTGACTCACCCTGGATTCCACCCCCTTTGCTGTCTCAACAACCCTGCCCACAACACAGATCGGTCATGGAAATACATTCTCCAGTTGTGATTCAAAACGAGAGTTTCATCCCAGCCGATCACAGTGCAGCGGAATCGCTGGAACCACTATCAATGATCTCATTGATACGGTCAAGATGATTATTCCGATGTACTGGATCGCATCGTGCGATCCAACGTTCCGACGACACTTGTACGCCATCATTGCCAACTGGACGTTGCGATCAGCACGGCTGATAATCGTGCGATATCGATGTGCGGTCGCAGCAGTTTCCGCACAGCCTGGAAGCGCTTTGTCAGGCTGTGGAAACAGGCGTACGCGAAACGTCCGTGCAAGGAGTGCCGACAACTCGGGAGGAACAATGGCGAGCCTGGACGAGCCGTTCATCGTGGGCGATCTCATGGTGCCCAACCGGATCGTGATGGCCCCGATGACCAGGATGAAATCCCCCGGCGGCGTGCCGGGCCAGGACGTGGCGGAGTACTACGCCCGCCGGGCGGCCAACCAGGTCGGGCTGATCATCACCGAGGGCACCTACGTCAACCGCGCGGCTGCCGGCGCGTACGACGGCGTGCCCCACTTCTACGGCGAGCGGTCCCTCGCCGGCTGGGCCCACGTGGTGCGGCGGGTGCACGAGGCCGGCGGCAAGATCATTCCACAGCTGTGGCACACCGGGGTCGCGCGCACCGGGACCGAGCCGCCCGCCGAAGGCCCGTCCGGGCTCGGGCTGGACGGCACCCCGACCGGGAGAGCCATGACCCAGCAGGACATCGACGACACGGTGGCCGCCTTCGCGGAGGCCGCCGTGGCCGCCGAGCAACTCGGGTTCGACGGCATCGAGTTGCACGGCGCGCACGGCTACCTGATCGACGACTTCCTGTGGAGCGGCACCAACCGGCGTACCGACCGCTACGGCGGCGCCCCGGCCTCCCGCGCCCGATTCGGCGCCGAGATCGTGCAGGCCGTCCGCGCGGTCGTCGGTCCGGGATTCCCGGTCTTCTTCCGGCTCTCCCAGTGGAAGGTCAACAGGTACGAGGCCCGCATCGCGGAGACCCCGGACGAACTCGCGCAGATGCTGACGCCGCTGGCCGACGCCGGTGTCGACGCGTTCCATGCCTCCACCCGCCGCTACTGGCTGCCCGAATTCGACGGCAGCGAGCTCAATCTGGCCGGCTGGGTGCGCAAGCTCAGCGGCAGGGCCACGGTGACGGTCGGCTCAGTCGGCCTGGACCAGCAGTACGGCGTCGGCGACTTCGCCCAGGGCTTCACCCAACGGGCCGGCCTGACCGGCATCGACGAGCTGGTGGCCCGCCTGGAGCGCAACGAGTTCGACCTCGTCGCAGTGGGCAGGACGCTGCTGGCCAACCCGGACTGGGCGGCAAAGGCGTTGCGCGGCGATCTGGCCCAGACCGTCCCCTACGACCCGGCCGTGCTCAAGACCCTTGCCTGACAGCTGCCTCGACGGCTGCCCCTGCCCCTCAGTACGCGGGCAGGGACGGCCGTCGTTGCGGATCCGGAGCGGCGGCTGACAGGACGGGAGAAGCGCGGATACAGCCGGAGGGCCTGCGAAGGGGGGCTGGGAGCCGGTTGCTGACGGGTTGGGAAGACCTGCCCCAGCGAGAACAGGCTGCGGGAGTCCAACCGGGATATCCGATCCTCAGGTCTGGGTCACCGGCCCCGGCAAGGAACCCTGGAGGTCTACGTCGTTTATCACGAATACTCAGGACACGGCTCGGAACTACTGAAAGCGCGACAGCCGGGGGTGGCCGATGCCCACACTGGATTGCATGGATGCAGAAGACACTCCCGTGCCCCGCCGTGAGATCTCCGACGCAAGGAACAAAGAGAGCCTCCCAGGCACCCTGGTGCGCTCCGAGGGCGAGGCTGCGGGCAAGGATGACTTGGTCAACAGCGTCTACGATGCGCTCGGCACCACCTTCGACTTCTTCCTCACCGCGTACGGCAGGAACTCCCTCGACGGCGAGGGCGGCCCACTTCGGGCAACCGTTCACTACGGCGAGAAGTTCGCGAACGTGTTCTGGGAGGACGGGCGGCTGGTTCTCGGCGACGGCGACGGCGAGATCATCCAGCTGCGCCCACGCGACCTGCTCGACGTCGTCGCGGCCGGGGTGATCAGGCAGATCCCGAACCCGCAGCTCATGTACTTCGGTCAGTCGGGGGCGCTCTCCGAGTCCATCTGTGACGTCTTCGCCTCCCTCGTCAAGCAGTACTCGCTCGGCCAGAGCGCCGACCGGGCCGACTGGCTCCTCGGCGCCGGGATGCTCGCCCCGGGCCTCAAGGCCAAGGCCCTGCGCTCGCTGGCCTCACCCGGTACGGCCTACGATGCCCCCCGGCTGGGCAAAGACCCCCAGCCGGCCCACATGGGCGGCTACTTCGAGACCCAGCAGGACAACGGCGGGGTGCACGTCAACTCGGGTATCCCCAACCGCGCTTTCCACCTCACCGCCACCGCCATCGACGGCAACGCCTGGGAGAAGGCCGGCCGGATCTGGTACGACGCCGCGACCGGCGGCAAGCTCTCCGCCGATGCCACCTTCGCCGACTTCGCCAAACTGACCGCGATCATCGCCGAAGACCTCTACGGCACCGGGAAGGAACTGGACGCCGTCAACAACGCCTGGAAGTCCGTCGGCGTGCGCTGACCCCTTCCTCACCAACAGATCGTCTGGCAGGGCCCACCGATGGCCTCGCCCCCAGGGGGGCGAGGCCATCACGCTGTCCAGCGAAGACAGCCGATCGAGGCGGGACTTCAACACGCTGAACTCGACAGGGAACGGGGAGTACAAAGGGGCACACCCTCTACTGCGGGCTGCCCCTGGAGCGCTTCACCGACCGCCGCAAGGTCGCCCGGACCTCCGCCGCCGGCCGCACCTGCGCCCGCCCGGGACGACGCGACATCCGCCCTCGGGCTGCGCCCCGCCGATTTCGACCACCTCCTGCGCGCGGGCCTGCTGACCCACTCGGAGACCACCGTCTCCACCTGGCACAAGGGCGTCGTCGTCCGGCTGTACCGGCAGGCCGACATCGACCGGGTGCTGCGTTCGCCCCGGATCGACTGGGCCGCCGTCCGCGCGATGCCGAAGGGACGCCAGCCCCCCGCTCGCCAAGCTCCCCAGTGCGGGATGGCCGCCTTCAGCCGGACGGGCGACCATCATCGACAGGTCGGCCGGGGGCATTCACCGCTGACTAGGACAGACATCCGCCCACGCCGCTTCGGATCCACCCCTGCCGGAGCGGCGTCCTGCGGCCGGACCGGCCGGCGCGGCGGCGCTGAGGGCCGCAGGCCGATCGGAGCCGGCCTGCGGGGAGCCGTACGCCGGGGCCCGGCCACACGGGGGCCGTCGCTGCGACGTCACCCTGTGAGGTGCGCGGATCGGGCACTGCTCGGGTCACGCAACAGAACTCACTTCACGGCTGATCAAAACTGCCGACCTGAGCACTTCCAGGAAAGCCTTGCCGCGGCTGCTCATGGTGAGATCGGGCATCATGGCCACACCGAGAGAAACAGAAGGAGCATCTCCGGAAATCTCGACTGCTCGAACCCTCCCTCCATCCAAAGTCATCACATTCGAAGCGCGTTGATACATCAAAGCGAACCCGGAACCAGCAGCCACAAGACCACGCATTGTCTCAAGACTCGTTGTCGTGACCACTTGAGGCATCGGGACGCCGGCGTCCGCAAAAATCGCCTCGAAATGGCGGAGGACGGTCGGGATGTTCAAGGTGACAAGCGGTCGAGCGGCCAACTCATCCAAACCGATGCGACCGGCCTCGCCCATCGGGTCACCATCAGCCAATAGGGCGTAGGGAGACAATTCGATGAGGGAGTGGAATCTGGAATCGCCTGACAGGAAGTCATAGGTCACAATTAATTCACATCGACCGTCTTGCAGAAAATCCAAAAGTCGATCAGCAGAGGCCTCATGAACGTTCAATTGCAGCGTCGCATACCGCTCTTTAGCCATCCGGTAGACCGAGGGCACCAGAAACGGGGCGATTGAAAGAAAGAATCCGACGTCGAGCTGACCAGCAGTATCGCTCGCCAGGGCATCGCCCTGAGCTTTGAGGTTTCTGGCCTGCCCCAACAACGCGCGCGCCTCTCGCAGCAAGTGCCGACCGCTGGGAGTAAGGGTGACTCCACGGGCATGATGACGAAGGAGGAGCTGCACACCAAGTTGCCGTTCCAGCCTCATGACGGCCGCGGAAACCGTTGACTGTGATGCGCACAGCTTCTCTGCCGCCTCTGATATGTTGCCAAGCTCAGCAGATACAACAAAGTATCGCAATTGCGTAAGACTGAAGCCCAGGCGATCGGTCACCGTGCACGTCCGGAGACCTTTTCCCAGGGTCTGAACATTCGCTTTCCGCGTTCATCGGCGTGGTCGTCGGAGGGAACCCGGAAGTCGGTGGCGGACCGTAGGCAGTCTGCCTGTCGGTACAGGACCGGGCGTGCCAGAACGTGGTCCTTGGCGTCGATCGGAGTACGACTCGGCTGGTACTGCCGGAAGAACGCGAGCCTCTTCGCGAGGGAATACGATTCCATGGTGGACCCCGATCCCTCTGTGACAGCAGGGCCACAAGGGTAATATCCGGCGGCCGACCCCCGTCCCGGGCATCACTCCTGATCCTGCCCTTCACGCTAATGGAACCTCATCACCTTAGGGTGGTCGCGTTTGGGGACGTGCCCCACCATTTGGACAATCTTCAGGTGGCCAAAGGGATTCGTCGATGAGGACGGGCGAGGCTCCGCAGGGTGGCCGGCACGGGGCGCCGAGGAGAACGTTTCCCACGCGCCGACACCGTTTGCAGGGCGGCCTCACCACTAGCGTTGTCATCACTCCGGGAACAAACCTCGTTGTTTCACCCGGAATCCGTTCAGGTTCCGGTTGGGTGGTCGGCCGGGCCGCCGTCGGTGTCATTCCGGCCAGCCTTGCTCCGGGCCGACGGCAGGCCGGGTGTCCTGTATCCGCCCGGCGCCCAGCTCAGAGTTCGAACGAGGGATTGGGAGTGGGCTGGACTGGGCTGTGTGGAACGATCCGGATCGTCTTCGAACGGAAAAACCGTGAGCCCCCAGAGGTCTCGACGACCGGCCGAACCCGCCGGGCGGTCGTCGCCCCGCGGGGCACACCGGGCACACCGGGCACACCTCGATATTCGGTTGCCTGTCGGACCACTGCTCCGGATCATGAACGTAATGAGCGACATACCCGATCGGTGGAGCAGGGCCGACGTCTACCCCGACATGTGGGTGGACCCCGACGAGGACCCGCGCAACAGTGACGGAGTCAGCCCTGACGGCGAGTTGGCGACGCTCCGGGACTTCCTGACGGGCTATCGACTGACGCTGCGGATGAAGTGCGAGGGGTTGGATCCGGAGCAACTCGCGCGCCGGTCGGTGCCGCCGTCGACGATGTCTTTGCTGGGGCTGGTCCGCCATCTTGCCGAGGTCGAGCGGGACTGGCGCAACTGGATCCTGCCGGGAGACCCTGCACCGAAGCTCTACGGAGCGGACGATGGCGACTTCGAGGGAGCCCTGGCGGAACAGGAGCTGGTCGAGAGCGCATTCGCCGATCTTGCCCGCGAACAGGCCGCAACCGACGCGGCGCTGGCCGAGCATACGGACCTGGGTGCGCGGATGGGGCATGACGGCGACTCTGTCCGGGAGTTGTGGGTTCACCGGATCGAGGAGTACGCCCGCCACTGCGGGCACGCAGATCTGCTGCGCGAATGCACCGACGGCCGGGTGGGTCAATAGCGCACTCGTCCCACTGGAAACAGCAGTGACGCAAGGATTGAGGCCGGGCCCGGGGGCCAGGCGACTTCTTGGTGGCGGCGGTGGTGACCGCCACCACCGGAATGATCAGTCCCGTTGCGCTTCGCGAGACACCGGTTGACCGCTCCTGCGGAGCTACACAGACCTGATCGCCCACGTCCTGTGGCGCCACGCGGCGTTCTGCACCACTACCTCACCCGCCGCGTCGCCCTGGACGCCCTCACCCGTATCGAGACCGCGCCGGTCCTGTGCACCTACAGGGCCGCCGCCACCCTGCGCGACTGACGACCTGCTGCGTGCTGCGTGCTGCGTGCTGCGTGCTGCGTGCTGCGTGCTGCGTGCTGCGTGCTGCGTGCGATGACGTCAGCCGAGTGGTGTTCGTTCCGCTGAATCCGGGGTGCGGCGGCTTCGGGGTTCGCCTCTGCGACCGCGAGATGAGCGCGAAGCCGCCCTCCGTCGCGGGGAGCCCTGTAGACAACCGTGTACGGCCACTGCGCGAAGGCGCCCGGCACACGGGATGTGCTCCGACGCTCCCGGCCGTCCTGGTACAGCACGTTCACGCCGTCGGGTCGGCGCCGATCAAGAGCGAGCGGCCGGCCGGTGCCCCCGCCCGTGGACGGGAGTACCGGCCGACCGCGCCGGTGGCCCGGCCCGGCGCTTTGCCGGTGCCCGGCGATCGGCTCAGAACACGAACGGTCCGGGCGTCTGGGCGGAGGTCGCGTTGCATGTCACGGTGATGCCCATGACCACGACCTTGAGGGACTTGCCCTCAAGGCTGTCCCCCGAGGCGACGGTCCCACTGAGCGGGCCCGTGGACACAGGACTGCCGGCGGGAATGGCAGGGTTGGAGCTGCCGGTGAACGTCACCGTGCCCGCGCCCTTATTAGTAAGCGTGAGTGTTGATTTGACCGAGTTCGCCCCGACCGCGATGGGGGCGGTGATGGCTGACGTCGAGAGATTGATGGTCGCGGACGTGCCGTTCTGGGTCGCGGTGAGGGTCGCGGCGCCCGAGCCGTACAGGCCGCAGTCGAAGGAAATGGTGGCGGTGGTGGGGGTGACCGCGTCAGCTGTGGGTGCCAGCGCGAGCGTGCCCGCGGCAAGGATGGAGCAGACACCGATTCGCCGTATGCCATGCCTCATGGTGGTTGCCCTTCGTGGGGGGATTGCCGGCGCGTGAGTTCACGACGTCACGCCGGAACGACGCACTTCCCTGACGGACCGTCAAGGAAAGCTGCAGCCCCATTGAGGCATGACGCCCTGGAGACAACAAGACACATCACCATGATTCTTGACATGCTACGGCCAATTTCAGGACAACGGCCACCATGCTCCCAGAGTCCGGTGACAGAGAGCATGCCTGCGATTCCCATGGGGAGGAGGGAGGGGCACCGGTGCGCGCGAAGCCACACCCACCGCTCTCGTCCTGCGCGGAGGGAAGTCTCCTGCCGCACCGGGCGGCCCCACCGGTGTCCTCCCCGGGTGAACCGCCCGATCTTGTTCCGGACGAGCCGTCGGAACGCAGGGCCTCATTGCTGCCGGTTCGTCCTCCCAGATACCACCACCCTGGACGCCTGCCGCAGGCGGATCGGGTCACGCCGGCAGGCATCGCCCAGGTGCTTCCGTGACCCAGCCGACCCCGCTCATGGGCGCCGTCCCGTGCGTTCGCAGTCTGCGCGGCCCTTCACCAGAGCTTGCTCCCGTCTGCCTGTGGCCCCATCTGCATCTGCGCAGGACGGGTCGGCACGTAGAGGTTCAGGTCAGCGTGATCGGGTTGGTGAGCGCCGCCATGTGCCCCTGTGCGTGGCGGACTTCGATCCGCACGAACGCCGACTCCTCCGCGGTGGTGAACCACTCGGCGACGCCGGCACCGTGGTCGGGAAGTGATGCGCGGTGAACCCTGCCCCGGTCGGTATGGAAGCTGACGGCCGCCGACCGGACGCCGCGTACGTGGACCCGCACAGCGACCTGCTCCCCCCAGGTCTTGAGGTGCTCGCCCACCTCTGCGCTGCGTTCACCTGCCGTGGCAGTGAGCGACAGGTCGACGGTGGCTGATCCAGCGGTCCAACTCCGGCCCGCGCGAATGCCGGCAAGGATCGCCGGGGTGCTCAACTCCTCGGCGAACACAACGGTGTGCGGGATGCCGATCTGGCCCTCCAGATGGGTGTCGCTGTTGCCCATCATCGGCCGCCACCGGCCCGTGCGCGTGTCCGCAGTCAGGCCGCGTCCCCAGTCGGCCAAGGCCGCCTCGTTGTCGGCGTTCCACGGCCGGTCCGACGACCACAGCCCGTTCCACACCTCAACCACGTCAAAGCCCTGGTACGGGTACATGAAATCGCCTGACGGGTAAGGCGCGTGCGGGTGTGCCGCCACACACAGCCCACCGACTCCGTGCACCTCACCCAGATGCCGGTCGATCTGCCCGTCCTGCACCCGATACTCCCAGTCGACCACCTGCCCGGGTCCGATACCGAGAGCGAGCCAATGCCCGGTCTCGGTCGTCACCTCCTCACCAAGGACCACCAGAAGGTCAGAACCGGCGTGGGAAGCCCAAGCACCGTGCGCCTCAGCGGTGTTGTGTTCCGTGGTCGCGATGAAGTCGAGCCCTGCCGCACGCGCGCCGGCCACCAGCTGTTCCGGGGTGAGCTCGCCGTCCGAGTACACAGAATGAACATGGCAGTCGCCGCGATACCAACCACGTCCTCGGCCGACCGCACGCAGGGGCGGAAAGTCCGGCACCGGCATCCTTCTCCTCCGTCTTTGGCCTACCAACCGAACGCACGCAGCTCACACTGCGTTCCCGGGGAGCACGTCTGCTCGTCATTCCCACTGGTCGACGACTTGGCGTCTGTCGACCGGGCAAGAAGCACGGCCACCCGCCCCTTCGTGCCGGATATCGAAGTGCGACGCTGCTCAGTCAGCACCGGGTTGGTACAGCAGAGGTGATCAGGGGTGCTGACTGACATGCTGCTTCAGGTCAGCACCGAGCTGCCGGCCCCATCGAAATGTGCAACTCGGACAGGCACCTGCCAGCCCTCCATGCGGTCGTCGGGGCAGTTTCAGCACTGCCCTCGTAGCGGCCGCCTGCACAACCGTCGCCGCGACATCTGGCGGGCCCGAACATCCTCGGCAGTCCGCACCCAGGAGCCGATCTCAGCCTTGTCCTCACTCCGGTCGATCACATTGCCTGCGCTCGTGGGACGACCTTGCCCCTGGTCTGGTGGACGACGCCCACGCACGGCCTGTATCGCCGTGCGTATGTGTGAGGCGCATACTAAAAAGACCCGGGAGAACGGAGGACGCCATGATCATCCTCGGCGTCATTCTGCTGGTCATCGGTCTGGTGGCCGGCATATCGATCCTGTGGACCATCGGTATCGTGCTCGTCGCGATCGGCATCGTTCTTTGGATCCTGGGTGCCATCGGGCATGCGGTGGGCGGTCGACGGCATTACTGGTAGGGCTGCTTGTTCCAGCTCCCCCGCCCCGTCGATGTGATGTCCAGCGGCGGCTCCGGTCGAGGTGTGCCCGGGTGTCGTGTGTTCGATACAGATGGGAAACCGGCCCCGGAGATCGCTGGCAGGGTCGGTAATTCAGCGTCCCGGATAGGAGCACACATGGCTGTACGTCATCAGCTCATCGCAAGGGAACCGCCCGTGCTCTGGGCGGTTCTGAAGGACGAGAGCCGCTACGCGGACTGGGTGGTGGGGACATCCAACTCCGTTCCGGGCAAGGGGCGCTGGCCGGACGTCGGATCATCGATCAACTACACGGCGCGTGTGGGACCGAAAGAGTTCCACGGACACACGACGGTCCGGCGCCTCGACGCGCCACGTGCACTGGAACTCGAAGCGCACGGGGGGCCGTTGGGTACGGCACGGATCGCCTTCGACATCCGGCCGTGGGGCGACAAGACCCTGGTCATTCTCGACGAGCATCCACTGCGCGGGCTGGGAGGGAGTCTCCACAACACATTTCTCGACGCGTTTGCGCAGATCCGGCACCGCAACATGCTGCGGCGACTTGCGGAAGTCGTCGAAGGAATGCCCCAGGACACGGGGTGAGCGACAGGCCGGGAGGACCGGCCCCAACACGTCGTCTTCCCACCGATACCGGGTGCCCGGAAGATTCGAGGGGGATCGCAGCACCGCTGGTCAGCTGACCGGCCCGGCGACACGGCCCCCAGCACGCCGGCCCCGGCCGCATGGTCAATCCACAGGACCAGCCCGAGGCGTACGCCCACCGACGCCAGTCACAGTCCCGTAGTGGCCGCCATCCCCTTGCCCAGCACTCCCCCAGTGTGCGCAGGTACGAGGACACCGTCCTGCCCACCGGCAGCCCCGTCGACACCCCCAAGACGCCTTGGACTGCGCCTGCGGTCTCCACCTCGCCGGGTTGCGGAAGTGGACGGGAATAGCCGTGGCTTTGGTGAACGACTGGTGGGCCGCCCTCTCCGCCTTCTGGTCCCAAGTCAGGGAACGCCTCAGGTGCGGCGGGAAGGATTCGACGGCCGCGGCGAGAGTGTTGCGGTGGCCAAGACGCTGTGGCTGCGCCCCAGATGTACGCGCATGAGACAGCGGGTGGAGCGCTCGACCGCCAGGT
Source organism: Streptomyces sp. NPDC057963 (assembly GCF_042887155.1). NCBI lineage: Bacteria > Bacillati > Actinomycetota > Actinomycetes > Kitasatosporales > Streptomycetaceae > Streptomyces > Streptomyces sp. NPDC057963. Next base: position 569,708 of record NZ_JBHVPX010000005.1, read on the forward strand.
GGCGACGAGAGTGGTGCCCCTGACTGCTACGGCGCACGCCGCGGAAACACAGGGCGTCACGCCCTTGCCCGGCAAGGACTCGCGCGCCGCGACCACAGCCGTGGAACAGCCCTTCGTGCGCCCGGCGGACACCGTGACCGTACGACCGGTACCTGAACCCCGCAGCCATGAGAAGGATGGCTCGTGCACCGTCGTCCGCTGCACCGCCAGAACATCGACCACCACAGCAACCGCCCACCCCGGTTGGTGCGCTTGACACCTCCGCCCAAGGTGCGAGGCGCTCGATACCCATCAGACTTGAATGCATGGCAGAAGAACGTCCGCCGCGCGGCGGGAAATCCTCGACGACAGTCGCGCGGCGAAAGCGACGGCTTCCGAAGCGCGACGGAACGAGTCGGAAGCGCGCGCCGCGCACGTCGAGCTGCGTTTGCGGGACCGCTGCCCTGGTGCAACGTTGCCGCCATCGCAGGCGCTCATGTTCAGGCCGCCGGGTTCTGACATGAGACCGATCACGGGCCTGCTCACGCCCCCGGAGTGCTCTGTGCTCGGCCGGCCCTACTGAACCGGGAACTTGAAGGCGGTGATATCGGCACGAAGGAGTTTGATCCGGGAAGAGGAAAGGCTGCTCGACCGGCTGCATGCTGCACAGGTCGGCCCCGCACCGAGCAATCGAAGGTGACGCACTCATGGATGACACAGCCAAGGTGGCCCTCGCGGCCGCAATAGTGGGCGGCTACGTGCTGGGCCGGACGAAGAAGGGCCGGCTGGCGCTGACCATTGCCACGTATCTGGCAGGGAGACGATTCGGCCTTGAACCCCGACAGCTGGCCGCCGAAGGGATGCGCAGGCTGGGAGAGATTCCCCAGTTCGCCGAGCTGCAGGAGCAGCTGAAAGGGGAGGTCTTCGACGCGGGCCGCAAGGCAGTGGCTGCCGCCGCCGACCGGGGTATGAGTTCGCTGGCCGACGCCCTCAGCGACCGTACGGCCCAGCTCGGTGAGAAGCAGGACGAGGGGGAAGAGGAGTGGGACGAGGAAGAGTACGAGCCGGAAGAGGAGGAGCCGGAGGCCGGGTACGAAGAGGGCCAGGACGAGGAAGAGGAGGAGGAAGAACAGCCGGAAGACGAATACGAGGAGAGGGAAGAAGAAGAGGAAGAGCCGGAAGAGACGCAACCTAAGCGGCGCCGCACTTCTCGCCAGCCAGCCAGGCCCAAAGCGGGTGCAGCACGCAAGAAGGCCGCTCCCCGCGGAGAGAAGTCTCGGACGGCCAAGAAGTCCCCCGCCCGGAAGACGGCTCCACCGAAGAAGACTGCTACGAAGAAGACCGCTCCCGCCAAGAAATCCGCTACCCGGAAGACGACTCCGGCGAAGAAGACGGCTGCGAAGAAAACTGCTCCGGCCAAGAAATCCGCCGCCCGGAAGACCGCTCCGGCGAAGCGAGCAGCGTCCAAGCGTGCCGATCGTCGGAGGTAGCCAGTCATGACCAGGACAGAAACAGACCGGCCCACGGCACAGAAGTCGGGTGCGGACCGGCTACGCGAAGAGGCGTCCAACTTCCTCAGTGCACAGGTGGAACGGCTCGCCGAGAAGGCGGGCGACAAACTGACCGATGTCACTGAGCAGCTCACCGATGTGGCCGAGAGTGGAACGCTTCCCGCGATCGGCGCCCGTATTCTCCAGGGCGAATCCCCACTGAAGGCATTTGTCGGGGAGAAAGCCAAGGGCGTCAAGGACAAAGTCACGGAGAAGGTCAAGGAAGCGTTCGGCGGCGGAAAGGGAAAGCGCAAGTCGAGCGGCGGCAAGGTCATGAACATCATCGAGGTTCTCGATGTGGGAGTGCCCCTGCGTGTCGCGTACGACCACTGGACGCAGTACGACCGGTTCAGCAGCTTCGCGAAGGGCGTTCGCGACGTCTCGAAGAGCGATGAGATGTCCAGCGACTGGAAGGTCAAGGTCGGCCCTTCCTCGCGCAGCTTCAAAGCCACTGTCCAGGAACAGATTCCCGACGACCGCATCGTTTGGACCTCCGAGGGAGCCAAGGGAACCACCCGTGGTGCGGTCAGCTTCCATGAGCTGGCACCCAGCCTGACTCGAATCGTCCTGGTCGTGGAGTACTACCCGTCCGGGTTCTTCGAGAAGACGGGCAACCTGTGGCGCGCCCAAGGGCGCCGAATGCGACTCGACTTCAAGCATTTTCAGCGATACGTCTCCCTCGCCCAGGAGGAGCCCGAGGGCTGGCGCGGTGAAATCCGGGACGGTGAAGTCGTCGTGTCCCATGAAGACGCCATCGAAGAAGAGGACGCAGAGCAGGAGGACGCACACGGCGAGGAGCCCGAGGACGAAGAATACGAGGACGAAGACGAGGACTACGAAGACGAGGACGAGGATTACGAGTCCGAAGGCGAGCCTGAGCCCGAGGACGAAGAAGAGGACGCATACGAGGAAGACGAAGAGGAAGAAGAGGAAGAGGACGCAACTCCCTCCGGGAAGCGAAGGGGACAGAGGCGACGCCGTGACTGACCTCGATTTCAAGCAAGGGCTACCCTGCTTCGGAGCTGCAGGCCAACAGTCCTGAGACCCACCCGTCTTGCCGGGCCGTAAAGGGGTCGTGATCCACCGTAGGACTCTGCGTGGCTTGGGCACCGGTCGGTGCGACGGGGGTGGCCACCTTTCGTACTGCGAGCAACGGGCTGACGGTGCACGAAATCACGCACGCCACACGACCGCGCCCGTGCACCACTCGGTGGATTCCACCACTGCATTCGACAACTGCGGCAGCAACCGCCCCTTCGACAGTTCGGATGGGTCGGCGGGCTCAGGGCTGTCCCGATTCTGGCGTTCCGACAACGCGGCGAGGTGCCGTAGCTGTCGTCGCACACCCGCCAGGGATTACGGGACAGCCCATAGTCAACAGGCAGCAGTGGCGCTACTGCGCTCCGGAGCGCAGTAGCGTGAATGCCGACGTTCCGTCATTCTCGAAACACGCACGGCTACTGATCGCCGTTTGCTTTCGTCATCTGCGTCCAGGGCCTCAGTGGAGGCGATTCCTTCCTTGAGGAATGGCGTGCCCACCGCTCACAGCATTTCTTGTGCGGCAGCGGTGGCGTTATGGAGCCGGCGGGGCTACGGCACACAGGGCAGGAGGCCGTGCCCGGTACTGAAACAACGGTGCGAGCTCCGAGATGCGGTCAGCCCGGGCCGTATATTATGGAATCGCGTCTTCCAATGGTGACGCGGGCATCATGTGGTCTCCGATTCCGGAGCGGGAACATGGCCGTAGGCGAAGAGGACGAGTCAGGGCGCGTCCGGCGTCCGTCCAGCGAGAAGCCCGTCAAGAAGACCGGCAGGAAATCCAGTACTGGACGGGCCGCCAGCCGTACGAGTGATACGAAGCGTGCGGCCCGTCGGGTTTCGGCCCCGCGGGCGATGCGGTATGCGGCCGAGCAGCTCCAGGAGCTTTTGGGGCGAGCACCCGAATCCGTCTCGGCGGTGAAACCGACGGAGGGCGGCTGGCAGGCGGACGTCGAGGTCCTGGAGCTGGAGCGTATCCCCGGCACCACCAGCGTGATGGCGAGCTACCGGGTGACGCTGGACGAGGAAGGCGAACTGCTGGCGTACGAGCGCACCCGCCGCTACACCCGAGCCCAGATCGACCCGCGTGGCTAGGGCCGGAACGCCAGTGCTGCACCGCCTGCCGGACGCACGGAAACGGCCCCGTCCGGAGCCACGTGTGAGCTGCTGAAAGGAGGCACCATGACTATGGTGCCGCAGGGCGGAGGAACCGTTTCCAGGGCCGGCGGAGGAGGGTCCGGGAACCTCTACGACATCCTCGAGCTGATTCTGGACCGTGGCCTGGTGATCGATGTCTTTGTACGCGTGTCCTTGGTGGGCATCGAGATTCTCAAGATCGATGCCCGCATCGTCGTGGCGAGCGTGGATACCTACCTGCGCTTCGCGGAGGCCTGCAACCGCCTCGACCTGGAGGAGGGCCGCAAGGCTCCGTCTCAGCTGACCGATCTGGTCGGCGAGGTGACCGAGGGCGGAGCGCACGGTAAGGCCAAGGGTGCTCTGAGCGGGGCCGCTGACGTACTGACCGATGCTCTGAAGGGAGGACATGACGACGAGGAGGCCGAGCAGCCGGAAAGGAGGCGCAAGGAGCCCGAGGAGAGGCGGGAGCGGCCGCGGCGTCGGCCTGCCGCCCGACGCCGCGAGGAGTGAATCATGGGCATATACGTGTATTCCGTTGTCAGGGCCTCCCATCCGCAGCGCTTGGACGGCCTCCACGGGGTGGGGGAACCGCCTGCGACCCTGCGCACGGTACGTACCAAAATGCTGTCCGCGGTCGTCAGCGACGCGCCCGAGGAGTTGCGTCCCAAACGCCGAGACCTCAGCGCACACCAGGCCGTCCAGGAACAGCTGATGGCCGACGGCACCGTTCTGCCGCTGCAGTTCGGCTTCACCACCACGGACGACGACGCTGTACGAGCGGTCCTGGAGGACGGGGCGGATGAGTTCAGCGAACGCTTGCAGGCGCTGGATGGCTGCGTGGAGTACCACCTGAAGGCCGCCCAGGACGAGGATGCGCTGCTGCGCCAGATCCTTCAGGAGTCCGACGAGGCGCGCGAGCTCAACGAGGAGATCAGAAGCGGACGCAGCAGCCCGGAACTGCCGCTCGCCCTCGGGGAGCTGGTCTCCCGGGAAGTGCAAGCGCGGCAGGATCGGCTCGCCGCCGGAGTCCTCGATGCGCTGCGCGGATTTGCGCGGGAAGAACGCTCGTCGCAGCCGACCGGGAACGACTTCCTGAATGTGTCCTTCCTTGTGGAGCGGGACAATGAGAAGAGCTTCCTCGACGCGGAACAGGACATCGCCAAGGAACTGGGTGAGGACTTCGACCTGCGGCTGGTCGGCCCGCTGCCCGCCTACAGCTTCGTCTAGGGAGTCCTCATGGGACTGCTGACTCAACTCGCGACTCTTCCGCTGGCGCCGGTGCGCGGCGTGGCCTGGGTCATGGAGCGCGTCGTCGAGGCCGCGGAGAACGAGTACTACGACCCAGCACCCGTCGAACGGGAACTCGCCGCACTTGAGCGAGCGCTCGTGGCGGGAGACATCGACGAGGAAACCTTCGACCGGCGCGAGGACGAGTTGTTGGACCGGCTGGACGAGATCAGGGCCCATGTCCAGGGCGTCGACACCTGATCGCGGCAGCCGACGGAGCGGGCGCATTGCCACGCGCTCCCGTCGAGGCTCAAGGCCACCAGGGAATTGAGGTGCAGCGGCCGTGACCGAACCCGTCGCCAGGAGGCTGGGAGACCTTCCGTCCAGGTCCGCCCCGTACGGCCAGGGCTCCTCGGCCAATCTCGCCGACATCCTGGAGCGCGTCCTGGACAAAGGCATCGTCATCGCAGGCGATATCCAGATCAACCTCCTGGACATCGAACTGCTCACCATCAAGCTGCGCCTGCTGGTCGCTTCGGTGGACAAGGCGAAGGAAATGGGCATCGACTGGTGGGAGCACGATCCCTCGCTGTCGTCACGCGCCAGCGACGGCTACCGCTCACTCGCCGAGGAGAACAAACGGCTGCAGGCCGAGATCACGGCATTGCGCGAGGACCGTGAGCTGCCACCGGCCGGGGACGAGGAGAGCCGCGCCGCTGCCCCCCGCCGCACGTCACGCGCCGAACGGGCACGGCCCAGCCCCCGCAGCGAGAGGCGGGACGAGCAATGACCGAGGCCATCACCTATGCGTACGCCGTGGCACGGGACACCGACGGATCGCTGGAGGAAGCCCTGTCCGGGCTCTCCGGGGTAGCGGACACGCCGGTGCATCTAGTGCGTGTAGGGCGCAACGACGATGTGGTGGTCGCCGTGAGCCCGGTACCCGAGCGGGACTTCCAAGAAGCCGCGCTGCGAACGCATCTTGAGGACTTGGACTGGCTGGAGGCCGTTGCCCGCGCCCATCACCGGGTGATCGAGGCGCTGGCCGCCCGCACCGCCGTCCTGCCACTGCGTCTGGCGACGGTATACCTCGACGACGAGCGGGTGCGACTGATGCTCCGGGCACGCCACGAGGCGTTCGCCGGCAGACTGACCGACCTGGCAGCGCAGGTGGAGTGGGGCGTCAAGATCTATGTCGAACCGCCCGCGGCGACCGAGAACCCAACAGACGCACCCACAGACACGGGCCTGAACCCGGACACCGGCGTGAGCCCGGACGCGGGCCTCAGCCCGGACGCGGACCTGAGCCCGGACGCGGGCCTGAGCCCCGGGCGTGCCTACCTCAGCCGGCGCCGAGCACAGCGGCATGCCCGCGAAGACGCCTATCGGGGCGCCGAACAGGCAGCCGAGCGGGTCGAGGCCGCCGCCCGCGTTCATGCGGTTGATCGCGTCCAGCACCGGCCGCAGCAAGGCGAACTCGCCCGCGGGCCGGGAGAGAACGTCATCAACGACGCCTACCTTGTTCCGCTGCAGCATGCCGAAGACTTCCGCGCCGACGTCATGCGGGCCGCAGAAGGACTCCCCGGTGTACGCGTCGAAGTCACCGGGCCGTGGGCCCCGTACTCCTTCGCCACCCCCGCCGAAGCCGAACCTCGGAAGAAGGCCATGCCGTGAGGGCGGCGGACAGGCGGGAGCAGCCGCTGCCTGATCGGCAGATCGCACTGATCGACCTGCTGGACCGGTTGCTCAGCGGAGGTGTGGTCCTCACCGGTGACGTCGTGCTCTCCATCGCCGATATCGACCTCGTACGCATATCGCTGCGCGCACTGATCGTCTCCATCAGCGAAGAGAATCCTTCTCCCTGGCATGCCATCTCAGCACCTGCGGGAGACGACCATGACCGGTGAGGACCGTGCACCCGGGAGCCGCCTCGACGAGATCGCCGAAGCAGCCGCCCGCGCCTTCCGCATGCTGCCCGCAACGCCGCAGGACATCCTGCCCCGGGGCGGCGCGGAGGTGCGAAGGCCGGCCCACCGGGTCACCACAGCCCCGGACACGGTGGAGCGGGACCTGATGAAACTCGTACTCACACTCGTCGAGCTGCTACGACAGCTCATGGAACGCCAGGCCCTTCAGCGGGTCGACGCGGGCGACCTCACCGAGGAACAGGAGGAGCGTCTCGGAGCAACTTTGATGATTCTGCACAGTCGTATGATTGAACTCTGTTCTCGATACGACCTTTCCTTGCAGGATCTCAACTTGGATCTCGGACCTCTCGGAACTCTGCTGCCACCACCCGAATGAGCCCAGGGAGAACGACATGGGTATCGGAAAGAAATCCAAGAACATTGGCAACATCACGGAGGGGAAAACCAAGGAAACGGTCGGGCGGGCCGTGGGTAACGAAAACCTGGAGGGAAAAGGGAGGGCCCAGAAGATGAAAGGCAAAGTGAAGCAGGCGGTGGAGAAGGGCAAGGATATCTTCAGGCACTGAAAGAAAGAAATGCAGATCCTGGCTTCACTCGGCCGGGCCGGCCGCAGCGATGTCTGCGCCGGTAGCTCCCCTCGCATCAGCATTCCGGCCCCACGCGCCGACGTCTGACCGGGGGCCCGACCGCGCCTCGCCGCACGGCCGCCTGTGGGCGCCAGATCATGCTGATCGAAGCAACTCGGACAGGCCGGGGCCTACCGGCCTGCAACACGGTCCTCGAAGCCGTCCCGGCATGCCCGTCGTGGTGGCCCCGCGCACGCCTGGCCCGAGAACGATTCTGTCCCACTACATACGCCTCTGACCTGTGCGTTCCTACGTTACGGCAACACGAGGCCGTCCCCACCAACCGTCCGGAAGTGGTACGCATGGCTGCCTCGGCATCCGCCCTGCCGACCACCCGCTCGCCTCAAGCGCAGGGAATGAGCGGTCGTGCCCCTGATCAGCCCCACCCCATGGGGCACCGCTCAGTTTCTGTCCGGCGGGGTGGCGTCCGGGCTCGGGGCGCCCGTCCGTCGAGAGAAGGGGCGGCGGCGCGGTAGGGCCGCCGTCAGGAGGGTGCCGAGGACCGCGCCCTCGATCCCGACGCCCAACTGGGAGCCCCACAGTGCCCTCGGCATCGACAGCGACAGCAGTCCTCCGACCACGAGTGCGGTGGCCACCGCCCACACCGTGCCCCGGGCTCTGGCCAGCCCGCCCGCCAGCGTCCCCGCGGCCGCCGCCATCGTGATCGGGGTGAGGAAGTACGGGTCCGCCAGCGCGCCCAGGCCCCGCGCCTGCGCCCACCAGGTGTAGGCGGGCGGCAGGAGGGCGGCCGTCAGCGCCGTCATGACCAGCGCCACGAGGAAGGCACGCCGGGCCGGCCGGACCCGGTCCTGCACCATGTACCGGGCCAGCCTGCGCCCGCGTACCGCCCCGACCAGCGGCACCCCCAGCAGCAGGGCCAGCAGGGCGAGCAGCCACCACGGATCGACCAGCTGGGTCATGTACATGTACTGCGTCCACACCGCGGCATGCAGCGGTCCCGGCATCGCGGCCAGCCGCTCGTCCATGAACTGGCCGAACTCGATCTGCCACTGGAGCCCGAAGACGGTGTCCGCCTCGGCGACCACCGCCCCCGCCACCACCAGCCCCGGCCCCGCGACCGTGAGGAACGGCCGACGCGCCAGATCCACCGAACGGGCCCAGCAATCCCCGAGGAACTGGCACCACAGGGTGAACAGCAGCGCCAGTAGTGCCACCGTCAGCCAGCCGGAGAACTGCGAGGAGAAGCGCAGTCCCGGCAGCATCAGATGGTCGACGACGGCACTGGGCGAGAGGGCGAAGCCCGCCAGCACCCCGAGGCCCACCCCCAGCCGGAAGGGCGCCGGCGAGGGCGCTCCTGTCCGGTGGCCCAGCCGGTGCAGTGAGGCGCGGACCACCGTCAGCAGCAGGACCAGCACCACCAGCAGGGTGATCAGCCACGTCGGCCACCAGCCGCTGATGCCGCCGCCCGCCCGGATCTGTGCGGTGACCGAGGCCACCGGATCCCAGGAGGTCGGCAAGCAGAAACCGATGACGAAGGCGAAACCGAAGCCCTGGTGCATCAGCAGCGCCTCGTCCGCCAGGCAGGCCCGGCGCTGCGCGAACGACGGATGGGTGCGGGTGAACCGCGCCCACCAGCCGCGGACCGACCGCCGTGGCCGGCCGCCGGACCCCGCCGAGGCGAGGTCGAAGGCGTGCAGCAGCGGGGCGGAGGTACCCAGCCACTCCACGACCCGGGCGTCCGCCTGGAACTCCCTGGTCCGCAGGATCACCGAACGGGCGACAAGCGCAATCGCGGCGAGAACGGCCGAGTCGAACAGCGCGGCCCCCGAGTACGGGGCGCTTCCTGGCACAAAGACCATCCCGACCAGGTCCCCGAACATCCTGGGGAACAGCATCAGCGCGAAGTAGCAGCGCAGCATCCCGAGGGTGATCAGGGTGATGTCGACATCGCGGTTGCGTAGATGCGCCAGCTCGTGGAGGACGACGGCCCGAAAGGCCGCACGGTCCGCCGCGCCCGCGTCGTGAAGGCGGATCAGGCCACGGCTGAGGATGATGTGGCGGTGGCCGGCACGGCCGAAGGAGACGCCGTTCACCCCGGCGTCGAGGAAGTCCACCAGGAAGGTGACCCCCCGGGCCTGCTCGACGTCCGCGGCCAGGCGGGCGACCTCCGCGTGCAGAGCCGGGAAGCGCTCCGCGTCCAGCGGGCGCACCCCGCGGCGCCGGGCGCGGCGGGCGGAGCGGAACCAGTAGTGCGCGGCGGTGGCCACGGCAAGGATCACGTACGAGACGAGGATGCCCTGGGAGGTGCGGTCGTCGCTCGAGTCGCACGGCTCCTGCCGAGGACCGGCCCTGATGAAGTCGCCTGTCCCGCCGGCCTCCCGCATCGCCTTGCGCACGCAGTCGTTGAGGTCGGTGTCGCCCCGGCCGCCGGCGATGAAGTCGGCGTAGCCGGGGTGCAGGACGGACATGGACGCCAGCACCGCGCAGATCAGCAGGACGAACGCGAGGAGCGTCCCCGAAGGCAGCGGCCGACGCGGTGGCGGCACCGTTTCCAGGTGCAGCTCGCCGCTCGCGGCGGCAGTCATGTGCCGGAACCGGGCCTGTCGGCCGCCCTCAGCTGGTCCCGGACCGCCTCGGCGAGCAGCTCGGAGCGGTCCGGCGGAAGACCGAGGAGTACGGCGGTACGTCCGGCCGCGACCCCCAGTTCGGTGATCCGCTCCTCGGTGAGGGCGGGAGGCCGCTGTCCGGCATCGGGCGCGGCCGGGTCCTCGCCGCGACCGCGGGTCAGCAGGCGGCGGAGCCGGGCCACCAGACCGCTGCCGACCGTCTCGCCCATCATCTTGACCACCTCGGTGGCGACCCCACAGGCGATGCTGGTGACGACGAGTTCGGCGGCACCGCCGAAGGCCAGCGGATCGTCCCTGCGGCGCCGCCGGGCCCGCCGGCCGGGGTGCTTCGGCAGGCTCGCCACGGTCTCGTCGAAATAGGGCAGCTCCTCGGGGGCGATCCGCGCCACGATGGCCCGCCCCAGTGCGAGGTCCGCGGCCTCGGGCTGTTCCACGTCTGTCTCCTTCTCGGCGGGACATCGAAGGAGCAGCACCATAACGCACAACTGCCTTGTGCGTAGGACTACTTCAGAGCGCATTCGCACTGGCCCCACTGCGGCTGATACGGCAACGGGCGCGAGCACGCACGACAGCCAGGCCCTGCTCCCGCTCATGAAGGGCATACCGCCGATCCGTTCCCGCCGCGGACACCGACGACGCACGTCGGCAGAACTCCACGCCGGCAAAGGCTACGACTACTCCCACCTGCGGCAATGGTTGCGCGAGCGCGGCATCACCCACCGCACCGCCCGCAGGGCATCGAGACCTCCGCGCTCGGCGACGGGTCCGGCACGCCGGGGACCGTCGCAGCCGTCCGGGAGATCGGTGAACGGCAGGGGTGGCGGCCGGGGTGGCGGCCGGGACGCGGGCCGGAATGCGGTGCTACGCGGAACATGCCTCCACGGAGGCGGCCGGCCGGCGGTCACGTGGCGGTGCGGACGCGGCCGCCTTCTTCGGGCATCCGCCGCGGTGGAGCATCGCACGAGCCCCGTGACCGGCGGCCCGGCCCCCGTCTGGACCTCCCGGACTGCGCGCACGGTGCGGTCGCGAGGCCGGAGGCCGAGCCCAGTGGCGGCGGACCGCGGGCCCGTACGGTCTTCCTCGGTGGCCTGTGAGCCCTCGGTGAGCGACACAGGAATGGCCCCGTCCGCGTCGGGCTGTCCCCTGTATCCAGCAGAGCCACACCCTTCCCTCACCGGAATGCGCCTCTGCTGGAGCGGTCGGATCGCGATCCGGCACGATCCCTGGGAGCGTGAGCACGAGAGCGGCACGGCCGGCCGCTGCCCGCCCGGCCGGAACCGGTCCGGGTCTGCGTTGCCGCCGTTGTGCGCCTCACGGTCGCACCGTTGTCTTCGGCGCTGCGGAAACGAGGCGACATGCACGAATCCGATCAACCGTTCCGGCCGGTCCGCAGACGGGAGCGCTACCTGCCGCTGGAGGACCTGGGCCTCATCGGGGACGGCACGACCGCCGCGCTGGTCGGTCTGGACGGCTCCATCGTGTGGATGTGCCTTCCTCGGTTCGATGCCGAACCCCTGTTCTGCGGCTTGCTCGATCACACACGCGGAGGGCATTTCACCCTGGCCCCGGAGGACGCGGTGGAGGCGCGACAGCGCTATGAACCGGACACCGGCGTACTGACGACCGAGTTGCGCAGCCCCACCGGCCTGGTACGCGTCACCGATGCGCTGGCCCTGCGTTCCGGCGCCGACCTCACCGATGACGCACCGGCAGATCGGTCCGAACTCGTGCGTTCGGCAGTGGTGCTGGACGGAAACGTCCGCCTGCGAGCGGACCTGGAGCCCCGCGGCGGTGCGCAGGCCCAGGCATTGTTCAGCGGACTGGAAGTGCGACCGTCCCGGCAGCCGGAACTGCGGCTGCACCTACGGTCCAACCGCCCTCTGACCGGCCTGCACAACACCTATGACCTGCGGCAGGGCGACCGCCTCGACCTCGTGCTGTCCTGGGGCCGCTTCCACCGTCACCACCGGTTCGACACCGACGCCATGCTGCGGGGAACCGCCGATGCCTGGCGCCGCTGGATGAAGCACTTCGACTACGGCGGTCCCGAGGAATCCCTGGTCAGACGCGCCGCGATCACACTGAAACTGTGCGACGACTGGGCCAATGGCTCGCTGGTCGCGGCCCCCACCTCCTCCCTGCCCGCACCGATCGGCGGGATCCGCAATTGGGACTACCGCTACACCTGGATCCGCGACGCGGCCTTCGCCGTGTTCGCTCTGCGCCGCATCGGCTTCCGTGGGGAGGCCGATGCCTTCCTCGGCTGGGTTCTCGACGCCTTCGAGTACAGCCGACGGCCCCTGATCATGTACGGCCTCCAGGGCAGTCCGGTGCCGGACGAGGTCGAGGACGGCGAGCTGGAAGGCTACCGGCGCTCCGCCCCGGTGCGCTGGGGCAACGGCGCGGCCGACCAGCGCCAGCACGACGTCTACGGTGAGATTCTGGACTGCGCCGACCAGTGGCTGCGCTCCGGCGGTGAGATCCAGCCCGCGCTGTGGGCCAGCCTGGCCGGTCTGGCCGACGCCGCGGAGCGGGCCTGGCTCCAGCCGGACCAGGGAATCTGGGAAGTGCGCAGCGAGGCCCGGGTGTTCACGTACTCGGCCGGGCTGTGCCACGTGGCCCTGGACCGGGCCGCGCAGATCGGTGAGCGGCTTGGCCTGCCCAGAGGGATCGCCCGTTGGCGCGCCTCGGCCGACCAGCTGCGCCGACTCGTCCTGGAGCAGTCCTGGGACGAGGACGCGCAGACCCTCAGCGCACATCTGGACGGCGGCGGCATTCTGGACGCGAGCCTGCTCGCGCTCCCGCTGCGCCAGGTGGTGCCGGCTGATCACCCGCGGATGGTGGCGACCACCAGAGCCATCGTCGAGCGTCTGTCAGCAGGTGGCGGGCTGCTCTACCGCTACCTGCACGAGGAGACCTCCGACGGCCTGCCCGGCGACGAGGGCGCCTTCGTCCTGTGCAGTTTCTGGCTGGTCGACAACCTGATCGGTCAGGGCCGGATCGAGGAGGCCGAAGAACTGTATGCCTCGTTGTGCGCCCGGGCGAGTCCGCTGGGGCTGCTGTCGGAGCAGATCAACCCGTCCACAGGAGAGTTCATGGGCAACTTCCCTCAGGCGTTCAGCCACATCGGGGTCATCGCCAGTGGCGTGAACCTCACCCGCGCGAAGGCAGGCGCGCAAGGATGATCAACCGGCTGGCGATTTTCGGCGCGACAGGAGACCTCACCGCCCGTTATCTGCTGCCGGCGTTGGCCGCCCTGCAGGCCGCAGGGCATCTCGGCAACCAGATGCAGGTGATGGGCGCAAGCAGGGAGGACTGGGACACCGAGCGGTACCGGGAGTGGATCGCTGCCCAGCTCGACCGTCACGGCGGACCCTGTCCGTCCGGTGCCAAGGAGGCGATCACGGCCTCGGCCCGCTATCTGCGCGCCGATGTCACCGACCCCGACGACGTCGCCGCGGCCATCGCCGGCGACGGACCCGTCGCCGTCTACCTCGCACTCCCCCCGGCGCTCTTCCCCGGCGTGGTCACCGCACTGCGCGAGGCGGGCCTGCCCACCGGGAGCCGGATCGTGCTGGAGAAGCCGTTCGGCGAGGACCTGGCCGGCGCGCAGGAACTGAACCGGCTGCTCGCCGGCCTCGTGCAGGAGCAGGCGGTGTTCCGAGTCGATCACTTCCTGGCCATGACGACCGTCCAGAACGTACTCGGCAGCCGCCTGGCCAATCGCGTGCTGCAACCCATCTGGAACAGCACCCACATCGCCGAAGTGGAGATCATTTGGGACGAGACTCTCGCGCTGGAAGGCAGGGCCGGCTATTACGACCGCGTCGGGGCGCTCAAGGACATGCTCCAGAGCCACCTCCTGCAATTGCTCTGCCTGGTGGCCATGGAACCGCCGATCACCCTCGGCGAGCGGGACCTGCGCGACCGGAAGGTCGACGTACTGCGCTCCGTGCGGTTCCTGACCGAGCACGACGTCGTGCGTCGCACGCGCCGCGCGCGCTATCTGCCCGGCAGGATCGGTGACCGCAACATCCCCGCCTACGTCGACGAGGAAGGCGTGAACCCGCAGCGCCGTACCGAGACCTTCGCCGAGGTGGAACTGGAACTGGACAGCCGGCGCTGGGCCGGAACAACATTCCGGCTCCGCAGCGGCAAAGCGCTCAAGGAGGACCGCAAGGAGGTCGCGGTGCGCTTGCGTTCCGTACCTCACCTGCCCTTCGGCCACAGCGGAGAGGCCCTGCCCAACGTCCTTCGCTTCGCGCTCGAACCGGAAGGGCTGACCCTGGATCTGACGGGCATCGGTGCCCACGCCCACGAGTTCGTTCCGCTCACGCTGACCGCCCGGACGGAACCCCAGGGCCTGCCCGCCTACGGCCGGCTCCTGCTGGATGTCCTGACGGGGAATCCCGCCCTGTCCATCCGCGGCGACGAGGCCGAGGAGGCGTGGCGGGTCGTCGAGCCCGTACTCTCCGCCTGGGAGAGGGACCTCGTTCCGCTGGAGGAGTACCCGGCCGGCTCGCAGGGCCCGCCCCCGCGCCGGGGGTACGGAGACGGCCGACGGCGGCGGGAAGACGTGCCCGACGATCAGGCGGCCACGCCGGACGGCACCTGACGGCCACCCCGGTCCACCCGGCGCGCACCGGCCGCTTCGCGCCGATACCGCCGCCCGGCTCGACGACAACCGTGCCGAGCCCCTCGCACCGGACGCGCGGGGAGCCACGCTCGACTCGGGGCCGACACCCGACCTGATCGCCGGGACCGCCATGAAACTGCTGCCACGTCAAGAGAAACCATGAGCACCCCCACTGCGGCAACGGTCGGCCTCGGCGCCGCGGACCTGGCAGACCCGACCTGGGTGGGAACGTGAAGGCCCCGCACCAGGCCGTGCAAGGACCCGGTGCGCCCGCCGCCGTGACACTGCCACGGGACGCACCCGGGGCGGGAGAGGAGGTGAGGCACCGCGCCGGACCGGCCCACGGCCCGGAGGCACGACAGAGCACCTCCGTGACCGGGAGGGCAGTCCCGGAGGGACGTACCGCCAGGTGAGGTCCACCGCGACACCCATTGGGGCATATGACGGTCTGTCATCGAGGCCGCTGCGTACAGTGACTGCTACTTGTGCAGGCATGAAACGAAGGAAGCACTCACCGTCGCCCTGTCGACGCGCGCCGCGCGCGCGGACTGCGCGACTCGCCGCGGCGGCACTGGCGCTCGTCGTCGGCACCGGAGCGCCGCTGGCGCTGGACGTCGGCGCCCAGGCCCAGCCTCGTGCGGCAGGGACTCCCCTGGTCAATGAGACGTTCACGCAGGCCACGGCCCCGGAGTTCACCGGTGTGGGGTCGGCCTGCCTCACCGGCGCCCCGGCCGCCGCCGCACCGGGTCCGGGGGACCACCCGCTGGGCGGTTGTCCGGAGGGGGTCGGGCCGGTGCCGCCCCCCAACGGGGCGCCGCACGGTTACCTGCGGCTGACGGACTCCTCGAACGACCAGTCGGGGGCCGTTCTCTACAATCACGCGCTGCCCGCCAACGAGGGCCTCGACGTCACGTTCGACCAGTGGCAGTACGGAAGTACGACCCCGGCCACCCCCGCCGACGGCATCTCGTTCTTCCTGGTGAACGGTGACGGCGCGCTGACCCACCCGGGCGCCTTCGGCGGCAGCCTCGGGTACGCGCAGAAGCTCCCCGACGACGACCCCACCGCCACGTTCCTGCCCGGTGTGGACCGTGGCTACCTGGGCGTGGGGCTCGACGTCCTCGGGAACTACTTCGGAGACTGGGAGCACCGCGGGAACGGCTGCGCCAACCGCTCGCCCGCAGGGACGGGGTTCCGCATTCCCGCTCCCGGGGCCAACATGGTCACGGTGCGCGGTCCCGGCGACGGGATCGAGGGCTACTGCTTCCTGACCGCCACCACCAGCAATTTCACCACCACCGGGCCCTGGCCGTCGACGCTTCCCGGAAACCTGCAGGGACCGCTGACCACGCTGCCGCCGGGAGCCACCCCCGCCGAGGCCGAGGCACTGCTCGAACCGTCGCGCCGCCGGGTCCACGTGCAGCTCACCCCGGCCCCCGACCCGGTGCTCACCGTGTCGGTCGACTTCAACGACGGTACCGGTTCCCACCAGGTGCTCAGCACCCCCGCTCCGCAACCGGTGCCCCCCACCTACAAGTTCGGATTCGCCGCCTCCACGGGCCTGTTCACCGATGTCCACCTCATCCGCAACGTGGTCGTCACCAGTGCCCAGCCGCTGCCCCGGTTGAACCTCGTCAAGCAGGTCAGGCAGCCGCTCCCCGGTGACCTGGTGGCCGGGTCGAAGGTGCCGTACGACTTCGTGGTCACCAACTCGGGCCCGACGGACATCACCGGCCTCGCCGTCACCGACCCGAAGATCGGCCCGGTGACCTGTCCCACGACGACGCTGCCGAGCGGTCGGACGGTCACCTGCACCGCCACCTATACAGTCACGGCCGCCGATGTGGCGCACGGTTCCATCGACAACACGGCGATCGCGACGGGCACGTCGAACGGCGAGACGGTCACGTCGCCGCCGTCGTCGCAGAGCGTGCCGATCGAACAGCCGCCCGGTCTCGTCGTGGAGAAGAAGGCCGAGACGCCCGGCCCCTACTCCGTCGGGCAGACGGTCACCTTCTCCTACACCGTCCGCAACACGGGCGGGGTGGAGCTGACCGATGTCGCGGTGAACGACGACCATGTCACCGGCATCACCTGCCGATCGACCACATTGGCCCCGTCGGAGAGTCCGGGCGACAGCACCACGTGCACCGGCACGTACACGATCACCGCGGCTGACGGTACGGCCGGTTCCGTCACCAACACCGCCACGGCGACCGGTAGGGCGGACGGCGAGACCGTCACCTCTCCGGAGACCCAGCTGACGCTGCCGGTCGGGGCCCCGCACATCACCCTCAAGAAGCAGGTCGTCACGCCCGGTCCGTACACCGTCGGGAAGAAGGTGCAGTACTCCTACACCGTCACCAACACGGGCAGCACAACGTTGCACAACGTGCTGGTCAGCGACGACCGCGTCACCCATGTCACCTGCGACGCGACCACGCTGGCGCCGGGTGCCAGTACCACCTGCCACGGTACGTACACCATCACTCAGGCCGACGCCAACGCCTGCAACAAGACCAGGGCCGGCGGAGGTGACGGCAAGCTCTGCCCCGTCACCAACGTGGCGGTGGCGGCGGGAACCGACCCGCAAGGGAACCAGATCGCCAGCAAGCCTGCCGAGGTCACCATCGACATCAGCAAGCCGCGGCCCCCCAAGCCCCCGCACCACAAGCCTCCGCACCACAAGAAGCCGCACCACAAGAAGCCCGCGCACAAGAGGTCCCCGAGCGAGGAGGGATCCATCAGCCAGGGCCATGCCTGACAGCAAGCAGGAAGCCCGATGGCCCGGTAGGTCCGGTAGGTCCGAGGGCCGGCGGAATCCTGTCCCGTAGGCCGTTCACCTCGCACCCCGCCCGGAATGTCCGGAGCGGGGCGCGAGGCGCGTCCCCGGCCCACGGACCTGACGGCCTGCGGCACGGTCCTCGAAGCAGTCTCGGCATGCCGGTCATGGTGGCCCCGCGCACACCCGGACCGAGAACGATGGCGTCCCACCACATACGCCTCTGACCTGCGCGTTCCTACGGTGTGGCGACACGAAACCGTCCCCGCCAACCGTCCGGAAGTGGTACTCATGGCTGCC
>NZ_JBHVPX010000006.1:0-43557 GCF_042887155.1 Streptomyces sp. NPDC057963
CTTTCCCTTCGGTCTTGCGTTTCCGACTCTATCAGACTCTTTCGTGTCCGATTCCCGGTCGAAGCGGGGTTGCTTTCCAGTTCTTCGCTTTCGCGCTTTCCCTTTCCGGCGGTTCCAACCTTACCAGACTCTTTTCCGTTCCGTTTCCGGTCCGAATTTGAATTCCGGCGGCCTTTGGAGTGGCCTTGCCTCTCGGCTGACTCGACTTTACCAGAATCATTTGGCCGAACTGATCGGCTGCATGCTCCGGAATGAGAGAATCAATGGCTCTGCGGAAATTCCATTTCCGTTGAGAGCGAAGAAGACACTAACCGTTGGGATCGGACCTGTCCAGTCCGACGCAACCGTTAAAATCTACCTCCCCAGATCAACCATGTCAACGGTCTCTCGGGGCGAAGAGGAGACTAGCAGGTCAGCGGGGGTGTACGCACATCAGGCTGCGGCCGGGAGTTCGGCGCTGCGTTCTGTGGGATCGATGTCGCCCCGATCGCCCGCTCGGGCTGCGCGGCCGCCCAGTACGTAGACGTACACGAGGAAGGCCAGCTCGGCCGTGATGCCGATGGTGATGCGTCCCCAGGTCGGGAGACCGGAAGGGGTGACGAAGCCTTCGATGAGGCCCGAGACGAACAGGACCAGGGCGAGGCCGATGGCCATGCCGATCGCGGCGCGGCCCTGTTGCGCCAAGGCCGAGCGGCGGGTGTGCGGGCCCGGGTCGATGACCGTCCAGCCGAGGCGCAGGCCCGTACCGGCTGCGACGAAGACGGCGGTGAGCTCCAGCAGCCCGTGCGGGAGGACCAGCCCCAGGAAGGTGTCGAGGCGGCCGGCTGAGGACATCAGGCCGATACCGACCCCGAGGTTGAGCACGTTGAGGAAGAGGATCCAGACCACGGGGATGCCCAGGAACGCTCCCAGGACCAGGCACATGGCTGCGGCCCGGGCGTTGTTCGTCCACACCTGGGCGGCGAAGGACGCGGCGGGGTGGCTGGAGTAGTAGGTCTCGTACTCCCCGCCCGGGTCGGTCAGGCGGCGGAGATCCTCCGGTGCCGCGATGGCCGACTGGACTTCCGGATGTGTGCCGATCCACCAGCCGATGACGGCGGCCAGCAGCGTGGAGAGGACGGCCGCGGGTATCCACCAATGCCTGGATCGGTAGACCGCGGCCGGGAAGCCGGCTGTCAGGAAGCGTGCGGCGTCGCGCCAGGAGGCTCGGCGGGTGCCCGTCACCGTGGATCGGGCACGGGCGACGAGCTGGGTGAGGCGCGCGGTGAGCATCGGGTCGGAAGCACCGGACTGGAGGAGCGAGAGATGGGTGGCCGTGCGTTGGTAGAGCTCGACGAGCTCGTCGGCCTCGTCGCCGGTGAGACGGCGCCCGCGGTGCAGGAGGTGGTCCAGACGGTCCCACTCGGTGCGGTGGGCGGTGACGAAGACGTCGAGGTCCATGGTCGGCTGCTGCTCCAGGCATGGGGGCGGACGGGTTCGTACTACGGCGGCGCGTTGCGGGTCAGCTTGGCAGACTGAGGTCCCGAGGGGCAGGGAAGACCGGCGAGGGATGGGGCGGCGATGACGGAGCTCGTGACCGGGGACGCGGTGGTACTGGGGCTGCGGCCCGCGAAGTTGCCGAGTCGGGCACTGGCGCTGGCCATCGACCTCGCCGTGGTGGGGGCGGCGTTCGTCCTGGTGTCGATCGGCCTGGCCATGGCGACGGCGACGCTGGACGACGCGGCCTTCGCGGCGGTGTCCGTGGCGGCCTTTCTGCTCGTATTGGTGGGCGGGCCGATCGCGGTGGAGACCCTCAGCCATGGGCGTTCGCTGGGGAAGCTGGCGTGCGGCCTGCGCGTGGTCCGGGACGACGGGGGGCCGATCCGGTTCCGGCATGCGCTGGTGCGCGGGGCCATGGGGGTCGTCGAGATCCTCATGACGCTCGGGGTCGTCGCCTGTATCGCTTCGCTGGTGTCGGCGCGGGGACGGCGGCTCGGGGATGTGTTCGCGGGAACGCTCGTCGTACGGGAGCGGGTGCCGGCGGGGCGGGCGGTGGCCGTGCCGCCTCCGCCGCCGTGGCTGGTCGGGCGGTTCGCGGGGCTGGATCTGTCGGCGGTACCGGACGGTCTGTGGCTGGCGATACGGCAGTACCTGACGCGGATGCACCAGCTCGACGCGCAGGTGGGCCTGGCCATGGCGGCGCGGCTGGCCGGGGAGCTGGCGGCGCGGACGGGCGCTCCGGTGCCCGAGGGGGTGCCGGCCGGGGCGTATCTGGCGGCCGTGGTGAACGAGCGGCAGGCGCGGGATGCGCGGCGGGTGCTCGTCGCCGCTCAGGACGGTGCCCCTCGGGACGGTGCCGCCCAGGATCGCGCTGCTCGGGTCCGTGGCGCGCAGGTGGGAAGCGGGGCCGTGGAGGGTGGGGTCGCTGCTGCCCCGCCGGTGGGGTCCGGGCCGTTCGCCGGAGGTACGGGGGCGGGCGCTCCCGTGGTCCCAGCGGTGAAGGAGGGCGGGGCGGCGCCCGCGGCGACGGGGTTCGCGCCGCCCGCCTGAGGGCTGTCCCGTAGTCCCTGGTGGATTGGCGCGCCGCGTCGGATGCGGTGCGTCGCGAGGCGGACTGACGCCCGAACTACTGGGTGTATTCGGGCGTTCCGACAACGCGGCGCGGTGCCGTGGCTGTCGTCGCACGCCCGCCAGGGACCACGGGACAGCCCTCAGTGCGGTGAGGGCGGGGATTCCAGGTCTTCGAGCTCGATGCCGGGGGCCGAGAGGACCACGTCGCCGGCGATGTGAACGGTGTGCTGTTCGCCGGTGTCCAGGGCGCTGACCTGGTACTCGTCCACAGTCAGGGGGCCGTTGTCAGTGGCGTGCGCTTCACTGTTCACCAGGGCCCAGGACTGGTCGACGGTACGGGGGGCGAGGACCGGGTCCGTGAAGGCGACCAGGCGGACGCGGGTCGCGGGGGAACCGGGGGTGAGGCGCAGAAGTCGCGAGGTCGCGACGAGAAACGCGGGGGACGTGCCGGTGAAGGCGTGGGCGCGCACATTGCCTTCGGTGGCATGGGTTCCGGTCGGGTCGGTACGGACCCAGGTGACGCCTTCCAGGGCGGCGCCGCGGACCTGCCAGCTCGCGGCGTGGAGTTCGAGGCGGATGGGGCGGCCCAGTTCGTCGAGGGTCAGGTCGACGGAGCCGAGGTGGTCGCCGGAAGGGGCGGTGGTCCGGGAGACGTAGCGCCAGCCGGAGGGACCGGGGGCGCACTGGAAGTCTTCTTCGCCGAGGAGGGTGTGATCGTGGAGATCGTGGAGCGAATATCGGCCGCGGGGCATGGGGTCCTTCGAGGTTCCTCGGGCTGAGCGGGTGCGGTACGGGGCAGGCCCCCGGCACGGGGGTGCGGGGGCCTGCGTCCGTAGCTGCTGCTGAGGCTGTTCCGTCTGTCGGCGGCCGTGGTGACCGAAGCCGTCACCGGCCCGGACGCCGCTTCCCGATGGTGGGATGCGCGGTCGCCGACGGGCCGGATCAGGAGCCGATCAGTAGCGGTAGTGGTCGGGCTTGTACGGGCCTTCGACCTCGACACCGATGTAGGAAGCCTGCTCGGGGCGGAGCGTCGTCAGCTTCACGCCGAGCGCGTCGAGGTGGAGACGGGCGACCTTCTCGTCCAGGTGCTTGGGCAGCACGTAGACGTCGGTCGGGTACTCCTCGGGCTTGGTGAACAGCTCGATCTGGGCCAGGGTCTGGTCCGCGAACGAGTTGGACATCACGAACGACGGGTGGCCGGTGGCGTTGCCCAGGTTCAGCAGGCGGCCCTCGGACAGCACGATGAGGACCTTGCCGTCGGGGAACGTCCAGGTGTGGACCTGCGGCTTGACCTCGTCCTTGACGATGCCGTCGATCTTCGCCAGGCCGGCCATGTCGAGCTCGTTGTCGAAGTGGCCGATGTTCCCGACGATGGCCTGGTGCTTCATCTTGGCCATGTCGGCGGCCATGATGATGTCCTTGTTGCCCGTCGTGGTGACGAAGATGTCGGCCTTGTCGATGACCTCGTCGAGGGTGGTCACCTGGTAGCCGTCCATCGCCGCCTGCAGCGCGCAGATCGGGTCGATCTCGGTGATGATCACGCGGGCGCCCTGGCCGCGCAGCGACTCCGCGCATCCCTTGCCGACGTCGCCGTAGCCGCAGACGACCGCGGTCTTGCCGCCGATGAGGGTGTCGGTGGCGCGGTTGATGCCGTCGATCAGGGAGTGGCGGCAGCCGTACTTGTTGTCGAACTTGGACTTGGTGACGGCGTCGTTGACGTTGATCGCCGGGAAGAGGAGGGTGCCGTCGCGGTGCATCTCGTACAGCCGGTGCACACCGGTCGTGGTCTCCTCGGTGACACCGCGGATCTCGGACGCCAGCTGGGTCCACTTCTGCGGGGACTCGCCGAGGGTGCGGTTCAGCAGGGTGAGGATGTGGCCGTACTCCTCACTGTCCGCGGTCGACGGGTCCGGGGCCGCGCCGACCTTCTCGAACTCGACGCCCTTGTGGACGAGGAGGGTGGCGTCACCACCGTCGTCGAGGATCATGTTCGGGCCGCCGGTGGGGGTGTTCGGCCAGGTCAGAGCCTGTTCCGTGCACCACCAGTACTCTTCGAGCGTCTCGCCCTTCCAGGCGAAGACCGGGACGCCCGCGGGGGCGTCCGGGGTGCCGTTCGGACCCACGGCGATGGCCGCGGCGGCGTGGTCCTGGGTGGAGAAGATGTTGCAGGAGGCCCAGCGGACCTCGGCGCCGAGCGCGACCAGGGTCTCGATCAGCACGGCGGTCTGCACGGTCATGTGCAGCGAACCGGTGATGCGGGCGCCGGCCAGCGGCTGCGCGGCGGCGTACTCCTTGCGGATCGACATCAAGCCGGGCATCTCGTGCTCGGCGAGGGTGATCTCCTTGCGGCCGAACGCCGCGAGGGTGAGGTCGGCGACCTTGAAGTCCTGTCGATTGGCGACCGTCGTCATAACGGGCTGCTCCTCGTAATGGGTGTCGAGGTGGGCACGGCTGGCTCTGCGGCGGCGGGCACACGAATGCCCGGGCGCTCGCAGCGCAGTCCGTCGGAGGCCCTCTCTCCCTCGGCCGGTCCGCGCATACGGACCGATCGACCGCCATCAGCAGCGACGTCTGACACTGCCGTCGAATCTACACCGACCGGCCCAGTCGCTCCCAGCCCGCCCGGGAGGGAAGTGGCCGGAAGGGCGGTCCCGGGAGCGGGAGTGGCGGGCCGCCGGAGCGGGCGATCGGGGCGGGGGTGTGCGTGAGTGCGGTGGTGGGTGGGGCCGTGGGGTAGGGGGCGGGTCAGTGGTCGGGGTCGGCCGGGGTGTCCGGGGTGTCCGATGCGCCCGGGGTCTTGCCGGGGTTGGTGCCGGCTGCGGCGGCCGCCTCGCTGTAGATGTCCGGTTCCAGATAGATGACCCGGGCGATCGGGACGGCCGCGCGGATCCGGGTCTCGGCGGCGTTGATGGCGTTGGCCACTTCGGTGGCCGTGTCGTCGTGCTGCACCGCGATCTTGGCGGCGACCAGCAGCTCTTCCGGGCCGAGGTGGAGCGTACGCATGTGGATGACGCCGGTGACCGTGTCGCCGTCGACGGCCGCCTCCCTGATCTTCTCGACCTGGTCGGCGCCTGCGGCCTCGCCGAGCAGCAGGGACTTGGTCTCGGCGGCGAGGACGATCGCGATGGCGATCAGCAGGACGCCGATGCAGAGGGTGCCGATACCGTCCCAGACACCGTTGCCGGTAGCGACGGCCAGGCCAACACCGGCGAGGGCGAGCACCAGACCGATCAGCGCGCCGAAGTCCTCCAGGAGCACGACGGGGAGTTCGGGGGCCTTCGCCCGGCGGATGAACTCCCTCCAGGAGAGCGATCCGCGGGTCTCGTTGGACTCCTTGATGGCGGTACGGAAGGAGAAGCCCTCCGCGACGACCGCGAAGACGAGCACTCCGACCGGCCAGTACCAGGCCTCGATCTCGTGCGGGTGCTTGATCTTCTCGTAGCCCTCGTACACCGCGAACATGCCACCGACGGAGAACAGCACGATGGAGACGAGGAAGGCGTAGATGTAGCGCTCGCGGCCGTAGCCGAAGGGGTGCTGGGGGGTCGCCTCGCGCTTGGCCTTCTTGCCACCGAGCAGCAGCAGTCCCTGGTTGCCCGAGTCGGCGACCGAGTGGACGCTCTCCGCGAGCATCGACGACGAGCCACTGAACAGGAACGCCACGAATTTGGCCACTGCGATCGCGAGGTTGGCGCCGAGTGCCGCCACGATCGCCTTGGTTCCGCCTGACGCACTCATGGGTGCCTGGTGTCCCTTCTTCGGTGCTGCGGCCATGGCGCCGCGGTACGGCCGGACATTGTTGCAGCCGCTGATGCGGGCGGTGCGTCAGGCCACCACTGTGGCGCGGAACAGAGCTCCCGTACCGGACACTTCGACCCTCTCGCCGGCGGGCACGAAGACCGATTCGCCGGGCGTGAGACCGAGGGGGCCCGCCTTCGGGGTGCCCGCGGTGCAGAGCAGGATCTGCGGGGTGCCCCTGGTCACATCGACGGGGGCGGCGCCGGGCGACAGGTCGAAGCGCGAGAGCCGGAATTCGTCCACGGGCGTCTCGTAGAGTTCCTCGCCGGACGGGGACGCCTCGGGGCGCAGGACACCGGGGTCGGTCGCCTCGAAGCGGACGATGCGCAGGAGTTCGGGTACGTCGATGTGCTTGGGCGTGAGTCCGCAGCGCAGCACATTGTCCGAGTTCGCCATGATCTCGACGCCGAGGCCGTCGAGGTAGGCGTGCGGGACGCCGGCGCCGAGGAAGAGTGCTTCGCCGGGCTGGAGTTCCACGTGGTTCAGCAGCATCGCCGCGATGACGCCGGGGTCGCCGGGGAAGTGATGGGCGATCCGGGCGTACGGGGCGTGCGCGCCGCCGAGGCGTTCGGCGGCCGCGGCCGCCAGGTTCACCGTTTCGGCCATCTCCGCCCGGTCGGCGCCGAGGATCGCGGTGAGGACCTCGCGCAGGGCCGCCTCTTCGGGGTGGGCGCCGAGGAGGTCGACGTACGGCTCAAGGGCGTCGACACCGAGTGCCGCCATCGCCTCCGCCGCCTCGGTGGGCCTGCGGAACCCGCACAGGCCGGCGAAGGGGGTGAGCGCGCAGATCAGCTCGGGCTTGTGGTTGGCGTCCTTGTACGTGCGGTGGGGGGCGTCGATCGGGACGCACCGGCGCTCCTCGTCCTCGTAGCCCCGCCCGGCCTGTGCGAGGTCGGGGTGGACCTGGAGGGAGAGCGGGGCGCCGGCGGCGAGCAGTTTGAGGAGGAAGGGCAGACGGGGGCCGAACTTCTCGACCGTGGCCCGGCCCAGTTCCCGCTCGGGGTCGGCGTCGACGACCTCGGTGAGGGTCTGCTCGGGGCGGGTCTCTCCGGCGCCGTTCGCACGCGTGAGGCGCGAGGGCGCTCCGGGGTGGGCGCCCATCCACATCTCCGCCTGGGGTTCGCCGGTGGGGGCGATGCCGAGCAACTCGGGGATGGCGGTGGTGGAGCCCCAGGCATAGGGACGCACGGTGTTGGAGAGCCGGTCCATGGGTGGGTCCTTGTCAGGTGCGTGGATCGGGGTGGGGTACCGGCGGAGTGCGGTCCGGTGGGGGCGGGCGCACGCGTCAGGCGCGGGCCGCCGACGCGAGTGCCAGGTAGACGGCGGCGAAGTCGGTGACCGCGAGGAGTTCGGCGAGGGCTTCGAGTCCGGTGCCCTCCTCCGGTTCGAGTTCGCTGATCGCCGTGTCGTGGCCCAGGGCCAGTTCGCGGGCGGCGGGACCGGCGCTCAGCCCGCCGGTGGGACGGTCACGGAGCAGCACGACACGGGCGTGCAGGGGCTCCGTCTCCTCGACCCGGTCGCGGAAGAAGTCGTCGGGGTCGGCTCCGGCGGCGAATGTGCCCGCCAGCAGCGCGCCGTGGGCGGGAAGCGCCTCGGGGAGTTCGGCGGCGAGGGCCGGGCGGCCGGACAGCTCGGCCAGGACCGCGGCGAATCTGCGGCCGACCGGGGCCGCCGACTCGCCCTCCGTCCAGATGAGGGGCAGGCTGTCGGCGAGTTCGGCGGCGAGGGTCTTGGCCGGGTTGCTGTACGTGGCGATGGCCGGACCGCAGCGTTCCGCGGTGCGGTCCAGGCGGTCGGCGACGCTCTGCAGCGACTCGGGGGGTGCGGTGACCAGGCCGACCCGGTCGAGCAGCGCGAGCAGCGGGGTGAACAGGGCCCAGAGCGTGCCGGGGCCCGCCGCCGACGTCTCGGCGTCGTACTCCCCGTGCGGGGCGGTGGCCATCGGCACGACGAGTCCGTGGGCCCCGTCGATCGCCTCGCGCAGCGGTGACCGGTGGGGGGTGACGGCGACGACGCTGCAGCCGCGGCGGTACGCCTGTTCGGCGAGGAGGGAGAGGCCCGGCTCGGAACCGTCGGCCGTGACGATCAGCAGCAGGTCCACGGAGCCGGCCCAGCCGGGCAGCGTCCAGCGCATCGCGCCCGCGGCGGCGGCGACCCCGGTGGGGTGGATGCGGGTGACGGGGGCGGAGGCGCCTGCCAGGGCGGTGATCAGGTCGGCGACACCGGAGGCGGCGGTGCCGGAACCCGCCACGAGTACGGCGCGGGGGCGGCCTTCCGGGTTCAGTGCGGCGATCCCGGCCTCCACCGCGTGCCGGGCGGCGGTACGGACCCGGGCCCCGGCCTCGGCGGCGCCGCGGAGCAGGCCGCGGCGGTCGGCTCGGGCCAGGGCGTCCGGGGCGTCGAGCAGCGACTCGTCGAGCATGGGGACGGTCCTCCGATCACGTGCTGATCACCGTGCGGGGCGCGGACGCCGTTGCGCGCGGGGCGCCGTTGGGCGGTGCGGGGCGCGGACGCCGTTGCGCGCGGGGCGGGGCGCCGTGCCGTTACGCGGGGCGGCGGGCCTCGTCGACAAGGAGGACGGGGATGCCGTCCCGTACCGGGTAGGCCAGGCCGCAGTCCGTGCCGGTGCAGACGAGCTCGGGGCTGTCGGCTGCCGACCGGTCGTCGAGCGGAGAGTGGCAGGCCGGGCAGGCGAGGATCTCCAGAAGGCCGGCTTCGAGCGGCATGGGGTGAGTCCCTTCGGGCATTCGAACCAGCGGGTTCGGGTTCACGCGGATCGGGCGACGTCAGCCTACCGCCGGGGTGCGGGCGGTGGGGCGCGGGCCGGGACTCCGCCCCGGACCCCGGTCCTCGAACGCCGGACGGGCCGACACGGCGGCTTCCGGCAGGGCAGAAACGAATCGTCCACCCCGTCCGGACCCAGCCCGCGCCTCCCCCGCCTCCCCGGCCCCCGCCGCCATCCGTCCAGCCCCGCCGCTCCCGCACGACGGCCGCTTCCGCACGACGGCCGCTCCTGTACGAAGTCCGCCCCTACGACCGGATCAGTGTCAGTACCTCGTCGCGCACCGCCGCCATCGTCCGCTCGTCACGGGCCTCGACGTTCAGCCGCAGCAGTGGTTCCGTGTTGGAGGCCCGCAGGTTGAACCACCAGTCCGGGGCCATGACCGTCAGACCGTCCAGGTCGTCGGTCGTGACTCCGTCGCGGTTCTCGAAGGATGCGCGTACCGCCGCCGTGCGGCCCGGCTGGTCGGTGACCGTGGAGTTGATCTCGCCGGATCCGGTGTAGCGGTCGTACTGGGCAACCAGCTCCGACAGGGTGCCCGGCTGTCCCCCCAGCGCGGCCAGGACATGGAGCGCGGCGAGCATGCCCGTATCGGCGTTCCAGAAGTCGCGGAAGTAGTAGTGCGCCGAGTGCTCGCCGCCGAAAATCGCGCCGTGCTCGGCCATCTCCGCCTTGATGAAGGAGTGGCCCACGCGGGTGCGGACCGGGGTGCCGCCGTTCTCGCGGACGACCTCGGGAACCGTGAGCGAGGTGATCAGGTTGTGGATGACGGTGCCCTTGCCGCCGTTGCGGGCGAGTTCCCGGGCCGCGACCAGGGCGGTGATCGCGGACGGGGAGACTCCGGCGCCGCGTTCGTCGACGACGAAGCAGCGGTCGGCGTCGCCGTCGAAGGCCAGGCCCAGGTCCGCGCCCTCGGCCACGACCCGGGCCTGGAGGTCGACGAGGTTCTTCGGGTCGAGGGGGTTCGCCTCGTGGTTGGGGAACGTGCCGTCGAGCTCGAAGTACAGGGGTACGAGGTCGACGGGAAGGTCCGCGAAGACCGTGGGGACGGTGTGGCCGCCCATGCCGTTGCCCGCGTCGACGACGACCTTCAGCGGGCGGATCGACGCGAGGTCCACCAGGGACAGCAGGTGTGCGGCGTAGTCCGGCAGCGTTTCGCGCTCGGTGACGGTCCCGGGGGCGGCCGCCGGCCGCGGCACTCCGGTCTCGGACCACTTCTCGACCAGGGCGCGGATCTCGGAGAGCCCGGTGTCCTGGCCCACGGGCGCCGCGCCCGCCCGGCAGAGCTTGATCCCGTTGTACCGCGCCGGATTGTGCGAGGCGGTGAACATCGCGCCGGGGAGGCCCAGGCTGCCGGAGGCGAAGTACAGCTGGTCGGTCGAGCACAGGCCGATCGATGTGACGTCTGCGCCGCGCGCCGCCGCACCGCGTGCGAAGGCACCCGAGAGGCCGGGCGACGAGGGCCGCATGTCATGGCCGATCACGATCGCGTCCGCGCCCGTGACCTCGACGAACGCCGCCCCGAACTGTTCGGCCAGCGATGTGTCCCACTGGTCGGGCACCACCCCGCGCACGTCGTACGCCTTCACGATCTGCGACAGATCAGCAGCCACGGGCCGGTCCTCCTGAGATTTCTGCGGACCGCCCAAACTACCCGGCGGCGGCTCGCGCGGGCCGCGGGGCCTTGTGGCCGTGCGGTTGCCCGGCCGGACGCTGCCCGGGGCTCGTGTGGTGGGCGGGGCGGGCTGCTGCCGCGTCCGCGATCGTCAGGCGCCGCCGGGAGACCGTCCCGCCGAGAACCCGGTGACGGCACCGGGACCGCTCCGCGCGTCCGGCATCACAGCGAGGTGCGGGGCGGAACGCCGCACACCGCAGGGCTCAGGAGTCCGGTGAGCGCAGCACGCGCAGATGGCCGCGGCGCGCGACCTCTCTCGGATCCGCGGTCTGCGGGCCACCGCCGCTCCTGCCGTCGCCGCCGCGGTCGTGCGGCCGCGCCGCTTCCCGTACGGCATTGGCGAGCGCTTCGAGATCGTCGCCGCTGGGGCGGGTGGGAGCGGAGGGGTCGGAGAGCCTGACGACCTCCCAGCCACGTGGTGCGGTCAGCCGCTCGCTGTGTTCGGCGCAGAGGTCGTAGCAGTGGGGCTCGGCGTAGGTGGCGAGCGGGCCGAGGACCGCAGTCGAATCGGCATAGACGTACGTCAGTGTCGCGACGGCAGGGCGGCCGCACGCGGTGCGCGAACAGCGACGTACAGGGCTCACGATGTTGGACGGTACCGCACTCTTGAGCGGGCTGCGACGACTCTCCCTCAGGTCACCCCACCGTGTCGCCCCATGACCTCCGGCCCAACCGCCTGCCGGACAGTCCTCCTGACCTGCGGAGGAAGGCGGCGGCACAGGTCGCACCGGCAGCGATTCCGGTCACCACTCGGAACAAAAGCTGTCATTCACGAAGAGATCGGTGGTCAGGAGCCGGGCCTGAAACGAGCTTTCGTCCGGCCGGATTGTTCAGGATGGGACATGTCGACGCCCTGTCAGGGAGCGTCGATCCGCCTGCGCCGCAGGGAGTTACCCTGCGTCAGTGATGGACAGTCCCGTACCGCCCCACCCGCCCGAGCCGCGCCCACGCCGTCGCGACCGCCATGGCCGCGGCATGCGCGGGCCCGTCGCCCCGCCCCAGGTGCCGCTCTCGGCCAGCCGTGCGGAGAACTTCCGCGATCTCGTGCAGGACTCGGTGGAACGGCTGGAACGGCGCTGGCCGCAGCTGGCCGACGTCGACTTCATGGTCCTCGATGTGCCGGTGACGCAGGAGGAGACCGTTCCGCTGGGGCGCGCGGTCTCCGCGGAGAAGGACCGGCCCGCACAGATCGTCATCTACCGGCGGCCCGTCGAGATCCGTACCAAGAACCGTGACGAGCGGGCCCTGCTGGTGCACGAGGTCGTGGTGGAGCAGGTCGCGGACCTGCTCGGGCTCTCTCCGGAGTCGGTGGATCCGCGGTACGGGCAGGAGTAGGGCCGGCCGCCGCGGCGAGGCGACCGGCCGCCACCCGCCCGTACCGTCCGCTCAGTCGTCCAGGACCGACAGGTCCTGCTCGGCCGCGGGCACCTCGACCGTTCCGCCGTCGTCCGGCAGGGTCTGCACGGTGAACATCTGGACGCCGCCCTGCGGAAGGCTGAGCGTGCGTGCGGCGTACACCGGGCCGCCCGACTCCGTCCGGACGGTCAACGCGTAGCCGCCCTTGAGCCCGGACGGCACGGGCGGGGTCACCGCGAGCGTCGTACCGCCCTTGACGGTGTACGTCTTGACGGCCTGTTCGCCGCCGTCGCTGCCCGCGGACGCGGTGACCTTCACGGTGGCGGTGGCAGTCGGTGCGGTGAGCGAGAGGGTCGACCCCTTGGCCCGGTTGTCGGCCGCGGTCGCCTGGGCGCCCACCGGGCCGGTCGCCGGGATGTAGCCGACCTCCTGCCCGTTGCCCTTGCCGCGGATCACGCGCAGCGCGGCCACCACCGGGGTGCCCTTTCCGCCCTTGGCCGGGCTCAGCAGCAGGGAGCCTGCTTCGCCCTTGGTGAGGTCCTTCATGTCGACCCCCGCGGTCATCCTGGACTTGACGTGCAGGGCCTCGTGCCCGGCCGGGGAGAACGCGCCGGTCTTGCCGAGAAGTTTCACCGTCAGATCGGCGTCGCCGTCGCCGGGTGAGAAGACCACCAGCCGGACCGAGGTCGCGTCCGCCGGAATGCCGGGGAGCACCAGGGTGCCCGCCGGGCCGGCCGAGGCGGTCAGCCAGTCACTGCCGGTCTCCTCGTCCGCGGTCCTGACGACGGCTCCGACGCGTCCGGTCCGGGTGGTGACGTGGACGGTCACGTCCTCGGCCACCTCGCTGGTCAGCGTGGAGATCAGAACCGGAACACTCGACCGGGCGGGCACCGTGACGCCCTCGCCGGCCTCGGACTTGAGGACGCCGTCCGGACCGTACAGCTCGATGTCCGCGACGGCCGCGGTGTCGTCGGGGTTGGTGAGGTGGACGTAGTCCTGGCGGGACTTCGCGGTGCTCGCGGCCGGGAACCAGAAGTCCGTGTCGGGGCCGGTGCAGCTGACGCCGAGCAGGCCGCGGGCGGCGCCCGCCTCGATCGTGGTGGTCTGCTGGGTGGTCCAGCCGGGGGCCAGGCGGCCGGTGGCGGTGCCGACCAGGGCGGGGGCGTCGGAGCCGGACGCATCGGCGGTGGCCGGTGCGCCGGGCTCCTTGAGGGAGACGACCGGCTTTCCGGGATCCGCCTTCTTGTCGTCCTTCTTCTTGTCCTTCCCGTCCTTCTTTTCGTCCTTCTTCCCGTCCTTGGCCGCGGTGTCGTCGGCGGTGGCGGACGCGGACCGCTTCAGTTCGGCCGTCCCGGACCCGCCGCCGCTGCCGCCCGCCGGGGTGAAGGACGTGTACGTCGTCTCCGCGAGTTCCGAGAGACCGGGCGCCGGGCAGAGCCGGCTGGTCTGTTCCACCGGCAGGCGGGGGGCGGCCTTCGCCTCCGTCGTGCCCCCGTCGCCGGGCGCGGTGAGCGCGGCGAATCCGGTGACGGCGGCGAGGGCGACGGTGCCCGCGATGAGGGACAGGCTGGTGGACTTCACTCGGACTCGCCTCGCGATGCGTTGCCGGTCGGCCACGGGTTCTGGCCCGGGGCGGGGTTCTCGTCGGGGTTCTGGTCGTACTGACCCTGCCCGCCGTAGCCGGCCTGGGGGGCGTACGGGGCCTGCGGGTCGTACGGCGGGACCTGCGGGGCGTACTGGGCCTGGGCCTGCGGGTCGTAATGCTGTTGCTGTTGCTGTTGCTGGGCGTAGCCGTACGGGTCGTAGGCGTTCTGCTGGTACGGGTCGGCGGCCTGGTGCCCGTGCTGCGTGCCGTACTGGCCGTCCTGGTACTGCTGCTCCCCCTGGTACTGCTGGTAGTCGGCGCCCTGGTACTGCTGCGCGTCCCATTCGCCGTACTGCTGCTGCGGCACCGCCGCGTACTGACCGCTGTCCTCCTGCGGGGCGAAGACGTCCTGGTCGTCGCCCTGCTGCGGCTGTTGCTGCGGCTGCGGTTCGGCGGCCTGCTGGGCGGGGACGTACTCCCCCGCCGCGTCCGGTGCTTCCTCGTCGCTCCCGCTCCCGGACTGCTCCTGCTCCGCTTCCGCCTGGGCGGCCGCGCGGAGCCTGCGCGCCCGGCGCCCCTCGCCCGTGACCGGCTCCGCGGGGACCGTCGCGACCTCCTCGGGCAGGTCGTCGTCGATCTCCCGGCGGCGCCCCGGCAGGGCGAGGACCACCAGGACCACGGCCAGCGCGGTCTGGGCCCAGATCCAGGCGGTATGGGTGAACGGGGCGCTGTACGTGAGGTCCAGCTTGCCGCCCTCGGCCGGGAGCTCGAAGCCCTGGGCCCAGCCGTCGACGGTCTTCCGGGTCAGGGCGTGACCGTTGAGCGTGGCCTCCCAGCCGGGGTCGGCCGCGTCGGCGATCCGCAGCACCCGGCCGGAGCCGCCCGCCGGGATCTCGGTGTGTGCCTCGACGGGGAGGGAACCCACGGGCAGCGGTTCGCCGTCGGCACCGGACGGGATGATCATGACGCGGGCGACCTGCCGGTCGACCCGCCACAGCGCGCTGCCGTCCAGCTGGCTCAGCCGGCTGAGACCGGGGGTCGTGTCGAGGACCCGGCTCATCTCCTTCGGGGCGCCGTCCCGTACCAGTACGTAGCGGATCGCGAAGCCGCTGAGCTGGCTGCCCTGGTCGGCGCCGGAGCCCGCGACCAGGTTGGCGACGACCTTGTCGAGGTGGCCGTTGCTGCCGCCCGCCTCGACCAGTTCGGCGTCGCCGAGCCGCGCGCCGGAGCCGCGCACCAGGGTGTACGAGACGGCGGCGGGCGAGGTGCCGCCCAGGACCAGGGTGCGCGGCTGGTCGCGGGTGGTGCTCTCCTCCGCCACGAACGCGGGGACCTGCACCGGGTCGCGACGCTCCAGCGGGCCTGCGGCGCCGCCGATCATCCAGCCGGCGGCAGCCAGCACCGGGGCGAGGCCCGCGGCGAGGGCGATCAGCGCGGCGACGGGCTGGCGCCAGCCGAAGCTGAGTTCGGCGACGCGCACCCGGGCGCCGTCCGCGCCGACCAGCGCGGCGGCGATCAGCGCGATGCCGTAGACGAGGGTGGCGGGACCCGCCCAGCCCGAACCGTTGGCGAGGGCGGCGAAGACCAGCGCCACGAGCGCGACGGCCCACGCGGTGCGGACCGCGAACTGCCGCTCCCCGCGCAGCAGCGCCGCCAGCGCCGCGAACACGATGCCGAGCAGCAGCACACCGCCCGCGGCCTTGGGGCCGCCGGGGCTGATGCCGAGCAGGTCGAGTGCGGAGGCCGTGCCCGTACCGAGGTCCAGGCCCGCCTCTTCGAAGAAGCCGGACGGGCTGGTGAGGAGCGAGAGCGACCAGGGCGCGAGCACCAGCAGCGGCGTGCCGATCGCGGCGAGGAAACGGAGCCCGTACGCGGCGATGTCGTCGCGGCGCAGTACGAGCACACCGATGCCGAGGACCGCGGCGAGCGGCCACACGACGGGCGTGAAGGCCATCGTGAAGGTGAGGAGCAGGGCGTACGTCCAGGTGGCGCGCCAGCTGCCGCGCGCGTCCCCGCCGGCCCGCATGCCGTGGGCGGAGACGGCGGCGCGGGCGATCAGCGGAAGCAGGACGAGCAGGACGGCGGTGCCGAGACGGCCGGTCGCCAGCGCGCCGGTCGCCGCCGGCAGGAAGGCGTACGCGAAGCTCGCCCAGGCCCGCAGCAGCCTCGATTCGAGCAGCGGCCGGGAGACGAAGTACGCGGTGAGTCCGGCGAGCGGGACCGAGCAGACCAGCAGCAGCGTGAGCGCGAAGCCGGTCGAGCCGAGGAACAGCGCGGACAGGGCCGAGAGCACGGCGAGGTAGGGCGGCGCGGTCTGCGTGCCGCCGGTGCCGACCGTGTGCCAGCCGTCCGCGTACGTGCCCCACAGGTCGGAGACGTCGGCGGGCGCGGGCAGCAGCGCGCCGCCCGCGAGGGCCCCGCCGCCGAGCAGACCACGGCAGGCGACGAGCGAGACGAACAGCAGGACGGCGAAGAGGACCGGGCCCGGCTTGCGCCCGATCCGCTTCAGCCGCGCGAACTGCTCGATCTCCAGGAAGTCGGCGTCGTCACCGCCGGGTCCGGACTCCACGGCGCCGTGCCGTGAGCCGCCCGAGTCGGTGTCGGAGCCGCCGCCGAAGTTTCCGGCGACCTGCTCGACGGTGGCGCGGACGGTGGCACCGGGCGGCGGGAAGAGGCCGCGCAGTTCGGCCTGGTCGACGATGCCCTTGCCGCGGCTGCGCCGGGCCGCGAGGATCCGGCCGGGGCGCAGCAGGGTGCCGAAGAACCCGGCGACCTCGTCGAGGGCCTGGCCGGGCACCTTGCCGACGAGATAGGCGAGGGTACGCAGCAGCGTGCCGACGAGGAGTCTGAGCATCACCCAGGGCAGGGCCTTGGCCGGTGCGTTGGCCAGCATCGTGTAGACGGCGCCGGCCTTGTCGACGCGGTGCGAGGAGGCGACCGAGCGTCCCGCGCAGTCGATGGGGCGGCGCTCGCGGGCGGATGCCTCGGCGTGCCGGAGGACGGCGTCGGGGGCGACGAGCACCCGGTGCCCGGCGGTGTGCGCGCGCCAGCACAGGTCGACGTCGTCACGCATCAGCGGGAGCCTGCGGTCGAACCCGCCGAGCTCCTCCCAGATGTCACGGCGGATCAGCATGCCCGCGGTGGAGACGGAGAGCACCGTGCGGACCTGGTCGTGCTGGCCCTGGTCCTGCTCGCGCCGGTCGAGCCCGGTCCAGCGGCGGCCGCTGTTGGCGATGGAGACGCCGACTTCGAGCAGCTGTTTGCGGTCGTACCAGCCGCGGAGTTTGGGGCCGACGATCGCGGCGTGCGGGTCGGCGTCGACGACGCTCAGCAGCTCGGCGAGCGCGTCGGGTTCGGGCGCGCAGTCGTCGTGGAGCAGCCAGAGCCACTGCACCGGCTCGCCGTGCGGCAGGTCGGGAAGGTCGTACGCGTCGTCGCGCCAGGTCCTGCTGACGGGGTCCCAGCTGCTGGGGCGCTTCAGGTACGGCAGGTCCTCGGGGGTGAGGACGCCGGCCGTGCGGGTCGCCTCGTCGACGGCCGTGCCGAAGCTCGTACGGCGCGCGAGGTGGAGGACGCGTTCCGCGCCGAGCGCCTCGGTGACCAGCCGCGCGGAGTCGTCGGCGCTGCCGGTGTCGGCGGCGACGACGTTCTGTACGGGGCGTTCCTGCCCGAGCAGCCCGGCGAGCGCGTCGGGCAGCCAGCGTGCGCCGTCGTGGGAGACGAGCACGGCGGTGACGACATGCCGGGGGAACTCTGGGGCGGCGGCGGCCGCGTACGGCGCCGCCGGTTGGCTGTGCACGGACATCGAGGTACGGGCCCTCCGGCCGGGTCCGGGGGATGTCCCCCCGGGGGCTGCATCGGTGTACACGCGCGCTCCGTCGGGGCGTTGGCGCGTCTCGGACGGGGCCCCACACTAACGGTACGGACAACCGCGGCGGCGCCGAGCGGTTGGACGAGGGCGGCGACGGGGCCGCGGCGGAGGGACGTCGTAGGGCCGTCGGCAGGGACGTCGGACACGGTGATGGCCCGCCGCCTGCGGGCAGGATGCAGGCGGCGGGCCATGGTTGGTCCGGTACGGTGCGCGGGTCGTGGCGCTCCGGTGCGCGTTCGTGGCGCTCCGGCGCACGGGGTTCGGTGGTCGCGGCGCCCCGCGGTCAGACGGCGGCCTTCTTCAGGCGGCGCCGTTCACGTTCCGAAAGGCCGCCCCAGATTCCGAACCGTTCGTCGTTGGAAAGGGCGTACTCAAGGCACTCGGACCGGACTTCACAGGCGAGACAGACCTTCTTGGCCTCTCGGGTGGATCCGCCCTTCTCGGGGAAGAAGGACTCGGGATCGGTCTGCGCGCACAGCGCGCGCTCCTGCCAGCCGAGTTCCTCGTCCGCGTCCTCGACCAGCAGTTGCTGGAACAGCTCGGTCATGTGCGCCCCTCGTCTGTCTCTTGCGTCCCCGTGATGCAGCCGTTACTGATTGCGGCCGAACGACACGAGTGAAATTACAAGTGTGTAGCTCCAGGCCAGTCAAGCGAAGATCTGCTATTGGCCCCGGTATTCACTCTGCGGAACCAAGGGTATGCGGAAAGTGTGCAAATCACCAAAAACCTGACATATGCCATCGGTCTCACCGCACCCCTTCCTCTCACCGAGTGAGACGACCGGGGCCACCCTCATGTTTCGATTCGATCACCGAAGCGATCAAGATCACAGTCGGGTCACAAGGTTCCAACGGCGTTTGCGGACACGGTTGATGCGCCACATCTCCGCCACGGTGACCGCACAAACCTTTCCTCGTCACCAGTAACCGGATGAGGTGAAACATTACCCCCAAATCGGGCATCGAGTTGACAGCGGCGGATCGAGCCGGTCTCCTTGACTGCATGCCAGCGACCGCAGCGATGTACGCCACCCACGTCCGTGGGTTCCGCACCGCTGTCCAGGCCCGCTGTTGCTGTTCCAGCTGTCACAGCTGTTGATGCCGTAGAGCACCGGCTCTGACCCAGCTCCTCTTCGCAGAGTTTCACCGCAGAGTGTCTCCGCAGGGCTCCTTCTCCGCGCATCCCCGGCTCTCCGGTCCCCCTCCGCGACACCCCGCACATGCACCCCCATGCCGAGGAACCACCGCTTCCATGAACAGCGACAGCGACCTTCAGATCGCCGGCGACATCCTTGAGGTCCAGCACCTCCTGCAGCCGGCCCGCCAGCACCCCTCCACCGTGGCCGAGTTCGCCGGACTCGCCCGCTCCATCGCCGCCGACCGCGCGCAGTGGGCACCGCTCGTCCGGTACGACACCGCCGGCCGCTGGTACCACCGGCTGCGCTCCGTTCCCCCGGCCCCCGGCTCCGCTCGGGCGGGGGAGGTCCTGCCCGGGTACGAGGTGTGGCTGCTCAGCTGGGTGCCCGGTCAGGGCAGCGGGCGCCACGACCACGGCCCTTCCTCCGGCGTACTGACCGTCCTGGACGGCCGGTTGACCGAGCACACCGCACGCGGCACGCGGACGCTGGACCCCGGTGCGCAGCGCGTCTTCGCACCCGGCTATGTCCACGAAGTGGTCAACGACTCCATCGAACCGGCCGTCAGTCTGCACATCTATTACCCGGGTCTGACCGAGATGCCGATGCACGCGGCGCAATGCGCCCCGGCGGCCGTGGATGTCGTACCCGCCTGACAAACTGCTGTGCATGCGCATTGTGGTTCTGGCCGGCGGTATCGGTGGTGCTCGTTTTCTGCGTGGCCTCAAGCAGGCCGCGCCCGACGCGGACATCACGGTGATCGGCAACACCGGTGACGACATCCATCTGTTCGGGCTGAAGGTCTGCCCCGACCTCGACACCGTGATGTACACCCTCGGCGGTGGCATCAACGAGGAGCAGGGCTGGGGGCGTACGGACGAGAGCTTCCACGTCAAGGCGGAGCTTGCGGCGTACGGCGTGGGGCCGGAGTGGTTCGGGCTCGGCGACCGCGACTTCGCGACGCACATCGTGCGTACGCAGATGCTGGGCGCGGGCTACCCCCTGAGCGCCGTCACCGAGGCGCTCTGCGCGCGCTGGAAGCCGGGGGTCCGGCTGCTGCCGATGTCCGACGACCGGGTCGAGACGCATGTCGCGGTCGACCTGGACGGCGAGCGCAGGGCGATCCATTTCCAGGAGTACTGGGTGAAGCTGCGTGCCTCGGTCGAGGCCCGGGCGATCGTGCCGGTCGGCGCCGAGCAGGCCAAGCCGGCGCCGGGCGTGCTGGAGGCCGTCGCCGAGGCCGATGTCATCCTCTTCCCGCCGTCCAACCCCGTCGTGTCGGTGGGGACGATTCTTGCCGTGCCCGGGATCCGGGAGGCCATCGCCGAGGCCGGGGTGCCGGTCGTCGGCCTCTCCCCCATCGTCGGGGGCGCGCCCGTGCGCGGCATGGCGGACAAGGTGCTCGCCGCAGTGGGCGTCGAGTCGACGGCGTCGGCCGTGGCCCGGCACTACGGCTCCGGGCTGCTCGACGGGTGGCTCGTCGACACGGTGGACGCCGGGGCGGTCGACGAGGTGGAGGCCGCGGGCATCCGCTGCCGTTCCGTGCCGCTGATGATGACCGATGCCGACGCGACGGCGGAGATGGCCCGGCAGGCGCTGGTGCTGGCCGGGGAGGTCCAGGCGTGAGCGCCGACGCGGCCTCGGGCGGAGCACTGTCCTACCGGGTCTGGGCGCTGCCCGGGATGCCCGAGGTGCAGGCCGGGGACGACCTGGCGAAGCTGATCGCCGCGGCCGGACCGGGGCTGGTCGACGGCGACGTCCTGCTGGTCACGTCGAAGATCGTCTCCAAGGCGGAGGGCCGGACAGTCGAGGCCACCGACCGGGAGGCGGCGATCGACGCCGAGACGGTGCGGGTGGTGGCGCGGCGCGGACCCCTGCGGATCGTCGAGAACCGGCAGGGGCTCGTCATGGCGGCGGCCGGGGTCGATGCGTCGAACACCCCCGCCGGGACGGTGCTGTTGCTGCCGGAGGACCCGGACGCCTCGGCGCGCGCGATCCGGGACGGGCTGCGGGACACCCTCGGCGTCGAGGTCGGCGTCGTCGTCACCGACACCTTCGGGCGGCCGTGGCGCAACGGGCTGACCGATGTCGCGATCGGGGCGTCCGGGGTCCTGGTGCTGGACGATCTGCGCGGCGGTACGGACACGTACGGCAATCCGCTGAGCGCGACCGTGGTCGCCACCGCCGACGAGCTGGCCTCCGCCGGAGATCTGGTCAAGGGCAAGGCCGCGGGGCTGCCGGTCGCGGTGGTGCGGGGCCTCGGCCACGTCGTGGACCCGGCGGACGCCGCGGGCGGGGCACGGGCGATGGTGCGGGTCGCGGCCGACGACATGTTCCGGCTCGGTACGTCCGAGGCGGTGCGGGAGGCGGTGACCCTGCGGCGTACGGTGCGCGAGTTCACCGGCGATCCGGTGGACCCGGGGGCGGTG
Source organism: Streptomyces sp. NPDC057963 (assembly GCF_042887155.1). Classification (NCBI taxonomy): domain Bacteria; kingdom Bacillati; phylum Actinomycetota; class Actinomycetes; order Kitasatosporales; family Streptomycetaceae; genus Streptomyces; species Streptomyces sp. NPDC057963. The sequence continues at coordinate 21,182 of NZ_JBHVPX010000006.1, forward strand.
CGGCGGGCCGTGGCCGCGGCGGTGACGGCGCCGGCGCCGCACCACACGACGCCGTGGCGGTTCGTCCTGCTGGAGTCCAAGGAGTCGCGGACCCGGCTGCTCGACGCGATGCGGGATGCCTGGATCGCGGATCTGCGCCGGGACGGGCGGAGCGAGGAGTCGGTCGCGAAGCGGGTGCGGCGGGGCGATGTGCTGCGCCGGGCGCCGTATCTGGTGGTGCCGTGCCTGGTGATGGACGGCTCCCACACGTACGGCGACGAGCGGCGGGACACGGCGGAGCGCGAGATGTTCGTGGTCGCCGCGGGGGCCGGCATCCAGAACTTCCTGGTGGCACTGGCGGGCGAGCAGCTCGGCTCGGCGTGGGTGTCGTCGACGATGTTCTGCCGCGATGTGGTGCGGGAGGTGCTGGAGCTGCCCGAGTCGTGGGATCCGCTGGGCGCGGTCGCGGTGGGGCGTCCGGCGGTTGCCCCTGCGGCGCGCGCGGAGCGGGGTGCGGAGGGGTTTGTCACGGTGCGGTGAGGCGGGGCTGGGTGCGAAGGGGTTCGTCACGGTGCGGTGAGGCGGGGCTGGGTGGAGGTGCCGCCGCCGTCACAGGCGGGCGATGTCGCCTCTGGTCATGCGTGGGGCGCGGCGGGGCGGAATGCGGCCCGAGAGCAGGATGAGGCGGGTCGCCCGGTGGCGCTGGCCCTCGTAGGGGGCGAGGAGGGCCAGCATTTCCTCGTCGTCGGCGTCTCTGTTGTCCGCCAGGGCGTGGCCGACGATGCCGGGGAGGTGGAGATCGCCGACCGTGACCGCGTCCGCCGCGCCGTTCGACCGCTGAAGGGTCTCGGCCGAGGTCCAGGGGCCGATGCCGGGAATCAGTTCCAGGCGGGCCATGGCCTCCGGAAGCTCCATGGCCGCCGCCTCCTCCAGGCGGCGGGCCACCCGCACCGCGCGCAGGATCGTGGCCGAGCGCTGGGCGTCGACGCCCGCGCGGTGCCACTCCCAGGACGGGATCAGCGACCAGGTGCGGGCGTCCGGCATGACGTGCAGGCCGAGGGCGGTGAAACCGGCTTCGTGCGCGGGGCCGGGGGCCGGGGTGCCGTGTTTGCGGACCAGGTAGCGCCAAGCACGGTAGGCCTCGTCGGTGGTGACCCTCTGTTCGAGGATCGACGGGATCAGGGACTCCATGACCAGGCCGGTGCGCAGCAGGCGCAGGCCGGGGCGGCTGTGCCGGGTCAGGGCGAGCAGCCGGTGGCGCGGGCGGAAGGCGTCGGGGTCGTCCGCCGCGCCGAGCAGCGTCGGCAACTGCTCCAGCAGCCAGGGCGCGCCCGGTCCCCAGGCCGCCGCCTCGATCCGGCCGCCCCGGGCCGTGATGCGGAGGGTGCCGGGGCCCGCGGGCGTACGGCCGGCCCGCCAGACCGTGCCGTCCCGGGTCGTCCGGAAGGTGGGGTCGGCGGGGCCGCGGCGCAGCGGTCCGAGAACCAGGCGCAGGTCGAGCGGGCCGGGCGGGGTCCAGTCGCGGGTCAGCACGTCCGTCGCCGGAGCCACCGCCTGCTGCGGGACGGCCCCGCGCGGGGCGCTGCGGGGTGCGAATCGTCCAGCCACGGTGAGGTCCTCGGTCGTCGGGGGTGCCTGTCGAGGGTAAGCGCAGTGGCGGCTGACCGGCTGTGCGTCGGGCCGTTCGTCCTACTCGTCGGACGAGAAGCGCACCGACGCGTCCGGCAGGACCGCCCCGCACCAGACGCGGATGCCGTCGCGCAGTTCGTTGTCGGCGCCGACCTGCGCCCCGTCCCCGATGACCGCGCCCTCGACCACCGTACGGCTGCCGATCCTGGCACCGGCTCCGACCAGCGAGTCCGTGATCACCGCTCCCGGCTCGACGACCGCCCCGGCCAGCACGGCGGAACCGTCGATCCGGGCTCCCTCGCCGATCAGGGCACCCTCTCCGATCACCGTACCGCCGGTGAGTTTGGCGTCGGCGGCCACGGAGGCCGTCGGCAGGACGAGCCGGTCGCCGCACCGGCCGGGGACGGCCGGGGACGGGGCGCGGCCCAGGACCAGATCGGCGGAGCCGCGTACGAAGGCCTGCGGGGTGCCGAGGTCCAGCCAGTACGTGGAGTCGACCATGCCGTGGAGGTGTGCGCCGGAGGCGAGCAGTCCGGGGAAGGTCTCCCGCTCGACGGAGACCGGCCGGCCGGCCGGGATGGTGTCGATGACCGACCGGCGGAAGAGGTACGCCCCCGCGTTGATCTGGTCGGTGACGATCTCCTCGGGGGTCTCGGGCTTCTCCAGGAACGCGGTGACCCTGCCGTTGCCGTCCGTCGGGACGAGACCGAAGGCGCGCGGGTCCTCGACCCGGGTGAGATGGAGGGAGACGTCCGCTCCGCTGGTGGTGTGCGAGGCGACCAGCGCCCGGATGTCGAGGCCGGTGAGGATGTCGCCGTTGAAGATGAGCACCGGTTCGTCGGGCCCCGCGGTGAGACGGGGCGCGACGTTGCGTATCGCGCCGCCGGTGCCGAGCGGTTCGCGTTCCGTGACGTATTCGATGTGGAGGCCGAGCGACGAGCCGTCCCCGAAGTACGGTTCGAAGACCTCCGCCAGGTACGAGGTCGCGAGCACGATGTGCTCGACCCCGGCGGCCCGGGCACGCGCCAGCTGATGGGTGAGGAACGGGACGCCCGCGGCCGGAACCATGGGCTTGGGAGTGTGCACCGTGAGCGGGCGCAGCCGGGTTCCCTTGCCGCCGACCAGGAGGATCGCTTCTCTTGCCTCTGTCACAGCACTGACTCTGCTTCCTGGTGGGGCCTGGCCTGGTTTCGGCTGGCCAGTGTATGCAGACCGGCACGGTCGTCCCCGGTCAGCGGCCCTGCAGGCGGGCCGAGCTGGTCCGCGTCGAGCCGAGCTTCTTGTAGAGACGCGCTCCGGGGCATTCGGTTGCGAAGCCGTCCCGGTGGCCGGAGATGACGTTGAGCCGGGCCTTCGTCCCCTTCTTGAACTTGTTGCCGCCGCCCGAGACGAGCGTGACCTTGCCGCTCGGGTCGGCCCCGAACAGGCCGAGCTTCCAGGCGGTGAGCTTCGCGACGGCGTTCACTGCGGCGGCGGGCGGGTCCGACGCGGTGAAGGTGCCGAGCACGGCGATGCCCATGCTGTTGGTGTTGAAGCCGAGCGTGTGCGCTCCGAGGACGGCCTTCGTCACGCCCCCGGCACGTCCTTCGTAGATGTTTCCGCACTTGTCGACGGCGAAGTTGTAGCCGATGTCGCGCCAGCCGCTGCTCTTGACGTGGTAGCGGTAGATGCCGCGCAGGACCGAGGGTGCCTGGGAGCACGTGTAGTTGTTGCCCGTGGCGCTGTGGTGGATGAACGCGGCCTTGACGCTCTTGGTGTACACGAAGGCCCGCTCCCGGAGCTTCTCGTCGGCGCCCCAGCCCTTGCGGGTGATGATGCGCGGGCGGGGTCCGATGTACGGCTGGGCGCCGGGCGCGAGTCCGGCCTCCGCCTCACCGAGTGCCTCGGACTCCCCCTTGCTCAGGGCGGGGAGCACGCTCGCCCCGACCGGTGTGGTGCGGCCGTCGGTGTCGGCGGTGTCCGAGGTGTCCGAGGTGTCTCCGCTGTTCTCGGTGTTGCCTGCGTCTGTCGGGTCCCCGGTCCCGGTGTTTCCCGCGCCTGTCGGGTCCCCGGTCCCGGTGTTTCCCGCGCCTGACGGGTCCCCGGTCCCGGTGTTTCCCGCGCCTGACGGGTCCCCGGACCCGGTGTTTCCCGCGCCTGACGGGTCCCCGGACCCGGTGTTTCCCGGGTCTCCGGGATCCCTGGCGTCTTCGGCGGCCTCGGCGCCCGCCGCGGGGAGCTGTTGCGGGTCCTTGCCGGGGTCGACGAGTTCGAGGCGAAGGCCGGTGGGCAATGGTACGGCGGGGGAGTTCCGGTCCTGCGGATCGGATGCCTCCGGGCGTACGCGGACCGCGACGCCGTCCGATTCGCCGACCCAGAGCGGGGCGGTGGAGCCGCGTACGGTGCCGGATTCGCGCTCGTCGGTCCCGGGGTCGGCGGCGTGCTCGGCGTTGTGCGTCTCCAGGTCCTGCCAGTCCGACCAGCGGGTGGTGCCCGCGGCGCGGGTGCGGACCTGGACGGTGCCCTGGAGTTCGGAGCCGGCGTCGTCCCAGACGACACCGACCAGGGAGAACGGGCGGACCTCGCGTTCGGGCAGCCCCTGTTCGGCGGGCTCGGTGGTCCGGGCGGGTTCGTCGGCGCCCCGGCCGGACGCCTCCGGCAGGGGCGACATCGGCAGGGACTGTGTCGAACCCGGCATGTCGGAGGGCTCGGCCGCCCCGGAGGACTCGGCCGGCTCGGCAGGGGCGGTGGGGACAGCAGGGGCGGTGGGGGCGGCGCCCGCGGGCACGGCCGCCGGCAGCACGAGAACCGCCGCGCAGGTGGCACCGATCGAGGATGCAATGAAGGCACGCATACGCATGATCCTGGGCTCAATCCGACAACTCCGGCTACCGGTGCATCTCGGCACCATTGACGGGCCGTCTGCCGAACCGGTGTACCCGGCGCCCGTCCGCCCCACCCGGCCCGGCACCGCCGCGTACCCTTGCGCGGATGAACGCCACCGACCGCACCCCCGCCGACCTGCTGCGTTCCGCACTCGCCGCGGATCCGGCCCGCCCCTTGGTCACTTTCTACGACGACGCCACCGGAGAACGCGTCGAATTGTCGGTGGCCACCTTCGCCAATTGGGTGGCCAAGACCGCCAACCTCCTCCAGGGCGATCTCGCCGCGGAGCCCGGTGACCGGCTCGCCCTTCTGCTGCCCGCGCACTGGCAGTCCGCGGTGTGGCTGCTCGCCTGTTCCTCGGTCGGCGTGATCGCCGATGTGCAGGGCGACCCGGCCGGTGCGGACCTCGTCGTCAGCGGCCCGGACTCGCTGGAGGCGGCGCGCGCCTGCCGCGGCGAGCGGATCGCCCTGGCCCTGCGCCCGCTGGGCGGCAGGTTCCCGCAGCCGCCCGAGGGTTTCGCGGACTACGCGGTCGAGGTGCCGGGCCAGGGCGACCGGTTCGCCCCGTTCGCGCCGGTGGATCCGGACGCTCCCGCGCTGGCGGTGGACGGGGTCGAGCTGACGGCGGCGCACCTGGTGGCGCGGGCCCGCGAGGACGCGGCCGGTCTCGGCCTGACCGCCGGATCGCGACTGCTGACGGGACGTGCGTACGACACCTGGGAGGGCCTGAGCGCGGGGCTGTTCGCACCGCTGGCCGCCGGGGGTTCCGTGGTCCTGTGCCGGCACCTGGGACAGCTGGGCGAGGAAGGTCTCGCGCAGCGCGTCGAGAGTGAACGGGTCACCAACACCGCGGTATGACAAGAGCCCTGAGGCTCACTCGTCCGGCCCACACCGGGTCGAGTCCTCGGGGCTGTGCGTCAACTCCAGTACATCATCGGCGGTACAGACCACTCGGGACACAACCAAGCGTGAGGTTCAGCCGTCTACTCCTGCGACCGGCGGCCCAGCGCGCCGCCGAACGTGAAGGATGGACGCAGACGTGAGCGAAAGCGCCGGCCCGCCGGACGACTCCGACGACTCGGCCGCGGGCGAGGACAGGGCGCGGACCGGGGACGGTTCCGGCGCCGGTCCGGAGCCCCTCGCCGGGCACCGGCACCACTGGCTGCGCTGGGCCGCGCTCGGCGTCTCGCTCGTCGTCCTGGTCGCGGCGGGCGGCGGCTGGTGGCTGTACCGGAAGCTCGAAGGCAACATCCGGACCGACACCTCGGCGGCCGCCGAACTCAAGGTGTACGAGCGGGAGCGGCCCGCCTCCGTGGTGCACGACGCGGAGAACATCCTGCTCATCGGCTCCGACAGCCGGGCCGGCCACAACCGCGAGTACGGGCGTGACGACGGCGGCAGCCAGCGTTCGGACACCACGATCCTGCTCCACCTCGCCGCGGACCGGAAGAGCGCCACCGCGGTGTCCCTGCCACGCGACCTGATGGTGTGGATCCCGGCCTGCCACAAGGCGGACGGTACGGCCACGAAGAAACAATTCGCCCAGTTCAACTGGGCCTTCGAGTTCGGCAGCACCGCCTGCACGACCCGTACGGTCGAGAAGCTCACCGGCGTCCGGATCGACCACCAGATGGTCGTCGACTTCAACGGCTTCAAGGACATGGTCGACGCCGTGCACGGGGTCGAGGTCTGCCTCAAGAAGCCGGTGGACGACCCCGACGCCCACCTCAAGCTCCCCGCCGGGCGCCACAAGCTCAACGGCGAACAGGCACTGGGGTACGTACGCGCCCGCAAGTCCATCGGCAACGGCAGCGACACCGAACGGATGGACCGCCAGCAGCAGTTCCTGGGCGCGCTGGTCAACAAGGTGCAGAGCAACGGCGTCCTGCTCAATCCGACCCGTCTCTACCCGGTGCTGGACGCGGCGACCAAGGCGCTGACCACGGACCCGGGTCTGGACAGCCTCAAGGACCTGTACGAGCTGGTGCGCGGCCTGCGCGACGTACCGACCGACAAGGTGCAGTTCCTGACCGTGCCCCGGCAGCCGTACACCGCCGACCCGAACCGGGACGAACTGGTCCAGCCCGATGCGAACCGGCTCTTCAAGCGGTTGCGCGACGACACCCCCGTCGCCGTGGTCCCCGCGGACCGGCTCAAGGGCGACCGGGGCGACGGGGACGACAACGGGGACGGCAGTGGGAAGAACGACGGGAAAAACAATGCCTCGGCCGATACGCCGGGGGCCTCCGGCCCGAGTCCCACACCGACCTATTCGGGCAACAACGCGGCGGCGGACCTGTGCAAGCAGTAAAGCAATTCCCAAGCAGAAGCCGGTGATCGGCGTGTATTGAGCAGAATGACCAGTTGTAAGGACCGTGGAATTTGTCACGCTCGTCGCCCGACTCGGAACCGGGCCGATAGTGTGACGCGATCCGGTGCTGTCGGCCGCCAGGCCGCGCACTTCTGGAGCGAAAGATCGAGCGCCTGACCGGGGGAGGCGCCTCGCGTGGCACCGACGGAGGACCCAAGCAACCGTGGATGCGCAAAGCCGTGGGCGGGCGGATGAATTCGACCCCGCAGACCAGTGGGTCCTCAACCCGCACACCGGCGATTACGAACTGCGACTGAATAATTCCGGAGGGGATTCGGCCGGTGCTTCCCAGGCATCGGGCCCGCGTATCCCCCGTCGCAGAGAACCGGTCGGCGACGGTGACGGCGAACACGGAAACACGAATCGTGACGGCGGTGGCGAGCGCCGGGACCAGTCCCCTGACGGACGCGGGTCCGGTCGCCGCGGCGAGGTGCCGGGGCAGCGCGGCCGCCGTTCGGCCAATGGCCCGCGCGGTCAGGAGAGTTCCGGTGGCGAGACGGCGGGCCGCCGCAGCCGCAAGGCCCCCAAGGCGCGCCGCAAGAAGGCGCTGCTGTGGACCGGCGGCACGATGGCCTTCGTCCTGGTCGGCCTGTCGGTGGGTGGGTACGCGCTGTACCAGCACTTCAACGGCAACCTGAACACGGTCGACGTGGGCGGGGCCGGCAACAAGAACGTCTTCGACAACGACGCCCCGATCAACATCCTGATCATCGGCACCGACAAGCGCACCGGCAAGGGCAACGAGGGCTACGGCGACAAGGGGAGCGTCGGCCACGCCGACACCAACATCCTCTTCCACGTCTCCGAGGACCGCACCAACGCGACGGCGCTGAGCATCCCCCGCGACCTGATCACCGACATCCCGGAGTGCAAGGTCAAGCAGCCGGACGGCTCGGAGAAGGTCGTCCCGGGCACGCAGAACGTCCGCTTCAACCAGAGCCTCGGCCAGGAGGACCGCAACGCCGGCTGCACCATGGAAACGGTCAAGGAGATCACCGGCCTGAAGGTCGACCACTTCATGATGGTCGACTTCAACGCCGTCAAGGAGCTGTCCACCGCGGTCGGCGGGGTCGAGATCTGCCTGGCCAAGCCGGTCAAAGACCCGGACTCGCACCTGGACCTGCCGGAGGGCAAGCACCGGATCCAGGGCGAGGAGGCCCTGGCGTTCGTACGGACCCGGCACAGCTTCGGCAACCATGGCGACCTGGACCGGATCAAGGTCCAGCAGCAGTTCATCGCCTCGATGATCCGGCAGATGCAGTCCGACTCCACCCTGACCAGCCCGACCAAGCTCTACAAGCTGGCGGACGCGGCGACCAAGGCACTCACCGTCGACACCGGCATCGGCACGGGGAAGAAGCTGGCCTCGCTGGCCCAGGAGCTCAGCAAGGTCAACACCAAGAACATCACCTTCGCCACGGTGCCGGTGCTCGACAACCCGGCCGAGAAGACACCGGTCACCGTCGTACTGAACCCGGCCAAGTCCGACCAGCTGTTCGCCATGATGCGCGACGACACCTCGCTGACCGAGGTGAAGTCAAAGAAGAAGGCCGCGAAGGGCAAGCAGGACGCGCTCCTCAAGGGCTCCAAGGCCGCCGCGGGCGACGTACGCGTCGATGTGTACAACGGCGGCAAGGTCCCGGGAGCCGCGCAGGCGACGGTCACCTGGCTCCAGAACGAGCAGGGTGTGCTCAAGTCCACCAACAAGGCCAACGCCCCGGCGAAGGCCGCGAAGACGACGCTGGAGTACGCGCCGAACCAGGCGGACCAGGCCCGTGCGCTGGCCGCCATGATGGGCCTGCCCGGCTCGGCCATGAAGCAGGGCACCGCAGACGCCGAAGGGCTCCAGGCGATGGTCCTGACCCTGGGGGACGACTTCAAGGGCGCGGGCACTCCCATCACCGGGCCGGCCAAGGTGCCGGCCGACATCCAGCAAGCAAACGCCGACAAGGCAGAGTGCGCCAAGTGACACCGGGTCACTGCGCCAAACCACGAGTCTGAGCAACAGGGGGGTCCTGGTGGGACGGAGCAGTACGCCCGGGGAGGGGACGCGACCACGCGTCCGGCATGCCGGCCAACTCGGCTGGGACGACGGCCTCTACGAGGACGCGCCGGAGAAGGGTCCGGACTCCGGTGCCGACGGCGGTCCGGCCGCGGCGGCGGACGGCGGCCACGGGCAGGGCGGGGCGGCGGACGGCGGCCCCGGGCAGGGCGGGGCGAAGCGGCACGGCAAGACGCGCAAGCGCCGCGTGCTGCGCTGGGTCGCCTCGGTCGTCTCGCTCGTCATAGTCGGCGGCGCCGCCGCCGGATACCTCTACTACGAGCACCTCAACGGGAACCTCAAGAAGGCGGACCTGACGCTCGGCGACAAGAAGATGGCCGACCACAAGGCCAACGCCGCCGGTCAGACCCCGCTGAACATCCTGCTCATCGGTTCGGACGCGCGGGACTCCAAGGCGAACCAGAAGCTCGGCGGGGCCAAGGACACCTTCGGTGCACCGCCCCTCGCGGATGTGCAGATGCTGCTCCATCTCTCCGCGGACCGCAGCAACATGTCGGTGATCAGCATGCCGCGCGACACGCTGCTGAAGATCCCGAAGTGCACCGATCCGAAGACGAAGCACGTCTACCCCGCCACCACGGGCCTGGAGATGACCAACGAGACGCTCGGCCGCGGCGGCCCCGGATGCTCCGTGGCCGCCTGGTACGAGCTCACCGGCATCACCATCGACCACTTCATGATGATCGACTTCTCCGGTGTGGTCTCGATGGCCGACGCGATCGGTGGCGTCCCGGTCTGCGTCAAGGGCAATGTCTACTCCCACACGAGCGCGGGCAAGGGCTCCGGGCTGAAGCTGGAGAAGGGCACCACGAAGGTCAAGGGCAAGCAGGCCCTCCAGTGGCTGCGCACCCGCTACGGCTTCGAGGACGGCACCGACCTCGGCCGCACCCATGCCCAGCACATGTACATGAACTCGATGGTCCGTGAGCTGCGCAAGGGCACCAAGCTCACGGACCCCGGCAAGCTGATGGGTCTCGCCGAGGCGGCGACCGACGCGCTGACGGTCGACAAGGACCTCGACACGGTCAAGAAGCTGTACGACCTCGCGGAGGAGCTCAAGAAGGCGCCCACCAAGCGCATCACCATGACGACGATGCCGAACGTCTACGGGACGGGCGTGAACCGGGAGCGAGTCCTCCCCAAGCCCGGCGAGGCAGAGCAGCTCTTCCAGATGGTCCGCGACGACGTCCCGCTCGACGGCAAGGCGTCCAAGCGCAAGGCCCCGGTCGCCAAGAAGCCCACGGCACCCGTGGCCGAGATCCCGGTCAGCGTCCGCAACGGGACCCGCACCGGCACCGCGTACCCGGTCAAGGGCCGCGCCTCGGCGGTCAAGGAGCTGCTCGCGGGGAAGGGCTTCACCCGCGCCTCGGTCGACGCGCAGAACACCGAAGCGGTGGCACGGACCGGGGTGCTCTTCCCCAGTGTGGACATGCAGGGCAATGCCCAGGCCGTCGCCAAGGCGCTCGGCATCCCGCTGTCGGCGGTGAAGAAGTCGACCGCGGTCTCCGGCATCACGCTGACCGTGGGGGCCGACTGGCGCGAGAGCGGGGACTATCCCGCTCCGAGCGCCGCGGAGAAGACTCCGGAGAGCGCACGCGCCCTGAACGGCGACGACGAAACGGCCTGCATGGACATCCAGCCGGGGTTCGGCTGGTAGCACCGAACCGGGCACGGCACGTTGCGGGGGGCCTTCCGGTACACCGGAGGGCCCCCGCAACGTGCCGTGCCGGCTGCTACACCGTGCTGTGCCGGCTGCTACACCGTGACGGCCGGGCGCCGGCTGGCGATGACCTTCTTCGCCAGCGAGCGCGGGCTGGTCAGGAAGCCGTACCCCCACGACATGTGCATCGTCGCGAGGGCCACCGGGATCTGCGCCCGCGCCTTCAGCGAGAGGCCCCTGCCCGCCGGGAAGGAGCCGGCGACGATCGCCGCGACGTACCCGGCGGGGACGGCGAACGCCCACGGGGTGACGACCGCACCGGCCACGATGCCCGCCGCGATCGCGCAGACGGCGGTCGGCGGCGCCAGGTAGCGCAGGTTGATCGAGCCGGAGTGGTAGCGGGCGACGACGTGCCGCCAGCGGCCGTAGTCCTTGTACTGCTTGGCGAGCGCCCCGACCGAGGGCCGGGGCCGGTACTGCACCTTCAGCTCGGGCGAGAACCAGATCAGACCGCCCGCCTCGCGGATGCGGAAGTTCAGCTCCCAGTCCTGGGCCCGGATGAACTCCACGTTGTAGCCGTCGGCCTTCTCCAGGGCCTCGCGGCGGAAGACGCCGAGATACACCGTCTCCGCCGGACCCGCCTGGCCGCCCGTGTGGAAGGCCGCGTTGCCGACGCCGATCTTTGACGTCATGGCCGCGGCCACGGCGTCCTCCCAGGCGTTCTCGCCCTCGGCGTGCATGATGCCGCCGACGTTCTGTGCGCCCGTCTCCTCCAGGAGGCGGACGGCCGTCGCGATGTAGTTCGGCGAGAGCATGCCGTGGCCGTCGACCCGCACGACTATGGGGTGGCGGGAGGCCTTGATCGCGGCGTTGAGGGCGGCCGGGGTGCGGCCGGTCGGGTTCGGGACGGTGTGCACCCGGGGGTCCTCGCGCACCAGCTCCGCGGCGATCTCGTCCGTACGGTCCGTGGAGGGACCCAGCGCGATCACCACCTCCATCTCACCGGCGTACTCCTGCTCCAGGATGTGCCGGACGGAGTTCCTGAGATGACGTTCCTCATTGAGCACCGGCATGATCACGGAGACGGCGGGGTGCTGCGCGGCAGACATGGTGGTCCTCGGGTGGTCCTCGGGGGCGCCGGGGGTTCGCACCCCACCAGGCGGCGTTATTCGGCCGCCACGTTACCGCGAATGGGGGACACCGGCGCGCGCCGCCGGGTCGTTCACCGGAGTGCAGATCGTATGGACCTACTGTGCGAACGGTCCCCCTTGCACCGCGGAGGTTCCCCCCGTGCCCACGCCGCGCCCCTCCCCCCGTTCACCGCGCTCGCGCGCAGTTCCGCCGCAGCGAAGGTCCAGAAGGCAGGACGAGCGGCCGCACTGGGGCATGCGGGTGGTGACCGGCATCTCCGTGCTGGTGCTCGGGGCCGGCGGGATCGGTCACGCGGTGGTGACCAGCCTGGAGACCGGGATCAACCGGGTCGACCCGTTCAAGGACATGAAGAACCGGCCCCGGGGCGGCCACGGCATGAATCTGCTGCTCGTCGGCACCGACGGCCGCGACCGGATCACCCAGGAGGAGAAGGAGAAGTACCGGCTGGGCGGTGCGCCGTGCAACTGCACCGACACGGTCATGCTGGTGCATCTGTCGGCGGACAAGGAGCGTGCGAGCGTCGTCTCGCTGCCGCGTGACAGCTACGCCGAGGTTCCCGAGCACAAGGACCGGAACACGGGCGAGACGCACTCCGCGCACGCGGTGAAGCTGAACGCCGCCTACGCCGAGGGCGGGCCCGGACTCACCGTGCGGACCGTCGAGCACATGACGGGCGTCAAGATCGACCACTACCTGGAGGTCGACTTCACCAGCTTCATGAAGACGGTGGACACCCTGGGCGGGGTGCAGATCTGCACGGCCCGGCCGTTGAAGGACTCGTACACCGGTCTCGACCTCGCCGCGGGCCCCCATGACCTGGACGGCGGGCAGGCGCTCCAGTACGTACGCTCCCGGCACATCGACGGGGCCGCCGACCTCGGCCGGATGCAGCGCCAGCAGAAGTTCCTCGCCTCACTGATCAAGCAGATGACCCGCAGCGGTGTGCTGCTGAACCCGGTGAAGTTCCAGGACGTCGCCTCGACGACGCTGAGCTCGGTCCGGGCCGACAAGGGGTTCGGTACGGAGCAGATGCTGGAGCTCGGCCAGGCGATGCGCGGCTTCTCCCCCGCCTCGTCCGAGTTCGCCTCCGTGCCGCTGGGGAACGTCGCCTACCCGGTCAAGGGCATCGGTTCCACGGTCAAGTGGGACGAGAAGAAGTCGAAGAAACTCTTCCAGGCGCTGCGCGACGACAAGCCGCTCGCCCCGGTGCGGGCCGGCCGGCCCAAGGCCGTGCAGGTCGATGTCGCCCCGCAGCAGATCCGGGTCCAGGTCTACAACGGGACCCCGAAGGACGGGCTCGGCAAGACGGTCGACGACGCACTGCGTACCACCGGTTTCGACACCACGCGGGCCCCCATGAACGGGGAGCCGCGCGATCTCCGGCACACGCTGATCAGCTACGACCCCCGCTGGGACCAGTCCGCGAAGTCCCTGGCGGGCGCGTTGCCGGGGGCCGAACTGCGGGCGGTGCGGGGGCAGGGCGCCACGATGAGGGTGACGGCGGGCACGGACTTCGAGCAGGTGCGGCAGGTACAGGGCAAGGAGACGAGCCGGGGCGAGTTCGACGCGGTCACGGGCGACCAGGTGGCGTGCCCGTGACCGCCCGCCATCGCGCGTGACCGCCTGTGCCCGCGCCCGCGATCGCCCGTGACCGGGTCCGTGGCCGGGTCCGTGGTCGTGGCCGGGCCGCGCTCAGCCGACGTCGATGCCGTCCGCCACGCGCTTCTCGCGCAGTTCCTTGATCGCGCGGCGCCGGGCGAGGCGGTGGGTGCGGCGGATCTGCGCCTCCTGGTAGCGCCGCTTGTCGCGCTCCGTCTCCGGGATCACCTGCGGTACGGGACGCGGCTTGCCGTCCGCGTCGACCGCGGCGAACACGAGGTACGCGCTGCCGACCTGCTGGGCGGGGGTGGATTCGTTCCATCGCTCCGCCATGACCCGGACGCCGACCTCCATCGAGGAGCGGCCGGTCCAGTTCACCTGGGCGCGGACGTGAACAAGGTCACCCACGCGGACCGGCTCCAGGAAGACCATCTCGTCCATCGAGGCCGTCACCGCGGGTCCGCCGGAGTGCCGGCCCGCCACGGCGCCCGCCGCGTCGTCGACCAGTTTCATGATCACGCCACCGTGCACGGTACCCAGCAGATTGGTGTCGCTGCCGGTCATGATGTGGCTGAGGGTGGTCCGGGAAGCGGCGGTCGGTTTGCCCGGAAGGTCGCCCTCCGGGCGCGGGGCCTGATCTGTCATACCGTCCACCTTATGCGGGGGCTTCCGGCCGACGGCAATGCATCAGCTTCGCAACAGCCCTGATGCGATTTCCCGTACACCCTGTAATAGCAGGGCACCCGGCCTGCACACTGGATCGCATGAACGATAGGCCCGAGGGCTGGACCGACGACAACCGCAGCGGCAATCGCTACGGGCAGGGCAGCGACAGCGACCGGCCCGAGAGCGCCCGCGCGATGCGGCACGTCCAGCGGCGCCCGGCGCCGCCGCAGCAGCGCCCCGCACCGCCCCGGCAGCGCATGCCGGAGTCTGCGCAGTACTCCGGCGGCCACGACGGCGGCCAGTACGGCAGCGGATACAACACGGGCCAGGTCTACGGCGGCGGGGGCAGCGGCCACGGTGGCGGCGGCCGGGGTGACGGCGGTTACGTCCAGGGGCGTCCGGCGCCCGACTGGCGCCGCCGGATCAAGATAGGCGCGCTGTCCCTGGTCGTCGTGGTGCTCGCGGTCTCCATCGGCACGTACTTCTGGGCCGACTCCAAACTCAAGCGCGAGGTGGACCTCTCCAAGGTCATCGAGCGGCCGAAGGCCGGCGACGGCACCAACTACCTGATCGTCGGCTCCGACAGCCGCCAGGGCATGACCGCCGAGGACAAGAAGAAGCTCCACACGGGCTCCGCCGAGGGCAAGCGGACCGACTCGATGATGATCCTGCACGACGGGTCGAACGGGCCGACGCTCGTCTCCCTGCCCCGTGACTCGAACGTCGAGATCCCCTCGTTCAAGGGCTCCGACTCCGGCAAGCTCTACCCGGCCCGCGGCCGCTTCACCAAGCTGAACGCCGCGTACGCCATGGACGGGCCCGAACTGCTGGTCCGCACCGTCGAGTTCAACACCGGGCTGCACATCGACCACTACGTCGAGATCGGCTTCGGCGGCTTCGCCAAGATCGTGGACGCGATCGGCGGGGTGGAGCTGGACATCCCCAAGGGGTTCAAGGACAAGAAGTCCGGCGCCGACTTCAAGGCGGGCACGCAGACGCTGAACGGCGAGCAGTCGCTGGCCTTCGTCCGCACCCGGTACGCGTTCGCCGAGTCGGACCTGGCCCGTACGAAGAACCAGCAGAAGTTCCTCGCGGCGCTGGCGAGCCAGACGGCGACGCCCTCCACGATCCTCAACCCGTTCAAGTTCTACCCGACGATGGGCGCCGGTCTGGACACCCTGATCGTGGACAAGGACATGTCGCTCTGGTCCCTGGGGCAGATGTTCTTCGCCATGAAGGGCGTCACGGGCGGCGACGGCACATCGATGAACATGCCGATCTCGGGCTCCACCGGCGGCAATCTGGTCTGGGACAAGGCCAAGGTCAAGCAGTTGGTGGACCAGCTCAACAACGACGAGAAGGTCACCGTCTCCGGCAACTGACGGCAGACACGGAGCGGGGCCGGGACGGTTCGCCGTCCGGGCCCCGCTTTCCGTGCGGCGGCCCCGGGAAACCCGGCCCGGCCGCGCGGTCTCGGCTCAGCTCGGCCAGGGCGTCCAGCGGACGGCCGACGTGATTGAGCACGAAGTTCGCCACGACGGCGTCGAGCCCGCCGTCCTCGTCCAGTTGTGGAAGCGTGCCGCACCGGACGTCGGCCCCGGGTGCGGCGCGCCGGGTCGGCTCCACCATGCCGGGGTCGGCGCCGGAAGCACGACCGGCCGGATGCCGGCCCGCCGCTATGCGTTGGAACGGACGTTGCCCCACTCGTCCATCGCGGGGTGGATCTGCATGGGCTCCTCGATGTCGGTGTCCGAACGCCGTGGACCCTCCGGGCCCGCGGGCCCGATGCGCATCATGCGCTCGATCCGGACGATCTCGAAGCAACGCCCCCGTACGTTCAGCTCGTTGGGCCGCAGTCGCCGCGTGAACGCCTCCGCCGCCCGCGCGTACACGGCGGCCTCCTCCTCGTCCACCTCACCGAGCAGCGGCACGACCTCCTTCAGGTAGCGGGCCAGTGAGCGCCGGGCGGCCTGCGGGGTGGGGTGCTGGCTCGACGCCATCGACCAGGACTTCTCCTTGCGCTCCATCACCCGGTAGACGACCGGCAGCAGCACCACGCCGGGATGGGTCCGCAACGCCCGTTGCGAATCCGCCAGTACGTCGGGCGGGAAGCGCTCCGAGGTGTACGAGAGCGGCAGCAGGCCCACCCGGTCCAGGCCCTCCGTCAGCCCCACCGCCGCCGCGTGGTCGACGACGAAGCCCTTGGTGGTCGAGGGCGTGCGGTCCTGGACGTCCCAGCCCTCCGAGTCGACGTCCGTGGGCCTGGGCGGCTCCAGACGCCCCCCGCCGGTCCGGGCGAACTCGTCGGCGCGCACGACGCAGTAGCGCGTATCACCGACGGTCAGTTCATTCAGCGGCTCGGTCTCCAGCCGGGCCACCGCGTCCAGCAGGACGCGCCGCTCGCGGGGGTCGTCCGTGTCGTCCTTGGCCTTGAACCAGAGATGGGAGTTCAGCTCGTCGCGCGCGTCCTGCGGATATCCGGTGTCCATGCCGGTCAGCAGCCGCCACCGCGGCCGCTCGCCCCGGCGCTGCTCGGCGATACCGAAGAGCGGCCCGCGGACCACGATCTTCCCGTACGCCCGGGACGAGGCGAACGCGTCCGCCTCGGTGACCAGGGACACCGGGTCGTCCCGGTGCTGCACGTTGATGACGAGGTGATCCGACGGTGCCTGATAGTGATCGCTCATGCACCCAGTGTGCCGAGGTCACGGCAGGAAGGTGCGGGGAATGCGGGAACACGTTTCCCTGGAGCGCGCACCCCTGGAGCGGACGCAGCGAGGGCCGGCCCATCGAGCAACAGGGAGGAGGGCGCGGAACCTTGTCGGCGGCGGTGCCTATAGTCACACGCATGGCACAGGAGTCACAGCCCCCGGGCCTCGCGCTCGACCTCGATGCGCTGAGCGCGGCCGTCGGCGAGCACCCCGACAGACGGGCGGCATGGCGCTTCATCCGCGCCTTCGCCCGCGACTGGGGCCAACGGCCCCTCACCGGGACCGACGGCTGCACCCCCGCCGAACTCGACGCGGCCCAGACCCGGATCGGCCTGCCTCTGCCCGCAGCGCTGCGCGAGGCATACCAACTACTCGGGCAACGCGTGGACCTGACGGACAATCACGATGCATTGCTCGCCCCGCAGGACCTCTACCTCGATGAGGACCGCGGCGTGCTGGTCTTCCGTGTCGAGAACCAGTCCTGCGCCTATTGGGGAATACGCGTCACGGACCTCGACCAGGACGACCCGCCTGTCGTGGCCCGCGCCGATCTCGTCCGGCCCACCGCCGATGACTGGACCGCGTGGCTGGGCCGGGTCAGCGTCGCGTTCATCGAGATCGTGCTTTCCGAGGCCCTGTGCGCCGATGAAGACCTGATGGGATGGGTACCCCTCGGCGACACCGGCCTGCCCGAGGACATCACCGGCACCTTCCAGCGCCTGCCGTTCCCGGAATACCCGACCGGCCAGCAGCCGGGCTCACGCTGGTACGCGCACGACGAGATCATCCTCCGTGACGATCGCCGGACCGCGTTGTTCCGTGCCCGCACGGAGGCGGCCCTTGACCGCTTCGACGGCGAGGACGAGGAGGGCTGACACGAGCCGTCGTACGCGGGCGGGGTGGGCTGCTTGACGTGCCGGGAAGTGGTGGCACTGCCCGCTGCGCGGCCCTGTCCGGGCTGCCGGTCGACACCCAATTCCGCACTGCGGGCACTGGAACGGTTCCGCGGCCTGCAACGCTGCCCCACAAACGAGCTCCTCTGCGCCGAGCGCGGCAGGAGCGTCCCCGGCCACGCACGGCGTGGGGATGGCCGGCGGAGGAGAGGTAGGTGTCGGTGCGAACGTGACAGGTGGTGGGGCCAGTGTCACGTTGGAAAGACACGGGGATCGCCGACCTGGAGAAGGCAGGTCTCACCGCGAACGTGACAGGTCGTGGGGCCAGTGTCACGTTGCACGACACGGGGATCGCCGACCTGGAGAAGGCAGGTCTCACCGCGAACGTGACAGGTCGTGGGGCCAGTGTCACGTTGCACAACGCGGGGGTCGCCGACCTGGAGAAGGCAATTCTCACCGCGAACGTGACACGTGGGAGCCTGAGTGTCACGTTGCGCAGGAGGGGTGCTGCTGCGGGAGGGCGGAGCAGGCCGGGTCCGCCCCCGACCGGCACACGGAGAGTGGACGCGGTCCGCTGATCGTCGAGGCACTCGCCGACCGCTGGGACATCGCCGTCGGACCCGTCCCGCGCAAGACCGTCCCGCGCAAGACCGTCCGGGCCGAGATCGGCCTCGTCCCACGGCCGCTCCACCGGGTCGCGGAAACCCGCGACCCGGTGGACCTTCCCGGTCGCAGCACTGACGTGATGTGTCCCCACGGTTCCCTGCGAGTACGCGACCGCAGTGCGGGCCGCCCTCGTGGAGGGGTGTGGCCGTTCGTGCACTTGCGTGCAGGTCAGCACCCACCCTGGGCGCTGACCTGCGAAAACCCTGCTACGGCAGGTTCCGTGCCATCACAATGCGCTGGACCTGGTTCGTGCCCTCGTAGATCTGCGTGATCTTCGCGTCGCGCATCATCCGCTCCACCGGGTAGTCCCGTGTGTAGCCGTAGCCGCCGAGCAACTGGACCGCGTCGGTGGTGATCTCCATCGCGACGTCGGAGGCGAAGCACTTGGCCGCGGCGCCGAAGAAGGTGAGGTCGCTGTCGAGGCGCTCGGACTTGGCGGCGGCCGAGTAGGTGAGCTGGCGGGCCGCCTCCAGCTTCATGGCCATGTCGGCGAGCATGAACTGGATGCCCTGGAAGTCGGCGATCGGCTTGCCGAACTGCTTGCGCTCCTTGACGTAGCCCTTGGCGTAGTCGAGGGCGCCCTGAGCGATGCCGAGGGCCTGGGCCGCGATGGTGATGCGGGTGTGGTCCAGGGTCTTCATCGCGGTGGCGAAGCCGGTGCCCTCCTCACCGATGATGCGGTCGGCGGGGATACGGACGTTGTCGAAGTAGACCTCGCGGGTCGGAGAGCCCTTGATGCCGAGCTTCTTCTCCGGGGCGCCGAAGGAGACGCCCTCGTCCGACTTCTCGACTACGAACGCCGAGATGCCCTTGGAGCGCTTGGTCGGGTCGGTGACGGCCATGACCGTGTAGTACTCCGAGACGCCCGCGTTGGTGATCCAGCGCTTCACGCCGTTGAGCACCCAGAAGTCGCCGTCGCGCACGGCCCGGGTCTTCATGCCCGCCGCGTCGGAACCCGCGTCGGGCTCGGAGAGACAGTACGAGAACATGCCGTCGCCCTTGGCGAGCGGGCCCAGGTACTTCTTCTTCAGCTCCTCGGAGCCGGAGAGGATCACCGGGAGCGAGCCGAGCTTGTTCACGGCCGGGATGAGGGAGGAGGAGGCGCAGACACGGGCCACCTCCTCGATCACGACGACCGTGGCAAGGGCGTCGGCGCCCGCGCCGCCGTACTCCTCCGGTACGTGCACCGCGTGCAGGTCGGCGGCGGTCAGGGCGTCCAGCGCCTCCTGCGGGAAGCGCGCCTCCTCGTCGACCGCTGCCGCGTGCGGGGCGATCTTCGCCTCGGCGAGCGCACGCACCGTCTCGCGGAGCATCTCGTGCTCCTCGGCCGGACGGTACAGGTCGAAATCGGTCGAACCCGCCAAGACGCTCACTCCCCAAAGAAGCTAACTACCGTTAAGTAACCCAATTTTAGGGCCCGGCTCCCGCAATGGCCTATGCACTGCGTGCGTGAGCTTGGCGACAGGGGTGGGAGAAGCTGCGCAGGCAGCCGGAAACCGGGCTTCCGAGGGCACGACTATGCTCGTTCACCGCACGTCTGTCCGCATCTCCCAGGAGCACCCATGGCCCTCAGGATCACTGTGATCGGCACCGGCTACCTCGGCGCCACCCACGCCGCGGCCATGGCGGAACTGGGCTTCGAAGTGCTCGGCCTCGACATCGTGCCAGAGAAGATCGAGATGCTGGGCGCGGGCCGGGTCCCGATGTACGAGCCGGGCCTGGAGGAACTGCTCCGCAAGCACGTGGACGGCATCGAGGGCGCCACCGGGCGGCTGCGGTTCACCACCTCGTGGGAAGAGGTGGCGGCCTTCGGCGATGTGCACTTCGTCTGCGTGAACACCCCGCAGAAGCACGGCGAGTACGCCTGCGACATGAGCTACGTCGACAGCGCCTTCGAGTCGCTGGCACCGCATCTGACCCGGCCCGCTCTGGTCGTCGGGAAGTCGACCGTGCCGGTGGGCTCGGCAGCCCGGCTCGCGGCGCGGCTGGCGGAGCTGGCGCCGGTGGGGGCGGACGCGGAGCTGGCCTGGAACCCGGAGTTCCTGCGCGAGGGCTTCGCCGTGAAGGACACCCTGCACCCGGACCGGATCGTCGTCGGTGTGACGAGCGAGCGGGCCGAGAAGCTGCTGCGCGAGGTGTACGCGGTGCCGGTCGCCGAGGGTTCGCCGTTCGTGGTGACGGACTTCCCGACCGCCGAACTGGTGAAGACCGCGGCCAATTCCTTCCTGGCCACGAAGATCTCGTTCATCAACGCCATGGCGGAGGTCTGCGAGGCCGCCGACGGCGATGTGAAGAAGCTGGCCGAGGCGATCGGCCACGACGAGCGGATCGGGTCCAAGTTCCTGCGCGCCGGGATCGGCTTCGGCGGCGGCTGCCTCCCCAAGGACATCAGGGCCTTCATGGCGCGCGCCGGTGAGCTGGGCGCGGACCAGGCACTGACCTTCCTCCGCGAGGTCGACTCCATCAACATGCGGCGCCGCGGCCACATGGTGGAACTGGCCCGAGAGGCCGTGGGCGGCGATTCGTTCCTCGGCAGGCGGGTGGCGGTGCTGGGCGCGACGTTCAAGCCGGACTCGGACGACGTACGGGACTCGCCTGCGCTCAACGTGGCCGGGCAGATCCATCTGCAGGGCGGCCAGGTCACCGTCTTCGACCCGAAGGGCATGGACAACGCCCGGCGGCTCTTCCCCACCCTCGGCTACGCGGACTCGGCGCTGGACGCGGTGCGCGGCGCGGATGTGGTGCTGCACCTGACGGAGTGGCGGGAGTTCCGCGAGCTGGACCCGGTGGCGCTGGGCGAGGTCGCCGCGCGCCGGATCATCCTGGACGGCCGCAACGCGCTCGACAGCGGGCTGTGGCGCGGGGCCGGCTGGACGTACCGGGCGATGGGACGCCCGAAGGCCTGACGCGTCCGGGGCCGTGGACGCCCTCAGGCCCTCTTCACACTTTCCGCGCTCTCCGCGCTCTTCACACTTTCCGCGCTCTCCGCGCTCTTCACACTTTCCGCGCTCTCCGCGCTCTCCGCGCTCTTCGCGCGGTAGGTGCGCATCTTGGCGCGGGCGCCGCACACCGACATGGAGCACCAGCGGCGGCGCCCCGCCGGGCTGCGGTCGTAATACACCCATCGGCAGTCCTCGGCTTCGCACGCCTTGAGCCGGAGCCAGGTGCCGTCGGCCGCCGCGGTGGCGATGGCTGCCGCGACACGGACGGTCAGCCCGGCCGGTTCGGCGGCGGGCCGCAGTGCGGCGGCACCCGCCGCGTCCACGGTGACGCGCAGGGGGGCGTCGGCGAGGAGCCGGTCGAGCGGGGGCGCCGCGGAGCCGTCCGGCGGGCGATGACCGGCGTGGGCGAGGCAGGCGGTACGGAGCGCCTCGCGCAGGACGCGGGCGTCCGGAATGTCCGGCTCGGCGAGACCGAAGGCGGCGCGCCCGTCCGCGGTGTCGAGAGTGTCCGCACCGGTCTCGACGTCCAGTGTGTTGACCAGGGCTTCGATCAGGGCGAGTCCACCGGGCGCGGAATCCTTCCCATTCATGGTTGCGACGTTACCTCCGATGGGGCAGCATGCAGTCACGGTTACCGGTTGAGACGGTATAGCGGTAACCGACGGAGCTCGCAGGAGCTCCAAGGACTCGAAGGAGGACATGCCATGGCTGTGGCCGCACTGGGTGCCGTTGTTCTGGACTGCCCCGACCCCGCCGCCCTCGCCGGCTTCTACGCCGGGCTGCTCGGCGGGAAGGTCGAGGATGGCGGTGACGGCTGGGTGGAGCTGACCGGGGCCGAGGGCACGCTCCTCGCGTTCCAGGCCGCGCCCGGTCACGTACCGCCGCGGTGGCCGGGCACGGACGGCTCGCAGCAGTTCCACCTGGACCTGACCGTGCCGGATCTGGACGCGGCGGAGCGGGAGGTGCTCGCGCGAGGTGCGACCGTACTGGACGCGGAGGACCGGAAGCGGACCTTCCGCGTGTACGCGGACCCTGCGGGACATCCGTTCTGTCTGTGTACGGGCTGAAAAACCCGTTCTGTCTGTGCGCGGAGTGAAGAATCTGCCGCGCACGGGCGGACAGAAGTGCGGGGGGGGCCGGGGGGGGGGGCCCCCCACCATAACGTAGAGGGGCACAAACCC